>CAZZBS010000028.1:0-42884 GCA_964652685.1 uncultured Lentimicrobiaceae bacterium
GTGCAGAGAATAGTAGCAGGCTTTTCGACAAACTCAGGCCCATTGTCGAAACATGTATTCACAGCAGTGTTTTTGTATGGATACATAACCGCCCTTATAAAGTAAGATAATGAGCTGGAGCTTGGTATATTACTGCAGGACCCCCTGCAGCAGTTACTATAAGCAAAATACCAGCCACCAGGGGGTGGAACACCCACAAGAGGGACCCCGTTGGGGTAAGACCCATCGGATGTGTAAACATTTTCCTGGACTGCACCGGTTAGCCACAGCGATGGCTGTGGACTGCAGGTTATTGGTGTTCCGCCCGGACAACCACATGTTGGTGAGATTTCATCGACAGCAATCCTTGTCATGCTTATGCTGGAGAATCCGGGGACATTTGAAACCAGATTTAGAGTGGATCCATAATTAGGCGCCCAACATTCGCGGTAGAGTATCATTATAAACCTGAAATTGCCTTGCGAAGTGCATTCCCAGGTTATCTCACCACCAATATACATCATTGCTTTAAGCTTACAAAAGGGCGTCATAAAAAATAAAAGTGCCGTGAAAACAGCTACCGGGAGTATTCGCTTTTTCATCGAGTGAGGCTTTAGGAAATATATCATTTAGACTGCTTTAAGAGCGAAGGGTTTAGTTGCAGGAAAAATACATTATATATTTATTGCATCCTTATCTTTTCACATGAGTGTCCGCTAAAGATTCTATATCGTTCTTTGAAATCCTGGTATACCAACGGTTACAGCAGGTTCAATGGTGCTGGTATTGATAAAATTACGAGCCGTACCGGAATAGCCTACTGCATGGTGTTTATAGTGGGAAAGGATTTGAAGACAGATCGTTTGACCTACGAAATATTACAGGTTTCTGGAATATCACTACTTGATAAAACGCCTGTAAAAGAGCTGTTTACAAGTATTGTATACAAAGATGTCAAAGTACCAAATTGTAATCAATTGATAATGAAGTTAATTTAAGTGGACACTCATGGAATGAATACACAGAACGAAGGTGCTCCAATTCAGTTCTGAAATCATCAGGGTTTTTAAGTCGCTCAATGAGCCTTTCAAGGTTTTTCCCAAGCTTTTCCATTGATTAAAAAAAAGGTCTGCACAAATGCTCTTTTAGGTTGAATTTATTCTTCCAGCTTTTGCTCAACAATGAAATCTGCAATTTCGGGGAATGGATTCCCAAGCTGAAAACCTGTCATTCTGGTTTTCCGAAAGTGTTCAAGACGTCTGATGGTCAACTCAGCAAAAATGGGATCAATGTCGAAAGTAAATACTTTACGTTTTTTCATTTCTCCGCTTATCAAGGTTGTACCGGAATGGGCGAAGAAATCAGTAATCATATCCCCCTCCTTGCTGCTTGCCATAACAATTCGTTCAATAGACTTCAATGGCTTTTGTGCATAACAACCAGAAACATTTTCTTTCATTCGGTAAAACACTTGTTGAATGTCAACCCAAACATTTCCAGCTCTGATATTTTCTGATTTGCTACGCTCGAAATTCTCAGTCTTCTGTCCGTTGATCTCTTTGTAATAACCACGAAGTATTTTGGGTATATCAGTATATTCAGCATTTACATTAAAGTCTGGCTCACCCTTAATGTAATATAAACATTCTTGTCTTACTGCCATCCAGTTTTTCTGCGTGCCGTAACCTCTTTGGTTTCGCATAGTAATCAAACTTCTTGAAACAAGTTCCGGATAATTTCTCATCAATAACATAAAGTCAGGCAGGGGCTGAAAATGTTCCCGTTGGTCGGCACCAAGCCAGATGTACAAACTAGAATGATCTGATAGTACTTTGAGATTATTCTCTACCCACTTTTTCGAAAAGTCTATATATTCTTGTAGAGTCCATTTGAAAAGGTTGTATGTTTTTTCAGCACCTACCATAAGATTGTATGGTGGATCCTGGACAGCGAGAGTTGCCTTTTCAGAATCGAAAATTCTTTGAATATCTTCAAACTTAGTTGCATCCAGGACACCGACCTTATGTCCTCGTATGGGATCTTCCCATATTTCACCTTTTCTTAAACGACAATAAGGAAGTAGTTTTTCTCTGACTTCATGACTGCTATCCAGACGGCCCAATGGTTCTGCTGACATATTTTCCTTCATTTATTTAATACTAAACATTTTATAGCATTTTGAATGATGCATTACCCTAACGAATTACGGTTAGCCTTGTGGTTGTAAAAGATTTATTTGTTACAGGCTGGTGTAATACTTGTTCCGGTTCTGTTCTTTTATCCATTCTCTTTGAAATATAAACAGTTATCTCTGAACAGATAACGATCAGAAAGCCTGTTATCCATTGTTTAAAGATAATGAATAGATCAGAAAAGGTTCTCTTTAGCCTTGTATTTCAGGTTAAGTTTAGTACCATCCGGTAGAATTACCTTCCGCAATAACCCTGATCTGTAATGGTACCGGGTGAGTGGAGCCACCCTGATGCCGGTGACCGAAACCGATTCCAGTTTCAACAATCCGTCGCGGCGGTATTTTTCATACCGTGTCATTTGTAATTCCTCTTCCCTGTTGAATACCCTTGTGATCAGTTTTCTTTTCTTTTCAACATACCTGATACTGCTGATCCCAACTTTGTTATAAGAGATCTCTGTCAGGCGGTTGTGGTGATAGGAATAGAAGGCCTCAGACAGGGTATCCCCCGAGGTGGAGCATTCATAAGCATAGATCAATTGTCCGGTCTGGTTATACGTGTATCGGATCCTGGAGCAAACAGTATCATTCAGCATATTGGTTTTCAGCATTAAACGGCCGTTTGGATCGTAATCCAGCATGGTTTTCAGTATTCGTCCGGGGGTATTATCATGGATTTCATGCACCAGGCCATTTTTGAAGAGCTGTCTGTAGAGTGTATCTGACAGATTGGAGGTCTGGGTGGCATATCCCGTAAAACGTCCCGCCTCATCAAACATATAGATCTCAACCACCGGGATCCTGAATTCATTGATGGTAGTAAGGCTGGCCGACCGGATACCTTTTTTAGCCAGGGTTTTTGTGTTGAATACCTTTTCATGATGAAGTGTCTGGGCCTGTAATGTGCA
This sequence comes from uncultured Lentimicrobiaceae bacterium, assembly GCA_964652685.1. Classification (GTDB taxonomy): domain Bacteria; phylum Bacteroidota; class Bacteroidia; order Bacteroidales; family SKPS01; genus SKPS01. Next base: position 3,079 of record CAZZBS010000028.1, read on the forward strand.
GGAAAGCAGAAGGCAAAGTAACCACCCGGCCCATGAACGGATTGGCATGCCCTCCACCAGGCGTGCTGTATGACTTACAACCAGGGAAAAATTCGCGCACATTTCATTTTTCCTTTTCCACATTCTTCAGCAAATAATCCTTTTCTATCCTGTATTCTATCTCTTCTGTTGTATTGTGTTTGCGTATCTTCAGGGTAAGGGGTATCACCTCTTTGTCACGATTCAGGTATGAAAACCACATGGCATGTTTGGGTATCACATCCATCCCGTTGACTTCGGTGATTTTATCCCCCGGGCTGAATCCTGCGATCCATGCCGGGGAGCCGGGCCAAAGGCCGGTGATGGTAAAGTATCCGTCGTCGGTCTTGGTGGCTGCCATGCCTGTACCGAAATAGGACTGGTTCAGGGTGAAGTTCTCCATGGGTCGTATGATCAACCTCTTTTCGGGATACTGAATGGTTGTCTCGGCCATACGCAATAGTTCTGATCCGATAAGGCCTACGCTGAGATGGTTGCTTGTGCATACCACATCTTCAAGGCTGAGAGGCCCCATCCTGAGTTGTCCGGGTTTGATCAGCCAATCAGCAGGTGAGTTGCCGAAGAGCCCGCCCGAAATGACCCCGGCAGCTTTGAGCAGCCGTGTCGAATCATACTGCAGTTGGGTGATGATTCGCTGGGGCAGGCTGATCATCCCGTCGAAACCTGTGTCAAAAATGAAATCAAACAGGTGGTTTTCATCAATGACAGCTGAGATTGCGGGGGCATTGGAAGTTTTCAAATCCTGAAAGAAGTTGAAAACAAGGCCATCGCAAAGGATATCGCGGATGGTGTCAATACGGAATGTTTCATCCAGGTAGTTCCAGGTGATGGTGAAATGCTGAAAGAAGTTATTACCGATAATACCGTGCAGGGGCATTCCCAGCACCTTTCCGATCGGGGAGAGGTCGATAATGCCGATACCGATGTTGTGCACGGTGGTGCTGCCCAGGGTCAGTTTCGGTATCCTGGTAAGCCCTGCGATGCCGATGCCCCCTCCTGCGCCCCCGATAAAGGCTCTTTTCTCCTCCTGAATACCCAGGTCACCGGCCAGTTCTTTGTCGATGATGGTGAAAGCCCCTGTGTCGAACAGGAAGTTGTATGCCGTATCCTCTTCCCCGACCTGCACTTTCAGGATGATCATGTTCCCGACCAGGTCGAAATGCAAAGCAGAGGGTGATGGCTGTCCGGTGAAGCTGTTTTCAAGGTAAGGCTGCAGGTCTGATGTCAACTTGCAGGAATGCAGCAGAAGCATCAGGGATATTAGAAGGATCCCGCTTTTAATGACAGATTTGAGCATAAGGTGCAATATCTTACTGGATAATGGTACTGATATAAGAAACGCTGAATGCGCTGAAATAGCCTAATCCTCCGTTACTGATGTTCCCCTTGATATTTGCCGGGGGGCCTGCCACCCCCCCCTGGTTCCATACCGACTCCAGCATCAGTGTCACAAGGAAGGTATAGTATTCCCGGGACAGAGAACGTGTTTCAACTTTGATGGTATCACCGGGGGCGGCCAGGATATCCATAAACATGGTCAGGCCCGGGAGATAACTCCCGTTTACATAAGTATCATCAACGAAAATGGTCCTGTACAGCGTATCCGTTTTTAATTTGTAATTGACATAATAAAGCCACTGATAGCAGTCGTCCGGTGTAGAGGGTTCCTGCCCCCAGCCCCTCACTTTGTATTTGGGTGGCACTGTCTCCGGCTTCTGTGTTTCCACCACAACCGAATCGAGCACCATGACCGGCTTCAGCAGGTCCGTGGCCGAATAGGTTTCAGCGATGCCATCGTTGTTCACATCCACTCCCCGGATGGTCAGTGTGTATGTTCGTCCTGCGACCCCTTTAACCGATGGGTCGGTTTCATAGAGACCCGGGCTTACCTCTGACAGGGGAAAAATCTGTGTGCCATCCGTTATCTCTGCCTGGGCACCTGTGACCAGCGGTGGCTCCTCATCGTAAAAGAAATCGGTGGAAAGCGTCAGCCTCACCTGGTGGGGCCTGGCTTCATCGGTGATGTACCCTTCCACCACGATACGGGTATAGGTTGAATCAAGGGTGATCCCGATCTTTTCGCGACACGAAAACAATGCAACGAAAAGTGGCAGCAGCAGTATCCAGTATTTCCGGTTTATGGATATCATCATCGTTCAGAATTTGAAATTATAGGTGATGGCCGGAATGATGGGAAACAGATAGATCATTTCTGCTTCCATCACATTGGAGCCGTTATCCTTCCTTACGAAATAGATCATAAAAGCATTGTGCCTGTTGTAGGCATTATACACTGACAGGGTCCAGGAGCTCTCCCAACGCCGGTTTTTTTTCCGTACAGGATCATAGGTGATTCCCAGGTCAAGCCGGTGGTAGGCAGGCATCCGATAATCGTTGCGGTCGCTGTAAACCGGGGCAATGACATTGCCGTACTGAAACCGTCCGGTGGGGAAGGTCACCGGGGCTCCGGAGGCATACACCCATGTCGCCGAAGCCGAAAGGAGAGGGGTGAACTGATAGCTGGCTACAATGGAGATATCATGTGTACGGTCGTAAGGTGAAAGATAGACTTTGCCGTCATTGATCCATTGGGAAATCCGCTGGCTCCTGCTCAGGGTATATCCTATCCAGCCTGTAAGACGTCCGGCCTGTTTCCTGATCAATACCTCCAGCCCGTATGCCTCTCCTTCTGCAATCCTTATCTCCCCTTCGATCTGTGGATTAAGGATCAACTCTGCATGATCCTTGAAGTCAACCTGGTTTTCCATCTTCTTATAATAAACCTCAATTGACATTTCGATGTTGTTGTTTAAAAAGTTACGGTAATACCCAAGCGCTGCCTGGTGGGCTGACTGAGGCTTTATGTTGGGGCTGGAGGGAAGATAGACATCCAGGGGAGAGCCTATGGTGGAATTACTGGCCAGATGGATATACTGCATAGTACGATTGTAACTGCTTTTTATAGAAGATCTTTCATTGATCTGCAAGACCATTGTGACGCGTGGTTCCCAACCGCCATACTGGTTGTAAACCTTTCCCATGGGGTATACCGTTGAGTCGATGTTCTGAAATGCTTCATTAAAACGATAAACCGTTCCGGGGCCAATATTCTGGAAGTGACTGTAACGAAGGCCATAATTGAGTGAGATATGGGTGCTTACCTGATGTTCATTTGAAAGGTAAATCCCATATTGCAATGCCCTGGAGGGGGGTATCTTAAGCTCCCCGAAGATGGTCTGGTCACCTTTGCCTTGTGCTAAACCGGGCCAGAAATCGTGATAGATGCACTGGGCGCCGAAACGTACCGTGTTGTCGGGATTTACATACCAGACGAAATCCCCTTTTGCCGAGAGATCCTTCATCATTGATACCCACTCAAAACCCTGCACATTGTCCTGTATCCCAAGCCGGTAGTCATACTTGCTGTAATTCAGGCTGAAATTGGTAAAAAGGGTGGGAGAAAACAGATGGTTCCACCGCAACCCGAAGGTGTTATTCCCCCATCCCATCTTGAATGGAGGGAAGTTCTCATCGCTGGCGATGTTTACAATATCCCTTCCGCTGTAGGCAGAAAGGTACAGGCGGTTATTGGCGTTGGCGACTATATTGATTTTCGTGTTTAAGTCGTAAAAATACAATTGGTTATTCCTGAGTTCTTCCCGTTTCGACAACTTCAGGAACAGATCCGCATAAGAACGGCGACCTGACAGGATGAAAGAACTCTTATCCCGGATCAGCGGTCCTTCCACGGTGACCCTGGACGAAACCGTCCCTAATCCTCCCTGGCCGGCCAGATGTTTCATGTTCCCCTCCTTCTGGTGTATTTCCAGCAAAGATGATAATCGCCCTCCGTAACGGGCAGGGATATCCCCTTTGTAAAGTTTGACCTCCCGGATGGCATCGTTGTTAAAAACCGAGAAGAAACCGAGCAGATGGCTTGCGTTGTATATCGTGGCCTCATCCAGCAGAATCAGGTTCTGATCTTTCGATCCGCCACGAACACTGTATCCCGTGGTACCTTCGCCTGCCGACTGAATCCCCGGAAGGAGCTGCAACGCCTTGAGGACATCCACCTCACCCAGCAAAGCAGGGATCTTTTCGATCGTCCTGATCTCCATTTTTACTACCCCCATCTCTTTCCCGGTGATGTTTTCACTTTCATTCTCCCCCGTGATGACAAATACCTGTAAAAGCTCCCTCTTCGGCTTCAGCTCGATATCCAGTGTGGTATTCTTATCTATCTTCAGTGTCATTTTATCCGATGTATAACCTATATAAGAAAAAACCAGGTTATAGGTGCCGGGAAGCAGTGAGAATGAGTAAAAACCATACAGATTCGTTGATGCGCCGGTCTTCAGTTCTTCAACAAAGAGTGTTGCCCCGATCAGGTGCTCTCCGTTCTCAGCATCAGTAATATACCCATTGATGGTAACCTTCTTAGCCTGTGCCATCACTCCCGGCATAAAGACGGACCATAATATGATTGAAAGGATGATGCCTGCAGTCTGGATTCTCATTGTGGATCGCTGGTTACTGGTTCCAGGTTGTCCGCCGGAACCTTCGCTCCTACATCTCTCTACGCTCTACTTTTTTATACTCTCTGTTCTCTTATAAAAACAACCGAAATGGAACCCTGCGGAGGCAAAAGGAGCGCTGTATTTGTTTTGTTCATAGTACATTACCGGTTCCTGGCCAGTTATCTTGTATTTCCGGTCAATCCCTCCGACGTAACGGTATCCGATACCGATATACGCCTTCATCCAGGAGGTGAAATTCATTTCCACATCCAGGCGGGGCGAAATGACAAAGACTTTATCCACCGCTTTCATCTCGTCCAGTGGGGAATAATGGAAATATTCATCCACCAGGGCAATCTTACCCCCTCCGGCTTTCAGGCTGATGGCAAAATGAACAGGTTTGTGATGCCGATGGATATAGCCAAAATAAAGCCCGCCGTGGCTAAACCGCAACCTTGGCCGTTCAATGTTCACAATATCTTTCAGGTCATCCCTGTAGTGGGCTGTTGTCAGGCCCATACCGTAACCACCCAGAAACCACCGGTGGTTGAGAAGGAAAGCGCCACTGCCGCCGTTGCACAGGGCAAAGTTTTTTTCAATGCAGGTGAATTCTGCGGTGAAGCCCAGGAAAGCTGACAATGAAACATTGTTTCCCTGGAAGAGAAACTTAGGCTCCTGTGTCTCCTGCCCCCATGCTGTCAGCGACAGCAGCAGAGCAACTGTAATAACGCAGATGGTTGGTTTCATAGGCCTTGTCTGTTTGATGTTTGTTGAATTCTATACCTCGCTATGCTTAACCGGGTATAAAGATAAAGAAAAGAGATGGTATTTTTCTATTTTTGAATCCGGTTATCCAGACAGGGATAAGGATCAGTATCATGGAAACTGTTATAAGTTTTATCGTTGAAAATCAATTTAATAAAATATGAAGATGAATAGATTGGTTATTTTCACCTTTGCATGTTGCCTGGTAATGGTATCGTGTAAGGACAAACAAAAACAGGAGAAGGAAGCGATGAATGACAATCCGTTTTTTTCTGAATCCACAGCTCCGTTTGGCGCACCTGAGTTTGACAGGATCAAGATCGGGCATTACATGCCGGCATTTACTGAAGCGATGAAACAGCACCTGGCTCAGGTACAGCAGATCATAGACAATCCGGCGGCCCCTGATTTTCAGAATACAATCGTGGCACTGGATGAGGCAGGAGAATTTCTTAACCGTGTAAGTCAGGTTTTCTTTAACCTGAACGAAGCGATTACCAGTCCGGAAATGCAAGGTGTAGCCGATACCGTCACCCCTTTACTTTCGGCACATTATGATGCGATCAGCATGAGCTCACCCCTTTTTGAAAAGATCAAGCATGTGTATGAAAACAGGGCCTCCCTGGGTTTGCAGGGAGAAGATTCAATGCTGCTGGAAAATACATGGAATAATTTTGTCCGTAACGGCGCATTGTTGGATGACCAGCAGAAAGTGGAGATGAAAAGGATCAATGAGCGGCTTTCCACCCTTACATTGAAATTCGGACAGAATGTTTTAAATGACAACAACGATTTCAAGCTATTTCTTTCGGTGGACAAGGATCTGAACGGGCTTCCCGCCAAGCAACTGGCGGCAGCTGCAGATGCTGCCAAGACAGCAGGCCGGGAAGGGGATTATCTTTTCACCCTGGACTGGCCAAGCCTGTTCCCGTTTCTTACCTATGCCGAAAACCGTGAACTGCGTGAAAAGATGTACAGGGGATATACACAGCGGGGCAACCAGGGGAATGCAAACGACAATAACGGGATCGTCGCCGAGATTGCCAACCTGAGGCAACAGCGGGCAGCCCTGCTTGGCTACGCCAGTCATGCTGCTTTTATACTTGACCGTAACATGGCCAAAACAACGGACAAGGTCACCTCCCTGCTTAAGCATATGATGCCCGCTGCCCTGAAGCGTGCTACGGCAGAGCTTTCGGAGATGCAGAAGATCATCCGGGCCGAAAAGGGAACCTTCAAACTGCAACCGTGGGACTGGTGGTACTATGCCGAAAAGGTGCGGAAAGCCAGGTATGATCTTGACGAAGAGCAACTACGCCCATATTTTGTGATGGAAAATGTGCGCGAAGGTGCTTTTGACGTAGCCCGGAAACTTTATGGCATCGAATTCAGGATCAGGGATGACATACCGGTTTATCATCCTGATGTGGAGGTGTTTGAAGTATCGGAAGAGGGTAATCACCTGGGTTTGCTGTATCTGGATTACTACCCCCGTGAAAGCAAACGGGGCGGTGCCTGGTGTACCTCCTTCCGCCGGCAGCGGATGCGTGACGGTAAACGGATAACGCCACTGGTATCAATCGTCTGTAACTTTAGCAAACCGGTAGGCGAAGAACCATCACTGCTCACCCTTGATGAGGTCGAAACCTTTTTTCATGAGTTTGGCCATGCATTGCACGGACTCTTCAGCACCGTGAAATATGCAGGAACAGGTTCGGTACCACGCGACTTCGTGGAACTCCCCTCACAGATCATGGAAAACTGGGCTACCGAACCCGAGGTCATGAAACGTTTTGCCAGACATTACGAAAACGGTGAGCCCATACCCGATGAACTTATCAGGAAAATAGAAAACAGCAAGCTTTTTAACCAGGGATTTGCCTCGGTGGAATATTTCGCTGCCTCTATTCTTGATATGCAATACCACTCCCTGGAAATCCCCCTTACCATGACTGCAGGAGCTTTTGAACAAGCTGTCGCAAAGAAAATCAACCTGATCCCCGAAATCACTTTCCGATACCGCAGCACCTATTTCAACCATATCTTCTCAGGGGGTTATTCAGCAGGGTACTACAGCTATTTCTGGTCGGAAATCCTCGATGCAGATGCCTTTGAAGCTTTCAGGGAAAAGGGCATTTTCGACCGGTCAACAGCCCGGACCTTCCGTACAGAAATCCTTTCAAAAGGTGGCTCTGATGAACCAATGAATATGTACAAAGCTTTCCGGGGAAGAGAACCTGTCCTGGAACCGGTGATGAAACGTAAAGGGCTGATCTGATCCCTGCATTTTCTTTTCTCTGCCAACCTTCCGGGTTGTGCAGGTGCCTGCTTTCTTCTTCCCCGGTCTGCCGGCTCTTCCTGAGAGCCCTGCGTGCATAGCTCAACAGTTCCCAGGATTCCACATAACCGTTCACCCGGTAGAGCACTTCACCATGACCATCCAGGAAAAACAATGTTGGATATCCCGATACACGGTATGAGCCCGAAAATTCCTTCCCGAAACCTTTTTCACCATCCACCAGCACGTTGATGAACGAAACATTAAAAAAATCTCCAACCGCTGAATCGCAATAGACCTCCCGCTCCAGCATACGGCAATGACGGCACCAGACCGCATAAACCCCAACAAACAGGGGCGTGCCGGTCTCCTGCGATTGTCGCATTAAAGAGTCGAACTGCTGCCGTGTGGTGACATGGACAAAACGCACCGGGTCGGCATTCAACCGGATGGGGGCAAGACAAGCCGCAATAAAGAAGCATTGTAAGATGAATAAGCGCATGGCCGGAATGATTTCAAAGATGCAAAACTACGGGATATTCTGTGAAACAGACCCTCACATGCAGGAAGAAAACCTCTTTGCAAAATTATTACCTTAGCCGTGCGTTTATGGATGGAAAACCGGTCATGCAAGGAAAGTGTCGAATATCTCATATTTCATTGGTCTGCAAATGGTTATGCGGTCTTTTACTGGTATTTATACTGAATGAAAACCTGTTGCATGCACAGTTTTATAACGGCTCCCAGCTCACCTTTGGGAAAAACAGGGTACAACATACAGTAGACCGTTTCTGGACCCATTTTCGTTATCCCGCTTTCGATACCTATTTTTACCTTGGCGGAAGGGAATACGCCCTGTACACGGCTCGTTATGCCATGGAGATCATGCCGGAGATGGAAAAGCGGCTGGACTACGGCCTGGCTGAAAAAATCCAGTTCATCATTTTCAATAACCTCTCAGAACTCAAGGAGAGCAACATCGGGCTGCTGAGTGATGAGTATTACAACATTGGCGGGATCACCTATATCGTAGGCACCAAGGTATTCCTCTACTTCGATGGTAGTTATATCAACCTGGAACGGCAGATCCGGTCAGGGCTGGCACAGGTGATGATCAATGAGATGCTGTACGGATCCGAGATCACTTCACAGATCAAGAACTCAACCCTGATCAATTTCCCTGAGTGGTATATCAATGGACTGATTTCCTATATGGCTGATGACTGGAGTATTGAAACAGACAATTTTGTCCGCGATGGCATCTTGTCGGGGCGATACCGTAATTTCAACAGTCTGACAGGAGCTGACGCAGTCTATGCCGGTCACAGCATCTGGAAATATGTGGCCGACAAATACGGGAAAAGCACCATTCCCAATATTCTTTACATGACCAAGGCAAGCCGGCAGATCAACAACGGCTTCCTCTTCGTGGTCGGCGTCCCCTTCAAGACCATGACAGATGAATGGATGCAGTATTTCTCCACTGATTTTTACCGGTATGATGATGACCGTCAGACGCTGGAAGGGGAATCTTTTCCTGTGAAGATCCGCAAGGACATGGTGATCGGGCAGGTACAAGTCAGCCCGGACGGGAAATTCCTGGCTTATGTTACCAATCAGTCGGGTAAGGTTCGGATCATGCTCCTTGATCTGGAAACAGGCAAGAAAAGAAAACTTTTTAAGAGGGGTTTCAGACTGGATGAAAAAGTTGACTTTTCCTGGCCCCTGATCGCCTGGCATCCCAGCAGCAGGCTATTAACCTTCATGACGGAGGAACGTGCCTACACATGGCTTTATTCCTATACCCTTGAAGAGGATCTGCTGGAACGGGACAAACTGACGGATTTTCAGAAAGTGACAAGTTATGCGTTCAGTCAGAATGGTGAGTTGCTGGTACTGAGCGCCGTCCAACGCGGGCAATCGGATATTTTCGTCTATTCACGTTCCTCCCGTACCTCTGAGCATATCACCAGGGATATCTATGATGATGAAATGCCCAGGTTTATTGACGGAGGTAAAAAGATCGTCTTTTCCTCCAACAGACCCAATGACACTCTGGTATTCGACCGGATCACTGCCCGTGTTGACACCCATCGTGTCATTGACCGGATAGACCATGATGACATTTTTGTATACGATTTCAGGACCAGATCCAATGTGCTGCGCAGGGTAACCAGCACGCCCCATTACCATGAATCGGGACCCATGGAATATCAGCATGGATTCATCACCTTCCTGTCGGATGAAAACGGGATCGTCAACCGGCACCTTGCCCGGTTCGATTCCACCATCGCGTTTGTGGATACCGCCACGCACTTCAACTATTTCACCGAAACATTCCCGCTCACCAATTACAAGCGTTCATTGCTGGAACAGCATATCAATCAAGTTGGTGACCGGATGACTATGGTCCATTTCGAGGATGGCTGTTACCGGCTCTCTGTTGCTGATCTCCCGGATGCCACTACACTGGAACCATTCAGCATGACCAATACCACCTTCAGGATGCAACAGCACGCGAAAGAGAAAAGCCTTGTCAAACCGTCCCTTCCGGTTGAAGAGAAGAAAGACGAGCCCTCAGCACCTGAAATGAAAAGGAGGTTTGTCAGCGTTAAGATCCGGCAGGAACAACCTGACGACACGGCAAAAATCAACCTTGACGACTACAACTTTGGCAGTCAGGCCATCACCCTGAAAAAATTCACATCCGGAGAAAAGCATTTTTATATCCCCAAAGAACGTGTTTATGAAGTATCCTTCTCCATCAACCAACTGGTCAGTCAGGCGGACCTCGGATATATCAATTCAGCATATCAGACCTATACCGGCGGAGGGCAGCCCATCTATATCAATCCCGGTATTAATGCTTATATTAAGATAGGCCTGACCGACCTGCTGGAGGATTACCGTATTACCGGAGGTGTCCGGCTCTCTTTCAACCTGAACAACAATGAGTATTTCCTGAGCTTTGAAAACCTTAAAAACCGCTGGGACAAGCAGGTGATCCTTCACCGGAAGGTGCTGGAATCCTATAGTTACTATAGCATCATCCGGCGGCAGACGCATGAGATCCATTACATTATGAAATATCCCTTCAGCAATGTATTGTCCCTGAGAAATGCTCTCATACTACGGCTGGACAAGGATCTTTACATGGGAACTGACTACAACAACCTGGAACGCAAGGATATATTCAATACCTGGCTTACCGGGAGGACGGAGCTTGTATTCGACAACACAAGGGACCGCGGGATGAATACCCTGTTCGGAACCAGGGGGAAGGCTTTCGGGGAGTATTACCAGAAGATCAACCAGCTGGATCAGCATATGGTGGTGGTAGGGGGTGATTTGCGGCACTATACCCAGCTTCACAAAACATTCATCTGGGCCAACAGGGTCGCAGCCAGCACCTCCTTTGGCAACAACCGGCTGATCTATTACATGGGAGGTGTGGATAACTGGCTTCTTCCGAAATTTAATTCAAACATCAATATTGACCAGAACCAGAACTGGACCTACCAGACCCTGGCAACCAACATGCGGGGCTTTCAGCAGAACATCAGGAACGGTAACAGCTTCATCGTGCTGAACAGTGAGTTGAGGATGCCGGTTTTCCGGTATTTCCTGGACCGTCCGCTCCGCAACAATTTCCTGAACCATTTCCAGTTGATAGCGTTCGGTGATGCAGGCACCGCATGGACAGGACCCAACCCCTGGTCTGAAGAGAATGCACTTTATACACAGATTATTGAACAGGGCCCCATTAGAGTGACGGTGAAAAGGCAGGTTGATCCTTTCGTCGGTGGCTTTGGATTCGGTGTGCGCAGTTCTCTCCTGGGTTATTTCATCCGGGCTGATTGGGCCTGGGGAGTTGAAGATTACACGCTGATGCCTTCCATGTTCTACCTTTCCCTGGGCCTCGACTTCTGATCATCAAGACCATAACCATGACCCATCAACTGATTGACGACATCAAAGAGCTGGCAAGGATTTACCATGCTGAGACCATCACCATCCGGCGGCACCTGCATGCACATCCCGAATTATCGGGTATGGAAAAGGAGACCTCTGCTTTTATTGCCAGAAACCTTACCAAACTTGGTATTCCATTCCGCGACAATGTTGGGGGCTATGGCATCGTGGCAGACATTAACGGCCTGGATGCTGGTGTTGCTTGTGTAGCCCTTCGTGCTGACATGGATGCTCTTCAGATAACCGAAGCCAACGATCTCCCGTACCGTTCGAAGAACGACGGGGTAATGCATGCCTGCGGCCATGATGCCCACACGGCAGCCCTGCTCGGGGCCGCCAGGATCCTCACCGAGCTGAAAGAACGGTTTCATGGCACCGTCAGATTGATATTCCAGCCATCGGAAGAAAAGTTCCCCGGGGGGGCAAAAGCTATGATTGAAGCGGGCGCACTGCAGGACCCTCTCCCGCAGTTTATCTTCGGGGCCCATGTGGCGACGGAGATGGATACGGGCACCGCCGGCCTTCGCAGCGGACCCTACATGGCTTCTACCGATGAGGTTTACCTGACTGTGAAAGGGAAAGGGGGACATGCTGCCACCCCCGATCATATCATTGACCCGGTGGTGATGGCATCCGGTATCCTGCTGGCACTCCAGCAGGTGGCCAGTCGACTTGCTCCACCAGCCATACCAACTGTCCTCTCTTTTGGCCGTTTTATCGCTGACGGACGTACCAACATCATCCCCCATGAGGTATATCTCGAAGGGACACTGCGTACTTTCGACGAAAAATGGAGAGCCCGGGCACATCAGCATATCACCCAAATCGCAATGAAAACAGCAGAAAGTATGGGGGGAACTTGTGAGGTGTTCATCGACAAAGGATACCCATCGCTGGTGAACGACACCGAAGCCTCCGCCATCGTGAAGAAACTCGCCACAGAATACCTCGGTGCAATCAATGTGGAAAACCTTGAAACCAGGATGACAGCAGAGGATTTTTCCTATTATGCCCGGCAGGTGCCTGCCTGTTTTTACCGTTTCGGTGTAAGGAATGAAAAGAAAGGGATCACGGCCAACCTGCACACCCCGGAATTCAATATAGATGAGAAAAGCCTCGAACTCGCATCCGGCCTCATGGCATGGATCGCAACCGGAACCTTGCAAACTTTGCAGGTTGGTTAAATATTGCTACTTTTGGCCTCCAATTTACCTTAATCAATAATATCATTATCAACCCTTAATCCTGACAGAACATGTACGGTGAAATGAAACAGTACCTGCAAGAAGAACTTGCATCAATCCGTGAGGCCGGATTATATAAGAATGAACGCGTGCTCACCACCCCACAGGGTGTGGAGATCAAGACCAGTGCAGGCCTCGATGTGCTTAATTTCTGCGCCAACAATTACCTGGGCCTTTCTTCCCATCCCAGGGTTATGGCAGCTGCCGCCAGAAGTATGGAACAATGGGGCTACGGCCTGTCCTCCGTCCGCTTTATATGCGGAACCCAGCAGGTGCACAAAGACCTTGAAAAGGCCATGAGTGCATTCCTTGGTATGGAGGATACCATCCTGTTTTCTTCTGCCTTTGACGCCAATGGCGGCGTATTCGAACCACTGCTCGGCACTGAAAGCGCCATCATCTCTGACGAACTTAACCACGCTTCCATCATCGACGGTGTAAGGCTTTGCAAAGCCCAACGTTTCCGTTACCGGAACAATGACATGGAAGACCTGGAACAGCAGCTCATCGCTGCCAAAGATGCAAAATTTAAACTGATCGCCACCGACGGGGTCTTCTCGATGGACGGCATCATCGCCAAAATAGACCAGATCTGTGACCTGGCCGAAAAATACCATGCCATGGTCATGGTTGATGATTCACATGCTACTGGTTTCATCGGCCCGAACGGACGGGGAACACATGAGTACCGCAATGCCATAGGCCGTGTGGACATTATCTCCACCACCTTCGGCAAAGCCCTGGGTGGTGCATCGGGCGGATGCATCTCAGGACGTGCCGAGATCGTTGACCTCCTCCGCCAGAGAGCCCGCCCTTACCTCTTCTCCAATTCCGTCTCCCCCATCATCGCAGGTGCTACCCTCGAAGTGCTCAGGATGCTCGAAGAGTCCAACGAGCTGGTGACAAAAATCCAACGCAACACCAATCTGTTCCGTAAAGGAATGACCGAAGCGGGATTTACCATTGTGCAGGGAACACACCCCATCACCCCCGTAATGCTTGGTCATCTGCCCAACGACGCAAAACTCTCACAGGACTTCGCCAACGCACTGCTGCTGGAAGGGATCTACGTGATCGGCTTCTACTACCCTGTGGTCCCCAAAGGGAAAGCCAGGATCAGGGTCCAGATCAGCGCTGCCCACGAAGAACACCACATCCGCTTCGCCTTAGAAAAGTTTACCAAGGTTGGTAAAGAACTACATATCATCTGATAAAACATGATCATAGGCATCGGTACCGATATCATTGAAGTAGAACGGATCAGAAAGCATATCGAAGCCGGTTTCGGATTCAGGGAAAAAGTCTTTACACAGAAAGAGATCGACTACTGCGAATCCAAAACCAACAAGGCCCAAAACTATGCAGCCCGCTTCTCGGCCAAAGAGGCTTTTCTGAAAGCTGTCGGTACCGGCCTGCGACATGGCCTCGCCTTTACCGAAATCGAGGTGATCAATGACGACCTTGGCAAACCGGAGATGATTCTCCATGGAAAGGCTCTCGAATTCATGAAAAAAATGGGGGCCACCAACATCCAGATATCCCTTACCCACCTGAGAGACTGGGTGAACGCTATGGTCATCATCGAAAAATAAATCCATCCTGCTGCTATGCTACGGATCATCAACAGCATATTATTCTTCGCCCTGATCAGCCTGATCTTTCCGTTAAGCGGTAAAGGACAAACCTTTCCGATGACCATCTCCTCGGTAGAGAAGGTTTACGGCCTGTCAAAGATATGGCAGGAGATACACCATAAAAGCACCTCCTGGAACCATGTTACCGTTGATGAATGGGATAGTCTGTATAAGGCCTTTGTCCCGGTGGTCCTGAAAAGTGCCAACGATTATGAGTATTATCGGTCGCTTCAACAGTTTTCTGCCCATGTCCGGGACGCCAATACCTGGATTCAGTTTCCGCCTGAATTCTCAGATTCGATCGTTTCTCCTCCCATTATGATCAGGGAAATCAGGAGCAGGTATTATGTGATCAATGTAGATAAACAACTGGCAGATAAACTTCCTGTTGGATCAGAGGTTACCAGGGTCAATGGGTTTGATATCATGGACTTCCTGCAAACCAACGTTTATCCCTTTGTCGCAGCGGCCACCCCTCAGAGCCTGGCTTCGGATGCACTGGATGTCATGCTCGCCGGGTGGATCAATACCAGGGTGCTGCTCAATTATCAGACTCCGGACGGAAGGACCGTAAATGAGCTTTTCGACCGGAAAAGGCCTGGTAGAATTCAATGGGCCAGGCCAGTATTTGATAACCGATCCGTCACATTGGATTGGCCAGCCAGGGAGATCGCCGTCATCACCATCAACCGGTTTGACGCGGATCTGCTGAAAAATTTCCCGGGCAGCAAACAACTTAGCCGGGCTGAAACAGTCATCCTGGATTTGAGAAACAGCAATTCCGGAAAAATCGGCATCGCAGCCGATATCGCAGCACGCTTCACCGACCTGCCCTATCTGGTACTTCCAGGATTCGGGATCAGAAATTATCCATATAACTATGGAGGACTTGACCATGAAACCAATCTCATATATTATGGCAGGATGATCAAGGATGATAATTACACCCGGTACGCTCCTGATACGCTGTTCATTACATCCTGCGCCGATTCGGCGATGCCAGCACTCATCATTCTTGCCGGGCCCGGAACAGGCGGCACTGCCGAGCACTTTCTATTTATGATAAGGCAAAGCCCGCAAAGAGCCACCATCCTCGGTGAACCTACCAGAGGATGTTCAGGAGAAAGTTTCGCCGTACCTCTTCCCGGTGGCGGAAGCGTGATGGTCAATTCCCGGTTCGATTTTTATCCTGATAATGAATTATGGATAATAAAAGGTATTCCTCCGGACATAGAGGTGTATAATGATATTAAAAGTTTACTGAATGGAGAGGATGTGGTGATGAACAGGGCACTGGAAATGGCACGGAGAGGGAATTAGGGAGTCAGGAATAGGGAGATAGGGGTATAGTTGTAATGGTGTGGGGTAGGTTTGTTTTAATTGATTTTCAAAAATATAGCATGATGAAGAAATTTCTGCTTTTTCTTTTTGTTTGTGTGATGGTTGTGGGGATTACTGCCTGCAAGAAGAATTATATTTGTAAATGTAAGTTTTCGGTGAATGGGATGCATGATATCAATGTACCGGTTGAACAGGTTACTAAATCGGATGCTGAGGCAAAATGTGCAGAATGTGAGAAGAATTACATGGATGGGGATCCTGAGGTAGATTGTACGTTACAGTGACATGGGCAAAAAAAACCGGCAGATTCTGTATGAATGAAACTGCCGGCCGGAGTTTATCGGGAAGTGCATTATTTCCCGAACTTCTTTTTGATCTCCCTGATCATCACTTCGGTCATTTTTGAAAGGTCATATTCATCGGTGAGTCCCCAATCGGCGCGGGCGACGCTGTCATCGATACTCATAGGCCATGAGTTGGCAATAGCCTGACGGAAATCGGGTTTGTATTCGATTTCAAAACCTGGAATATGTTTCTTGATCTCGGCTGCCAGCATGGCCGGATTGAAGCTGATACCCCCCACATTGTAATTAGACCTGATCTTGATATTTTCCTGCGGAGCTTCCATCAGGTCGATGGTAGCTTTAAGGGCATCGGGCATGAACTGCATGGGGAGTTTTGTTTCGGCTGACAGGAAACAGGTATATTTTCCGTTTTTCACCGCTTCATAAAAGATCTCCACAGCATAATCGGTGGTGCCGCCACCTGCTTCGGTCTTATAGCTGACAATGCCGGGATAACGAATCCCACGGGTATCTACCTTGTACTTGTTCCAATAGTATTCAACCCAGCGTTCGCCGGCAAGTTTGGACATACCATACACCGAAGTGGGCTCCATGGTGCAGGTCTGTGGTGTGTTCTCCCGCGGGGTGGTAGGCCCGAAAACAGCAATGGAGCTTGGCCAAAAGAGCTTGTCAATCTTCATGGTACGGCATACCTCAAGCACATTCAGCAAGCTCTGCATATTGATATCCCAGGAGGGAAGAGGTTTCTTTTCGGCACTTCCTGACAGAACAGCAGCCATATGATAGATCTGGTTGATCTTGTATTTATGCACCACTTCATAAATCTGGTGCGTATTCATCACATCAAAATGCTCAAATGGCCCACTCTCCAGCACTTCAGCAGGGGGTTTCGTATAATGAACCGTAGCTACCACATTTGTGGCGCCGTAAACCCTCCTTAATTCCATCACAAGTTCAGATCCGATCTGACCGGCACTTCCAATTACCAGTATATTTTCCATCGTGTTTATTGTTTTAAATGATTGATTCAATGGCGGTGCAAATATAGATTTTTTGTGATGATTTCCTGATATGTACCTTCAACCCTGATGAAAAATCCCTGAGAGGAGGATAAGGGCCTTTCAGTTTTGTATCCTGTTAATTACGTCAGAAACAGAACTTTTCTGTCTCTCGCTTAAATCCCTTACCTTTGCACACTTTTTTTAAATTGAAGTATAATGGCATTTCTGACCAAAGAGAAAATTTTCAGTAAAGTCTGGTTCAAGGCTTATATCCTCATTGCCATGGGCACCTTTATCATGGCCGCAGGATTCGTGTTTTTCATTTCGCCCCATAAGTTGATACCGGGGGGTGTCTATGGTATTGCCATCGTGCTGCACCATATCACCAAAGGATTGTTTGATTTTGCACCGGAAGGCCTTCCCATCGGGATAGTGGCTCTTCTGATGGATATCCCGCTGACCATCATAGGTATCAGGGTCCTCGGCCCCCGTTTCGGCGTAAAAACTGTCGTTGGATTTACCCTGACCGCTATCTGGGTTGATCTGCTGTCCTTTCTATGGGGTTACCAACCATTGGTGCCAGATGATGCACTGTTGTCAACAGTTTTCGGCGGAGTACTTGTCGGGGTAGGGCTGGGGATAGTCTTTAAATCCAAAGCCACCTCCGGAGGATCAGACATCGTGGCTATGATCATTTCAAAATATACCAAACTTCCCGTTGGACAACTGCTGATTTACATTGATTCAGCCATTGTCCTCATCGGCCTGCTGGCCTTCCAGGACTGGAAAATACCACTCTATTCCTGGATTGTGATCTTCATCACAGGTAAGGTCATCGACGTGATCCTGGAGGGTATCAGCTATGATAAAACGCTGTTTATCATTTCTGAACAGCATGATAATATTCGTAACAAAATCATCCATGATTTAAACCGGGGTGGTACTTACATTCAGGGGGAAGGGATGTTCAACGGAGCCCCCAGGCAGATCATTTTCACCGTCGTGAGCAGACGTGAACTGACCATGCTGCAGGATCACATTCTGAAGGTGGATCCGGATGCTTTCATGAGTGTCATGGATGCCAACGAGATCATTGGTGAGGGATTTAAATCCTTGCGTGATAAGATTGAAGGATGATACACCAGATTATCTCATTTTTTTGATCCAGGTATTATTTTTCCGCCCCTGCCGGGGCTCAGTTGAATAGCGGGGGCATTCTGACCGGGGGCTCCGCCCCCGGCTACAATATGATCCCCTGACGGGGAGAGGATCCTTCGGATCTGGAAAACCCGATTTGTCATGAACCAAAAGAAAAACAGATCTGAAAAAGAGCAGTCCTGATAACAAAACATGCTACGCCTGTGGCCCGACGGGCCTTTGTCCCGGC
Organism: uncultured Lentimicrobiaceae bacterium; assembly: GCA_964652685.1. GTDB lineage: Bacteria > Bacteroidota > Bacteroidia > Bacteroidales > SKPS01 > SKPS01. The sequence continues at coordinate 21,562 of CAZZBS010000028.1, forward strand.
AGGGAAATCAGAGGATAGTCTGGGGCAACGCCCCCAATGCGGAACCATCCTATAATCCTTATTATTCCGCCCCTGCCGGGGCTCAGTTGAATAGCGGGGGCACACTGACCGGGGGCTCCGCCCCCGGCTACAATATGATCCCCCTGACGGGGAGAGGATCCTTCGGATCTGGAAAACCCGATTTGTCATGAACCAAAAGAAAAACAGATCTGAAAAAGAGCAGTCCTGATAACAAAACATGCTACGCCTGTGGCCCGACGGGCCTTTGTCCCGGCAGGGAAATCAGAGGATAGTCTGGGGCAACGCCCCCAATGCGGAACCATCCTATAATCCTTATTATTCCGCCCCTGCCGGGGCTCAGTTGAATAGCGGGGGCACACTGACCGGGGGCTCCGCCCCCGGCTACAATATGATCCCCCTGACGGGGAGAGGATCCTTCGGATCTGGAAAACCCGATTTGTCATGAACCAAAAGAAAAACAGATCTGAAAAAGAGCAGTCCTGATAACAAAACATGCTACGCCTGTGGCTCAACGGGCCTTTGTCCTGGCAGGGAGATCAGAGGATAGCCAGGGGCAACGTCCCCGGTGCGGAAACATCCTGATAACAAAACATGCTACTCCTGTGGCCCAACGGGCCTTTATCCCGGCAGGGAGATCAGAGGATAGCCGGGGGCAACGTCCCCGGTGCGGAACCATCCTGATAACAAAACATGCTACTCCTGTGGCCCAACGGGCCTTTGTCCCGGCAGGGAAATCAGAGGTTAGCCGGGGGCAACGTCCCCGGTGCGGAACCATCCTAATAATCCTTTAGCCCCGGCAGGGGCGAAATAAATGGCAGAAAAATTTCCTTTTTTTAAGACTTAATCATATATCAATAAAAATGCATGTTATGGCAACCACCTATGTTAGCGCTTATATCCACATGACTTTCTTGAAAAAGAAAGAATCACCTCAGATAAGAAACAATGATAAAGCAGAACTATTCCGCTACATCGGCGGTATTATAAAAAATATCCGTGGTGTACCGGTTATGATCAACGGAACCAAAGATCACCTTCATATCTTGTCAACATTGCCAAAAACAGTATCCCTTGCTACTTTTGCCGAGGAGGTAAAAAAAAGTACCAGTAAATGGATAAAACAGAAAGATTCTGCTTATTATAAAGGTTTTTACTGGCAGGCAGGTTACGGCGCGTTTACCGTGGATAGTCGTAAGAAGGAAAAACTTGTAGAGTATATCAGAAACCAGGAAGCACATCACGAGAAGATTACCTACAGGGAAGAATTCGAATGGCTGCTGGAGATATACGGTATTGAATACAATCAGGATTATTTGTGTGAATAATGAGTCTGTTCGTTTTAGCCTCAACCAGCCAAGGCTGTTGGAACTTCATCATATCACGTAAAACACCTCAGGATATCGTTGCCGTTGGCAGCGACCAGCAAACCCAGCAGCAGGATCATCCCCGTGACCTGCGCATACTCCAGGAACTTATCGCCTGGTTTGCGCCCGGTGATTATCTCGAACAGCAGGAATATCACATGCCCTCCGTCCAGGGCAGGAATGGGCAGGATGTTCATAAAAGCAAGGATCAGCGAAAGGAATGCTGTCATGTTCCAGAAAGCTTCCCAGTTCCATTGACCGGGAAACATGTTGGTGATGGTGCCAAAACCTCCCAGTCCTTTATAAGCACCCGTTTCAGGTTTAAAAAAGAGCCCCAGCTGCTTGACATACAGGATCAGCTTCTCGTATGCCATTGTGAATCCTGCCGGAATGGATGCGAAAAATCCGTAATGGATCTCGTCAAAATGGTATAATCCCATATCCATCATTTCACCATAGGAAAGAAGCGCAGGGATGACCTGGAATTTACCATCGGAATCAAGCCGCGCTGTGAGATTCATGATAGAATCGTTCCGGATAAGCCGGACGGTAACCATGGTGTCCGTGTATTTTTTCCCTGCATCAAGAAACTGGTCGAAATAGGTCACCTCCATTTCTCCCACCTGCAAAAACCTGTCGCCTGGTTTGATTCCACTGCCAATGTTGATGGAGGAGTCAGGGATTTCCGAGATGATGAAAGGCATCCTGGGGGCAATCAGGAATGAGTGGCTTTTCTTGTCAACCAGTTGCCCTATCAGGTCCTCGGGAAGATTAAGCTGCATTTGTTCACTTTGGCGCTCAAGTTCGATCGTGCCACCGAAAGCCATTTCAGGAAGGATATCGGTGAAATATTTCACCTCCTTGTTATTGACCGAGATGATCTTGTCGCCGTTGCGTAATCCGATGTCATACGCCAAGCTGTCAGTTACCCAGATACCGTCGGTAAGACTGCTGTTGGGCAATTTCGTATCTCCCCATACAAAAAGGATCATCCAGTAGATGACAATTCCCAGGAGGAGGTTGACCATAATACCGCCAAGCATGATGAACAAACGCTGCCAGGCAGGCTTCGACCTGAACTCCCATGGCTTGGGGGGTTGCTTCATGGCTTCCTTGTCCAGCGACTCGTCGATCATACCGGAAATCTTGACATAGCCACCCAACGGCAGCCAGCCTAATCCGTAAGTGGTTTCCCCCCGCTTGAATTTAAAGATGCTGAACCATGGATTGAAAAACAGGTAGAATTTCTCGACACGGGTTTTGAAAATCCGTGCAAAAATGAAATGCCCCATTTCATGCAGTAGCACCAGGATAGATAAACTTACAATGAGTTGGGCAATTTTGATGAATATTTCCATGTGATATTGTTTAACCTTGTGTTATTGATGTTACATAAGCCCTGGTTTCCCGGTCGGTGTCAACGTATGCCTCATAATCGGGCTTCGGGATAAAAGAGATGCTCTCCATGGCCTTTTTGATCAGATCCGACATCCCTGGGAAACTAATCCTGTTGTCAAGGAAGGCATTTACTGCCACTTCGTTGGCCGCATTCAGGATGCAGGGCATGTTACCGCCTCTTTCAATAGCCTGGTAAGCGAGTGCAAGATTACGGAAAGTTTTTGTATCGGGCGTTTCAAAAGTGAGCATCGGATAGCGTGTGAAATCAAATCGGTCGAAGGAGGAGGGAAGGCGATGTGGATATCCAAGTGCATACTGAATGGGGAGGCGCATATCGGGCAGGCCCATCTGGGCTTTGATGGAACCGTCCCTGAACTGCACCATACTGTGTATGATCGATTGGGGATGGATTACCACCTCAATCCGGGATGCCGGAAGATTAAACAACCAGTGCGCTTCAATCACCTCCAACCCTTTGTTCATAAGAGAGGCCGAATCGATGGTGATCTTGTCACCCATCTTCCAGTTGGGATGTTTCAGTGCCTGTTCCCTGCTGACCTTTTTCAGGAAGTCTTCGTTCTTTCCGCGAAACGGGCCTCCGGATGCGGTAAGGATGATCTTTTCGATCGAGGTTTGATCCTCTCCTGCAAGACACTGGAAGATGGCCGAATGTTCCGAATCGACCGGAATGATAACGCAACGGTTTTCAATGGCTAGTTTCTTGACAAGTTCACCGGCTACCACAAATGTTTCCTTGTTGGCGATGGCAATGTCCTTGCCTGCTTTCAGTGCCTGCAGGGTGGGGCTTAATCCCGCAAAACCCACAATGGCCATAAGTACCATATCAATGCTCCCCATCTGTGTGACCTGCGCAATGGCCTCCTCTCCCGCATATACCTTGATACCGGTGGCAGAAAGAGCTTCATTCACCCTGGCATACCTGGTTTTGTCCCTTATCACAACCACATTGGGCTTGTATTCCAATGCCTGTGTAATCAGAAGGGTATCGTTGACAGAAGCGGTGAGTACTTCGGGGATGAAAAGATCAGGATAATGCCGGCATACGTCCAGTGCCTGGGTGCCGATAGAACCTGTTGAACCTAAAATGGCGATCCGTTTTCCCATGTGCCGGTGCTCTGGTATTTGCCGATTTCTATTCGAAAACCATATAATCCTGGGGATCTACGGGATTCCCGTAATGCCATAATTCAAAATGGAGATGACGTCCGGTTGACATGTTGCCGGAACCGCCATACATGGCAATGGGTTCACCTGCCCTTACAAACTCACCCTCCCGCTTGAGGAGGGCACTGTTATGTTTGTAAACCGATACCAGGTTGTCAGTGTGCTGAAGCATAATTGTCCAGCCTGTCTCCGATGACCATGCAGAAAGGATGACGGTACCGTTCAATGTTGCCTTGACCGCTTCACTCCCGGTTGCTGCAATATCCACGGCAAAATGTCTTGTCCGGGGATTAAATCCGTTGATTACGGTCCCTTTCAGAGGTGGAAAGAAAAGAAACCCTTGGGGAGAAGCACTTTTCTTCCTGTTCAGCGCATATGGATCTGTTTGGCTGTATGCTGCACGGAGAAGTGAATCCTCAGCTGAACGGCGCCATTGTATGGTGTCGTAATTCGGCAATGCTGTTTCAGAGGTGTCAACAATGTAATCCTGTATCTTATCTCCCAGCAGGATCTTCTGAAAGTTGGTGAGCCAAAGGTCATATTGCTTCAGTGCGCGTTCCTGTGAATCAACCCGCATCCGGGTATAGTAAAGCAGCCGCTCTTCCTCAATACCTGTATAGCCCTTGATCCAATAACGCAATCCTGTATAAGATATGATCATAAAAGCCAATGCGAATACCAGGATGGCGGTCACACCAAATCCAATAAAAATATTCCAGCGTGATAGCCTGATCGAGAACTTTTCCTCAAAAGTGCTGTCGTTGAGAAATACCAAACGGTATTTATCTCTCATCTTTTTCAGCATCTTTTTCCAGAATGTCTCTTTCTTCATGGGTATTTGAGAGTCAACCTGCAAATATCGGAAAAATGTGAATAGCCGTTGCATTAATGACTGGAGGGAAATCCTGGAAGCTTCACCTTCCGGAGTATGGATGAATTTTTCAGCATACCGGATTTTTACCTACTTTTGGCGATTCATCAAACTACCATCAGGATTATATGGCAAGATCAATTGACCCGAAGGCGAATTATGAATTATCGAAAAAAGCCATTGGTTATGTAACGCGCAAGGATGCTACACAGGCTGATTATGACAGGATAGGTTTTATGTCGGGTCTGGAGGTGCACCAGCAATTGAAAACGGAGAGGAAACTTTTTTGCAAGTGTCCAGCCGGTCGTTATCACGATAACGAAGACTATGATGCGGAGATTATCCGGCATATGCGGCCCACACTCAGCGAACTGGGTGAATACGACGGCACCGCGCTGATGGAGTTTAAAACCCGCAAGAATATTGTTTACCGGATCAACAATGAAACTGCCTGTACCTATGAGGTGGATGATACCCCACCGTTCCAGATCGACCGGCAGTCACTCGAGATATCCATCATTATTTCGCTGCTCAGCAAACTGAATATTGTGGGCGAGGTACATGTAACAAGAAAACAATATCTCGACGGTTCCATTCCGACAGGGTTTCAACGTACGGCCATCATTGGGGTAGAAGGAGAAATTGCCCTGAAAAACAAGAAGGTAAGACTGATACAATTAAGTGTCGAAGAAGATTCCTGCCGTGAGATTTCCGATATAGGCCATGTGAGGGTCTATAAGACCGACCGATTGGGGATGCCACTGATCGAGACCGTCACCTATCCCGATATGGTGAATCCGGATGAAGTGAAGGAGGCCTGTGACTATATCCGTTTTCTGAACCGCAGCACAGGCTTGGTCAGGACAGGCATCGGGTCAGGGCGCCAGGATGTGAATGTAAGCTGTCGCGGGGGACACCGTGCGGAGATCAAAGGGGTTGCCCATACAAAATGGATTCCGGAACTAACCCATAATGAAGCGTTCAGGCAATGGGCATTGCTGCATGTGAGGGAAGAACTCCTTAAAAGGGTGCCGGACCCCTCAGCCTGGAAAACAACCAGTATAGAATTGCATTATGCAGTATTCAGCTTTCCCTGTGATGATCTCAAAGAAGCATGGGGAAGGGGGAATAAGATCTATGCCGTTAACCTGCCACAGTTTGAAATGATCTTAAGTTATTTTACACAACCCGGGAAATGTGTGGCCGATGAATTTACCGACCGGCTCAAGGTCATTGCCTGTATCGAAAAACCCAATATGATCACCTCGGAAGACCTGACTCCGCTCATCGCCCACGAGGATATCGAAAAAATAAACCGTATGCTTGATGCTAAGGAGGGAGATGCCCAGATCATCTTCTGGGGGCCGGAAGCAGATATTCCTACGGCACTGGAGGTGATCCAGGAACGGGGCGAAATGTTATTCACCGGTATTCCCCCGGAAACCCGAAAATCATTTGAGGATGGAACCACCATCTTTGAGCGTGTGCTTCCGGGCGCCGACCGTATGTACCCCGATACCGATACCGCTCCCATACCCTTGGCAGACAGCTATATCCAGGAACTCGGGAAACGTCTGCCCGAAGATATTATCGACCGGATCCACAAAATGGCTGAATGGGGAATTCCACCCGATACGTTTACCTATATTCTGAGCAAAAACCTCTTCCCGGTCATGCAGAGTATCATCAACGAACTGGGTTTCTCTCCCAGGCTGATCGGTTCTTTCTTTGGCCATCATCTGAAGTCGGTCCAGGGGCGCCTGAAAACCACCGATGATTTCAGCTACAATAAGCTTTTTGATCTCTTCAGGTTTATCAGGGATGAAAAACTCGATCCCGCTATCGCCAGACAAATGCTTCCCGTCTGGTACCAACATCCCAAAATGGACTTTGAAAGTGTACTTGCCAACCTGAAATTCAAGCGGATCAAACCATCAGACATTGAATCCAAAATACCTTTCCTGCGGGAGAAATTTGATGCCATCAGAAAATCCACCACCCATGAGGATAAAAAGAACTGGATCATGGGACAGTTGAGAACATCCGCCCTTGGCAATATGAACCTGGCGGAACTTGCTGCCAGAATCTAGTATGCAACATCGTAAACAAGAAAAGCACAGGTAAAAATGAACGAAGATATTTTCCAGGGATACAAAGGCGAAGCCTTAGAGATGCTGAAAAAGTTCAACGTGCGGGTGTGGGGCCAGGCAGAGGTGGAAACCACACGGGGCAACTTTAAGGGCACCATTCTGCCCAGGTCAGAGAATGATGACGATAAACATATTGTAATGAAAATCGTCACGGGTTATAACATTGGCATCGACACCCATACCATAACCTCTATGGTGGAAACCGGTTACAAGAAAGCCAATTACAAGATTCCGGAAAAGCAGTTTCCTATCACCCCGGGGTTACCCAATGTAAAACTTTTCGGTACCGGGGGTACCATCGCGTCAAGGCTGGATTACCGGACAGGAGCCGTAATACCTGCATTTTCTCCTGGTGAGTTGTACGGTGCCGTCCCTGAACTCGCTGACATCTGTAACCTGGAAACCGAGAAGATATTTGCCGTCTTCAGTGAGAATATGGGACCCAAACAGTATATTGCCCTGGCCAATGCCATCGGAAAAGAGATACAAAGCGGTATCGACGGTATTGTGGTCGGACATGGTACCGACACGCTTCATCATACCGGTGCTGCACTCACTTTTATGTGCCAGAACCTTCCCGTACCTGTTGTGCTGGTGGGCTCACAACGCTCTTCCGACCGACCCAGCTCCGATGCTGCCCTCAACCTGCAGCATGCCATGAAAGCTGCCGGGCATGGAGACATAGCAGAGGTACTGGTATGTATGTTCGGACCTACATCCGATGAATACGGACTTCTGCACAAAGGAACCCGGGTGCGTAAAATGCACTCCTCCTATCGCTCTACCTTCAGAACCATCGGAGATACACCCGTTGCCATGATCAGCAAAACCGAATTCAAACCTATCCATAAACACTACAACAAAAGAAGAAAAGACCGGAACGTTAACATCTACCCCTATTTTGCCGATGACGTTACCATGATGTACTATTATCCGGGTATGAAACCCGATACCCTTGATGCACTGGTTGACAATGGCTACCGAGGTGTGATCATCGTAGGGACAGGCCTGGGTCATGTGAACAAGGAGCTTTATCCTGCCATTGAACGCGCTCATGCCAAAGGTGTGCATATGTTTATGACCCTGCAGACCATCTGGGGGTATGTGCATATGTTTGTGTATGATACAGGTCGGGATATGATGGCCAAAGGCATCATCCCCACCGGAAACATGCTGCCTGAGGTAGCATGGGCTAAACTGTGCTGGGTGCTGGCCCAGACCAATGACCCCGTTGAAGTGAAAAGGATGATGTTAACTCCCGTCAATCAGGAAATTACAGAACGGGAACCCTATAACGGCTACCTTGTCTATCAGGGCGGTGTGCCTGAAGTGGAAGACTTCATCCGGAAAGTGCATAAATAGGTCGGTGGCAGATCATCCGGAAATCATCCTTTAAACCAAAAAAAATAGCCGTGGAATACAATTCACTACTGCTTAACACATCCCTTGAATAATACACTCCCATCAATTGGTCATGATCTCAGGCGATAGCAGATATGCTCCGGAAGAGCTGGAAGGGAACAAAAAACTTAAAGAGCAGCTTTGTAAAGAGGCAGAAAGCCTTAAGGAAAGTACCCTGTGGCGTGAAACAGCTGAAAGGTTGAAAGAGATACAGCAGGAGTGGAAAGGCATAGGGCCTGTTCCGCGGGAAGATACTGAACTGTTGGCACAGAGGTTCAGGACAGCCTGTGATACCTTCTTTGAAAACCGCACCCGGTATTACCAGAATCTTGAGCTTGAAAGGATCGATAATCTCTATCGAAAAACCGAGCTATGCGAACAGGCAGAGGCCCTCAGGGATGCAGAAGACCTCCAGGTAGCCCTGGATGAAGTCCAACAGCTGTTTCAGGAATGGAAAAGCATAGGCCCTGTTCCGCGTGAGAAATCGGACAAGCTTTGGGAGCGGTTTAAAAGTGCCCAGGACTATCTTTACCAGCACAGGAGACAGCAATATGAACAACAGGAGCTGACCAGGGAAGAGAACCTGAAGTATAAGCTGCAGCTATGCTTCGAAGCCGAAACCCTGGCTGACCAGGAAGATATCACAGAAAGTACCTCCGAAGTAATGGAATTGCAGGAACGCTGGAAAACGATAGGTCCGGTGCCCCGTGAAAAGGCAGATGAGGTCTGGGAACGGTTCAGGAATGCTTGTGACCGTTTCTTCCATAGAAAAAATACCCTTCATGAACAGATGGATCAAACCAGGATAGAAAACCTGGCCAGAAGAGAACAGATATGCCAGGAGGCTTTGATCTTGAAAGATTCTGTCGAATGGAAAGAAACCACTGAAAAGCTAAAAGAGCTTCAAGCCGCGTGGAAAGAGGCATGGCCGGTACCCAAAGAGCAAGGGGAAAACCTTTGGGAGGAATTCAGGCAAGCCTGTGACTATTTCTTTGAAAGGAAAAGAATTCATTTCGAGGAAAAGAAAAAACAATGGCAGAAAAACCAGGCAGTCTGGCGGATGAACATGGAAAAACTCATTGCCAGGAAAGAGGAGGAGATTGTTCGTGTTGAAGCAGCCATGGAATATGAGCAAAACCATATTGCAGAATGGGAGCACCGGTTATTAAACCTGCCGGCAGAACTGAAATCGATAGATATGAAGATGGAGATCGAGTCAAAGATCGATAAAGCCAGTTCAGAACTGGAAAGAAAACATGCATTGATAAGGCAACTACAGGATGATATTAAAGGCATTAAAGCCAAACTAGAACACGAATGATGCAACGACTATCCGTTATCCTGTTGTTTTTTGCAATCCTGGTACAGGTTTCAGGTCAGGATACCATCACCCTGATGCATTACAACCTGTTGAATTATGGCAACACAACCACTTACTGCACCCAATCAAACAATAACATCACGGAGAAAGCAGCTGCCATGGCCGTGACCTGCACCTATGTAAGGCCTGATCTGTTAACAGTGAATGAAATGGGAGCCAACTCATTTGCTTCCAATCATTTTCTAAACAATGTGCTGAATATCAATGGTGTGAATTACTATCAGGCCTCAGCTCTTACCAATACCAGTTCAAGCGACCTTGCGAACTTCCTCTTTTACGATGCACGGAATTTTGTTCTCCATTCCCAGCATCAGATTGCAACCTCTGTCAGGGATATCAACCTGTACCGGCTTTATCATAACGATTCCAACCTTTCGGTTCATCATGATACAGCCATTTTTTATATCATCTGTACTCACCTGAAAGCTGGTAATTCCTCTTCTGATGCAGCGGAAAGAGCAGTACAGGCCAAACTTATCATCGACAGTTCTGTAATCTGGGATGGATACCCGGCTATTCTTACCGGTGACTTCAACCTTTACAAGGCCAGTGAACAGGCATGGATTAACCTGACTGCACCAGCCGATACGGCCGGTGAAAGGTTCTATGATCCTATCGATTCACCTGGCAACTGGCAGGATAACTCCCTGTTTGCCTCCATCCATACCCAGTCAACCAGGGCTACCTCCAACGGGTGCGCCTCCGGTGGCGGCCTCGATGACCGTTTCGATTTTATCCTGATCAATAAAAAACTGAAACACAACCCTTCGTTTTATCAATACATGGATGGCAGCTATAAAGTACCGGGGAATGACGGAAATCATCTTAATCAGTCAATTAACACGGGTACCAACACCAGCGCACCATCCCTCATCATCCAGGCACTTTTTGATGCATCGGATCATTTGCCGGTAGTCATGAAGTTGCTGCTGCAACCTTCCACACAGGGGGTAAAAAATAGAGTGGATGAAAATTCCTGGTTGAACAGGGTCATTTACCAGCATGGGCATTTCAGGCTCAGTTTTCGCCTGCCGGTCTCTCTGAAGCAGGTAATGGTATTTGATCTCACCGGTAAAACTGTCGTTATTCATGAACCGGAGGATGGTGTGGCAACGACCTTCTATGCCCTGTCAGCAGACAGATCATTGCCGGCCGGGTTGTATATCCTGAAGGCCATCGATCAGCATGGCCATGTCTGGGCGGCAAAAGTGCCGGTGCACTAGAAGTTTCTTTCCTTTTTTTAATCGCCAATCATATATACAATAAGGGCAAGGCAGCAAGCTTATACATATAAACATATAAGGCATATAAGATATTGAAGTTCATTTAAGGTATCCCTTTTTCTTATATGTCTTATAAAAACTTATATTTCTTATATGTTAAAAATGACCATCTCAAAAACATACTTGAAAGATTTGGTTTACCGCGTGAATGGTGCAGCCATTGAAGTACATAAAGCCCTGGGGCCAGGCTTATTGGAAAAGGTTTATCATGAATGCATGAAACGAGAGCTCAAGCTTAGGGGGATAGGTTTTCAATCCCAATTGTCTTTGCCCTTAAACTACAAAGGAATTACGATAGAAACGAACTATCGTAGCGATTTGTTCATTGAGCGGATACTTGTTGTGGAATTAAAAGCAGTAGAAGCGATACACCCTGTTTATGAAGCACAGTTGTTGACCTATATGCGCTTGTTGGAAGCGCCTGTTGGATTGATGATCAATTTTTATTGTGTGAATATTTACAAGGAGGGTCAAAAAACCTTTGTAAACGAATTATACAGGCATCTGCCTGAGACATAGCCGAACAAGCTAACTACTTCTTGTTATACAGAGTCATCGTTCGTTCGATGCCAATGGTGACATAACTGACCACCATATCTGAGGCGATCTTCATCCGTTCGCGTACAAGCGGTAATTCCGGTTCATCCCAGTGTCCGAGCACATATTCCGACTGATATCCACGCAGGAACTGATCTCCGATGCCAAACCGCAGGCGGGCGAATTCCTCGGTGCCAAGGGTGGCAATAATATCCTCCAGGCCATTGTGGCTGCCGGCGCCACCTTTCTTTTTCAGTCGCAGTTCACCGGTTGGAAGGGCAAGGTCATCAACGATCACCAGAAAATTTTCAACCGGGATATTCTCCTTATCCAACCAATATCTCAACGCTTTCCCGCTCAGGTTCATAAAGGTGGTTGGTTTAATCAGGATAAGGTCACGCCCCTTGATCCTCATTGAAGCATGCCAGGCATACCGTCCGCTTTCAAACTTAGCATCCTTAAGGGATGCAACAAGATCCACAATGTCAAAGCCGGCGTTGTGCCGTGTACCGGCATATCGCTCTCCGATGTTGCCCAGTCCTGCAATCAGGAATTTCATGGCTCAGGTGTGCAGCTGAACACTATTCTTCAACTGCTGGCTTTGGAGCTTCTTTCCCAGCCTCTTCTGCACCAGCAGATACTCCGCGTGCAGTCTTTACATTCACGATGGTATTGAATCGATTGCTCAACACAGTAACATTGGGCAACGTCAGGTCTTTTACTTTGATTGAATCCCCGATATCCAGTTTGGAAACGTCAAGTGTGATATTCTCCGGCATGTTTCCAGGTAGGGCTTTTACGGGTAGCTTCCTCAGGCGGGGAATCAGCTTTCCGCCACGTAATACCCCTTTAGAGGTACCGGTAGTATAAACAGGGATTTCCATCCGGATCTCCTTGTCATCATGCAGTTCAAGGAAATCGGCATGAAGGATATTGTCTGAAACAGGATGGTACTGTATGTCCTGTAGAATGGCTTTATAGGTGGCTTTTCCAAGTTCAATCTCGATGAACATGACATCCGGCGTAAAAACGATGGGGCCAAACTGCTTCTCATCTGCCGCGAAATGCATCTGCTCTTTTCCTCCGTACAATACACAGGGAACACGCCCCTCCCTGCGTTGTAACTTTGCGTCTTTTTTCCCTACGTTCTCTCTGGGAGAACCGCTCAATCTGACTGTTTTCATGTTTAATAGTATTTTGTATGAAATGAAAAACCCCCAATCACATTTGGATTTGGGGGTGCAAAGATATGACTTTTTAAGATTAAACAATGGTCGAAAACTTAAAATGGGTACTGATGGATTGATGGTTATGCACCCTGTCTATTACATCAGCAAAAAGTTCAGCAGTAGAAAGCACTGTTATTTTGTCACTATGTTGTTGCAGGGGTATCGTATCGGTGACAATCACCTCCAGGAGCGGGGATTCTTCCAGCTTTTGATATGCTTTACCTGACAGGATGGGATGGGTGCAGGCACATCTGACACTGCTGGCGCCTGCGTCCATCATCATCCGGGCAGCCAGGGTGATGGTACCTCCTGTATCAATGATATCATCGATAATAACCATATCCTTATCTCGAACGTCACCAATCAGGGTCATCCCTTTCAACTTGTTGGCTTCTTCTTCCCGCTGTTTGAAACAGATTACCAGGTCTGAATTGAGAAACTTTGCATAGGCAGCTGCCCGTTTGGCTCCTCCGGTATCAGGGGAAGCCATGGTCAGGTTAGGCAGGCCGAGTTTGATCAGGTAAGGGATGATGATGGAGGAGGCATACATATGATCCACAGGGATGTCGAAAAACCCCTGGATCTGATCTGAATGGAGATCCATGGTGATGATGCGGTTTACACCGGCAGCCAGCAGCAGATTGGCAACCAGCTTAGCCCCGATCGAAACCCTCGGTTTATCCTTCCTGTCCTGCCGTGCAAAACCATAATAAGGGATCACGGCCACGATGTTCTTGGCAGACGCCCGTTTGGCCGCATCAATCATAAGGAGAAGTTCAAAAAGATTCTCGATGGGTGCAAAGGTTGATTGAACGATGAAGAGTTCATTACCCCGCACCGTCTCTTCAAATGAGGGTTGAAACTCTCCGTCGCTGAAACATTTCACCTCTACTTTACCAAGTTTCTTCCCATAAACAGCAGCAATTTTTTCAGCAAGATATATGCTGGCCCTTCCTGAAAAAATGTTCACGATAGATGCCATAGGCTAATTGATTTTTAGGTGCTTACAGATGATTTGTTTTCGACAGGCAAATTACAAAAAAAATGGCGATGCAACATCCGGCAACTTTCAATATTGTGAACAAAAAGTATTACTTTTGCTGGTCGGTACGGTCAGCCCGGGTGGCGGAATAGGTAGACGCGCTGGTCTCAAAAACCAGTGAGGTAACACTCGTGCCGGTTCGATCCCGGCCCCGGGTACCTCCGGATGCTCATGATACCATGGGCATTTTTTTTATCAACCCTCTCTATCTGTTATGAACGATCGAAAAAAACTTCTTATGCCGGTTGTCTTTGCCGTGCTCATCATCACAGGCATGTTCATCGGAGCCAAGCTGGCACCCGTCAACCGTATGTTTGGCGGCTCAATGTCGGCAAGCATCTATAACTACAACAAAATCCAGGATATCCTTTACCTGCTAGAACGTGACTATGTGGATAAAGTGGACCAGAAACAACTGGTGGATCTTGCCATCCAGGGTTTACTTCAGCAACTTGATCCGCATTCCGTGTACATCACAGCCGAACAACTCGCAGCCGTCAATGAAGAAATAAAAGGGAATTTCGAGGGAGTCGGGGTGCAGTTCTCCATCCGCTACGACACCATCAGGGTGATTAGCGTGATTCGTGGTAGTCCTGCTGAGAAAGCCGGAGTCCTTGCAGGTGATCGTATCGTGACGGTGGATGGTAAAAATGTGGCCGGAACTGGCGTTACCAACGAACAGGTGATGAAACTGCTGAAAGGCCCAAAAGGAACAACGGTTGTTGTAGGGATCAACAGACCCGGTAGAAAAGGGCTCCTGTCATTCGACCTGGTGCGGGATGTCATACGGACGAACAGCATCGGTGCTGCCTATATGCTGACCAACCGTACCGGATATATTAAACTGAACACCTTCGCTGAAAACACCTATACGGAGTTCATGGAAGAAATGGATAAATTGCAGGAAGCTGGAATGAATAACCTTGTGCTCGATCTCCGGGGAAACGGAGGGGGATTGTTGGAACAGTCCATCAGGATCGCCAACGAATTCCTCGGAAATAAAGAACTGATCGTGTACACCATGGGAAAAAGCGGGAAAAAGAAGATCAGCCGGGCCGACGGCAAAGGTTCGTTCCAGGAAGGGGGGCTTGCTGTCCTTATCGACGACTTAACCGCTTCAGCCAGTGAAATCATCGCAGGCGCCATACAGGATAATGACCGGGGATTCATCATCGGACGCAGGTCATTCGGTAAAGGATTGGTCCAGCAGCAGATTACCCTGGCCGATGGATCTGCCCTGCGGATTACCACCGAACGGTATTATACCCCGGCCGGAAGATCCATCCAGAAACCCTACTCCCATGACCAGGAAGAGTATTATGCAGAACTTCTTACCCGTTACAATAATGGAGGAATGGATGTACCCGATACGACCCCGGTGGCCGACTCTCTGCAATTCCAGACCCTGAAGAAAAAAAGAACCGTATACGGAGGAGGTGGCATCACTCCCGATTATTTTATTCCCCTTCACCAGAAGCATGAAACAGAACTGTTCAAAAAACTGAGTAATACAGGGATCATCTTTGAATATGCCATCGATTTTGCAGATAAAAACCGGTATAAAATCCTGGAAAAATACGATGCAGATACTTTTATTAAAGCCTTTATGCCGGATGCCGGTGACATGAAATCCTTTTACCTGTTTTCGAGCAGCAAAGGAGTTCCAGTTACCGTCACAGAACTTGCTCCCGTGGAATCAAGGATCCTTTTCCTTATCAAAGCCTTTGTGGCCAGGGACCTTTTCGGCGAAGAACCCTACTTCATAATCATGAACCAGCAGGATAAAGCGGTGCAAAAAGCAGTGAATACAAAACAGTGGAAAGTGAACTAAACCTCCTCAACCGCCTAACCCTCTTCCACCTTCTTCTGCCATTCCACATTCCTGGACAGGTACATGATTACTGCCATCACCACAAACAGTCCAATGCTTCCCATCAGCAGTGAATATGCTTCAACCTGCAGAATGGTGAATAGGAAAGCATAAAGGGCGATCAGAATGAATGCCACAAGGATAACAAGCTTTCGGTTTCTGAGGACACTGGCCGAGTAAGCCGTAATAAGTACTATAATAGCCACTGAGGCAATGATATAAGCCCATAGAAATCCAATTTGCTCTGAAAGAGCCAACAAGAGGGTGTAAAAAATGCAAAGCGAAAACCCGATGAGCAGGTATTGTATGGGATGGACACGTTTTTTGCCCAGCACCTCCGTGAAGAAAAAGGTGATGAAGGTGAGTACAATGAACATAATGGCATACTTGGCTGAGCGCTCTGATTTCTGGTAATGATCAACCGGGAACCGCAGGCTCACCCCAAATGACCAGTCACTGGTGCCATATTCCCTGTCAAGCCATTGTTGCGGGAAATTCCTGTTGAGATGTAATATGGTCCACCGTGCTTTGAATCCTTTTTCGTCAATATGCCTGTCATCCGGGAGGAAAGCACCGTCGAAGCTGGGATCCTGCCATGAGGATGAAAGGTTGACACGGGTCGTCCTGCCAAGGGGGACAAAACCAACAGTCTCGCTGCCATTAATGTCCAGCGAGAACCTGAAGGTATAACCGGTCTTTCCTGTGTCTGCTATTGCAGGAACCAGGGCCGATATTCCCGAGTGGATGATATCACGGGATGGTACACCAGGATTGACTTCAAGCGACTTGCCGTTAAGGTCAATGACAACTCTCTCCTTAATGCCGCGCATATCGGGAATACCCATGGAGATGAAGGCTTCATCCCATAAAATCAGCCCCGGATCAATCTTCCATCCGGAAAAATCGGGCCTGGTAAAGGTACCGGAGAATTTCAGCTTCGACTTGTAAAGCACCACTTTGTAGATAGACCGGTACCGCACTTCGGGAATAAGTTCCCCGTGGATATCAAGCATGTCGGGAAGAAAGTGTGCATAATGAATGGTGTAGGTGTCCGGGACGTCTTTCTGTTTGACGATCTCCTTAAAAGGTACCGAAATTACAGGGCCGGTGATGATCTGGCCCTCCCCCCACTTCGAGCTGATCTCTCCGATCACCTCGTCTCGCGTCTGCTGTCGTTCCCTCACCAGGTTCCGGATCATGGAGGCCGGGATCAGCAGGATTAATGTAAGAATGCCGATGATAACAAACTTTACGGTAACGCTCTGGCGTATCCAGTCTTTAAATGTGCTCATGATGGTGGGGTTTAAGTTGAATGTCTCTTCAACGGGTTTCAAAGAGCAAAATTGCAGTTTCTTTCTGTTAAAAAAATATAAAAGAAACGGAGAGTCAGGGGCTTGACTCTCCGCTCATCAATCGTCTGAGGTAGCGTTTACCTAATGGCTTATGACCAGTTTTTTCGTAAGGCGCTGTCCCTGGAATTCCATGAAGTAGTAATAAACCCTGGCAGTTAGCCCACTTAAATCGAGTTCGGTCTGGTGCTGCCCGGCCGGCCGGGTGAAGGTTTCACGATGCATCACCTGCCCTGTCAGATTTACAACCCCGAAGATCACATCACCCCCCTGGGGTATTGTGTACCGTATGGTGGTGGTGCCGGTTGCCGGATTGGGGATGTTCTGTTCAACGGAAAAAGTCTGAAGGTTATGGTTTGTTATACCCGGATTGGTGACAAATGTAATCAGGATGGTGTCATGCCCGGCGCAGCCCTGATTGTTGGTTACCTTTACCCAGATGGTTTTGGTGCCCAGGCCTGTACCGGAGGAATCCACCGTGATGGTCTGACTGTGGGCTCCTGTGGACCAATCGTAGAAACTGAAACCAGGTCCTGCATCCAGGAGTAGTGACGCTTTTGGCCCGACGGTGGTATCATTGCCAAGATTCACTACCGGTGATGGATGAACAAATACCTGAACAGGGGCAGAAGTACCGGAACATCCTACCGGGCTTGTTACAACCACGGTGTAATTTCCAGCCTGTTTCGCTGCAAATACATAGTTGGTGGCATTGGGGATGATTGCACCATCCTTCTTCCATTGGTAAGTGAAATTCAATCCTATGGTTGCCATCAGGGTGACCGAGTCCCCTGCACAGCAGGCTGTAGAGCCGACGGGGGTGATGGAAGCCGGTGGAGCAGGATGCACGGATACCGGGATGACAAGGGGGGTGGTGTTGGGGCATCCACCCTGATCGGTGATGCTGAGGATGGTCAGTGTAAAGGTTGAAGCGGGTGTCACCGGGTAGCTGAAAACGGCGGATGTGATACCGGAAAGCGTTTGCTGGACGGTACCGTCAGAGATGACCAGGCTCCAGGGTGGGATGCCGGTTAGTGTCCCTGTAATGGTTGCCGTATCGCCCTGGCATATATGCCAGGATGAAGCGGACAGATTCAGTTCAGGAGGGGCTTTGATGAACAGGTTTCCCTTGGTGATGGTATCGTTCCATGAAGCGGTGTCGGCAGTATAGTTTGGCATGACAGACCAGGCCAGCACCGTATAGGTGGTGTCGTGGTGGAAAAGGTAGCTTCCCAGTATTACCGTGTCGGTTCCGTTTACAGCAAGGTTTCCGGTCCAGTTGAATTGAGGCATGAGCAAGGCGTTGATTTGCCAGTTGATTTTCACGGAAGACAGGGGGAGTGGGCCAAAATTCTTAAGAACCACGGACACAGTCGCAGTGCCCGGACAGATGGTATCACCCGGACTCACAAAAGCAGCCATACCACAGTCCGTAACGAGAATGGAGAACTCATCGGCCCCGATGTCAGGGGCGGTACCCTGTCCGACGTAACCGGCATTTCCCCAGCGGATGTCATTGTCGTAATCCGTGGCGATGGGCGGACTCGTTATAGTCTGCCCACCACTCTCTGCCTGGGTGGGTACCCCCGGATTAATATGCAGGTTGAACGGGGCAATGACACTGATAAATGGAGGCATCTCGGTAACGGAAACACTTTCTCTCGGTGAAACCCGTGTCTTGAAGGCCGTCAGGGTCTGGTCAGCATTGGTCCCATCGGTGAAGATCACATTCTTGGCTCCAGGCGTTCCTGCATACAATAAATTGTTGTTACAGGTCGAAGCCAGGTTGCTATAAGCGGTGCCGGCCCACCAGAAAGCAGCAGCACGTGTTCCGGTGTTGGCATTGGTGGTGTTGACCAGGATGTTGTTTCTGGCATCAAGGGTAGTGCCGTTTGCCGGGTTCACATATAGTGCTGCTGATGTGTTGGTGGTAGAGATACTCGTATAGCTGAAGTAGCAGGTATTGTAATAGAATTTTACAGCTCCGCCAATGAAATAATACCCTGCAATCATATAGGTGGAAGGGGTGGTAGGCCCCTTCAGATCATAGACATAATTGTTATAAATGTATTCCACATTCGTGGCAGCACTGGTGAAAAGTGTGCCTATGGCTCCCAGATTACCTGCGGATGTCAGGTTATAAACCTTGTTCCTGTAAATATGATCAGTTGCTGAACCATCCCTGGCAATAATGCCGAAAACCTGTCCGGCTGTATAGGTGCTGCTTATGTTGTAAATGATGTTCTCGGTGATATGATTGGTTGAGGATCCTATCTGCCTGAAAATAGGGTTGATGCCTCCACCGATACTGGAGGCGGTGTGTACCACATTGCCCTTGACCAGGTTATTGCCGAAGCTGTTAGGGAAATAAATAGCATACAAGGTACCGGAACTTCCATTGATAAGGTTTCGGAGGGTATCCTCCATCAGTTTGAAATTCCCTGAATAGTTCATCTGTAATACATACATGGTATTCCCGGTAAGATGGGAAAGCAGTGACCCTGTTACCTCAGAGCTGTCCTGATAAACCATATTGATGCCATAGGCAGTATAGCCTGAAATGCCACAGGAATCAATCGTAACCTGCTGAATTTTATTACCGATATCTTCAAAGCCTGCAAGGCCGGCAAACCATATCCCACGAATGGAGTTTTTTATGGTTACATTTTCAATCGTATTGTAGGAGTTCCTGCCGGCCACTGTGGTGGCTGTAGAGAGCGCATACACCCCATAAGCAGTGGTTTGGGAAGTCCCCATGCGGACCATGCAGTTTTTCAATGTTACATGGCTGCATCCGTTGGTTGCCGTGCCGGCCAGATAAAAACCATAATCCAGGTAATTGGCGGAACTGATACCCGAATTCCTGATGTCAACGCCGTCAAAGGTGATATAATCGGTTCCCGACAGCCAGATCCCTGCGTCCGTTGAGCCGGAACTTCCGCTAATAACCAGCAATGGATTTGCTCCCGATCCTGTTCGCTCAAATACGATCGGGTTGGCTGCCGTGCCGGTAGCTGTGATTTTTAATGCAAAGGTGTTGGAGGTAAGGTTAAAAACCTGTCCTGCGGTCACCCGGAAGGTCACCCCGCCTGATCCTACTCCTTTGGTATTCAGTGAATCAATGGCAATTTGAAGGTTGGCATAATTGCCAGGTATGTTCTTGATTCCGGTAAGGGGTTGTGCCTGAAGAATGTACGCGAAGGCCAGGAACGCTAGAAGAATAGAAGTCTTTTTCATGGGAGCGGTTACTTTTATTACCCAAAGATACATTGAAAAGGGGTATTTTTTTATTCTTACAGGTGTAATGGTAGAAAAACGTTTAACTTTACAACTCTTTTCTCTGAATAAAATCCATATCATTATGAATGCAGAAAACCACACACAGGAATGTTGCCCCCCTTTTGATCCTGCACTCTGGGATGAGAAGGAGTTAACCTGGTCCAACAGAATTTTTATCAAAACACGGGTCTTTTGTATTTTCAACATGCCGGTGAATTTTGGAGGGAAGATGCGGAAACTGATTCCCATGATCGATCAAGCCGGAGCGACCATGCTGGATGCCATGGCATTGTCTGATCATACTTCGATGTGGAACATGAATCTTCTAATTGCGGTGGATAAAGCTGTTCCGGGTATTGCCAATGTGACCCTGTCAGGGCGGTTTCTCTTCAAGGTATATGAAGGGCCATTCCAAAATACGGGCAGATGGTGTAAAGACTTTTCTGCCTGGTTGAAAGAGAAGGGCAAAAGCACTAAAAAATGGTATATGTGGTACACCACCTGCCCGAAGTGCGCTAAAAAATATGGAAAAAATTACGTAGTAATAATCGGGGAAGAGTCACAATAGTTGAGAAAATTGAGATGGTTGACTGTAAAGAAAATAATGACTAATTACTCATTTCTAATTAACTAACGCTATGTCAAAGAATTATCATCAGGCAGGCCCGGCAGGTGCCGTTTATGGCCTTGGCCTAATCGGAGCAGCCATTTGGTTTATTTCCCAGGCCACAACTTTTTGGATCGGTGTGCTGGGTTTCCTTAAAGCCATTGTCTGGCCCGCCTTGCTGGTTTATGAAGCTTTTAAATACCTGGCAACCTGAATCTGGTCCGACCGGATAAAAATCCTCCCTTTTCAGCAGGAGACAGACGCTGTTGGATTACATGAGCCAAAGTGTAATGGTTTTTTGCATTTCCGCCCTGAACCAAACCGGTGCCACTTCCTGAAATAAAATGATGCCACCA
>CAZZBS010000029.1:0-41928 GCA_964652685.1 uncultured Lentimicrobiaceae bacterium
TTACCACTCTTTTATCAACATTTTGTTGGCAAGGGCACTTTTTCAGTGCCCTCCTCAAAAGAGGCGCTCTCTTTTTTTTCTCCACGGCCGTGAGGCCGCGTAGCTGCTCCGCGACTGCGCCTGTAGCTTCATTCCTTGCGCCTTCGGCTCAGGAATGATCCCGTTGGACTTACCTCCAACGGGACCGCTCCAGCCAAGGTCGCTCCGCAGCTACTGATTTAGGTTCTTTTACACTTTTAATTGACCATCTTCGAGAGGTTATGGGCTATGGCCAGCAATCCAGTCTCTACCTCCACTTTCCTTAATCCTTTCAACATAAACCTGCGGAAGCCTTTATCATGCTTTAGCATCCAAAGACTGCTTTTGCCATGTCTTCCCGTAATAAATAATTGTTAATATAATGAATATTAACATTTTATGACGTAAAAACACGCCTAAGTTATCACCAAATTATCAACATGAACCTGATAACCAGTAAATTGACAAAAATAGAGGGCGTCTCAGACTTTTGAGACAGCCTCTTTCTTTTTATAAAAATGTTAACAATATCTTGATAATTAAGCAACGCCGTTTGTCGGATATCAGACATAACCTGTAATTTTGTTAGCATCTTATCGGTTCTCAGGCAGAACCTTGTATTGATGAGTCCCGAAGCAAATAACCGTTCCATCGATGATGACATCCATTGACAGACTTGAAGAGATCGCAACACAGGTAAGACGAGACATACTCAGAATGGTGCATGGCGCCAGATCAGGGCATCCGGGCGGCTCCCTGGGTTGTACCGATTATTTTGTCGCCCTCTATTTTCATATTATGAAACATACCTCCGGGAATTTCAGCATGGATGGGTACCAGGAGGATGTATTCATACTGTCCAACGGGCATATTTCACCTGCCTGGTACAGCACGCTGGCCAGGTGCGGCTATTTCCCGATTGAGGAGTTGCGGACTTTCAGGAAACTGAATTCAAGGTTACAAGGGCATCCTGCCACTGCAGAAGGCCTTCCGGGGATAAGAATGGCAAGCGGTTCTCTCGGACAAGGGTTATCGGTCGCCATTGGTGTCGCTGAAGGGAAAAAGCTTAGGAATGATCCCTGTCTTGTTTACAGTCTCCATGGTGATGGAGAATTACAGGAGGGTCAGATATGGGAGGCAGCCTTGTATGCATCTGCCAACAACATTGACAACCTGATTACTACCATTGATTACAACAGGAAACAAATCGACGGGACCACCGATGAAGTGGTTTCCCTGGGTGACCTGGGGAAAAAATGGGAGGCCTTTGACTGGTATGTTTTAGAATGTAAAGGAAATGACATATCCGGTCTGGCAAAAACCCTCGTGCAAGCCAAAGGGCTTACAGGGAAAGGCAAACCTGTATGCATCCTCATGAACACCGAAATGGGATATGGCGTTGATTTCATGATGGGAACCAATAAATGGCACGGGGTAGCACCCAATGACGAACAACTTGAAACAGCATTGCGACAGCTCCCTGAGACACTGGGCGATTATCCGGCATGAAACACGTTTTATGAACCCATTCCGTTATTATATTCTGTCCCTAATCTATTGCCGATGAAAAGGATATGGGGTTATATCATCATTTTCACCCTGGGATTATCATTCCCTTCTTCACTGGTTGCACAGAAAAGTAACCAGAAACCATCTGCGGATCCGGCGCAAAGCAATATCCTCTTTGTATTTGATGCCTCCAATTCCATGTACGGACTATGGCAAAGTGACCGGAAAATCAATATAGCGAAAAAATTACTTACTGAACTTCTCGACAGCCTGCAATATACACCCAATGTACAGTATGCTTTACGCGTTTACGGACATCAGAAGAGTTTTCCCCCACAGGATTGTGACGACACCAAGCTTGAGGTGCCGTTCGGACCCTCGAACATTGAGCGGATCAAACGGAAACTCAACTCCATTGTGCCTAAAGGAACCACTCCCATTGCCAGGACGCTGGAAGAATGCGTAAAAGATTTCCCTCCATGCTCCAATTGCAGGAATATTGTGGTCCTGATCACGGACGGGATTGAGGAATGCGGCGGTGATCCCTGTGCGGTTTCACGGCGGTTGCAGCAGGGTGGCATAATACTTAAACCTTTCATCATTGGAGTAGGAAGGGATTTCAGTGCCGATTTTGAGTGTGTTGGAACCTATTTCGATGCAACCAGTGAAAAGTCCTTCCGGGCAGCCCTGAACGTGGTGATAGCACAAGCCCTCAATTCCACGACGCTACAGGTCAATCTGCTGGATCAGTATGAGAAACCGACAGAGACCAATGTCAACATGACATTTTATGACCATTATTCAGGGCAGGTCAAGTATAACTTCATGCATACCATGAACACCAGGGGTGTACCCGATACACTCGTAATTGACCCGCTTACGATATACGACATTGTGGTCCATACGATCCCTTCCGTGCGTAAAGACAGTGTCAGGCTCACGCCGGGCAAGCATACCACCATCGGCATTGATGCAGCACAGGGATCGCTGTCCCTGAAGGTAGGAGGATCTGACCATCTGTATAAAGATCTTCAGTGCATTGTAAGGCAAAGAGGTTCCCATACGACGTTGAACGTGCAGCAATTCAAAGAACAGGAAAAATACCTTATCGGGAAGTATCAGCTTGAAATCCTTACCCTGCCCAGGATAACCGTTGATGATGTGGAGATCAGCCAGAGCAAGACCACCGAAGTTATCATCCCGGTTCCGGGGCTGGCTGTGATCACATTGCCATCCAAAGGATTTGGCTCACTTTACGTTGATACCGGCAAGGAGCTGGAATGGATACTGAATCTCAACACCAACAGTCAGCAGGAAACACTGATCCTGCAACCGGGCAGTTACCGGATCGTCTTTCGGTCCCGTTACACTACCCGTTCATTTTACACCCTTGAACAGAGTTTTGAACTGAAGTCGGGTGAAACCCAAAGATTGAATCTGACACAATAACCATTATAAACATTGAGCAAACCTATGATATCCTTTACCTACCAGGAAAAAAAAGATACCAGGAGCGGTTTCGGAGCTGCGTTGCTTGAACTCGGAGAGGAAAACGGGAAGGTGGTGGCATTATGTGCCGATCTCACCGGTTCACTTAAAATGGATGCATTTGCCAGGCAGTTTCCCCACCGTTTTTTTCAGGTCGGCGTTGCTGAAGCCAATATGGTAGGCATAGCAGCGGGTCTGGCCACTGCGGGATTCATCCCATTCGCCGGCACATTTGCCAATTTCGCCACAGGACGTGTATATGACCAGATCAGGCAGTCGGTTGCCTATTCACAGAAAAATGTAAAGATATGCGCTTCCCATGCAGGCATTACCCTGGGGGAAGATGGCGCCACACACCAGATGATGGAGGATATTGGCCTGATGAAGATGCTGCCCGGCATGGTGGTGATCAACCCATGTGATTATAACCAGACCAAAGCGGCCACCAGAGCTATAGCCAACTGGTACGGCCCGGTGTACCTCCGGTTTGGACGACCCGCGGTACCCAATTTCACGCCGGCGGAACAACCTTTTGAAATCGGGAAAGCATTGTTAATGCAACCTGGCAACGATGTCTCGATCTTTTCGACGGGGCATCTGGTCTGGATTTCGCTCAAAGCCTGTGAAATATTACATCATCAGGGTATCAGCGCAGAGGTAATAAATATCCATACCATTAAACCTTTGGATGCCCAGGCTGTCATACAATCCGTAATGAAGACAAAATGTGCTGTAACTGCTGAAGAACACCTCATGAACGGCGGTCTGGGTGACAGCATCGCCCAGCTTGTGGCCAGGGCTTTCCCGGTCCCATTGGAATATGTGGCCGTCAATGATACTTTCGGCGAAAGTGGAACACCCGACGCCCTGCTGGAAAAATACGGACTGACACCAGAAAAAATCGCAGAAGCAGCACAAAAAGCCATACGACGTAAAAGCTGATCAGGAAAATGTTCTGCGGATGAGCCAACCGAGTGACCAGGAGATACTGGATCTTTTCAGGGATGAATCTACACAGCGTCAGGCATTCACCATGCTCGTCAACCGCTATAAGAAACGTTTGTATTGGCTGATACGGAAAATCGTGATCAACCACGATGATACCGATGATGTCCTTCAGAACACCTTCATCAAAATATGGAAAGGCCTGCCTTTTTTCAGGGAAGATTCAGGCCTTTATTCCTGGATCTACCGGATTGCCTATAACGAATCACTGACTTTCCTGAAAAACCGGAAAAAAGAGCTCGCCCTTGCATCGGTGGCATTTAACAGATATCTCGAAAACCAATTATGTGATCAAAGAAACATCAGTTGCAGCGAAATAGAGGAAAAACTGCAGAAAGCACTCTTACAGCTTCCTGAAAAGCAGCGTATTGTTTTTCATCTGCGTTATTACGACGAACTTCAGTACGATGAGATCTCCAGGATCTTCGGTACCAGCATAGGGGCATTGAAAGCATCCTATCATCTGGCCATGAAAAAAATTGAAAAATATATGCTGGAGGATTAAACCTTTCTGCACAATATACATCTTATGAACGCCATCACACTATCGTAATGAACAACGGCAAACAGATACAGGAGGACAAGGTTCCCGGGATCATCAGATCAGCAGGGAAACGAAATCCTTTTATCGTTCCGGAGGATTATTTCGATACTTTGCCTGAGCGGGTGCTTGCATCGGTGGGTGAACAATCGCCGCAGTCAGAGCGGTCTGGCATCATCCGCTTTCACAGCAGGAGGTTTCGTGCCGTTGCTGCCGCTGCAGCGATCCTTCTTTTTGCCGGCTTTACCTATGCGCTGGTATCCAGGGTTATCTTACCTGCCATAAATCAGTGGCAGGAGGATCATGAAGGAAAGACACCGGCCGTCCGGCACGAGGATAAGGATAGAACAGAGGAAATGACCCTCGGTACTGATTCACTGGGTGACATCACGAACGATGAAAGGGGAAAGGCATCTGCACCCTTCGCATCCACACCGTCAGGCATTGCTGACGGTAGTATTCATGACCGCACAGTGAAACAGCCCTTCGCATTCCCACAGGCAGGCACCGGAAAAACGGTTCAGACGGGGTATACAGGCGGATGGTCAAACGGATCTTCCGTACATCCCGCATCATCCATTGTTACCACTCTCATTACAGATACCACGGTATGCAAAGGTACTGTCCTGGTTTACAGAAGTGCATTCAATCCTGCAGCACATGAATTCCGGTGGATGATGAACGGTACCGCACTGAAACAGGAATCATCCAATGAGGTTGTTATTCCTACTTCAAAGCTCAACAGCGGCACCAATCTGTTCTCCCTGATGATCACAGAGCGTGAAAGCAGACGGATTGCATACGTTGCCAATGCAACCATCACCGTGGTAGATCCACCCGTCATTCAGGCAGAAAAGAAACTTTGCCGCCATGACAAGGCTTTGTTGTCAACCGGTCCCAGGAATCCCTATTGGTCATACCAATGGTCAACCGGGGCCGAAACTTCTGATATCACAGTAACCCGGAGTGGAAAATATTGGGTGAGGATACAGGGCAAAGGGACGGACTGTTTTTTAACCGACACCTTTTATGTGACCATCATGCCCAAACCCACGCTTAACCTGGGGGCTGACCGTAACCTCTGCATTGGTGATAAGGTTATGCTATCGGTTAAAAATCCTGATAGGCAATACAAGGTCAACTGGACTCCCGGTAACAACAAATCCACCGATTATCAGTTCAGCAGCAGTCAGCCCGGCACTTTCAAGGTTCGTGTCGAGATGGCAGGCTGCAGTGTATTCAGCGATGAGGTCACCTTCCGCGTCACCGACTGCAGGTTGGCCATCCCCAACATCTTCACCCCCAACGGTGACGGACGAAATGATCGGTTCGACATCGAGGGGCTTGAACGCTATCCTTCCTCGCGGCTGGTTGTCACCGACCGAAACGGACAAACCATTTACGAAAGCCTGGACTACCGAAGCGACTGGGATGGCAGCGGACAGCCCAATGGCACCTATTTTTACCTCCTTTACCTGGGTGGGTCGGATGAGTACATCCGTAAAGGGAGTGTGACCATCCTGCGATAGCAACTTTCACCTGTTTTCTGTCAAAATTTCATAATTTCACCCCACATTCCGGCGATATGAAAATCACGGAATGTCAGCAAAGACAGAAATGATCGCCCATTATCTTGCCACCCATTATATCGAACTTCTGGGTTTTGCATTTGGCATTACTTACGTGATCCTGGCCATCAGGGAGAATTATTGGTGCTGGATCGCAGGGATTGTCAATGTAATCATGTATATCATCGTATTTTATACGAGCAGGTTATATGGCATGATGGGATTGCAGTACATCTACCTACTGATGAGTATTTACGGGTTTCTGCATTGGGCCGGGTTGTGGAAGAACAAAGCCGGCAGGTCAGAGGTCAGGGTTTCCAGGCTACCATTCAGGTTGATGTGGGTCCCCACAGGTTTCATTGTGCTTGGTACCATCATCATTGGTTATATTTTGACATTCACTGACAATGAAATTCCTTTCTGGGACGGCCTGATCACCGCCATGGGGATGGCAGGTACCTGGATGGCAACCCGTAAAATTTTGGAAAATTGGCTGTTATGGATTATCAACGATGTGATCTGTGTGATCATCTATGCTTATTTGGGCCTATACCCCACCGCTATTTTTTACCTCTTCCTGGCTATCATGGCCATTGTAGGTTACAGGCAATGGAAGAAGAACCTTAATCCCGCCGGGTCATGATCCGTATTGCTGTCACCGGGCCTGAGTCCACAGGCAAATCACAACTAAGCGAAGCACTTGGTATTCACTTCGGCGCCGTGGTGGTGCCGGAATATGCCCGTAGTTACCTGGATGTCCTTGCACGGCCTTACACCCGGGAGGATGTCCTGGCCATCGCACGGGGGCAGGAACGGATGATCCACGACGCAATCTCTTCAGAAACGGCGGAGGTGGTGGTTGCTGACACGGAGTTGCTGGTTATCAGCATCTGGTTATCCCATAAGTATGGAAGATCCGACCCATGGGTAGAGGATGCATTAAAGAGGCAGCCTTTTGACCTGTACCTGTTATGTGACGTGGATCTGCCGTGGGAGGAAGATCCGTTGCGTGAACACCCGCACCTTCGAAGCTATTTCTTCGGCCAATACGAACAGCGTTTGAAAGAGCTGGGGGTCACGTATGGTATAGTAAGGGGACTCGGGGAAGCCCGCCTGGATTGTGCGTTGGAATGCATCCATAACACTCTCCTTTTGTAAGAAACCTGGTCATGAAACAGATCCGGTTTCATGACCGGAAATAAAAAAGCCGGGACGAGCCCGGCAGTCTGTCGCTGTAAGCAGGATTCTGTTCCGGCCTGAGCCGGTTCTGTCATTTCTCTAGGATTACGGATCACTCCGAACCTCGAGCGGCCTACCCTCCGGGGATCGGACGAGCCATCCTTAGACTGCCATGGCATGCCATGGTCAGCCATCCCGGTTTACATGGCCTTGCAACCCATGAGGTTTACCCCCGTGCGATGTCACCACCACACAGCGTGAGCTCTTACCTCACGTTTTCACCCTTACCACGCCAAGGCGTGGCGGTAATTTTCTGTGGCACTCGCTGTTACCCCGTTGCCGGAGTACCTTCCCGTTAGGAAGCATGGTGCTCTGTGTTGTCCCGACTTTCCTCTCCCGGAATGCCCGGAAGCGACAGATCACGACAGACCAAAACAAAGGTACGACAAATTAATGGATGATGATCTTGCGGCTGTGATGCCTTTCCCCTTCGCCCAACAGACTGACCACATAAGTGCCGGGAGAAAGACCCTCCATCGAAAGGATTCCATCCGTCTGATGGGGGCTCAACCTGGTACTCCTTACTTCAACACCCTGCATGTTATATAGGATCAGCTCGTTCGTTGCACCGGTCAGGGCAGTACAGGTAAAATAAAGGTTACCTGACCTGTCGGCCCACACCCTGAAGTCTTGACCGGAAAAATTCTCTTCAATGGCAACGTTACCGTATTCAAACATAACATCGTCGATCCGGAGCTCACTGCCGACAACATACACCTCCATACCTACGGCTGAACTGGAGATAATAATGTTCAATGAATCGGGTGTTTCTGCCGTACTCCAATCCACCGGGATATCAAATGCCACCCATTGGCTGTGGGGTACACTGAACCAGGCAAGCCCCTTTCCAATCGTATCACGATAGGTACCTTTCCATTTTGAAATACCGATGGCAATCATGGCACTGTCGCCCACTGCAGGCTGTGCTTTAATGAATCCCTTAAAACTCTCCGGCCTGCCAACGAAAGGAATGCCCCCGCTGACTTTCCCGGTAGCATTGACAATATCAATGGTGATGGTCCCAAGGGTGATGGTGCCGGGTATGGTGGGCTGTACAATGCCCAGGTTGAAAAACTGTGTCTGAAGCAATACATTGCAACTTCCTTCAGCAGGTGAAACCGTATCCCGGAATACAGTCTGGATCGGGGTTGACATAAACTGAAAGTTGGATGCATCCCACGAAAGAGGTTTGTTCGCGTTCCATTGTTCAAATCCCCCGTTGGGGATGAGCGTTTGCGCCTGCATGACCGCAAGGCACATAAACAGCATTCCGGCAAGTAGTTGTTTTTTCATAGTACAGATGTGTTTTTATTTGACATAAGATTGTTTGCATCAGGTATTACTTGTTTTTCGTATGATAAAATTCAATCACGGTCGCCCCGACACCATATTTCCCCAAAGGAGCGTCGTAGGTATGGGCAAATTCCATTTCCCCCACACACTTCAGGATTTCCGCCTTCAGAATACCACTTCCCACCCCGTGGACGACCACCATTTTTGGTATCCTTTCCACAATGGCACTGTCAAGTGCCTTCTTGAAATAACGCACCTGGTAGTTCAGTACCTCCATGGGATTAA
Source organism: uncultured Lentimicrobiaceae bacterium (assembly GCA_964652685.1). Classification (GTDB taxonomy): domain Bacteria; phylum Bacteroidota; class Bacteroidia; order Bacteroidales; family SKPS01; genus SKPS01. The sequence continues at coordinate 8,947 of CAZZBS010000029.1, forward strand.
GAGAGCGGTAATCATCTGTAATGGCGTGAATATGAAGGTCTACCTCAGCATAACCATCTGCCGTGAGATGCCTGCGGATAAAGGGGATTGCCTGTGGCTCAGGTTTCCGTGGTGTATCTTCCCGGTCTGTTTTTGCTTTTTTTTCAGGTGGATGAAATGATTCGGAAGATTTCAGGAGGAAAGGTATCATTTTTCTGGGATCCAGTGAGGTGTTTTCATAGGATTCTTCTTTAACAAACCGAACCCCTTTAATGTTGAAAGAGGTATGCACCGGCAACAGCAATCGTTCGGCAAACAACGGCTGGAGCATGAACTGAACCGTACCCTGGAGCCAGCCATTAAGATCCTCCCGTGTGATCTGGTGAAGGATTACCGATTGCATTTCCGGTATATTAAACTGACGGTTAAATGTCATCTGTGTGCCCTGTTTCGTGTAAATCTGGGCTACAAGAGGGAAAGAGGTATAATTGATGAAAAGCACCTCCATGTCGCCTATGGTCAGCATACGCTGGTCCATGGGGAGGAAAGCCAGATAAACTCCCGGCATCATATCCTTCCCGGCATATCTGCCAGGGATAATCTCTCCGTGAGCAGAAGCACGCGCTTCGGTTATGCCCGGCATGCTCTGCGGTGCTGTTCCCGGAGATTTCCTGAATAGGTTGGCAGTTGGATTCGTTGTCTCCCCGGCCAGGATGATATCGGATGCCACCACAGGAATTTCAAATCCCTCCTCAATAGACACCAGCACCATATCCTTGCCGATCACTTTACTGACAATCCCGCCACCTGTAGTGTTCAGAAATTTCACACGATCACCTGCCTTAAAGATCATTTCTTTTCTTTTTGCAAACATGCACCTTTTTTTCATTGCATCAAAAACAGATTGGACTTGAATCATTATCTTGCACAAAAAAACAAACATGCAAAAGATCGGTATCATCGGAGGCACAGGAATGGAGAAGATGAGTCTTTTCAGTGAAGGACAGGAGATCCGTGTTTCAACATTGTATGGTTTGCCCTCCTCTTCCCTGCTGACCGGTCGGATAAAGGGGAAAGAGGTAGCCATATTAAGCCGTCATGGGCGGGATCATACCATCCCCCCTACCCAGGTAAACAACAGGGCCAACATCATGGCGATGAAAGAGTATGGCTGTGAGGCGATCCTGGCTGTTACGGCATGTGGGAGTCTCAGGGAGGAGATTGGCAGAGGGCATGTGATCATACCCGACCAGTTCATCGACTTTACGAAACACCGCGATTCGACTTTCTTCGAAGACTTTTCCGATGGTGACCTTAAGCACACCCCCATGGCCAATCCTTTTAATGAAGGCCTCCGCCGGCTTATCATCCGCAATGCGGAACGTGCAGGCCTCACCTTTCACCCCTCCGGTACTGTGGTGACCATTGAAGGGCCAAGGTTCAGCACAAGGGCTGAATCACTTATGTTCCGGCTGATGGGGGCTGATATCATCAATATGAGCACCGCCCCCGAGGCAATCCTGGCCAACGAGGCAGGCATACCCTATGCAGCCATCGCCATGAGTACCGATTACGACTGCTGGAAGACCGATGAAGCACCGGTAAGCTGGGAAGAGGTGCTGAAAGTGTTCCGGGAGAATATCTCTAAAGTCACTGCATTGCTGGCTGATGTAATTTCCGAAGCATAAACCGTTAATTTGAACTCCATGAGAAGTTTCCTCCCAATACTGTTGCTGATCCCTTCCCTGGTATGGTCGCAGCAACCACACGACCGACTGATCATCCGGACCCTGGAAAAAGCTGCTCCTGTTGCACAGCCCATTGTAAAGGATGGGGTCGCGAAGAGGTTTTCCATTGCCTGTTCGACTACCTACCCTGTTGACACCGCCTTGTATACACCACTGCCCCATCTGCCACCTGTTTCCCAGGGTGTAACAGGCACCTGCTGGTCTTTTGCTGCCACCTCGATGCTTGAATCGGAAATTTTAAGAATGACCGGAAAAGAGGTTAAATTGTCGGAGATGTATTTTGTATATTGGGAATATATTGAGCGGGTGGATGCATGGTTTGACAAGAGGGGGGATGTGTATGTGGATGAAGGCTCCGAATCAAATGCCCTGGTGCGGCTCATCAGGAAATACGGGATGGTGCCCCGGGAAGCCTATGAGGGGAAAACAGACACCGGGGGATTTTTTGACCACCGGGCCCTGATCACCGAACTTCAGGATCTGCTGTCGCACACCCGGCGTTCTGCCAGCTGGCATAAAAACCAGCTGCTTGCTGATGTCAAAGCACTACTTCACAGGCATATGGGAACACCCCCCGACACATTTCGCTTTGAGGGCAGACTGTTTACCCCGGCAGGTTTTACCGAAAGCCTTGCTATCAAACCTCTTGATTATTTCAGCTTCATGTCCACCATGTCATCCCCCTGGTACCAGAAAGGGGAACTCGTCGAGGCGGATAACTGGTGGCATAATGATGATTATTATAATATCCCGCCCGATGATTTTATGCTTATAATCGAACAGGCCCTTCACAAGGGATACACGGTTTGCATCTGCGGTGATGTTTCCGAACCGGGATTTGATGCCTTCAATAAAACCGGCATCATACCCACATTCGACATACCTGCTGCATTCATTGATGCATCAGCGCGGGAACTGAGGTTTTCCAACCATTCCACCACCGACGACCATTGCATGCATGTTGTCGGGCAATATCGCGACGAAGAGGGAATCAGATGGTTCCTCTTCAAGGACAGCGGGGCAGGCGGCTTTGAGGAGCCTTTCCCAGGATACCGCTTTGTCAGGGAAGATTATGTGAAACTGAAGATGATGAACCTCTGGCTTTACAAGTATGGTGCTTCACCGGTGCTGGACAGGATCATCAAATGATGGTCAATCAGGTCACCTATAACCTGACGACCTTTGCTGTTCCCGAAAAACCGTCCTGTTGCTGCAGTTGCAGATAATACACACCGGGTTGCAACCCCGATATATCCATTCTGAGTTTTCCGGAATCGATCATCAGGGTACCTGTTTGCACAAGTTTCCCGGTCCTGTCCTTCAGGCTGTACACCACCGGTAAGCCTGGTTCTGCAACATTCAGTTCGACACCGAATGATCCTGATGTGGGATTGGGGAACGGTTTCAGTGTTGCCTCTGATCCCGGTTTAAAGCTATCAGGATGATTTCTGATGCCTGTTACAGAATGGTAATGATCCATGTAGATCACAGTAGTCCCGCCAAGATCCCTTGTGGTTGCAACAAGCAGGGGTGACCGGTATCCATTGGCCAGCCATTTATATTCCGTTGTGGTAGTGATGGTTGGCGGTATCGGGAAGGGCAATGAATCGGAAGCAATGGAATCTCTGGAGGTGATCACAGACTTCACGCGGAGGGTCTGAAAAGTTCCGAAGGGGGTGGTAAGGGTTCCCCATCCATCTGCCATATTGACCCTTTTCGACTCATTGTCGTAGGAAAAAAGGGTGGGAACACTGATGGAAAAGCCAAATTCACAGGAGTCTGTGTTTCCATAGTTCAAAGGAAAACGGTAGATCGAATCGGGTGAAGTGTACAGCGTGGGCAAAGGCAGTCCGTTCAACTGGGCGGCAAAACCCACACGGGTAAAATCTGTGGGTGTCTCTTTAAAGAAATCATACACATTGGTCAGACTGAAACTGGCCATGTTGACCGATTCCTCCTTTTTAGCGATGGTAGCATTGCCGAGAAAGACAGGATAGTAAAAGATAGGTGTGGACAATACAGCTACGAAGGTATCCACCGTCTGACCTGCATGGGACAGGTTGCTGAAATTCCAGGTATGATTAACCCCGGTTGCCGTGAAATTGTAACCCACCATAGACACAGGGGTGGCTTCACTGTACCGGATCGTATCCCCGATATCGGGCATTTCGGCCACCGTAAGGGTGATCTGGGCATGTAAAGCTGTCAATGATGCCGAGAGACAAATGCAAATCAGGAAAACCTTTTTCATGACAGTGGATGTTAGTAATGGATGTTATCGTTTATGGGGTAAAATTACGATGGAAATCCAATGGAAAAACACCATGATCATAATTTACAGGGATAATCTCATATATCCCTGACAAAAGCGGCATGGAACACCGGAAGGGAGGATTTCTGCGAAACCGGCAGCCCTATTACGAACGACTTATGGCCCAACAAGGATGTTAATAGGTTGATGTTGAAAAGTCAACAGCTCCGACCATGAAAACAGAGACAATCCTGTTTAATTTTATCCGTTTATCAGGCAAGGTAAAACCATCCGGATCAGGCGGAATGCTGCCATCATACATTCCGGTTTTGTATTGAATCATTTTGAACATGAAAACAGATATCATGAAAAACCCGTTCCTGCTCCTGTTCATCACGATGACCATTTCTGCGCCATCCATTTTCTCCCAGCAAACCCTTTTTTATGATGATCCGGCCTACACGTACCGGCTTGCGGTCGAGTTGTTTGAAAAGGAGAAGTACGCTGCGGCCAAGGAGCTTTTTAACCGCATCATAGAGGAAATTGATGACGAACAGTCGATGTTGCGCGCGGATGCCCTGTATTTTGCAGGCGTGTCGGCAGCGGAGCTAAAGCATGCGGATGCGGAGAAAAGGCTCGTTGCCTTCACCTCCGGAAACCCGGGTCATGCCAGGGTTCCGGTTGCCTATTACCATCTCGGAAAACTCTATTATGAAAGAAAATCTTACAGGAAAGCTGCCGAAGCCTTCCTCCAGGTGAGGACGGAGGATCTGACGCAAAAGCAAAAGGAGGAGTTCTGGTTTGCTGCCGGGTACACCTGGTTTGAAACCGGCGATTACACCCGGGCCAAAGCCGCTTTTCGGAACCTGAAAGTGCTGGACAGCAAGTTTCAAAGCTACGCCATTTACTACTATGCCCATGTTTGTTATATGGATGGTGATCATAAAGAGGCACTGGAAAATTTCGACCTTATCAAGGAGCATCCCGATTTTAAACCATTGATACCTTATTATTTCGCCCAGATCCTCTATCAGCAGAAAAGATACGAAGAGATGCCTGCCATCATTACCCCTCTTATCGACATGAAAACCACTAAAAGGATGGGCACCATAGCCCGCCTGATGGGGGATGCTTTCTACAAGATGAACCGGTATGAGGAGGCGCTCGGTTACATAGAGATCTATCTGAAAGAATCATCGGGAAACATCAGTCGCATCGACGCCTACCAGATTGGCTACGTTTATTACAGGACAGGCGACTACCCAAAAGCCATCGAGATGTTCCAGAAAGCCACCAGTGTTTCCGATTCCCTGTCGCAAAATGCTTATTATCACCTGGCCGACTGTTATATCCGGACCGGGGAGAAGAAGTTTGCGATGAATGCGTTCCTGGAAGCTTACAAGTTGAGCATTGATCCTGAAGTGACAGAAGATGCTTTGTACAATTATGCAAAGCTCTCGTATGAACTCGCTTTAAATCCCTACAACCAGGCCATCAAGGCTTTCGAGCAGTTCCTTGGCGATTACCCCGAAAGCCCCAGGGCCTCCAATGCACAGGTATACCTGGTAAACCTGTATCTCTCAACAAAGAATTACCGCAGTGCACTTGGATCGATCGAAAAGATCAAAAACCAGAATGACAACCTGAAGGCAGCATACCAGAAAATTGCCTATTACAGGGCTATTGAACTTTTCAATGACAACAACTACACGGAGGCGCTGGAGACCTTCAGCAAGGCGCTGGAATTCAATTATGACAACAAGATCAGGGCATTGACCTTCTATTGGACCGGCGAGGGCTATTATCGGATGGAGAAGTGGGACGATGCCCGTACCTTTTACAACAAATTCCAGGTATCCCCCGGGGCCTTTGACATGCCGGAGTTCAACCGGGCACACTACAATATCGGGTACACCCATTTCAAGCAGAAAGATTATGACGCTGCTATGATCGCTTTCAGAAAATTTCTTATTAAACCCGACCTGGAACGTGCTGACATTGTGCAGGATGCTGCCATGCGCACCGGTGACTGCTATTTTATGAAGAAAGATTACACCAATGCAGCGGCCTATTACAAGCAGGCAGGAGGGACCAAGGGGAGGAACAACGATTACCCGCTGTACCAGCAGGCGCTGGCGCAGGGGGCGATGGGGAAATTCCAGGCCAAAGCCGACCTTCTGGAGGAGCTCATCAGGAACTTCCCCACATCCAGCTACCGGGACGATGCCATGTTTGAACTTGGCAATACCTATCAGATCATGGATAACCAGCCCAAAGCGCTGAATGCTTTCAACCGGCTTCTGAGCGAATACCCCGGGAACAGCTTCGAGAAGGAGGCTTTGCTGAATACAGGCCTGATCTGTTACCATACAGGACAGGAGGATTTAGCCCTTCGTAATCTCGACAAAGTATTCAAGGAATATCGTGGTACACCCGAATCGAAAGAGGCACTGCTGATCATCAGGGATATCTATACCGAAACAGACCGTGTGTCTGAATACTACGAATATGTGAAAGGGACCCAGCACACGGTAACCGACCTTGAGAAAGACACCCTGGAATACCTGCCGGCAGAAAAGTACTATCTGGAGGGCAACTGTGAAAAGGCGGTACCCGGATTTGAAAAATATATCAAACAGTTCCCCGAAGGGGTTTTCATCATTGATGCCCGGTATTACAAGGCAGAATGCGACCTGGCATCCAAAAACTACCAGGTAGCCCTGGATGGGTTCAACTTCGTCACCAGCCAGCAAAGGACGAAGTTTACCGAGGCAGCCCTGCTACGCGCGGCCGAGATCCACGTGATCAACGACAACTGCCAGGGTGCCATTGACAATTACATCCGGCTTGAACAGAATGCGGACAACAAATTGTACCTGCAGCAGGGACGCACGGGGCAGTTGCGATGTTATGCAAAACTTGGAGACCATGCAAAAGCCTATGCCATTGCCTCCCGTATCATCAGGGAAAAACAACACCCCGAAGAGATCATCACCGAAGCATATCTCATCCTGGCAAAGTCAGCCCTGGCCATGGACAGCATGATGGCAGCCCAGACCTATTTTGAAACGGTACTTAAGAAAACCAGAAATGAAATGGCCGCAGAGGCAAAATTCAATCTTGCCCTGATCCAGTTTGAAATGGAAAACAACGATGTGGCAGAGAAAGAGATCTTCGGACTGATCAATGATTTTCCGTCGTATGATTACTGGATCGCCAAAGCATTTATTCTCCTGGCAGATGTATATGTGAAAACCGACAACAGTTTCCAGGCAAAACATACGTTGCAGAGCATCATCGATAACTATGAAGGTGAGGACCTGGTTACGGAGGCCAGGATCAAACTGAAAGCGATCCTTGACGAGGAGAAACGTATGGAAGTAAAGAAAGCGGAAGAGGAGATAGAACTTCGCATGAACAAACCTGACCCTGATATTCCACCATTCTGAAATAAATACATCTAATATTGATTATCAATGTATAATTTATTAAAACAAATATAACGATGAAACGGCATCTGGTTCTCATCATCCTCACACTCCTTTTTATGGGTCAGGCATACACCCAGGACGAGATCCAACATGAGGAGGTAAGGGTGGTAAAAAGTTATAATCCGATGGTGGATGATGCTTTCAAGATCAACATCAATCCGGTCATCACCGACACGGTGTTTTCCCGTTCGCCGCTCACCTATGAGATCACCCCGATGAAACTCAACACCGACATTGAGGTGGCCCCGATCAAGGCTGCCCGGATGAGCGGCATGCCCCAGAAGGAGCTTTACCGGTTTTTCCTGAAGAGTGGCTTCGGCAACTACACCTCCCCCTATTTCGAGGTCTTTTACAACAGCCTCCGCTCCCGGAGAGGCAGTTACGGGATACATTACCGCCATCTCTCATCATTCGGGAAGATCAAGGAATATGCATACCCGGGTTACAGTGAAAACGGATTCGATGCCAACGGCACCCTGTTCACCGATAACCACATCTTTTCCTTCCGTGGGGATTATCAGCACAATGTGGTTCATTGTTACGGCCGTCCCGATTCCCTGAAAAACGACACAGTGGATAAGGAATCCATCAGGCAGCGTTTTCATACGGCGGGCTTTTCAGCTTCCATGGAAAGCAGCCGCTGGTCAAAAACAGATTACGGACTGGGTCTCAGGTATGATTTTATCAACGACCGGTTTAAAAGCACCGAACATGGCATTGTCCTAAACGGAAACGTGAAGGATGATGTCACATGGTTCAATTTCAGCAGGACGCAGCTCATCAGTTTTGATGGCCGCATATCGTACCACAACACAGGTATGACGCAGGATACGGCAACCGTTCATGTTAACCAGGTCATCGTAGTGCTGAATCCGGCTATTTCAGCACGGATCAAGGAGCTGGACATACGGGCAGGGTTAAAGGCAGCTTATGAAAGCAAGGGCAACGGCAGTGTCCGGTTCTTCCCCGACATCCACCTGAAGATTGCCCTGATGGAGCAGAAGTTCATCCTGTCGGGAGGGCTTGACGGCAACATGGAACGCAACAGTTTCCTGCTCCTGACGGATGAAAACCCGTTTGTCGTCAGCCAACCACTGATGCTCAATACCATCACCAAACTCCGGGTTTACGGGGGACTTCACAGCGCCATCGGTCCCAGGGTGAACCTTAACGTAAGGGTTTCACACGAATCGGTTGAAAACCTCGCCATGTTTGTGGCTGATACAAGCCTGCTGTTCCGCAACCGGTTTCAGGTAATCTATGATGACGGCACATGCCTTTCGCTGAAAGCCGAGGTGGCTTACCAGGCAGCGGAGAAACTCAGGATCACGGGTATGGCGCTGTACCAGGATTACAATATGAACAACGAAGGGTACGCGTTGCACCGTCCAGCTTTCACCGGTGGGCTGGATGTGAAATACAACCTCGAGGACAAGATCCTGGCCTGGGCAGGATTTACTTACATGACCGGCATGCGCGTGAAGGACTTCCAGGACAGCATCCCGGTGACCGTTAACCTGAAGGACATCATTGACATCAACCTGGGGGTTGAATACCGCTATTCGGAGAAGTATTCGGGGTTTATCCGGCTGAACAACCTTGCAGCCTCAAAGTATTTCAGGTGGCAGCACTATCCGGCGCACCGTTTCAACATGATGGCCGGGATCACGGTGGCGTTGTAAAAGCAAACCTGCCCCAGATGGTCAATTCCCCAGCGCTTCTATCTGCTCTTTCAGGAGGTGTATCCTGGCAAGGGCATCATCCTTTTTCTTGTATTCCGTGGCGATGACATGCTCCGGGGCACTTTCGGTGAACCTGCTGTTGGAGAGTTTTTTCTCAACGGATTGCAGGAATCCCAGGGCATAGTCGAGCTCTTTCTGCAGCCGGGCGATCTCTTCCTCCCTGTTCACCGAATCATCGAGCGGAAAAGCGCATTCGAGGTTCCGTACAATGACGGAGATCATACCTGCAGGTTTCTGCGCCACCTTTTCAAGTTTGGCAAGGTTCCCGAGCTTGATGATGACCGGGAGGAAAGTATCCTGCAGATCACCTTTAATATAAAGATCGACCCGGTCTTTGGCGGCCATGCCTTTGTCCTGGCGGTGGTTCCGGATGGCCATGATCACTTCGGAGGCGAGTTCAAACTCCGGCAGGATCTGTCTGTTCACCCTTCCGGCTTTGGGTATGCGGCTTATGATCAGGTCATCGCCCTCTTCCCTCTTGTCCAGTCTGTGCCAGATCTCTTCCGAGATGAACGGCATGAAGGGATGGAGAATTTTCATAAGCATTTCGAAGAACCGTATGGTTTCCTGGAGGGTTCTTCTATCGATAGGGTGTTGGTAGGGGGGTTTTACCATTTCCAGATACCAGGAGCAGAAGTCGTCCCAGATAAGCTTATAGACAGCCATCAGCGCCTCTGACAGCCGGTATTTTTCATACAGGGTTTCAATCACCCCGATAGCATGGTTCAACCTGGCTTCGAACCATTTAACAGCGACAGTGGCATAAGGAGGTTGGGCAAGGGTTGGGTCAGGGTTCCATCCTTTCACGAGCCTGAGAGCATTCCAGATCTTGTTGCAGAAGTTGCGTCCCTGTTCACAGAGCACTTCATCAAACGGGAGGTCGTTGCCAGCGGGTGAGGTGAACAGCATGCCTGCCCGCACTCCGTCGGCACCATAACGCTCCATCAGGGCAATGGGATCGGGAGAGTTGCCGAGTTGTTTCGACATTTTGCGCCCCAGCTTGTCCCTGACGATGCCAGTGAGGTACACGTTTCTGAAAGGTATCTCATCCCGATAGAGGTAACCCGCCATGATCATGCGGGCCACCCAGAAGAAGAGGATCTCCGGGGCTGTCACAAGATCATGGGTCGGATAGTAATAAAGGATATCAGGATTACCGGGTTTGCGAATCCCGTCGAAAACCGCCATTGGCCAGATCCAGGAAGAAAACCAAGTATCCAGCACATCGGGATCCTGCATAAGTTCATCGGCCCCCAGCTTCACCCCGAACTGTTTTTCTGCTTTATTTACCGCTTCACCGGCGGAGGTTGCCGCCACCATCCTTCCGTCCGGCAGGTAAAAGACCGGGATGCGCTGTCCCCACCAGAGCTGCCGTGAGATGCACCAGTCGCGGATGTTTTCCATCCAGTGACGGTAGATGTTTTTAAACTTGGCCGGGTGGAACCTCACCAGGTCATCCATGACGGCTGAAAGGGCGGGCTTTGATATTTCGCCCATCCGGAAAAACCACTGCATGGACAGCTTGGGTTCGATCACCTCGTCGGTCCGCTCGGAACATCCCACCTTGTTGACATAATCCTCTACCTTCACGATATGCCCATGTTCAGCCAGGGCTTCTGCCATGGCATCACGGGCATGGAAACGGTCGAGCCCGATAAAGAGGGTTGCCTTCCTGCTCAGGGTGCCGTCATCATTGAAAATATCGATCACCGTCAGGTTATGCCTGATGCCGATCTCATAGTCGTTGATATCATGGGCCGGGGTAATTTTCAGGCAGCCGGTCCCGAATTCACGGTCGACATAGTTGTCGGTGATGACCGGTACCGGCCTGTTGATCAACGGCACCAGCACGGTCTTACCGTGGAATCGGGTGTACCTGGGATCATCCGGATGGACACAGACTGCCGTGTCGCCCAGGATGGTCTCCGGGCGGGTAGTGGCAATGGTTAGCCATTCATCCTCTTGTCCTTCAACCCGGTATCGCACATACCAGAGTTTCGACTGCACCTCCTTGTAGAAAACCTCCTCGTCGGATACGGCGGTAAGGGCTTTCGGATCCCAGTTGACCATCCGTACCCCCCGATATATCAAACCTTTATCAAAAAGATCTATAAAAACCCCAATGACAGATTCGTAATAATCCGGGTCCATGGTGAAAGCGGTACGTTCCCAGTCACAGGAGGCGCCCAGTTTTTTCAGTTGTTCCAGGATAATCCCGCCATGTTTCTCCCTCCATTTCCAAGCATGTTCCAGGAAGGCTTCTCTCGACAGGGTGTTTTTCTCAATCCCCTGTTCTTTGAGAAAGGCCACCACCTTGGCTTCGGTTGCGATGGAAGCATGGTCGGTGCCCGGCACCCAGCAGGTGTTGTATCCCATCATCCTGGCCCTTCGAACAAGGATGTCCTGGATGGTGTTGTTGAGCATGTGCCCCATGTGAAGCACCCCGGTGACATTGGGCGGAGGTATTACCATTGAATAGGGCTCCCGGGTATCGGGAACCGACCTGAAATAGCCTTTTCCCATCCAGTGCGAATACCACTTTCCTTCAACCTCGAGAGGGCTATACTTTGCCGGAATATTCATACTTGTGTGCTTCACATGTTTTTTCAGCATGCGAAAATACAAAAAAGACAGCATTCGTTTACGGCTGGAATTTCCGGAGAATAACCCTACCTTTGCGGCTTAACATCCTGTCAGATGGATCAGCGCACCCGATATGCCTACATGGAAGGCAGTATATCCATTGTGGTCAATGCTGCCCTTTTCATCCTGAAATACTGGGCAGGGATCGTGTCGGGCTCGGTGGCGCTAATGGCAGATGCATGGCACACCCTATCCGATTCCATCAGTTCTGTGTTACTGATCGCCGGTATCCGGATATCGGTAAAAAAACCGGATAAGAAACATCCTTTCGGACATGGGCGTTGGGAACAGATTACGGCTATCTTCATCGGATTTATCCTCAGTATCATAGCATGGGATTTTCTTACGCAATCGATCCATAAGTTCAGGGCACATGAAGCTGCCCAGTTCGGCACCCTTGCCTTCGTTGCCACCGTTGTTTCTGTGATCGTGAAAGAGGGCCTGGCCAGGTATGCCTTCTTTGTGTCAAAAAAGACCGGGAATACCGCGGTACGTGCCGACGGCTGGCACCACCGGAGTGATGCCCTTTCCTCCGTGGTGGTTCTTGCAGGCATCATGATGCGCAATTATTTCTGGTGGATCGACAGTGTGCTTGGCTTTTTCATTGCCCTGTTCCTTTTTTATGCCACTTTTGACATCATCCGGGATGCCATCAGCAAGCTGCTGGGGGAAAAACCTTCGGAGGAGCTTATCCTGGAAGTAAAAGATATTATCCATGAAACAACCGGCCTGGAGGTTTTCCCTCACCATTTTCACATTCATAATTACGGCACGCACCGGGAACTCACCTTCCACATTTTCGTAGATCCCGGGATGGATGTAAAGAGTGCCCACTGCCTGGCGACAGGCATTGAAAATGTCCTGAAACAGAAATTAAACCTTGAATCGACAATCCATATCGAACCGCAGGGGATTCAACATCTTTAACCAACAGCCGTATGAAAACACATCCGATCCGACTGCTGATCCTGCTCTTTCTGTTGCCGCTGATGGCCCATGCCCAGGAGGATTCCCTTCCTCTCTTCATCACCGACAGCCTCGACAGCTATATTGCACGGTCGATGAAACAATGGGATATCCCGGGTATGTCCGTGGCCATTGTGAAAGACGGCAGGACTGTTCACCTGAAAGGGTATGGTCTGACCGAAAAGAACGGGGATCAGCCGGTTGATGAGCACACCTTGTTCATGATCGCATCCAACGTAAAAGCTTTCACTGCCACGGCCCTGACCATGCTGGCATCCGACGGGAAATGCTCTCTTGACGACAAGGTGACCCGATGGCTGCCCGATTTCAAACTTTATGATCCGGTTACAACACAGGAAGCCACCCTCCGCGACCTGCTGGTTCATAATCTCGGCTATTCCACTTTCCAGGCCGACTTCCTTTATTTTTACTCTGACCTTCAGCCGGCCGATGTGCACCGTACCTATGCGCAGGTAAAACCACCGTTTGCATTTCGTGAGAAATATGGTTATTCCAATATCGGCTACTACTACGCGGGGGAATGCATTGAACGTATCAGCGGCATGACCTGGGACCAGTATCTGGATGAAAAAATACTCAAGCCACTGGGCATGGATCGCACCAGGCCCCTTTCGGCCGGCCTCGGCAACGAAACCAACATCGCTTTTGGACACACATTGGAAGAGGGTGTACTGACCCGATTCCCCCATACCAACATTGATCTGATCGGTCCGGCCGCAAGCATGTCCTCCACCGCCAACGACCTTGCCCACTGGCTCAATGCCCAGCTTGCAGCCGGAACCTTTAACAACCGGAAGGTTATCCCTGAATGGGTCATCCAAACAAGCAGGGAGCCCAACACCATTGTGGGAAGAAACTGGCACCCCTTCAACAAAACCCACTACAGTCTCTATGGCCTGGGCTGGACCATGGAAGATTATGAAGATGTTGAAGTGTTTTCACACACCGGCGGGATCTGGGGGTTTGTTTCAGGAGTCTCTTTTGTGCCGGAACTGGGACTTGGCATCGTGATACTCACCAATTCGGATGAAAACTGGCTATATGAAGCGTTGAAATGGGAGATCACCGATGCCTTCATGGAACTGCCATACCGAAACTACACCGATCATTACTACAACATCTACCGGCGCCGTGCAGAAGCCCGGCAGGCCACCATAGCCAGCTGGAAGGACATGATCACGGATGAATATCCCTTCGGACTCAAAGGGGAATACTTCGAAGGAACCTGGCAGAATGACCTTTACGGGGATATCAACATAAAAAAAGAAAACAACGGGCTTTCTGTCTCGTTCGATCACCATCCGGGGCTGGTAGCCAGGTTACAACCCCTCTCCGATGGCTCCTTCCTATGCACCTATACCCCATCCAGGTTTGGCATACACAAACTGGGTACAGAACAGGATGAAAACGGCAGACCGGTGATCTCTTTCAAAGTAGCAGACAGGCTCGATTATTCAGTTTATCCATTTAAAAAATCCGATACAGGAAAATCGGCCCGGAAGAAAGATCGCGCGGAAAAACCTGATAGAAAGAAGTAATATTACTAAAAGAGCCGGTATTTGAGAGGTGACCTGAAATACAACCCGGCAAGCATTACGAAACTACAGTTGACGATCGACCGGAGTATCCTGTCACAAACCAGCGATCCCCTGAAGCGGCTCCTCAATTTCGATCCTCAGGGAATTATTGAACAAGGCAAAAAAGGTATACTGGGAGATGAGCGAAACCAGATCAACCAGTTCCTGTCCTGTCAGCCGGTTACCCCATTGGTTCCATGCTTCATCGCGAATGGTCCGGTGTTCAACCATTTCATCTGTCAACATAAGCAGTGCATAATCCCGCCCGGAAAACATCCCGGGAAGCGGATTTGTTTTTACAGCTTGAAGCTCATCATCACTGGCCCCAAACTCTTTTGCCACAGGCACATGATGCTTCCAGACATAATTGCACCGGTAAAGGAAACCCATCCTGAGGATGACAAGCTCCTGCTCGCGCACAGTGAATGCCATTTCGAGTTTTGACGTTACCCAGTAATCAAGGAAAGTGCCCATTGTGCGCGGGTTGTACATCAGTGTTCCTAAAACGTTGACAGGTGAATAGGGACCTTTTAAGGTGGACCCCGGAATTCTTTCCAGGATTTTTATCCAATTCTCCTGCATTTCAGCCATAGACCGGGGTTGCAGCCGCGGCTGATGGTCATGATCTGTATTGACTTCTTTTTCCATACGAAAAATGTTTTTCCAGCATGATAAACCTACGGTGATGGGGTCATCAATCTATAGGCTTCATCCTCCAAACCTTTAGTAATTCTCCTCCTTCAACTGCATAAAAGCTTTCGGATGGAGGCATACGGGACAGTTTTCGAGTGCTTTGACCGATTCGTACACATAGCCACACTTCAGGCATTTCCACCAGATCTTCCCATCTTTCACAAACACTTTATCTTCCGACAGGTTCTGAAGCAGTTTCAGGTAGCGCCGTTCATGCTCCTGTTCCACCTTGGCGATCATTTTAAATGCAGTGGCTACCGTTTTAAAACCCTCTTCCAGCGCCACCTCAGCAAAAACGGGATACAATTGCGTCCACTCCTCGTTTTCCCCCTCTGCGGCAGCTTTCAGGTTCTCCATGGTATCTCCCACCACACCAGCCGGGTACATGGCGGTAATCTCCACCATCCCCCCTTCAAGGAAGCTGAAAAAACGTTTCGCATGCTCCTTTTCCTGGTCAGCCGTTTCCTGGAAAATATTGGCAATCTGTTCATAACCCTCTTTCCTTGCCACTTTGGCAAACATTTCATAACGGTTGCGTGCCTGTGATTCACCGGCAAATGATTTGAGCAGGTTCTGCTCCGTTCTGGTCCCTTTGATTGATTTGTCCATTGTATTTTGTTTTAAGTGTGATGTTCTTTTGATCATCGGATCAGAAAAAAAAGGCTGATAAAAATACAAATCATCGTTGGGAAAGAAAAACAACCCTTGAACGCAAGACTGGATTTTCCTAATTTTGTAATCGTTCCAAATAATACCGTTATGGTCACAAGCCAACTGCCTCATCTTTCCGATATCATCAAAGCACAATCCTATCTAAAGAACCTTGTCAAGCAGACCCCGCTTGAGCACAGCAAGAGTTTTTCCTCCATGTCGGCTACCAATGTTTATATGAAACTTGAAAACCTGCAATCGACGGGGTCGTTCAAGGTGCGGGGTGCACTGAACAAGATTGGCTCCCTCACAACGCAGGAGTTGAAAAAGGGGGTATTGTGTGCATCGGCTGGCAATCACGCGCAGGGGGTTGCTTTTGCAGCTTCGAAGCATAAGATAAAAAGCAAGGTTTTCATGCCTGTTTTCACGCCCCCTTTAAAGGTGATAGCCACCCGTGCTTACGGTGCAGAGGTGATCCTGACGGGAGAAACCTTTGACGATGCCTTTGCCGCTGCCCAGGAGGCATCGGTTGCCACCGGTGCCACGCTTATCCATCCCTTCAACGACCCTTATATCATTGCAGGGCAGGGCACCATCGGGCTTGAGATCTTCGCGCAGCTTGAAAACATCAACACAGTTGTGGTACCGATCGGTGGCGGTGGACTGATCTCGGGGATTGCCATTGCCATCAAACAACTCAATCCTGAAATCAACGTGGTGGGTGTGGAAGCGGAAGGAAGCCAGTCGATGAAAATGTCCCTGGAAAAGGACAGTATTGTCACCTTCCCGCATCTGAACACCATTGCCGACGGCATTGCCATAAAGACACCCGGTGAACTGACTTTTAATGCTGTCAGGGAGCATGTGGATGAGATCGTGATCGTCAACGACGGGGAGATAGCGCGCACCAGTTACCTGATGCTGCAGCGCGCCAAGCTGCTGGCCGAGCCATCCGGGGCTGTTGCCCTGGCAGCGACCATCTATAAGAAGTCGAAACATATCACAGGCAACGTGGTGACGGTGATCAGCGGTGGCAATATCAACATGGGGTTACTCCAGCAGGTGCTCGAAAAAGGGATGATGGATGAAAAACTCAGGGCCAGGATCGCGGTTCTGATCCCGGACCAGGCCGGTGAACTTAAATCGATTATCTCCATCCTGGAGAAACTCAGGGCAAACATTCACGAAATATCACATGACAGGTCCATGACCTCCGTTCCGGTGGGCCATGTGCTGGCCACCATCACCTTCAACCTGCAGGACACCGGGCAGCTCGAAACCATCAAACAGGAACTGGAAGCCCGCAGGATGAAATACCAGGTGTTGAAGTAACAATGCCTTCAGCGCCGTTATTGTTTCAACTTACCCAGCACCGGAGACTTCAGCGCTTCTTCATAATTACGGGAAACCACACTCCAGTCGATCACATTCCAGATCGACTTCAGGTAATCCGCGCGCCGGTTCTGATAATGGAGGTAATAGGCATGTTCCCAGACATCAATGCCAAGGATCGGGATACCTTTTAATACAGCTACATCCATAAGGGGATTGTCCTGGTTTGGTGTTGAGGTGACCGCCAGTTTCCTTTCCGGTGTTACCACGAGCCAGGCCCAGCCTGAACCGAACTGTGCCATGGCTGTTTTGTTGATCTCCTGTTGGAGCGAATCAATGGTACCAAACCCGGAGACGATCTCCCGCATCAGTGTCGATGAAGGGGTCTTTGAAGGTGTCGGCGATAGAATTTCCCAGAAAAGGGTATGGTTGTAATGCCCACCTCCATTGTTACGGATGGCAGCACCCATTGTACCGGCTGACAGCATCAGGTCGGTCAGCGTCAGATTCTCCATTGCAGTGCCTGCCACCGCTTTGTTCAGGTTGTTGACATAACCCTGGTGATGCCGTGAATGATGGATCTCCATCGTGCGGGCATCGATGTGCGGCTCCAGAGCATCGTAGGAATACTTCACCTCAGGCAACCGGTAGGGCTGTGCTGACAGGGAGGCAACCAGTACCATCATCATGGAAAAAACAGCATATTTCTTCATAACAATCTTGTTTTAATGTTTGAAGATAAACAGTGAACAAAGGGAAATGTTCAGGCAGGAAACAACATCTATTTCATCTTCTGCCTTTTGACAAGGTAAGGCAGCAACACCTGTCGGAAACCGAGCCTGATATTGGCTTCCACAAAATCGATATGGTACTGGTCGCACCGCATCTTAAGTTCGTTCCTGAAGGTGCTGAGTTTGGTGCGGTAGGCTTCCCGGATCTCATGGGGATTCAGCCGCACGGTATCACCCGTTTCCATGTCGATGAACCGGTGTGGTTTTGCATCAAATTCAAAGTCAATCTCTTCTGTCTGATCCACCACATGAAAAAAGATAACCTCATGCTTGTTATACTTCAGGTGCTGCAGGGCATCAAAAAGCTCCTGAGTTTCTGCATGACTGTCGAACATATCGCTGAAAAGCACCACGAGTGATCTGCGGTGGATGGCTTCAGCGATTTCATGGAGCGACCTGGCGGCAAAGGTGCTGCGTTTCTCATCGGGGTGGTAATGGATCAGGAGTTTTTCCAGTTCCGATATAAGATATTTGTAATGGATGTGGCTGGAGCGGCAGCGGGTCTGAAGGTCGAGTGCCCCGCTGAAGAGCGACAGTCCGGCTGCATCACGCTGTTGCCTGAGCAGGTGCATGATGGCGGCAGCACAATACACTGAAAAGGTGATCTTGTTCGGCTTTTCGACGGTCAACTGGTCAAGGACGGGGAAATACATGGAGGAACTGTTGTCGATGATGACCTGGCACCTGAGATTGGTCTCCTCCTCGTACCGTTTGACAAAGAGTTTTTCAGTTTTCGCATAAAGCTTCCAGTCGATATGCCTTGTTGATTCCCCCTGGTTATACTGACGGTGTTCTGCAAACTCGACCGAGAAGCCATGAAAAGGGCTTTTATGCAGGCCGGTAATAAAGCCCTCGACAACCTGCCTGGCCAGCAGTTCCAGCGGGCTGAATGAATCGATGTATTGTTGTTCAATAGCCGGCATTGCATTAGGATTACAACAGGGAAAGCCCGTTAAGAGTGAAGAAATGAACGGGCGTACGGTTTGCACGCAAAGAATCCGGAACCATCTTGATTAAAAAAGCGCTTCGAGCTTTTGGACCAGTACCGATTTGGGAACAGCCCCCACCTGTTTGTCAACCACTTCGCCGTTTTTGATAAACAGCACGGTGGGGATATTCCGAACGTTGAACCTGGTAGTGACAGCAGGGTTGTTATCTACATCCAGTTTGCCAATCACGGCCTTCCCTTCGTATTCTTTGCTCATCTCCTCGATCAATGGGGCAATCATCCGGCACGGCCCACACCATACCGCCCAGAAATCTATAACGACCGGTTTATCTGACTTCACAACCAATTCCTCGAAATTTGCATCGGTAATTTCAAGCGCCATAATGAATAGATTTAAGATTTTGCACAAACTTACACGAAAAAACAATATGGACAAAAGAACTTATCTAAATAATAGATGGTTAAAACCTCATTTTTCATTCAGGCTGTAAGGAATGGCGGGTAATTCTGCCATTTTCCGAAGGAAGATGAAAGGACTTACATTTCGTTTAGATGCCACGAAGGTAAGTGCCTCTTCATGGTTACGAAAGAAGACCCTTAATCTGCAATTGCCCGGTGAGGATTTGATGATGGTCAGAAACTGATCGGCCAGGGTTTCATCCAGTTCCACCTGGTTTACATCCAGCAACAGGGTGATGCTTTTCACGAAGAAATTAAGCACTTCTGACATCAGTTTTATATCCTTGATCCTGTAAGTATATTCTTCTGAACCTTCATGGCGGGGGACCACATCCCCCTTGATGAAAAGGAAGGTGCCCTGCTGTATGAAATGTTTGTATTTCAGGTAGTTTTCCGAGAAAAGATTGAATTGGACAGAGCCGGAATAGTCCTCTACCGACAAGGCACCAAATGGTCTTCCCAATTTTGAATATTTGTGTTGCCCTTCATTGACCACGGTCCCAAGGGTAAATTCCCGCTGGATGAACTTCTTCATGTTGGTTTTCACCTCTTCGACCGTATTTCTGCAGAAGGTCCTGATTTCAATCCTGAACTGGTCCAGCGGATGCCCTGACACATAGAATCCGATCACCTCCTTTTCGTTGTTGAGTTGAACGATAGCGGGCCAAGGTTCACAGATGGGCATTTCCGGATCAGGGATATCTATTTCGTCAAGGTCATCAAAAAGGGATTGCTGGGCACTGTCGCGTTGTTGTTGGGCTATTGCACCGAACCTGATCAGTTTCTCGATGAAGGTAACCCCTTCGGCCCCTTCGGATGCAAAGAACTGTGCCCGGTGTGTATTGCTGAAGCAGTCAAAGACCCCTGCCATGGCCATAGATTCGAGGCATCTTTTGTTCACCGTCTTCAGAGGCACCCGTTTTACAAAATCAAAAACGGAGATGAAAGGTCCGTTGGATTTACGTTCATGGATCACTGCTTCCGCGGCGATTTCACCCACCCCTTTGATGGCACCCAGCCCAAAGAGGATTTCACCCTCCTGGTTAGAGGAGAAGTGTATATCGCTTCGGTTGACGTCGGGACCCAGGACCTTGATTTTTTTCTGCCGGCAGGCATCGATGAGGAAGGTGATCTTCTTAATATCGCTCAGGTTGTGGGTAAGGACGGCAGCCATATATTCAGCCGGGTAATGGGCTTTAAGGTAAGCTGTCTGGTAGGCCAGCAGGGAATAGGCTGCCGAGTGGGAGCGGTTGAATCCATATTCGGCAAATTTGGTCATGGTGTCGAACACTTCGGCTGCCTTATTGGTATTGACCCCTCGTGCCGCGGCACCCTGTATGAATTGTTCACGCTGGTTCACCATGGTGCTCATATCCTTCTTGCCCATGGCTTTCCTGAGAAGGTCTGCTTTACCGAGGGAGAAGCCACCCATCACCTGGGCTACCTTCATGATCTGTTCCTGGTACACCATAATACCATAGGTATAACTCAGGATGTCCACCAGCATCTCGTGCGGGTATTCCACCGGTGACCTGCCGTGCTTACGGTCGATATAGACCGGGATATAACTCATAGGGCCTGGCCGGTACAAGGCATTCATTGCAATCAGGTCCTCTATCCCTTCCGGTTTTAGTTCCCGCAGATGCATCTGCATCCCTTCCGATTCAAACTGGAACACCCCGATGGTGTCACCTGCCTTGAAAAGATCATAGGTCAGCTTATCATCCAGGGGCAAATTGTCGATATCGATCTTAACGCCATGTTTTTCTTCCACGGCAGCCAGGCAGTCCTTGACGATTGAGAGGGTTTTCAGTCCGAGGAAATCCATCTTGAGCATACCCACCGTTTCGATGCATTTCCCGTCATACTGTGTTACGGGGATATCAGATTCCTTCTGGATGCAAAGCGGGATATGCTCAATGAGGGCTTCCGGACCGATGATCACCCCGCAGGCATGGGTTCCGGTCTGACGCACCGAACCTTCCAGAATGGTAGCGAAGCGAAGTGTCTTTTTCACCAGCTCGCTCCCCTGCTTCATTTCAAGTATCAGCTCCGGCACCTCTTTCAGAGCATTTTCCAGGATCACATTGGGTCCTTCCGGTACCAGCTTTGCCAGCCGGTCGGCTTCCGACAAAGAAAGTTTCAGCACCCGGGCCACATCCCTGATAGCTGAACGGGATGCCATCGTCCCAAAGGTGACGATCTGGGCTACATTGTCTTCCCCATATTTGTTCACCACATAACGGATCACCTCATCCCGGCCGTAATCATCGAAATCAACATCGATGTCGGGCATCGACATCCTTTCAGGATTCAGGAAACGCTCAAAGAGCAGATTATATCTCAAGGGTTCGATGTTGGTGATCCCGATGGTGTATGCCACGGCAGAACCAGCAGCTGAACCACGGCCCGGCCCCACCAAAGTTCCCTGGCGCCGGGCTTCGGCGATGAAATCCTGAACGATGAGGAAGTAACCTGCATATCCCATCCCCCGGATGACCTCCAGCTCATAGTTCAGCCGTTCCGTCACCTCCTCCGTGAGTTCCCCATACTTTTCTGCTGCCCCTTCAAACGCCAGGTGCCTGAGGTATGCATCTGCATCCTCAAATCCCGGCGGCAAAGGGAACACCGGCAGAAACACCTCCCGGCGCAAGGAATATTCTTCCACCTTGTCGGCAATCTCCAGCGTTTGGCTGATCACCTCCGGCATACCAGGAAAAAGCTCCGCCATCTCCTGCTCCGACTTCAGGTATTCCTGTCCTGTGTAACTCAACCCATCGGAATCATCATATTCCTTCCCGGTATTGAGACAGATCAGGATGTGATGTGCTTCGTTGTCTTCGGCATTGACGAAATGCACATCGTTGGTGGCAACCATTTTAACATCATGCTCCTGCGACAACCGGATGATCGTTTCGTTTACCTCCTTCTGCTCCGGACGTTGATGATTCTGCAACTCAAGGTAATAGTCATCCCCGAAAATCGTCCTGAATTCAGCCACCACAGCCGAAGCAGCCTGGTACCCCGACCTGAGGATGACCTGCGGAACCTCTCCGCCAAGACAGGCTGACAAGGCAATCAGACCTTGGGAATGTTCCCTGAGCATGGTCTTGCTGATCCGGGGTGTATAGTAAAATCCCTCCAGGTAACCCCTTGAGACTAACTTTGACAAATTATGGTATCCCTCCTTGTTTTTCGCCAGCAGGATCAGATGATACCCGCTCCGCTCACGCTGGCTACCCCCCCGCTTCCGATCCCATTCTTCCATATAAACCTCACACCCGATGATGGGCTTGATACCCTGCTTTTTCGCCTCTGTAATGAAATGCATCACCCCGAACATGTTACCATGATCGGTTATGGCCAGGGCAGGCATCCCCAACGCCTTTGCCTTTGCTAACAGGGTTTTAATATGGGAAGCTCCGTCAAGCAGCGAATATTGGGTGTGAACATGAAGATGGACAAACCGGGACATAGACTACCTTTTTGCTGGATCAGTTCAAGGGGATAAAAATAACCCATTTGTCCGCTCACCTGGGCATTGTTGATAAGTTTTAAGAAGTATGATCAGAAAGGCACCCGGCTTCTACCATGATTTCATGCCATGGATATGCTGATGATATTGCTCGATCGCCAAACCGTCGGCAAGACCAAATTTGGGCGCAATGACCCTGGTGATACGTGCCCATTTGGTGATACGCAGGAATATTTCAGCAGCCGGTACGATGACATCTGCCCTGTCGCTTCGCATACCATACTTTTCCACGCGTTGCTGAACGGGTAGCTTATCCAGCATCTCATACACGGCTTTCAGCTTCTTGCGCGAGATGTCATTCCCGGAAGGGTTGCCGAAAAGCTTGACAAGCTTGTTGATGTTCCCGCCGGAACCGATGCAGTTGATCTTCTCCCCCACAGGCACAAATTCCTTGATCCATCCCTTCATGTGATCCCATTCATGGCTTTCAACACGGCCGTTCAGCAGGCGTATGGTCCCGATGTTGAAAGATTCGGAAACCAGCAGGTCTTTCTGCCTGAAAAGTGAAATCTCCGTACTGCCTCCCCCGACATCGATATAAAGACTATAAGGTACTGAAGTGTCAAGGTTGAAATTGTTGCAGGCACTGATCAGCCTTGCCTCCTCATGTCCGTCGATGACATCTACCAGGAAGCCGGTCGATACCCTGATCGATTTAAGGATCTCCTCCCTGTTCAGAGCTTCCCGCATGGCCGCTGTGGCACAGGCACGGAAACCCTGGGGCTGGTAAACCTCTATCAGCAATTTAAAAGCCTGCAACGTTTTTATAAGCAGAGACCTGCGATAATCACTTATCCTGCCCGTTTCGAAAACATCCATCCCAAGCCGCACAGGTATCCTGACCATGGTCGCCTTTTCTGAGACAATGATCCCGTTCGAAGAGTAAACGGCCGCAAACAGTAACCTCACGGCATTGGAACCAATATCAACAGAGGCAAAGATTTTCGGCATGCATCAGGTGTTTATGTTTCGGAAATAGGAATAATGTTCCCATTGTGACCGGCACGGCGGCTCATGGTTGGTTTTATACAAGTTCCTGTTTTCTGCATCAATATACCTTGCCTTCACATTATCGCGCAGTTGTATCTGAAGATAATCCCGCAACTCCTTCTGAAGAGCCGGATCTTTAACTGGGACTGTTACTTCAATCCTGTGATCGAGGTTGCGTTTCATCAGGTCGGCAGATGAAATGTAGTACAATGGATTATCCTGGTTGCAAAAGACGAAGATCCTGGAATGTTCCAGGTAATGATCCAGGATAGAAATGATCTCAATATTTTGCTTTTCAATATCTGAAACAGGTTTCAGGATACATATACCCCTGATGATCAGTTTTACTTTTACGCCAGCCCTGGCAGTGTCATAGATTTTTTTTGCAATGACCTCATCAACAAGACTGTTGGCTTTCATTATGACCCATGCCTCCTTCCCCTTCTTTACATTTCTGATCTCCTGGTCCAGGAGATTCAGGATGCCATTCCGGGTGGTAAATGGGGAGACCATTATTTCTTTAAAGTTGAATTGTTGATAATTGGCTTCGAAAAGATCGAAAACCTGGCCCAGTTCCCTGCCGATTTTTTTATCGGTTGTAAGGAGGCTGGTATCCGCATAGGTTCGCGAGGTAAGTTCATTGAAGTTCCCGGTAGAGATATTGGAATAGGTCACCTCTTTACGCCCCTCTCTGCGCTTGATCAGGATGAGTTTGGCATGGACCTTAAAGCCGGGAATGGCACGGATAATCTTTACCCCCTCTTCCTGAAGGCGCTCTGCCCAGTAGATATTGGCTTTCTCATCGAACCGTGCCTGGAGTTCCATGTAAACCGTTACTGCCTTTCCGTTCCTGGCGGCATTGATCAGGGCATTGATCACTTTCGAGTTGGGGGCTGCACGGTAGATCGTTATCTTGATCACCCGCACATGGGGATCGATGGAGGCTTCCCGGAGGAGATCGATGATATGGTGGAAGGACTGATAAGGGAAATGGATCAGGAGGTCTTTATCACGAATGGCAGCCAGGACACTTTTACCGTAGGGAAGGTGCGGATGATGATGGGGCTGTTGCGAGATGCAGTTGATCTCCTCATTGCCGATATCAGGGAAATCCATGAAATCCTTGAAGTTATGGTACCGCCCCCCTTCTATCTGCACATCGGTTTTGTTGAGGGCCAGTTTCCGGGCAACGACATCCAGCAGGGAAGAGGGTATCTCTTTGTCGTAGATAAACCGGAGCGACGAACCTTTTCTTCGCTGTTTCAGGCTCTCTTCCATCAGTTCAAGAAAACTTTTTGAGATATCATTGTCGATATCCAGTTCAGCATCGCGGGTGAACTTGATGGTGTAAGCCCTGTAGCGGTCGTACCCGAGGAATGAGAATATGTCATGGAGGCAGAGGCGCACGGCATCATCAATCAGGAGGATGAACTGCTTATCGCCTTCAGGGGGCAGGAAGATAAACCTGCTGATGGTACTGGGTATTTTAACGAGTGCCTGATCGGGCTGACGAAGGTTGGCAGAGTCCCACATCTCAATGGCAAGATAGATCGACCGGTCGCGCAGTGAGGTCTGTTTATTGAGACGTTTCAGCATGATCGGGAAGATGAGCGGGCGGATCTCCTGTCTGAAATAGTCACGGATGTATGCTTTCTGTTCTTCGGAAAGCTTCTTTTCATTGATGATATAGATCTGATAATCTGACAGCTCGCGAATAATTCGCCGGTATATCCTGGAAAAAGCCTTTTGTTGTTCCATGGTGATGCCGACGATCTGCCGGATAAGGTATTCGGTCTCCTGGAACAGTGCTGTTTTGGGTTTTGACAATTTCTGGATCCTCCGGAGTGTAGCCAGTCTTACACGGAAAAATTCATCCTGGTTATTGGAGAAGATGCCAAGGAATTTCAGCCGTTCAAGGAGAGGGTTTCTGTGGTCAGCTGCCTCCTGCAACACCCTGGCGTTGAAGCTGAGCCAACTAAGCTCCCGGTTCTCCAGCATGTACTCCGGAGTGGATCCGTTTATTTGATTTTTGCGGGCCATAGTACCAAAGGATGGGTTGGCGGGGTGATCGCGCATTCGTGCCAATGTTCGCAAGGGAAAAGGGCAGAGGCCATCCCGCTGGTAGGGAGCCAGTCGAGCCGTGCGATGCCCGATTCGTTGATAAACTCGGTGAGTCCGGGATTATGCCCGACCAGTAACACATGGCGAACTTCGGCGGGTAAGGCCGCGATTACATCCCAGATCCGGTCGGTGGATCCGTGATAAAGGTTGTTATCGGTGATGAATTCATGATTTTTGACACCCAGGATTGCAGCGACGATGCAGGCAGTCTGAAACGCCCTGATGGCGGGGCTGACAACAACCAGGTCCACCTGCATCCCCAACTCCAGCATGTGAAGGGCCATCTTCTCGGTTTTCTTCTGGCCTTTGAGCAGGAGAGGCCTGTCCAGATCAGCCAGCCCGGGATCGTCCCGGGATGATTTGCCGTGCCTGAACAAGGTGATCTGCTTCATCGTCCGAAGAATTTCAGTGTGGTTTACCAGGCAAACAAGGGGTATTCCTCCATCATCTCATTCACCTCCCCCTTCACTTTCAGGATCAGCTCTTCATTGTTGATATCGCTGATGACGCGATCGATCAGGTCCACCACTACGGGCATCAGATCCTCTTTGACTCCACGG
Organism: uncultured Lentimicrobiaceae bacterium; assembly: GCA_964652685.1. Classification (GTDB taxonomy): domain Bacteria; phylum Bacteroidota; class Bacteroidia; order Bacteroidales; family SKPS01; genus SKPS01. Next base: position 35,446 of record CAZZBS010000029.1, read on the forward strand.
GTCGTGATGGCAGGAGTGCCAATGCGGAGGCCGGAAGTGGTAAAAGGTGTACGACTATCGAAAGGCACCATGTTTTTGTTGATGGTGATATCGGCACGCACCAGGGTGTTTTCAACCTGTTTTCCGGTGACGTCAGGGAATTTTTTTCGCAGGTCTATCAGCATGGAATGGTTGTCGGTACCACCTGAAATGACATGATACCCTTTTTCCATGAATGCCCGGGCCATGACCTGTGCATTTTTCATCACCTGGCGGATATATTCAAGGTAACTGTCACTGAGGGCTTCATGGAATGAGACCGCTTTGGCAGCGATCACATGTTCCAGCGGGCCGCCCTGCTGCCCCGGGAAGACGGCAAAGTCCAGCACCTGTGACATCATTTTTATCTCCCCTTTCGGCGTGGTCAAGCCCCATGGATTCTCAAAGTCCTTACCCATCAGGATCATTCCTCCCCTGGGCCCCCTGAGGGTCTTATGGGTGGTAGTGGTCACGATATGGCACCAGGGCAGCGGATCATGCAGAAATCCTTTGGCGATCAGGCCGGCGGGATGGGCGATGTCGGCCATCAGCAATGCCCCTGTCTTATCTGCAATGGAACGCATCCGTTCATAATCCCAGTCGCGTGAATAGGCCGAAGCACCCGCAACGATCAGCTTGGGCTTATGCTCCATGGCCAGTGTCTCCATCTCATCGTAATCCACCCTGCCTGTTTCCTCTTTCACATGATAATGCACCGCATGATAGGTAATACCGCTGAGGTTGACCGGTGAACCGTGGGAGAGATGCCCCCCGTGCGAAAGATCGAGCCCGAGGAATGTGTCACCAGGTTTCATCACAGCAAAAAACACAGCCGCATTGGCCTGGGCACCGGAATGAGGCTGCACATTGGCCCACTCCGCACCAAACAATGCCTTCGCCCTGTCAATGGCCAACTGCTCCGTCTGATCCACAATATGGCATCCACCGTAATAACGCTTGCCCGGATAACCTTCAGCATACTTGTTCGTGAGTACCGACCCCATGGCCCTGAGCACCTGCTTGCTTACAAAATTCTCCGAGGCAATCAGCTCAATCCCGTCAAGTTGCCGCTCATGCTCCAGGTCGATCAGATCAAAAATCTGCTTGTCTTTTTTCATGATATTTCTGCATGTTTATGTATTTCCGGTCGCAAAGGTAAAGATTTTTCACAGGAGGATTGTATATAATCCCCGGGAAAAAGAGCCTCTACCCTGGTGATATGCTTTTGTTGTCAAGGTAATCAGACATGGAAGCAATATATTGCATTTTTTTGATACTTTTGGGCGGCAAAAGCTGCAATCCCGATGACAATACCAAACAGGTTACCTGCCGTGCATTTTGAAAAGAGGTCCCTCCCCGGCGGAGGTGTAGTCATCGTGACACAAAAAAGCGACACCTTGCTTGCCGCTGTCAACCTTCTGTTCCGTACCGGCTCCAGGGATGAGTCACCCGAAAAAACAGGCATGGCCCACCTGATGGAACACCTGATGTTCAGCGGTACCAGGAGATATCCTGCTTTTGACCTCCCGATCTCACGGGTGGGAGGCATCAACAACGCTTTCACCACCCAGGATATCACCAATTATTATATACTACTGCCGGCTGATCATGTGGAACTCGCTTTTGACCTTGAAGCAGACCGCATCCGGAACCTGAGGTTGAACAAGCAGAGGGTTGAAGTACAGAAACGCGTTGTGACTGAAGAGTTCCGACAGCGATACCTCAATCAGCCTTACGGCGACCTCAATCACCTGCTGTGTGCCGCATCCTATCGCCTTCACCCCTATCGATGGCCAACGATCGGCCTCTCACCGGAAAATATCGGTTCGATGACCCCCGGAGACATTGCTGATTTCTACAGAATCCATTACAATCCGGCCAACATGATCCTGTCTGTGGCCGGGAACGTCGATACCGAAAGAATCTTTGCCCTGGCCGAAACCCATTTCGGGTCCTTTCCCCCTGCCAATCCCATCCGTAACAGCCTGCCTGCTGAACCTGCCACAGGAAGGTCTGTCAAAGAGGTAGTTTACAGGGAGGTGCCATCCTCCCTGCTGCTGGTCGCTTTTCCGATGCCCGGACTAGATTCCCCCGACTATGCAGCATTCGAATTTCTTGCCGATATCCTCGGGCAGGGGATGATCTCCCGCCTCCATATCGCCCTCGTGAAGGAAAGGAAAGTTTTCACCAGGATCTCCTCATCCCTGACAGGCACCATGGACCCCGGCCTTTTTACCATCTCCGGACTCCTTGCCGACCCTTGTGATCCTGACGATGCCGTGGAATCCATCCAGGAGGTGATCAGCACCTTTGTTCAGGAGGGGCCCACAACCTCCGAAATGAAATCGGTCGTCAACGGAATGATAACCTCCACCCTCCTGAAAAGACAACAGGTTATGAACCTGGCTATGGAACTGGCGATGACAGAAGCTGAGTCAAATGCCGATAAAGCGAATAACTTATTTAATGAATACCAGCAGGTTGACATGCAAAAGATCACAACACTGGCCAAAAGGTTCCTGGTCCCCGAAAACCGGATCGAGATTCATTACCTTAAAAAATAATCTGCTGCAAACCATATTCATCCTTACTGAATTATAATTTTTTTTTTGCACAGACACCGTTCATCCCGATTCGATTGTCTATTCACCAAGCAACTATGGTCATTCATCAGGAGAAATCGATTGTTGAAGGTTGTTGCCAGGGAAGAAGGGAGGCGCAACAAAAACTCTACGACCATTTTGCCTCAAAAATGCTCGGTCTTTGTTTTCGTTACTGCGATTCCATCGAAGAGGCGGAAGATTTGCTACAGGAGGGTTTCATCAAGGTGTTCCGGCATATAAGGACATTCAAAGGTGATGGCCCCCTGGAATCCTGGATCAGAAGGATCATGGTGAATACTGCGCTGAATTATCTTAAAAAGATAGCAGATTACAGGTTTCACGATGACCTGGATGAGTTACCGGAAGCACTTCAACCAGAATCTGCAACCAGCAACCAACTGGAAGTCAAAGAGATCATCGATACGATCAGGAAACTTCCCCCCGGTTACCGGACTGTGTTCAACCTCTTCGAAATAGAAGGTTATGGGCACAAAGAGATTGCTGCCATCCTGAATATCTCTGTTAATACCTCCAAGTCGCAGTTGCTCAAAGCAAAAAGACTGTTGCAAAAGAAACTGAATCTGTAAATCATATATACAGACCCAAGATGGAAAAGAGACAAGAAAATATGAACCAGCTAAAACAGAAGGTTGAAGGGTTCGAGATCCAACCCTCCCCACGGGTTTGGGAAGGGATTGTATCCGCCAATCCAACGCCGCTTCCAAAACAGGGCTTCAAAAAGCTGTTCTGGGCCGGAGCTGCCGCTACTGTGGTAATAACCGCCATTTTACTCCTGGTTTTTTTGCCCCACCGCCCTGAAACAGTACCATCTCAACGGACACCTGAACCCAAAGTCATTACCGGACAACAAAATCTTTCCGGCCATAACAGAATAACTACGGATCCATCCCCTGTACCTGCTGCCACGGCTCCCTTCACCCTGGAGGATGGCCAGCCTCATGCCGGCACCGAAACCGGATCGGATGGTTCTGCTCACAAATCAGAATCATCCATCACCTCCCGGAAAGAAAAAATCCCTGTGTCAGAGAAAACGGTTTCCCATCCCTCCAATGTCAGTGCATCGGTAAATACACAAAAGCAACCTTCTGAAATCTCTGCTGACACACAACCGGAAATCCTGCCACAGAATAAGCAGCAAACCCCAATATCCCTGTCAGAGAACCCGGACAGCACCAACACGACAACCCAAAAACCCGACAGTTATACCCTGGAGGTTTACATCCCCAATGCTTTTGTACCCGACCATGACGGCAGGAACGATATTTTCCGTCCCGTCATTCAGAACAATGCCGAAGTAAAGGAATACCGGATGCAGATCTACAACCGTCAGGGTCACCTCCTTTTTGAATCTTTAAGTATTGATATCGGATGGGATGGAACACACCTCGGAACCATCGTGGATGATCCGGTATGTGTCTATGTGGTCTCCTTCAGGGACATAAAAGGGGTCCCCTACCTGAAAAAAGGAACTGTTACGGTTATCAGATAAAAAACCAGACTATGCCGCAGATAAAAGAATATACAAAGGATAACGGGCAGGTATTGCTTACCTCTGAAACGGAAAAGTATCAGCTGCATAACGGATGCGATCTCTTATCATTGAGAGCAGAGACACCAGGCCTTACAAAACTGATCATCAGCTTTGATAATCCGGCTGTTTTTGCCAGTAATCCGGTCATCTCAGGGATCACTTTCCAATTGCTGAAATCGGGCACATGGAACCTGGACACCTTCCATTTTGTCTCCCGGATGGAAGAGACCGGTGTCATGCTTTCTGCATGCACCAATCCCGATTGTGGGATGATCGAGTTTGTGGTACTGGATGACCTCCTTGACCAGGTACTCCCGTTGGTTTTTGAAATGATCACACAACCGGCTTTCCCTGAAGACGAATTGGACCGGGTACGGACTGCTGCTTTACAGAGTTGGCAGATCAGCCGTAAGCAAACCCATGCCGTTGCCAGGGAGCACTTCCTGTACAACGTGTATCCCGGGCATCCATACGGCACAATGGTCACTGAAGAGGATATCACCGGCATTCACGGCAGCCACGTTCAAACATTCCACCAGGCTCATATTGCCGGTGGCAAACCCACTTTCTTCGTCGCTGCAGGCGAACCGCAAACTGTCATCCATGCCCTTGATTCAGTTATCAGGGAATACAATACCTTCAGCAAAGATGCATCAGACGTTGATAGCGTCATCACCGGCCACCCATCTGCCATCGTAACAGGGAAACGGATCGACCTCCCCCTGGACGGGACAGTGCAAAGCAGTATCAGGATAGGAAGACAACTTTTCCCCAGAAACCATGATGACTTTGTTACAGGCAAAGTGATCACAACACTGTTGGGAGGGTATTTCAGTTCAAGGCTGATGGCAAACCTGCGCGAGGATAAAGGCTATACTTACGGCGTAGGTGCCGGCATCGTCACCCTTGCTCTAGGAGGATACCTTACCATCTCTGCCGATGTGGGAAAAACACATTTGGAAGATGCTATAAAGGAGATGATGAAAGAAATAGGCCGGCTTCGTCATGAAAAAGTGGATCCAGAGGAACTTCAAACCGTGAAACAATACCTGTCGGGAAGTGCGCTCAGGGAACTGGACGGTGTTTTCAACCGTCTGTCCATGCTGGCAACCTTGCATCGCCAGGGACTGGATCTGAACTGGACCGATCAGTTTCTGCAAAAACTCAGCAAGGTAACTCCGGATGATATCCTTGCCTTCTCAGGACAATATTTCAGAGAGGAGGACATGGTACAGATAACTTGTGGTGAAACCAAACAATAGATATATTTTTGTACAACAACAATCAGAAAAAAAATGAAGAAGACAGTACTATTTGTTTTGATAGTTTTTCTCAGCCTCTCCGTGCTGCCGGTCATGGCGAGCCACTACATGGGGGGGGAGATCACCTGGACCTGCACGGCACAGGGAAATTTCAGGTTTGTGATGAAAGTTTATCGTGAATGCGGCGGGATCAATTATGGCTCCACTGCCACATTACAGACCAATGCTCCCGGTTTTGCAAGCATCTCCATGACCAGGATCTCAATAACAGACATTTCACCCCAGTGCAGCTGTCCGGGCGGACCTTACATCACATGCCCGGCTTCCGCATCCAACACAGGTGCTGTGGAAGAACATATCTTCACCTCCGATGCCAGTTATCCCACCGGTGTGCCTCTGACAGGCGTACCTCCTCCAACAGGTTGGTATTTTGGTTATACATCCTGCTGCAGAAATCCCTGCACCAATATCCCCAATTCCTCCAGCCTGGACTGGTACCTGCGCGCATGGATGTTCCCGTACAACAACACCAATGTTTCAACCTGCTTCGACAATTCACCCAAGTTTGATGAGAGGCCTTCCACCGTGATCTGCACAGGGTACCCTTACCAGTATAATCATGTTGCTTCCGATGTTGAGCTTGATTCACTGATCTATGCCTGGGATACCCCTTTGGATGGCAGTATTTCAACTCCCATAGTCGCCTATAATCCGGGATATTCGTTCAGCACACCTTTGCCCGGGCCATTGCATAATCCAAACAATGTAGCTGCTATTGTCAATCCTAACACCGGGGTCATTTCTTTCACCTCATACACCAACGGGGCTTTTGTCACCGTCACCAAGGTCACCGCCTTCAAGTGCGGGATCAAGGTGGCCGAGATATTCCGTGAGATGCAGATCGTACTGCTGAGCTGTGGAACCAACAACCCACCCAACGTCACACCCCCCTTCCCCAACAGCATAGGTCAATACACCCTGTATATCGACACGGTGTACGCCGGGCAGTTTGTCACCTTCTCGATCTCTGCCACCGACTTTGAATACT
>CAZZBS010000030.1:0-31627 GCA_964652685.1 uncultured Lentimicrobiaceae bacterium
TTCAATGAAATTTTTCAAATTTCATTTGGAAGTTAACACAGTATCTATCGACTATTAACTATCAACTCTTTCCAGACTTTGCCGAGATTTGCAGCCACATCAGATGCCAGCAGGGCGTCCGCTCCCATGTTTGCAACGGCTTTCTCTGCTGCATAACCATGGGCGAAAACGGCAAGGCGTGTTGCGTCATCAGATGAATATCCCCTGCAGAGCAAACCGAGGAGGATCCCTGTCAGGGTATCACCCGATCCACCTTTGGCGAGCCCGGCGTTGCCGGAAATGTTGAACGAGCAGTTCCCTTCCGGATTGACCACCACCGTGAAGGCGCACTTCAGGACAAGGTAACATCGGTAATCCAGGGCGAACCTCCTAGCCATTTCAAGGCGATGGAACTCATCGGTCGCTTTGCCGGCAAGTCGTTCAAACTCTTTGGGATGGGGTGTCAGGACAGATCCGGCAGGGAGCAGTGGGAGCCATTCAGGGTGCAATGAAAGGATGTTCAGGGCATCGGCATCAAGCACCAGGGGGCATGTTGCTTTCTGCAGCAGCGCATGGAGCATCTGTCGGGTTTTGTCAGCCAGGCCAAGTCCTGGCCCTGCCGCGATGGCATTATACGATGAGAGGTCGGGCAAGGTGGTTAGGCAGGAAGGGCTGCTGTCCGATACCGTCATGGCTTCAGGCAGGGCTGTGTTGAGCACCTGGCTCATCCCTGCCGGGAGGCAGGCTGTCAGCAGCCCGGCTCCACTGCGCAAGGCTGCTGTGGCAGAAAGGATCGCTGCCCCGGCTTTGTCACGACTGCCGGCAAGCAATAATCCATGCCCGAAATGCCCTTTGTGCGCTACACGGCTCCGGGGCATGAAAACCTGCCCGGCATCACGGATGGTGAACAGCTGGTGTGGCGTTTCTGCCTCTTCCAGGTATGCAGGGTGCAACCCGATCGGGATCACTTCCCAATGGCCGGTATAACAGTGGTTGGCAGGCATCAGCATGGCCAGTTTTGGCAACTCAAGCGACAGGGTGATGTCTGCCTCAACCACAGCTCCGGCACCGGGATCGGTGAAAGTGTCAGCAAAAAGTCCGGAAGGGATGTCAATTGCAATGACTTTTTTGCCCGATTGATTGATCCGTTCAATGAGGTTCGCTGTCAGGCCGGTGACCGGCCTGGTGAGCCCCGATCCGAACAAGGCATCCACAATGAGCCCGAAACCGAAAAAATCGGGCAGGCCCTCAGGACTGTCAACCTGATGAATTTTCACCCCGGTGTGCTCAAGCCGTTTCAGATTGGTCTCAAAATCGGGCGATCCCTGTTCATTCAGAAAAAGCACAACCACTTCGACATGATACGATTGATCATTCAGCAAACGGGCAATCACAAGTCCGTCCCCGCCATTGTTTCCCTGGCCCGCCACAACACTGATGCGACTTCCTTTGTCTGCTACCGTAGTAATATACTCCGCACAGGCTTTGCCGGCCCGCTCCATGAGATCAATGGATAAAATGGGTTCCTGGCTGATCGTATAAGCATCTGCCTCGCGGATCTTTTGAACGGATAATATCTTCATGGATCGGAATCTTGATGAAAAACATATTATATGGTAAAAGTAAGGGATTTTATCCTGATTGAAATACAGGCCCCGATAGAAAGGCACAATGTCAATGGGATCACACCGGTGCATCTATGCACTGCATGATCTTCTTCTTGAATTTCCAGCAGGTCATATGCCTGATCTCCAGCTTCCTGGAAATAGTGACGCTGGTGATGGCAGGGGAGGTGCAGCATAACCAGGCAATGCGGAAAGCCTCCATGATCGGTATCCTGCATCGGTGGAACGGTGTGTGAGCCATTGCCGATTCTTCGGTCTTGCATCGTGTGCAACGCCTGGAGTATGGACGTTTTCCCCTGCAGTAATGATCATGCCCGCATTTCCTGCAGACAAACCCATCTGCCCATTTGATCTCAGATAAATACAACAGGCATGATTCTTCATCCGGAAACAATTTTCCGAACATTTCCTCTGTTATATCACTGAAATTGAACTTCATGAGATTCTGAACACACAGTGTAGCATTCCTTTCAAGGGTATGGCTGTCTCTATCAAGAGGCAAAATTAAAAAAAAAAGTGATATTTATGCGCTAATTTATAAAACTTTTTTATTTTTGCACTGTTTTCTTAAAAACCAGGAATGAAAACCAGAACAGAAATGCGAATCATCATCATCATCAGCTTTTTTGCGCTTACGGCAGCGTTGTACGGATGTTCATCCGGTAAACCTGACAACACCAGGCATGATTCCCTGAAAGTTGACGGAGCTGTGCCCTCCGGTTCAGCCCTGACACCGGAGGGATCTCTTTCATCCGGTCAGGGATCAACGGATCCTGTTGCCACGGATGTGCCGGGAAAAACCAACATCACCGAACCGGAGAAAAAGCCTGTTATACCGTATTCCGATAAGCCTGTGGAACTGAATACGGAGGAGTTTAAAAGGGTTGTTTTTGACATGGATAAAAATCCGAACCAATGGGTATATAACGGAGAACTTCCTGCCATTGTTGATTTTTATGCTGTATGGTGCGGGCCGTGCAAGGTGGCTGCCCCTGTCCTGGAAGAGCTCGCAAAGGAATATGCCGGCCGGATACACGTTTTCAAGGTTGATGCTGAGAAGGAGCGTTATCTGTCGAGGTATTTCCGTGTTACCGGTTATCCGACCTTTATGGTCATCCCGGCCAACGGGCAACCCAGGATGTTTACAGGACTGCCTGGTAATCCAAGGACCCAGGCAGATCTGAAACCTGCATTTAAGAATATTATTGAAACAGAATTATTATAACAGAAACGTTGAAAGGAAACAACCATGATTGAGCATTTGACCAAAGAAACCTTTCTGGAGAAGGTTTTTGATTATGAAAAAAACAAGGATTGGAAATTTGCAGGCGAGTTGCCATGCCTGATCGATTTTTATGCTGACTGGTGCCAGCCATGTAAGGCGATTGCCCCGGTGCTGGAGGAACTGGCTTCAGAATATGATAGGAGGATCAACATTTACAAGGTTGATACGGAAGCGCAGCATGAACTGGCAGGCGCTTTTGGCATCCGTAGTATTCCATCACTGCTCTTCTGCCCGAAAGATGCAAATCCGCAGATGGCAATGGGGGCTTTACCCAAAAATGCCCTGAAAGATGCCATTGATTCGGTATTGTTGAATGTAGAGGTGAAGGCATAAGTTTTTCATTTTTTTTGGTTTGAAAAGAGTGTAACGTAAGGTTGCACTCTTTTTTATTGCATGATATTGTATTTGGTTATTTTTACATCCCGGGCATTCATGATTTCAATGGAATCTTCCGGTTTCCGGGATGGATATATGAACCATTACTTGTCTGATGGCTGAACTGCTTCCGGTATTGTTGAGTATAGCCCTTTTTCCGCCGCTTGACTATATGGCATTGCTGCTTTTTCATCCAGGGGTGGTTATTGAGGGGCATGAACATTATCAGAAGCAGTCATACCGAAACCGTTACTATATACTGGGACCAAACGGCAAACAGATACTCCGGGTGCCGGTGGATAAAAAAGGGCTGAACAAATGTCCGGTACAGGAGGCAGGTATTTGTTACAACATCAACTGGCCGGTGATCCATCTGCGGGCACTTGATGCGGCCTACAACCGGTCTCCCTGGTACCTCTATTTCAGGGATCCTTTACATCAGTTGCATCACACGAAGTATGATACCCTTTGGGATCTGGATGTCGCAGCCATGCAGTTATGTGCATCCCTGGCAGGAAAACCGGTGGAAATCCGCAAGACGACCGGATATGAAGATATGCCTGCAGAAAAAATCGATCTGAGGGATCGTATTCATCCAAAAAAATGGGATATGCCCTGGCTGGTAATGCAGCAAACCTATCGATATCAGCAGGTCTTTGCTTCAAAATTCAGCTATGTTCCCAACCTGAGCATATTGGACCTTCTCTTTTGCCAGGGTCCTGCTGCACTTTCCTGGCTTGAAGAATATTACCATCGATTGCTCCCCGGGTTGCCCGCAGTTGGTGTGGGAGATGGCCAGCCCTCTTTCCCCGGATAAAAAACAAATAATCATTGCTGGTTTGATGAAAAATGTGTAGATTTGGCAAAACTTTCTGCCATGCTTGCGATATGCCATGTGCCAGCAGCCCCGGTGAGGGTGTTGCCATCCTATAAAGCTGAGATGGTGAGTCAGTTGCTGGCAGGTGAACAGGTGGAGGTGTTGGAGGTGGAACAGACTTGGTTGCTGGTGATGAACCTCACGGATGGACTGAAGGGTTGGGTGGACAGAAAAATGATCGAGATTTTACTGGAAGGGGAAGATGGTACGATTGACAGGGCATTTGCCGGTGTCGTACAGCCACCGCTTTTTTGCGCAAAGGATCAATATGGCAGGACCTTTTGTCTTCCTGGCGGATCACGGCTCTATCTCCATGGATCTTCTATTGCTGTAGCTCCTGGTAGAAACCTTGAACCGGATGTGAAACGGCACCTCTTCAAACCGGTTTTTCAATCAAGAAAAGAGATTATCAATTCAGCCCTGGCTTACAATGGAGCACCCTTCCTCTGGGGTGGAAAAACGGTTTTCGGCATGGATTGTTCCGGACTTGTCCAGATCGCTTTTTCAATGAATGACATAGCTATGCCCAGAACCTTGCAGCAACAGGTGGAAAAAGGGCATGTGGTCAGTTTTAACAACGAGTCGAAGACCGGTGACCTGGCTTTCTTTGAAAATGCAGAAGGAACCATCATCCATGCTGGTATTATCATGGACCAGGGAAGGATCATCCATGCCTGCGGGGAGGTTCGAATCGACCTGCTTGATCACGAAGGAATATTCAATAAAAACACGCGTCAATATACCCATAAACTCCGTGTGATCAAGAATATCATCGATTAGACTATCTTGTCCTTCATAGATGTTATCTGCTAACAATATCCAAAAATGAGAAAACCTTTCCCTCTGCCGGTTTTACTGTTATGCCTTCTATTGATGGTTTCCTTCGCTTGCACCAAGGATAATAAGAAGAAGGAACCCGAGTACACCACTGTGGCCATCAAGAGTTTCAACCTGTCGCAGATACCTTTTGTCAAATCTGGTGGGGGATCCTGGGAAGACGTGCCTCTTCTTGAGGGTGGCCCTGATGTTTACTGGCTGATCACAGATGCTTACGATACGGTGTATTATGGTTCACGGGACCTTCGCTACGATAATATCACCCACAACATTCTTCCATTGGTAAGGATTTTACAGGAACCCATGGAATTCACGCCCCTTTCGGCTTCCTGGTTTGTAAAAGTCTATGATTATGATCTGATTGGAGGGGATGACCTGATGGCTATCCTGGGCCCTTTCAAGTTTAATAGTTACAAAGAAGATCACCCGAACGCCATAACCCTCTCCGGCGACAGTGCCATTATGAAGATCGGTATTGAATGGAGGGAATAATGGTATCCGTTTATAACCGTTCCTGCCAGATTTCCCACGATCGTTCAGCCTGATGGTAAAGCATTGCCAGACCGTTGATGGTGAAGCAACCTTTCTGTTTGCCAGTGCGCAGGAACATTGTCTCCGGGGGATTATACACCAGGTCAACCAGCATCTCACTGCCTGTCAGCAGGCCATAGGGAAGGGGAGGAGCACTGCTTACATCAGGCCACATCCCTAAAGGGGTTGCATTGATGATCAGAGGGAACCTGTCAATGTGTTCTTTTTTCAGAGAAGTATAAGGGATGACACCCTCTTTCCGACTGTTTCTTGATACCATAAGGAAGGGGAAGTCATACTGCCTGAATACTCTTGCAGCTGCCCTGGCAGCACCGCCGGTGCCCAGGATCATGGCCCCTGGCATCGATCTCCAGTCCGGCACCTGTACCAGCAGATGGATGAAACCACCCACATCGGTATTATGGGCAATAAACATCCCGCCCTCCACCGTGATGCAGTTGGTAGCCCTGGTAAGCTTTGCCTCCTCATCCAGATCACGGCACAGGGACAGGATATCCTGTTTGTAAGGGGTGGTCACATTGAAGCCCCTGAGGTTCGGGTGTTTTGTGAGAAGCCCGGGAACCTCCCTGATATCTTCCATTTCAAAAAGAAGGTATTCGGCATCAATCTTTTTATGGAAGAAAAGTCGCTGAAACCAATCCCCGGAATACGAATGCCCCAGATGTTTCCCGATAAGTCCGTAAGTATGCATTATTATGCAGATGATTTAACGGCTGCCATCCGTTCCATGAGGATAATGACGAGGATGCCGGCGGCGATCAGTGCCATGGCTATGATGAACTCGGCGTTCAATCCCGGCAGGTGCCATATATAGCCGACAACCTGGTCTTTTTGTCCATATAAACCTTTGACAGGCTCTTTCCATGGCCACAATACTCCCAGGGAACCTCCAATGAATCCGGTCAGAAGACCAAGGGTCTGATCACGAAACCGTTTAAAAATCCAAGAGAGGAGATAGGAAAAACCCAGCAGGCCTGCTCCTGCCCCGATGAAGAAGGGGATCAGGATTTCCAGTCTGAGTGCATTGATGGCATCAATGGCCACAAGCTGGTAGTTACCCATAATGAGGAGGACGAAAGACCCGGACAGTCCGGGCAGGATCATACTGCACATGGCAACGGCACCGCAGATGATCAGGTAGAAAATATTCTCGTTTTCTTTCGCAGGTGTCAGCAGCGTGATGCCAATGGCAATGACGGCTCCGGTCAGGGTTGTTAACACCACAGGCCATCGCCATGATGAGATGTTTTTCCCGACAAAAAAAACGGAGATCAGGATCAATCCAAAGAAAAAGGACCAAATATATACGGGATAATTGACGAAAAGGTAATCAAAGAGCCGGGCCATTGTGAACACGGCAATGACCATCCCGGTGAGAACGTAAAAGAGAAAAAGCAGGTCGGTGTACCGGGCAAAAGCCTTGAACTTACCTCTGAGCAGTAGTTTTATTGCACTGATATTGAAAGATTTAATGGCATTTATCAGCCGCTCGAAAATACCGGTTATCAATGCAAGAGTGCCACCTGATACACCGGGTATAACATTAGCAGTGCCAACAGCCACACCTTTGAGTATAAGGGAGATAGCTTGTCTAATCATAAAGGGGAAGTTTACAACGAGGGATCCTTGATAAACCTGAAGAAGGTGTCACCGCGGAGGCCATTGCGAAGTGTTTCGAGTGCGATCACCTCATGCGGGGCAATGTTGCCCAGGTTCACCTCTGCACCCAGTAGCTGTATGAACCAGGCCTGCTGGGATTTCAGCGGTGCCTCCCACATGATCCGCTCACTGCCTGCAGCCTCCATGATAGATTCAATGAGGGTTACATTGGCTTTGCCGTTTGGGTCATAGATGCCCACCGTGCCACTTTCACGTGCTTCGGCAATGACGAGGGATGATCCCGCGTTGAGTTCCCTGAGTGTCATTTCCACCCAGTCGGAGTCGGCAATATGCACCTCCGCATCTTTACTTCCCACCTCAGAAAGGACTTTGTAGGATGCAGCAAAACGGCTGATATATCCACATTTGACGTTATGATCCATCGTCATCGAACCATCCGAAATTTCAACGGTGTCACAACCCAGGTGCCGGATCCATTTTTCATAGTCATCCACCTGGTTGCGGACGGCGAAAGCTTCGAAAAGAGTCCCCCCTACATATACATGGATACCGGCTTCCCTGTAAAGGGCAACCTTCTCCTTGACCCGTGAGGTAAATACTGAGGTGCCGAAACCCAGTTTCATAAAATCGATCAGATGGCCGGCGACATCTGTTATGTTTTCAGCCTCCCTGAGCGATAGACCTTTGTCCATTGCCATGGTGATCCCTTTTTGCCGGGGCTTCTCCTCCCTGTGAGGAAGCATGGTCAGATTACATTTCATGGATTGATATGATTGGATGATTCTGAAATAAGCCGGCTGATGACCGGATGATCATGAAGTTCGGGTGCGATATCATATACAGTATTCGCCTCCTGCGGATGTTCCCTGACAAGCGATTGCAGAAGAAGCACCGACTCTTTTGAATATCCGGCAAAAAAGAGCGATACTGCCTGTCGGTATAGGAGAACTGCACTGTCCGGGAAATGGGTCAGCCCCGATTGCAGGGTTTCAAGTGAGTCTTTGAAATATTCATACTCAAAGCAGAGATCGGAATGATCAAGATAAACATCTTCCCGTACAGGATCCAGTTTTATTACCATTCTGTAACAATTGTCTGCTTTCTCAAAGTCTTTGATATCCCTTGAAACATCACCCAACATATACCATGATTCCGCATTCTGGATATCTTTTTCGATGGCGATATTCAGGTACTGAACGGCGAGCGGGTAATTGCCCATTTGCTGGTAACATCCGCCGATGCCCATCCAGGCGTCAACATGGCTTTCATTCAGACTTACAGCCTTCAGGTAATGGTCAATGGCCTCCTTCAAACGACCCAGCTTCTCATAACACTCACCAATGTAGTACCATGTGAGCCCTTCAGGTTCTTCGTATTTGAATGTCTCAAGGTAGATTTCTATTGCCTTTTCGTACATACCAAGTCCACCCAGGGCATTGGCCTTGTTGAAGTAGGCAGAGGCAAAACGCTCATCGATTGCCAGCACATAGTCGTAGGCATCAATGGATTCCTGCCATTGTTCCAGTTGGCTGTAAGTCACACCCAGGTTAAACCATGCCAGTGTCGAATAGGGATTCCGGTCCAGGTAGGCGTGGAAGAAACGAATAGACTCCTCCAGCGTTCCATTTTGTTCAAAACAAAACGAAAGCTCGAAGATTACACTTTCGTTATCGGGGTTGATCTGTAACGCTTTCTGCAGGTACAGGATGGCATTGCCGAAATCTTCCTTGTTTTCATATTCGAAAGCAATGCTGATAAAGATGTCTTCAAGGTCCTGCTCCTCATCTTCAGATGCTTTCATATACTCCTGGATCGACTTGTCATATTGCTGCATCTGACTGTAGATATGTGCTTTGGTAAGATTGATATCGGTATTTTCCGGTTCAGATGCCTCCATCTCGGCCAGGATGTCCAGTGCTTTTTCCCGTTTATTCTGGAAGGCAAGCACCTGGGCGCGTTTCAGGTTGAGTCTGGTGGAGCCGGGATAGATCCTGAAAGCATGGTGGAGTGCCAGCCTCGCTTTTTGTGTTAAGCCAAAATCGATATAGTAGTCAATGATCTCTTCAAACTCGTCGAGGTCGAAAAAGAGTGTGTTGCCGTTGGAAAGGCTTGATTCAAACCTTGAGACCAGTTCTTTCAGGTCATGGTTTTCATCCGTATTATGATAATGATCCTGCATCGTCCGGTAAGTCAATCAGTGCAGCAAAGATAGACTATTTTCATGTGCCTGTTGACAGAAGAAAAAGAAAAAGAGGGCAGAACACGGAAAATACTAATTTTGCTCCATCAGGAAAAATATCCCAATATGACATTGATCACATCCATTTCAGGAATCCGTGGGACAGTGGGTGGGCTGCCAGGTGAGGGTTTAACCCCTCCGGATATAGTGCGTTTTGTCGTTGCCTGGGCTTCAATGATGCAAACTCGTTACAAGGGGGAGAGGATCAGGGTCGTGGTTGGAAGGGACGGCCGTATGACTGGCCCTGCCATCAATCGGCTTGTCTGCGGCATATTGCAGTTATGCGGGGTTGATGTGGTGGACCTTGGGCTGTCGACCACCCCTTCGACGGAAATGGCTGTACCATGGCATAAGGCCCATGGGGGCATCATCCTGACGGCATCCCATAATCCGGCAGAATGGAATGCCATGAAACTCCTGAATGATCGAGGGGAGTTCATCTCAGCCCAGGAGGGTGAAGCAATCCTCCGGGGAGCTGAGCAGACAGATGTTCTGTTTCCCGCTGCTGATAAGGTAGGAGATTATGTGACCGATTATCAGAGTATTGAAAGACATGTGGATCACATCCTGGATGAGCCTCTGGTGGATATAGAGGCAATACGGAATGCCGGCCTGAAGGTGGCTTTCGATGCAGTAAATTCGACCGGGGGTATCGCATTACCCCTGTTGTTGGGTGAGTTGGGTGTGGCTGAAATCATCCCCCTGAATGAAAAACCGGACGGAAATTTCGCGCACAACCCGGAACCGCTGCCCGAACATCTCGGGGACCTCTCCCTGCTTGTGAAGAAGATGGGAGCTGATCTGGGCTTTGCCGTTGATCCGGATGTGGATCGTCTGGCCATTGTTTGTGAAAATGGTGAACCTTTTGGGGAAGAATATACCCTTGTTGCGGTGGCTGACTATGTCCTCTCCTGCAGGCAGGGTAACTCGGTATCAAATCTTTCATCCACCCGGGCTTTACGCGATATAACCGAAAAGCGCGGAGGCCGTTACACAGCATCCGCTGTTGGCGAAGTGAATGTGGTCCATGTGATGAAAGAGGTGGATGCTGTGATTGGTGGTGAAGGCAACGGAGGGGTGATTCTCCCTTCGCTGCATTACGGTCGCGATGCGCTGGCGGGGATAGCACTTTTCCTTACATGGCTGGCCAAAAGCAGGATGCACTGCTCTGATCTGCGAAAGACCTATCCCGACTATCATATACGTAAGCACCGGATACAACTGTCACAGGATACCGATGTCGGTGCAATCCTGCAACGGGTCGAATCAGCCTATCCCTCCGCAGAGATTATCAAGACGGATGGATTGAAGATCGACCTGGCCGGGGGATGGATCCATCTTCGCAGGTCTAATACAGAACCTATTATCAGGATCTATACAGAAGCACAAACCCCGGAGATGGCCGATAGCCTTGCACGGGAGGTCATGGCACTTATCCATAACACCTGAGCCTATGATCTATTTTGACAATGCGGCTACCACACCGCTTTTTCCGGAGGTTAAAACCGCCATGACCGAAGCCATGGAAATCTTCGGCAATCCTGCCTCTATCCATGCCATCGGGCGAAAAAGCAGGATTTACATTGAAGATATGCGGTCGAAGATTGCCGGACTGACCGGTGTAAAACCTGCTGAAATATTCTTTACGTCGGGCGGCACCGAATCGCTCCAGACCGTTTTAACCTCAGCTGTGCGTGACCTTGGCATTGAAAGGATCCTAACCACACCTCTTGAGCATCATGCGGTGCTCCATAACCTGGAAGCACTGCAGCAAAGTTACCCGGTAGAAACAGAACATGTAAGGTTTGATGAGCATGGCAGGATCGATACCGGCCACCTGGAAGAGCTGTTGCATCACCCGGGCCGTAAAACCCTTGTAGTGCTTATGCATGCCAACAATGAAACAGGTATGCTTCTGCCGTTGAACGATGTCTGCTCTCTTTGCGGAGTATATGGAGCACTCTTTTTGTCAGATACGGTACAGACTATTGGGAAATATGAGATCAACCTCTCGGAAGGGATATCTTTTGCGGGTGCTTCAGCCCATAAATTTCATGGTCCCAAGGGTGCCGGTTTCCTGTATGTTTCGGCAGGGAATCCGATTCAGCCGCTGATACTGGGTGGTGGTCAGGAACGCACCATGCGTTCAGGGACAGAGAATATCATCGGGATCGCCGGACTGGCTAAAGCACTCGAGGTTGCCCTGCGGGATAAAGAGGATGTGCAGCACCATGTGAACGAGCTCCGGCTTGCTCTGCTCGGGGGCCTCCGGCAGGTTATCCCTGATTTGTATCCCCTCACCGATATTTCTGGCAGCCTCTATTCCGTTTTAAACATAGGTTTTCCTGTTGAAAGAGCAGGGGACATGCTGATCTACCGGCTGGATATGGAAGGGGTGGCTGTTTCAGGTGGTAGTGCATGTGCTTCAGGGGTGAATTATCCTTCCCATGTCCTGAAAGGGCTTGGCCTCGATCACACACCGTATACTTTTGTCCGTTTCTCCTTCAGCAGGTTCAATACCATGGAGGAGGTGGAACATTGTATCCGGATCATAAAAAAACTGTTGCGGTAAATAGCTTATTCTTATTCTGTTTTTTAATATTTTAGCCCGGAAATCAAACAAACACATTACCTATTATACAATCAGGATATGGCTGCCAGGAGATATTCGAAAAAGTACCGGTACAAATACAGAAGTATAAGGTTTAAACTCACCTATAAACAGAAAGATACTGTGGACCGCTGTGCAAGGTTGCTTCATACAACACCTGTCAAGCTGATCAAAGCATCCATCAGACATTATCTTGAAAAATACTCGGGTATGCTTGAGGAGGACAGCCATGTTGCAGACAATCAGCTTACCCTTTTTGACAAGGATCACTACGGTGAACAGCTGACGATCTTCAATGAGATAGAAGAAGATTAAGCAGCGGAGCTGCTGTTATTCCAGGCTTCCCACCACCTCTTCCACCTCTTTCAGTATTTCACAGGATTTCACAAGTTCCTTCATGGTGTTGTGGTCAGGGTAGAGTGGACGGTCAATCTCGAGGAAATTCACGTGTTTTCTGATCACCTCTTTGGCTTTCTGAACACCTTTTCCGAAGGTGTATTCCCTGAAATCGAGTGCCTGGGCTGCTGCCATGAACTCAATACCGAGGACCCCATAGGCATTGTCCATGATCTGGAAGTTTTTCAATGCCGTGTTCATGCCCATGCTGACAAAATCCTCCTGGTCGGCAGCAGCCGGTATCGACTGGATGGAAGCCGGCATGGAGAGGATCCGCTGCTCCACGATTTGCATATCGGCGGTATACTGGCTCAGCATCAATCCGCTGAACATGCCTGCCCCTCTGGTGAGGAAAGCAGGGAGTCCGACGCTGAGGGCAGGATTGTTCAGCCTGTTCATCCTTCGTTCCGACAATACACTTACCATGGTGATGACAGCACCTACCATATCCATCGGAACGGAAACAGGGGAGCCCTGGAAGTTGGCGCCGGTGAGCTGAAGGTTTTCATCAGGGAAGAATATGGGATTGTCGCCCACGCCATTAAGTTCGGTCTCAACCTGAGATCTTGCCCATTTTATGGCGTCATGGGCTGCCCCGATCACCTGGGGGGTTGAACGCATGGAATAGGCATCCTGAACTTTGCATTTGATTTTATTCTCGATCAGGTCGCCCCCTGCCACGCATTTCCTGATGGCAGCCGCAGTACGTATGGCGCCCGGGAAACCCCGTACCTCATGGATCTTTGGGTGGTAAGGCCTCATATTGGCTTTCAGCGCCTCCAGTGACATGGCTGCAGCAATCTCGGCATGCTTCAGCCATAGGTTGGCATCATACAGCATCAGGGCACTCATAGCGGTCAGTACATTGGAACCGTTGATGGCAGCAAGCCCGTCACGTGCAAGAAGACCAGGAACCGGAATACCTGCCCGTTCTAAAGCAATATGCCCCTCCAGTAACTCACCTTTGTAAAAGGCATGCCCTTCACCCATCATAAGCAAGGCAATCTGCGACATCGGGGCAAGATCACCGCTGGCGCCGACCGACCCTTTTTTGCATACGAAAGGAGTCACCCCCTTGTTAAGCATTTCAACCATCGTCTGCGTGATCTCGGGCCTGTTGCCTGAATTACCGTGTGCGTGTACGTTGATCCGGCCCAACATTGCCCCGCGGACCCAGTCCTCCGGCATCGCTTCCCCTATGCCCGCCGCATGATTGTATATCAGGTATCGCTGAAAATCCTTAACCTGGTCATCCGTCAGAACCACCTCCGAGAACTCCCCGATACCCGTGTTCACTCCATACATGATCTCCTTCGCAATAATCTTCTTCTCCAGCATCGCCCTGCACCGTTTGATCCGTTCCACAGCTTCAGGATGGAGGATTACTTTTTCATGATGCCGTGCAACCGCTACAACATCTTCGATCGTCAGGTTATTCCCTGTAATAATGATTGCCATAAATATTGATTGTTTTGTTTATATATTGATTATCAGAATTATAATAACTGATACTTGTTTGTGTGGGTAAAAATACAAAAAAACATTCCTGCATCATGATTGAAGTCATTTTATCGTATATTTACCCTACCGTAATTGCATGCTTGACAAAAGCCATTTTTTTTCTTATCTTGTGAAACATAAAAGAAAGTTGTATATGAAAGAGAACTATCTGTGCCCTAAATGTAACGCCCATTTGCGCGTTGGCGACAATGTGGTGTTTTATGTCATCTCCAAGAAATCCAACAACAAAGGGTTGATCATGCTAAACCCGAACCTGGGGGATTATTCTATCACTTCCCATCCTGAAGTTACTTTTGAAAAGGGCGAATACGTCGAATTCTATTGTCCGGTGTGCCATGCCAACCTGGCTGCCTCCACCATCAACAGCAACCTGGTGAAGGTGATCATGATCGATGATCTGACCGGGGTGAAAAGCGATGTCTATTTCTCTAAAGTGGCAGGGGAAAAGTCCACCTTCCGGATCACGGACAACAAAGTGATCGAGAAGTATGGCGATGATGCGCACCTGTATAGCAACCTGTTTGACCTTTCAGAGTAGAACAGCAGGTAGGTTTAAAAAAAAGAGGCTGTCTTTGGCGAACAGCCTCTTATTATAATTTCTTTTACAGATTACTTTATGGCATTGACAAACTTGTAGTGAGGTTTGGCAGTGCTGGTATCATATTTCCAGAGAATGGCAACAGGATAAACTTTGTTTTGCCAGTCTGGCAGGATGTTGATGGCATATTCCTTTTCTATGGTATGCTGTGCAGCCGGATTAGTGGCGATCATTTCGCCATACAGGCTGGTGGTGGCAACTGCTCTGAAAACAAACATGTGCTTGTAACTGGCGTCTGAAGTTCCGTTTTGCTTGTAAGCGGCGGGTGCCGTTGCCGATCCGTCAATATTGTCTTCCAGGAGGAAAACACTCAGATAGTATTCACCGGCTCCCTCGGAGAACCATTTGGTCTTCACTTTCACGTTGTACACTGTCCCGTTCTTTGTGGCTTCCATTCCCAGGGCGGCAGTGGGTTGCAGTGTCAAGGCTGTTACAACAGCTGAATTGGTACTGCTTGTGGTAGTTTTTTCATCATTCACCCAGAATGAGGGAATACTTCCGCCACTGGTCCTTTCCGCAGTAAACTGGCTGTAATAGGTTTGATTGTGCATGGGATCGCCGTTGCCGGAATGCGGCGTGATGGCCAGAACACGGTTCATAGCACCAACCGTTTTGATGACGGGGGCTCCGGAAGAACCACATGCACCACACCAGGTGGCCGTGTAATTTATCGCAAGCGCCCATTGTTCTTTTTTGACAACAATGCCCTGGTCTTTGTTGTCGTCAGGATCTTCTTCCTTGGTGCAGGAAGCAAAAACCATGGCTAATGCCATAACAGCAAAAAGTACTTTTTTCATCGGCTTTAATATTTGGTAACTACAGATCATCATTTGATCAAAATAAGAAGTTTCAGAATGTATTGGAATTGGGTGATGATACCGGTATTCCCTGGTTCATTTCATATACGACAGCCACAAATTTCAGGTTGCCGGCGTTGATACCGGGCATCGGTGAATAGGTGAATTTCTTTGTATACTCTCCAGGAGAGGCACCGTTGAACATCTGGGTTCCCCATGGAGTGTTGGCGGTGGCTTCGCCACGTAAAACCATCTTGTGATGATGGTTCGCTCCTGCACTGCTTCCGGCCTGATTTGATACAATATCATTTTCAGCCACGTAAACGGCGATGTTATAGGTTCCTGAAAGTGCGGAGAAGAACTTGACTTTTGCATAAATGGTAAAGGTGCTTCCTTCCTTTTTAACATCCAACCCGATTCCACAGGATGGATTGGGTTGCAATTGTCTTGTTTTTATTGCATTTTCCCAACCGGAGGGCTGGAGATTATAGGCATTATTGAATTCAATCCATAGATTGGGTGGGCCACCTATCCCGAAAGCATCTTTCATGGTTTTTGACATTTCGAGGTACATTGGATCAGTGGATGAATAGTGCAGTGCCATGCCATTGATGCGGGTGGAATCAATGCTGTTGGCGCCTGCAAAGGCACCGTCGAATGTCGGGATGCCCCAGTCGCCGCAATAGCCGCACCATGTGGCTGTTGTCAGCAACACATAAGCTTCCTGTTTTGTAGGAACCGTGATCTTGGCAAACGGATCATCAGGTTGAGGGTCATCATCGGTTCCCTTATCACAGCTCCAAAAAACGATGGAGATCAATGCCAGAATAGAAAGCAGTTTTTTCATGGATTCGATTGTTTTTGGTTTGATCTGTAAGATATTATTAACTTGTGCAAATATACAATTAAATGGATTCGTTTCCTATATTTTAAGGATTCGTTAACAATTTGTATGTTAACAAAACACAGATGCTGTTTCCCAAACCCATGGGGTATTAAGTTCATTTGTTGTATTTTTGCAGATTGATTTACCAGGTATGGCCAGAAAAAGATCAAAAGCCCCGGCGGGTAATTCCTTCAGAAAAAACAATCATTCAACCAGGAATGGGAAAGGGAAAGGAAAAGGGAAAGGGACACAAAAGCCCGTTGCATGGCACATTTCCGTTGTTTCTTTCTTTCGTAATGGCAAGGTACACATGGTAGCAGGTTTGTTTCTGTTGTTGTTTTCCATATACCTTCTCATTGCATTCACCTCTTTTATCTCCAACTGGCTGACTTTCGGCGCAGATGATCTGGCCGGCAGGTCGTTGTGGATTGTCCTGATGGACCGGGATCTTCAGGTTCAGAATATCACCGGCAGAATGGGGGCCTGGTTTTCCCATCTTTTTATCCGGCAATGGTTTGGCATCGGCTCCTATGTGTTTCTGCTGTTGTTCTTCGTTACAGGAATAAGGATATTCTTACGTTATCAGCTGATACGGTTTATACCGTTGTTCAAGCATTCCCTCTTCTGGTTGGTGTGGTTGTCGGCCGTCTGTGGTCTCGTGTTCGCCGATCCTTCCAGAGACATCTCTGTACTGGGTGGTGCTTTTGGTGTTCAAACTGCCATCTGGATCAAAGGAGTCCTCGGGAAAGTTGGTGCAGCGGTATTCCTGCTCTTTATCCTGGTTGCCTATCTGATCTGGGTGCTGGATCTATGGGACAGAATCGTCTCTTTCTTTGAAACCAGGCGACAGGAAATGGCAGAAGTGATTGAACGAAAGAGAAAAGGGGCTGTTTTTGGTGAGGACCGCTACAATACACAGGAGTATTATATCAAGGATGAGGATCATGAATTTCAACAGGCAGATATCTCCGGGGAGTCACCCAGGGAGGTGCAATTATCAACGGATCATCCTGAACCGGTACAACAGGCAGAGGGGAATGACAATGGGATTGATTTTACAGTGGTCACTCCACAGGATGAACCCCTGATGCCTGATCCGGAGCCGGTTGAAGTTTTGACGGAGGAAGGTGAGCCTGATCCCTTAGAACATTATGATCTGGAAACATTGTACAATCCGAAGCTTGAACTACGGGATTACCGTTTCCCGACCGTTGACCTGTTGGATTATCACGGTTCAAATACCATCTCGGTGCAGAAATCTGAGCTGGAATCCAACAAGAACCGCATCATCCAGACATTGAAAAATTACAGCATCGATATTGAGCGGATCAAAGCCACCATCGGTCCGACGGTCACACTGTACGAGATTGTCCCTGCACCCGGTGTGAGGATCAGCAAGATCAAGAACCTGGAGGATGACATTGCGTTAAGCCTTTCGGCACTGGGCATCAGGATTATAGCACCGATCCCGGGCAAAGGCACCATCGGCATAGAGGTACCCAATATGAATCCGGAGATCGTTTCCATGCGCACCATCCTAAGTTCGGAACGGTTTCGGCAAAACAAATTCGAACTTCCCATCGGTATTGGTAAAACCATTGCCAATGAAACCTATGTAGCCGACCTGGCAAAGATGCCTCATCTTCTGATCGCAGGGGCAACAGGGCAGGGAAAATCGGTGGGCATCAATGCCATCATCGCATCACTGCTTTACACCAAGCATCCGGCAGAACTGAAATTTGTGCTGGTGGATCCCAAAAAGGTGGAACTTTCCCTGTTTTCCCGTATTCAGCGACATTTCCTGGCCAAGCTCCCCGATACGGATGAAGCCATCATCACCGATAACCGGGTCATTGTCCGGACGCTGAATTCGCTGTGTATCGAAATGGATAACCGATACAACATGCTGAAGATGGGAGGGGTCCGGAATATCGGGGAATACAACAGCAAATTCATTGCAAGGCATCTTAATCCGCTGGAAGGGCACCGTTTCATGCCTTATATTATCCTTGTCGTGGATGAGTTTGCCGATCTGATCATGACCTCCGGCAAAGAGATCGAAGGGCCCATTGCCCGGCTGGCGCAACTTGCCAGGGCCGTTGGAATCCACCTCGTCATTGCGACCCAGAGGCCTTCGGTTAATATCATTACAGGAACCATCAAGGCTAATTTCCCGGCCAGAATAGCCTTCCGGGTAACCGCCAAGGTGGATTCAAGGACCATACTCGACAGCGGGGGAGCCGAACAACTCGTCGGCAGGGGTGACATGCTTCTCTACATGGGTAGCGACATTACACGCTTGCAGTGCGCTTTCATGGATATCCCCGAGGTGGAAAAGATCACCGATTTTATCGGTTCTCAACGGGGCTATCCCGATGCTTTTGAATTGCCCGATTACAGGGATGAAGAGGAGGAAGAGGCCATTGACTTTGATCCAGGAGAGCGGGATGAACTTTTTGAAGAGGCCGCCAGGCTCATTGTACGGCATCAGCACGGCAGCACCTCACTGCTCCAGCGTAAGCTGAAACTTGGCTACAACAGATCCGGCCGCCTCATCGACCAGCTGGAAGCAGCAGGAGTGGTCGGACCTTTTGAAGGAAGTAAAGCCAGAAAGGTGCTGTTTCAGGATGAGTATTCCCTGGAACAGTATTTGAAAAATTATCTCTCAACCCATAAAAATGGACAACTCTAAGTGTTATCAATAAAAATAATCAGGTCATGAAAAAAATGTTGCTACTGTTCGGTGTGATGATCATCGGGATATTAACCCTGTCAGCACAGAAAGTGTCCGATAAGAAAGCAAGAGATATCCTGGATAAAGCAAGTGCAAAAATTCAGGCGTTGAAAACCATCAAGATCGAATTTACCTTCACCGAAACTGACAAGGATGATAAAGAGGGAGATACCCGTAAAGGAAGGGTATGGTTGAAAGGGAACAAGTACCAGCTCCGCTTTGCAGGTCAGATCGTCTATTGCGATGGCAAAACGAAATGGACCTATATCACCGATGCGGAAGAGGTACATATCACCAATATTAAGGGTGATGATGATGAATTGGCGAACCCAACCAGCCTGCTAAGGAATTACAACCGGAAATTCACTGCCAGGTGGATCAGGGAGGAGGTTTACAAAGGGAAAAAGACCGATATTGTGGACCTGTACCCCAAAAAACAGAACAAGGGGTATCATAGGGTTAGGTTTCGGATAGAACAGTCAACCAGGCAGCTTGTGAGCACTTCGGTCTATCACATCAACAATGCAAGCCAAACCATTGATGTGGATAAGTATGTTACGAACGAACCAATTGCAGATGAACAGTTTACCTGGGACAAGAAAAAGCATCCCCAGGTCGAAGAAATTGATCTCAGGAAGTAATCAGGGTTGTTTCACCGGTTTAAGTTTAAAGTCGTTGTAACGGAAAATGTTCAGATAGACATTCTCATATCCTTTTCCGTTAACCTGTTCCCATTTGAAATTTGTTGAAACCGGATCATAGGAGATCTGATCAAAGCAGTTTTCGAAATCCAGCCCGAATTCGAACAGTGCTTTGCAAAAGTATAGCCCAATGTCGTATCCGAGATATCCATAATGGCCCTCTTCGGGATCGCTTTTATAGCGGGCCCGGAATTCCTTGAGGAACTGCATCGTGGCGGGATTGTTATAATCAACGAAGGTATTGGCAAACAGGTGAAGGTCGACAGCCATCAGATCAGTCAGGTCAAATGTCCGGTAATCCTGCCATTCCGGAAGCCCGAACATGGTGATGTCGAAATTTTTGGTCAGCTTGGCTATGTTCGAAATATAGTTTGCAATCATAGTTTCCCCCGTGATGAGGTTAACAATGATATTCGGCTTGTTAACATCGAGGTGAGTCGTTACACCGGTCAATCCTTTTTCCTGGTAAACCACTTCCACATACCTTGGTTTTCTGGTAAGTATCGAGGCATTGGATTCAAGATTGTCCCTGAATATCTTTGCCAACGCCTTGTCAGCACCCTGGGTGCCGGTCACCATGATCACATTGGGCTCCTGATAGCTCCTTGCAATGAAATGAGCGAGTTCCCCGATCTTTGAATCGGATGAGGCATTCATCTGGAAAATATTGGAGTGTTGAGCAACAAACTGGGGATTCCTAGCGAAAGGGCTTATAACCTTGATGTTATGGTTGACTGCATAACGTACCACCAGGTTGTAGTTGTCGGCGAAGAAGGGGCCGATGATCAGATCCATGAAAGGCATTTCAGGCTTTGTAAGAATTCTTTTAACGGTGTTGGAGTCGTTGTTTGTGTCAAAGACATACAGGTCAATGGAGAGTCCTTTCTTTTTTATGGAGTCCACTGCGATCAGTATCCCTTCATAGAATTCGATAAAACTGAAAGGTTTAAAGAAGGCTTTCTTGATCTGATCATCAGTGGGTGGGGAGATATAGATCCTGTCAATTTCGTCAAGATAGAGGGGTATGAAAAGTGCGATCTTGTATTTTGACCTGTAGCGTGAATTTTCACATCCAATGGTTTTCTGTGACGATGCAGTTTTTTCCCCTTTCGTCGGTACCAGTATATAGATATAATAACCTTTCTTCAGTCCCTCGTTCAGTTCCGGGTTCATTACCATGATTTGTTCAACCGTGGTGTTGTACCTTCTTGCGATGCCCCATATAGTTTCCTTATCCCGGATCTGGTGCAGGATGGTATCATACATTATGGGTTCAGGTTTTGCGATCACCCTGGGTGTTTTCTGTTTCAGGATGATTTTCAGTTCCTGTCCTTTCCTGAGGGGCTTGTCGCTCAGATCGGGATTCCATGCCACGATGCTGTCAATCGGCACTTTATACTGCTGTGAGATACCAAACAGCGATTCCCCTTTCTGAACAATGTGATTGATGATAGAATCCTTTTCGTCCACCTGGGTTATGACAGATGGACCAGGTTTTTTCAGGAGGATCTTCAGCTCCTGGCCGACGGTGAGTTTTTCAAAGTCGGTAACGGAAGGATTGGCATCCATCACCTCCTGGGCAGAGACCTGGTATTTCCGTGCGATGGCGTACAGGGTTTCACCCGGTGAGACGATATGGATCAATGTATGGGTCGCAGTGGCAGCTTCATCCTTCCCTGTTGTTATGCTTTCATCAGATGTGGCAGAGATGTCGGGGATTTTCAGGATTTGTCCGGCACGCAATACGCCACTGATGGATGGATTGAACCGCAGGATCTCTTCCTGGTCGGTTCCATAGGCTTTGGCAATGGAATACAGAGTCTGCCCTGCAGAAACCGTGTGGATAAAAAACAGGCGACCTGCTTCGGTGACTTTAACCTCCGACTTTTGTACTGTAACGGGCTGGGCCATAACCGTAACAGACAGTAAAATGAAAAGGAATACCGAGGTAAATCTGTGTATTGTCATCTGTCTTATTTTCGGGGATATGTTCCGGGTGATCGGGTTAGCGAATATAGGGATTATTTTATTCCCATTCAATGGTAGCAGGAGGTTTTGAACTGATATCATAAACCACCCTGTTGACCCCTTTCACTTTATTGATGATCTCATTGGAAATGGAGGCCAGAAAGTCATAAGGGAGATGTGACCAGTCGGCGGTCATGCCATCTGTCGATGTAACGGCTCTGAGTGCCACAACGTTTTCGTAGGTACGTTCATCACCCATAACGCCGACCGACCGGACGGGCAACAGGATGGCTGCTGCCTGCCACACTTTATGATAGAGGCCGGCTTCCCTGAGCCCTTGGATATAGATATGATCCACCTCCTGCAGGATTTCCACCTTCTTACGTGTCACTTCGCCCAGAATGCGGATACCCAGGCCAGGCCCCGGGAAAGGATGTCTGCCCAGCAATGTTTCGTCAATGCCCAATGCTTTCCCGACCAATCTTACCTCATCCTTGAAAAGAGATTTGAGAGGCTCTGCCACTTTGAGTCTCATCACATCAGGAAGCCCTCCTACATTGTGATGCGACTTGATGGTTGCCGAAGGACCTTTAACTGAGACCGATTCTATCACATCAGGATAGATGGTCCCCTGGGCAAGCCATTGCACCCCTGTAATATTATGTGCCTCATGGTCAAACACTTCAATGAATGTCTTTCCAATGGCTTTCCGTTTCCCCTCCGGATCATATATTCCTTTCAGTGCTGTGTAAAACTGCTCCGAAGCATCCACGCCGGTGATGTTTAATCCCATACCCTTGTAGGAATGCAGGACATCTTCATATTCGTGTTTCCGAAGAAGGCCGTTGTTCACAAAGATGGCATAGAGCTGTTTACCGATGGCTTTGTGGAGTAAGATAGCTGCTACGGTTGAGTCCACCCCGCCCGAAATGCCCAGTACAACCTTGTCGTTCTGAAGCATGTTTTTCATTTCCTGTACCGTAGTTTCAATGAAGGATGCAGGTGTCCACTGCTGGCTGCAGCCGCAGATGTCCACGACGAAATTCTGAAGAAGTTGCTTTCCATCGGTGGAGTGATATACCTCCGGATGGAATTGTATGCCGTAAGTAGGCTCCCCTTTGATCTTATATCCGGCCACCTCCACATCCAGGGTTGAAGCGATCACCTCGTAGTTGTCCGGCAGTGACAGTATTGTATCGCCATGCGACATCCAGACCTGGCTCCCTTCGGTCATCCCTTTGATCAGCGGATGGTCACGATGAATGAAGTGCACCCTGGCTCTTCCGTATTCCCGGATCCGGCTGGGCATTACGTCGGCACCATCATGGAATGCCATCCATTGGGCGCCATAACATACCCCAAGTATCGGGAGTCGCCCGCGTATCCCCTTAAGGTGAGGGACCGGAGCATCCTTGTCCCGTACGCTGAATGGGCTACCCGAGAGGATCAAACCCCTGACCTCGCTGCCGGATGCAGGGAGGTGGTTATAAGGATGAATTTCGCAATAGACATTGAGTTCACGTACCCTCCTGGCAATGAGCTGCGTATATTGTGATCCGAAGTCAATTATCAGTATCATCTCTTCCATGCAGCAAAGATAGCATTTCCTCCCATATTCTTACCTTTGCCGCAAAACGGTCCGAAATGAACAGGAGCATTCATCATATAACGGTTGAAAAACTCAACTTCGAGGGTATTGCAAAGATCCTGAACGGCAACATGAAGCTGGAGCTGTCGGAAGATGTGAAACAGCGCATTTGCCGGTGCCGGGAATACCTTGACAGGAAGATTCTGAATGAAACAGAACCTATTTATGGTGTTACGACAGGATTTGGCAGTCTGTGTGACACCGTGATATCCCATGATGATCTGAGCCTGCTTCAGGAGAATCTTGTAAAGTCCCATGCATGTGGCATGGGGGAGGAGGTGCCGAGGATCATTGTCAAGATCATGCTGTTGCTCAAGATACAGTCATTGTCGTATGGTCATTCAGGTGTACAGTTGGCCACAGTGGAGCGTCTTGTGGATATGTACAACCATAATGTCCTTCCGGTTGTGTACCAATTTGGTAGTCTGGGTGCTTCAGGTGACCTGGCCCCGCTTGCTCATCTCTCCCTTCCCTTGCTGGGTCTTGGGGAGGTTTATCTGGGTGAAAAAAAACAAAGCGCCGAAAAGGTTTGCACACAATATGGCTGGGAGCCTTTGCGGCTTCAGTCAAAGGAGGGTCTGGCCCTCCTCAATGGAACGCAGTTCATGAGTGCCTATGGTGTATATCTCTGTCTGCGGGTGTTTAAGCTGTCAAAACTTGCCGATGTGATAAGCGCCCTCTCACTGGATGCTTACGACGGGCTCATTGAACCCTTTCATCCACTGATCCAGCAGATCAGGCCGCATAAAGGGCAGATCCGAACGGCGGAGCGTATCGTCAACCTGCTGAAGGGGAGTGAACTCATCAGCCGCACCAAATCCCATGTGCAGGATCCCTATTCTTTTCGCTGCATACCTCAGGTGCACGGCGCATCCAAGGATTCGATCAACTATGTGGCGTATGTATTTGCCAATGAGATCAATTCAGTGACGGACAATCCCACCATTTTCCCTGAAGAAGATCTGATCATCTCGGCGGGTAATTTCCATGGGCAGCCGCTTGCCTTTGCCCTCGACAACCTTAGCATAGCAGTGGCTGAACTGGGTAATATTTCAGAAAGGCGGACCTATCAGCTGTTGTCAGGCAAGAGGGGATTGCCACACTTCCTGGTGGCCAATCCCGGCCTGAATTCAGGTTTTATGATCCCGCAATATACCGCGGCCAGCCTGGTAAGCATGAACAAGCAGCTGGCCACTCCTGCCTCCGTTGATTCCATTGAATCAAGCCAGGGACAGGAAGACCATGTGAGCATGGGGGCCAACGCTGCAACCAAAGCACACCGTTCGGTGAAAAACCTGGAGATGATACTGGCAATCGAGCTTTATAATGCTGCACAGGCCATTGAATTCCGCAGGCCGGCTGTAACGTCTCCGTTCCTTGAGGCAATGGTTGAAAAATACCGGGCTTGTGTCCGGTTTGTACAGAATGATAAAATGATGTATGAAGATATGCATGCATCAGTAAAGTTTCTGCAGGATGTCTCACTGAGCATCCCAGGTGAGGGGAACTTTAAATACAGCATGAAGACAGACCTTAATCCGGTGTACTGAATTGTTATGCTGGTAACTGCAATTTTATTGTTATTTTTTTCGAAATGATTTGGATTATGTATTATATCGATGTATTTTTACCATCCCAAAGATGAAATCCCTTGCATCTTGGACGATAATCAACCTAAGTATTAATCCAAAATTCTGGAAACATGAGAAAGCTTTTAACGTTTACTGTGGCAATGTTTATTACGTTTGGATTGTCGGCACAGCTCAGCACACGAGAAAATGTCCCTTCTGTCCTGCGTTATGGTACCCGTCCACAGGCCGGTAATTATGGTCTTTTCATCGGCCCGTCGGTTTTTGGCATCATTGACCTCATCAAGACTACAGGTAGTGTCGGAGCCAATACCTTCATGCTGGGATTGCCGATGGTTAATTTCAAGTACTACAAAACCGATGACCTTGAAATCAGGCTGGGCATCCAAATGGCAAACGAGAAAACAAAACTGGTAGGTGAGCCCGACACATCACTGGCGGTGGTTGGCAACCAGAAAGAACTTTTATCAGAGTCTGTATTCCGTCTTACTCCCGCGTTTGCGAAGCATTTTGGGAAGCAGAACATGCTCGATGTGTATATGGGACTAGGTCTTGTCCTTGGGAGAAATGGCTATAAAGATGAATTGGAAGTAGATGACAAGAATTCCCGTGCCATCAGCCAGGGAGTTCTTGTGGGAGGATTTAGCTATATTATTGGACTTCAGGCGTTCATCGCTGACCTTCCTGTAGCCATCGGCCTGGAATATGGCATTTCAGCCCTTGGGCACTATGGCCTTCAGTACAAAGTTACAGAAGTGAATGCAGGTACCGAACAAATCTATTACCTCGCCAATCTGGGTGATCTTCACCAATATAAAAGTTTGAAGCACAAAAATTTCTTCCTTGGAAATGATCTCAGGATCACTCTGAGCTATTATTTCTTCAGATAAAACAGCAGCCTGTTTCTGTTTCGGTATAGTTGAAAAAAATCAAAAACGAAAAGATATGTTACGAATCAAAAGAAATATTGGGTTTGTGGCCGGGCTGACTGCACTGATCTTTCTGTCGTCGTGTTCCGTTAGTCACGTCACATCGGCCTACAAGGAGAATTCCTCACTTACACCCAACAGGATTGAGGTGCACCTGACACCAGGCGATATCGGTTACATGGGTGAAACATCCATCGATATTGACTACAAGGTTTATCTGGGAGTCATCAGGATCATTGAACACATCAACGGAGAACCTTATGAAATCCGGAAGATCGACAGGGTTATGCTGACAGGCCCTATGGGACTTAACCTTTCCCCGATGCTTGAAAGAGCTTCCTATAAAGTGACTGACAATTTCCCCGAAGCCGATTACTATGTGGTCAACAGAACCAGGAGGATCAGCCAGAATCTGTTTATGGGTAGTTTCATCAGGGAAGAGGCAACGGTTAAAGCTTACAAGATAGGCTACAGAAAATAATCCCTTGGGATTCACCAGGCCTGGGAACATCACCATGCCTTGAAAAAATACAGGAAAGGGCTGCCCTGTTATGCGTGTATGGATCGTTTACCAACCGTGAAGATGACAGGGCATCCCTTTTTTTAATGTTCATTCTAAATGTGCTGTTCAATCATTGATTCAATATGAAAAAGCCCAGAGACAAAGGTTTTCATGCCATGATATATAGCCCGGGATGGATGCTGATCCTCATCTATTGTCTGTCCTTAAGCTCTTATACATGCCAGAAAGATAAAACCCCACTGGCCATTAAAATTCTTGAAACCGCTACCCGGGTCGGCATCTCGGGAGAATACCTGATCTATAATATTGAATTCATTTGTGACGAACCTATCACCTCCTTTAGGATCGAGCAGTTCCATCCCAAGTATGGAAGTGTGACCATCTTTGATTCCGTTCCGCCGACAAAAAAATTCAAATGGTATTATCTTGTCCCTTTTGTGGATGATCAAACCAAAGTGACCCTGACTTTTTCTGCCACTTCGGCCAGCTATTCCAATGATGTACCCAGATCTGTCCTCATTACCAATAATGAAATGCCCTTGACAGAATATGCAGGCAATGCCTTTTATTCAAACCTTTCTGGTAAGCCCAATGCATTCATGATACAGGGTCTCCAGGCAGTATTTTACGATTCCCTTTCAGCCCTGAAGCCCGATTTTGCCGACAACAGCATCGATTCGGTTCACCTGAACGATTTATCTCGCGAATGGATATCTCCTTCCGGATTGTTGTTCTCCAGGCTGAATGATTTCAATTATGCCCAGGCAACTTCCAGAAGTGTTAAGGAGGCCTATAAAATTGCCGTGAAATACAATGTTGTGAAGAACCTGACCAGTGATGACATCCTGGTATTTGGCAATAACACGGAGGCCGAAGGCACCATCAGGTTCACACAGATCATCGACGCTGATTCAACGATTGACGACAAATACCTGTTTAACATCAAGCTTGTGGATTGACATCTCTTTCCGTTCCGGCTATTATTCTATCATTAGTGAACAGTTCCACCCTGTTATGAAACCAATCCGTATCCTCGTTCTGAACGGTCCTAACCTCAACCTCACCGGCAGGCGCGAACAACAGCATTATGGTACGAGGCCTTTAACCGACCTTCCCGGGATGCTGAAGGAGTTGCACGACACATGGCCGGAGCTTGAGACACCGATCTTCCAGAGCAATTATGAAGGGGAGATCATCGACAAGATACAGTCCGCACCTGCTGAACACATTCACGGCATCGTGATCAATCCGGGAGGGTTCACCCATAGTTCGGTGTCGGTTGCTGATGCATTGCGTGCTTCAGGACTGCCGGCCGTTGAGGTGCACCTCTCGCATGTCAATGCCCGGGAGGATTTCAGGAGGCACAATGTGATAGCACCTGCCTGTATCGCAACTGTCAGCGGGATGGGATTGGAGGGATATATTCTGGCAATAAGATACCTAACGGGAAAAACTGCCGGGAGATAAGTCGCTGAATTTCTGCTTTTTTCTGAAATAGTAATCGAAAACAATGCTGTGGTTGTAAATGCCGGAAATGGTGTGTGCCGGTTGCGCTTTTCTTTTAAGATGATGTTTCCGTATGTTTAAAAGAAAATGACAATGTGCCCGGGTAACAGCCCAGAAATCAGCAAACCCGCCTTCAACAAGGAACTTAAAAGCTGCTACCCAGTCGAGCGGGATGCGGAGGAAAAATACCGGAAAGATCCTGCGGGCAGGTAAGTTTTTGTATAACAGGATAAAATTGTTGCGGAAATTGAGATAGGTCTTCCTTGAAGATTTTTTTGGGAGCGTCCCTCCCCCGACATGATAGATGGAGGAGGCACCCGTTACCATTACCTTGTAACCTGCATTCTTTAATCGCCAGCACAGGTCGATCTCTTCCATGTGGGCGAAGAAATCATTATCAAGTCCTCCTACCTGGTGGAAGCAGTCGGCCCTGACGACCAGGCAGGCTCCCGTAGCCCAGAAGACCTCCGCTTCGTCATCATACTGGCCTGCATCCTCTTCGAGGCTTAAAAACATCCGTCCCCTGCAGAAAGGATATCCGTAACGGTCAATGAATCCGCCTGCAGCTCCGGCATATTCGAAAAAGTTCGGTTCTGCGTATGAAAGGATCTTGGGCTGGCATGCAGCCACTTCAGGCTTGATGTCCATGAGTGCAATCAATGGTTCCAGCCATCCTGCAGGAACCTCAATATCTGAGTTGAGCAACACATAATAAGTTGCCCTGACCTGAGCGAAAGCATCATTGTACCCTTTTGCAAATCCACCATTGCTTTCGTTTCGTATAATCCTGAGTTCAGGATGATGCTCCCCGAGCCACTGAACCGAATCATCAGATGATGCATTGTCAGCAATGATGATCTCAGCATCGCCTGAGTTGGCAATGACAGAGGGAAGAAATTTCTCAAGAAACTTCCTGCCATTCCAGTTCAGAATGACAACCGCTGTTTTGGATATCCGCTGTTCTTCAGTCATAAACTTATAATGCAAAAATAGGATATCCCGGACTCATTTCCTATACCTGTAACCTATCTTTTTTATGTTTCCACCTGCGGTGCGACCATAACCAGTTATCGGGTTGGCTTAGAATCTGGTTTTCAAGCAACCGGACATGTTCAGATGTGATTGATTTTTCCGGAGAACGGGCAGGTTGGTCAGTGATCAGGGTAAAGGTTACCAGGTATCTTCCACGCCGGATTCGTTCCATTGCAGCGAAAAAAACGACAAGGTCCATAGCTTTGGCTATGCGTTCAGGCCCGAGAAACACCGGTGTGTCCTGTTGCATGAATGGTATCCAGAAGTCAAGTTCATGCTGTGGGGGCGTCTGATCCGCGATAAAAAAGGCAGCCAGCGGACGTTCCGGGCTCTTTAGCAAAGCACGGTAAACATTATCTGATTGAATGATCTCCAGCCCCATCCTGGTCCTGATGGCATTGATCTCCTTATTGAAGAAGGGATCCGACTGTTTTTTAGCAGCGCCATAGGTCCTGCAACCGGTTGCCAGGGGAAGGGTCAGCCCCAGCAACTCCCAGTTGCCGCAATGGCCGGCAACGATCATGACGCTTCTGCCCTGTTCAGTGAAATGCCTGATCGCTTCGGGATTCTTAAAGTGGATGCGTTGTAAAAGTTCTTCAGCATTGTATTTCCTGTAATATAAAACCTCATGGAAGATGGCGGAAAAGTTACGGTAAAACGTTCGCTGAAGCCGTTTGAGGTCCCGGTGTTTCAATCCCGGGAAAGCATTCCGCAGGTTGATCAGTACGATTTTCCTTCGATACCGGACAACATAACACAAAAAAAGGTATATCAGTATGCTGAAAAAGTGCATCCCTTTCTTAGGCAGGGAGAGCAGGAAACGGGAATAACCTCGATAAAGCAGATGGAGGAACTTCAAGGGAGGTGCAGGTTATGGATCAATAGGGATTATTAAAGATTTCAAGTGCCCGGCTGCCATAGCTGTCATCGTATTGGGTTCTGTCAACGTTGGTACCTCCCACCTGGCGTGCGTGCAAATTCAGGTGCCATTGGGGATCGTTGATTTCTCCGATGGCATTGGAGTGTGCCAGGTCGAAGTCGTTGGCGCCAAGCTCAGCGTTGATGAATACAAATTTCTTATTCGACTGGTTGGAGGGCAGTTTGTAATAATGCCAGATTTCATAAGGGTAGGCTTCCGGCTCATGTGGCGACTTGTACACGGTGTTGGGTTCGCCATATTTCAGATAGATAATGCCGCGGTCGGTCTGATATCCGGGTTTGATGAAAGTGCCGTAGGTAATATTCACACGATCCACCTGTGCTTTGTAATTCAGCCATGCCAGTTGTGGATTATCAGGTGCGCGTGTATACCAGAAATGGTAAAGGAACTGTTGCATGTATTCAACATTTTTTCCCCTGATCAGGTTTTCCGCAAAGGTTTTTTCCATCTGGGATGCAATGGGCATACATGACCTGATATAGATGGCGAGTGTATCGGTATGGGTATATTTTGCGCTGAAAGTTTCATGGATGTCAATAGCAGCTATGTCTTCAAGCTGGAGTTGGATGCCTGGGTTACTGCGTTGAAAGAAGACCCGGTTGGCGCCTGTCGGTTTATTCTCTTTGTCACGGATCTCAATCACTATATTGTAATTGCCGGAGGGGAGGTTGCTGATATCAAAGGTGTGAAGGTAGGGAACCACCGCAGCCACCTTCTCCCTCTTGTAATGGCTTATGTTGCTCATTAGTTTTCCGGTCTCGAAGCTTTCAATGAAGGATGTGATCAGGAACATCCCCTCCTCCCCGAAAGTTTTAACAGTATTGTAAATTTCCGTATAGAACATGATGGTGGAGATATTTTCAGGGTAAAATGCGTGCAGATCGGGGTATAGGTTAAAGCCGGCTTTGGTCAGTGAACCTGGCTGTTCAGCCGGTTCTGCCTTTTCGATAAGTTGAACAGTGGATAAAAAGAGTTTATCTGCGGGGGCTTCGATAGTGACCCTGACCACGGATTCGACAGGAGGAGCCGGGCTGTTCACATCCCGCAGGCTGATCTCCAGGTTATATTCACCGGCCGGGAGCAGGAAACGTTGCTGGTCGAGAAAACCGAAACTGCGCCTGGATGTATCTGCGATTTCCTGGCTGTAAAGGTTGTATTTTTTGAAATTGGCTATGGTATCATTAGCCTGGAAGATCAATACCACCTCAACTTCACCCCTGAAATTTCCGTTTTCCAATCTGATAAATTGCACGGTTGCCGCGTTGACCGATAGCCATGTTTCAACATAAGGACCCTGGAGCGGGCTGTAATAAACTGCATGCGAGAATCCTGCATTGAGTGTGACCGCAGCAAGGGGTAATGATCCACAAGCTGTAATGAGCAGTATGAGACACCATTTTTTCATGTCAGATGTTTTTTATGAAAGCAAAGTTACGAATAATGACAGGAAAAGTCTATAATAATCAGTTAAAGGAATCAAACAGGGCATTGTCGTTTCTGTTGATCAAGCAAGGGCGGAAAGTCTTTTTGCAATCGACAAAAACTTTGTATTTTTGCTGCGGAGAGATGGCAGAGTGGTCGATTGCGGCGGTCTTGAAAACCGTTGGGTGTAACAGCCCCGGGGGTTCGAATCCCTCTCTCTCCGCCAAATCAAAAAGCCTTGCGTAAGCAGGGTTTTTGTGTTTCAGACCTGCGGCAAGCTTGCTTGCCAGCAGGGAAGAAACACAAAAACCGCATGAGCGGAGCGAATGCAGGCTTTTTGATTTGAAGCTTCCCCACCAGGGGATCACCGCAGGTAATCCCTCCTGCGGCAAGCTTGCTTGCCAGCAGGGAAGAAACACAAAAACCGCATGAGCGGA
>CAZZBS010000030.1:31727-41816 GCA_964652685.1 uncultured Lentimicrobiaceae bacterium
GCGAATGCTTTATATGGTTTGAGTCGAGAGTCTGAAAAGGTCGGAGATAGTCGTTTGGTTTAAAGCCCTCTATACCACGGTCCATACCCTCCGTCCTACGCCATCTACCTGATTAAAAAATAATCATACTCTTGCTTAAAAACAAACTTCACCCCCCTGACAAACGCTGCCTGAAAGGTGGAGTAGTGGTTTTCATCCTGAATCTTGTCGTACAGATAGGTGAATCCTTCATAGTTTCTGGATACAAGGGTTTTATCAAGGGTTTCAGGGGTTCCCCATTCGCTGCTGCTGAGTGACATGTACAGTGTTGCGTCCAGGGAGCCGGATTTCCTGTGCCATGCCTCTTCCCATTGGAGTGCAAGCTGGCCGTCCCACCACAGGGAGGGGCTGACCAGGATATACCGGTTGAAGGTTCCGGGGCGGTTGAAAAGCATCCAGGCACCGAAAAGCCCTCCCAGTGAGTACCCCACGAAGGTGCGGTCATTACCGGCTATGCGATAGTTCTTTTCGACCAGTGGAATCAGTTCTTCATGCAGAAACCGGTAAAAATCCCCGCATTGGCCGCCTCCGGGGAACATGGCCGCATTGGGGTCATC
The DNA here is from genome assembly GCA_964652685.1 of uncultured Lentimicrobiaceae bacterium. GTDB lineage: Bacteria > Bacteroidota > Bacteroidia > Bacteroidales > SKPS01 > SKPS01. Next base: position 32,324 of record CAZZBS010000030.1, read on the forward strand.
CGTTAAGGTGAGGTCAGGGATCCGTTTGCTGTACCAGTCCTCAAAGGTGCCCCCATAGGCAATCCCCACCACGATCACCTCCGGGATGGTCTTGACGAATGCCATCATGCGGGTGGCCTCCCCCACCGTGCCCTGCAGCTGGTCAGCATCTGCAAGGTAAAGCACCGGGTATGTCTTGTTGGTTTCGTAATAATGGAAGGGGAGGCTGACATAAATGAGATATTCCTTGCCGTTGGCTTTGGACCTGATTCGGTGCAGTTCACCCTGATTCAAGGGAATCCTGACATCAGAGACAGGAGAGGTTGAAGCAGGCGTAAAGGGGATATCATACATCCTGCCCTGGGAATCAAAAAAGATTTCATTCCGGGATGTGTCGATTAAACTCTTGGCTGATGGATAACTCCATTCTGCATATTCAAATGGCACTATGATCTCATTCCTTGTGTTGATCAGGCCGTACTTCCCGTTTTTCTTTGCTATGATCATTTCGTTTGTGATTATGATATTATCATATTCAAAAGGGATCAGGAGTTTGCCTGTTGTGTCGATCACCCCTGATGCCTTGCCATTATAAACCCTGGTGTAAGGCTTAATGAATTCGTTGGCATCTTGATATTGAAAATCAATGATGATTTTTCCTGACGGATCTGCATAGCCATACAATCCCTCTTTATTAAGTTTCAGCAATCCATGATAAAAATTTACATGGCGTATGGTGTAAAGGGTGTCGAGGAGTTTTTTTCCTGATGCATCGTATAGTCCCTGTGTTTTTTCCGTATATGCCAGATAAAATTTCTTTCCTGTGCTTTCACATGTTTTGGGCCTTACGGAATGATAACAGGTTGGGATAAACTCCTCTCCCGTTTTTTTCAGCATACCTGCTTTCCCGTTACGCCAGCACAATGCCATGCCGTCAATGAAAGAACCAATGGAGTCATATCCACCGGTATTTAGTTCTTTGCCGCTTTTATTAATGAGATATATTTGTTGGTCCCTTGTCACAAAAGCCACATCATCCTTGAATTTTCCGGTTGAACTGTATTTCGGCGGAATGACCAGCTGACCTTTTTTGTTGATATACCCGTAAAAACCATTCTGTCTGACATCGGCCATGCCTTCAGAAAATTGCCCTGCCTCATCATATTGGAAAGGAATAACCACTTTTCCCCTGGTGTCGGCGTATCCCCACTTTTTGTCTTTATAAACCTTGGACAGCCATTCGGTGAAAGGCCAAGCACCTTCAAAGTCAAATCCGGTGATCAGTGTTCCTTTGCTGTTGACGAAGGCATACCTGTTTTCATTGCCCACGATGCCAATGCCATTTCCGAAGTCCCCGCCATAATCATAGGCGGGTGACACTATCTCCTTCCCCTGGGCATTGATAAATCCGAACTTCCCATCTTTTTTCACCATGGCAAAACCATTGGCAAAAGACCATATTCCATCGTACACTGCTCCTGTGATCGCCACCCCCTTGTTGTTGATGTGCCCGTATTTTGAACCGGATTTATACCAGCTTACCGGACCGTAATCAAATTCCCATAAATATTCATACCGGGGTGGTGCAATGATGTTCCCTGACAGATCTGCCAGACCATATAGGCTGTCTTCCTTGAGGATCATCACCCCCTCTTTGGGCTCCGTGATTTTGTCGAATTTCAGGGGGGATATTTCACCTTTACCGGCCAGAAAGAATCCTTCTTTTTTATTGAGTGTGACAACATACAATCCACGGGTATTGGCAATCGACCGATAAGCATCGTATTTCGGGGGAATGATCTCAATCCCTTTCAGGTTCAATATTCCGGATTTTCCGTTTCGTTGTACCGCAACCATCGTGTCGTCGAGTGTGCCCCAGTGCCCAATGCTATGGTATTTGAAAGGGGCGACTATATTCCCCTTCTGGTCAATGAGACCATACCTGAGGTCACGCTTCACGGGTGCCACCCCTTTATAGAAAGGATATGCCCGGTCATATACCGCCGGGATCACCATCTTCAGGTTAGTGTCGGCATAACCATATTTTGCGTCGTAGCGGCAAGGTGTCAGTTGGATGTCTTTCTGGGCTGAAAGTACAGAACAACCCACCAGGATCATCAGGATGACGATCCGGAAACGCAATGCAGAAGTTTTCATTGTAAGAGGTTTTAGCATGTGTAACTTAAGGTTGATCAGGATGTTGTCTGGCTGAAAACAACATTAAAAATACAACGGGGAATGACTGTTTTGACAAGCAGGGGAAGAATCAGGAACAGGAAAAATCGAGGTGATTGGATCTGACTTTTTGAATAAAGTCCAGCAATATTTTTCTCTTTCTCTTTATCATAACAACGGATTTATTGATCATGGTCATGCCATTCCTCCGCAAATAATCTGTTGCTTGCAGAAGTCCGGCAACAACCAATAAAAATCCAATCAAGACAAGGATGAATGCAAGCGTGTCATAGGCATGTCCCGCTGAGGCATACGTCCTGCCTGATAGTCCCAGCATCATGACCAATAACAGTAGCATTTGTTTTTTCATGGGATGCATAGGTATTTTGATCGTTAAAGATACGGAGGTTTTATGGTGTTTTAATCATTGTAATAAAGGGAATAATAGGCTTCAATATTATCGAGATAGGCGCCGTCGAAGCCTGCACTGATGATTTTACTCATGTAGGAGTTGTTGTTGCCATAGATGATATCCTGCCATTCTTTGTTCCAGAACTCAACCCAATATTCATCATCGTATCCTTCGTATTTTTTCTTTATCCAATCGGGATTGTGCAGTTTCCAGGCACTTTTCCAGTAATACCGGAAATTTTCAGCTGAGCCAATGCTGATATAAGAGATGACCAATCGTTGCCCGCCGTTTGCCTTTATTTTCAGTTGATCCACCTCTGCGGTAGTCAGTTCAATCCCGTTGAAAAACAAGTCAATCAGCACAATATCGTAGTTTGTCGCTGAGATGGCATTAATCATTTCCTGTTTTGATGCATAGTTGTCTGTGCTTATCAGGTATAAATAGTTGGAAGCCATAGAAAGGTTTGTAATGTTGTCGGGGTTTGGGTTTGTAATGCCGGCTGGTATGAATGAATAATCATAATTTTTTTTGGTCCGCGGGAAACAGAGAAATCCTTCATTTGCATTTTTCTGTATGGCATCCGGAACTTGATTGTCATGGGTGATGTATTCCGAAACCAGGATTTTTTCGCAATGACCTTTAAGTTGCCTGAGCATTGAAAGTCGTTCCTGGTCAACGGAATAATCTCCGTTGTAGAATAATTCCTCTATACCGAAACCATTAATTGCAGTAAGGTAGATGAAATTCAACCCATCGTCCGGTTCAGTATGGTTAAATGCTATTTCAATTCCATTCTGAGGGATGATGATAAAATCAGGATTGAAATCCTTTGCATAGTTCGAAATATGTATGACAAATTCCTGCATTTTTTCCGCTGCTTTGTCAGACTTTTTGTCTTTCGAACAACCTGCATATAGAATTAAGGGCAGGATAAAAAACAGAAGTTTGTTCATTTATCTCTTTTTTGATGTGCGAAAGTCGGGTTCAGGCCATCCTGTCTTGGTTTTTGTTTTTCAGGATTAATAAACAGCTTTATAGTCGATAAGCAGATTGATTTCCGTTGCTGTATTTGTAGACATTGTAACCGGGCACAGGTTCCCTGACCCGTCAAAGCGATTGCAATAATAGCAACCATTTTCTTTCACAAAAACACTGTATTGGCCCGGTGGAAGTTCAATCTCATAAAATCCATTCTTATTTGATTTGGTCTGGGCAACCCGGGTTGTATTGATCTGATCAAAGAATGAGGGGCCTTCTCCACTGGCGGGAACTGCTGAAGAGTTCGGCGTCAACCGGTATATACAGATGGTCCTCCTGACAGGGTATTCCTTGGCCTGAGTCCAATCTATGACAGGTTGCCAGTTGCCCTCCCTGAACACAACAGACCCCCATACCCCCTGTTTAATGGTCACATATTTTGAATAGTCATTATCCACTGGCTGGTCCTTCTGACAGGACAACAGGACTGACATGAAGGACAATATCGGGAATATTATTGTTACTTTCATGTTCTGTTTTCAAAAAACAAGTCAAACAAGGGTTGTTCAGCTTTTTGTGCCAGCCAGGGTAAAAGTGCCGTTCTCAGGTGTTGTAGAACCGGCAGGAATGACAGTAAGTGTACCATTACCTGTCATATTATTGCCATTGATAATGATGGTGGCCGTATTTATTGTAACTGATTCCGTATCATTGCCCATCGGGATATTGAACTGTGCATCGTTAATGGTTAGAGTGTCTCCATTGACTTCTCCCGTCAAGGTAATATGATGGACTTCGGGAGCACCGCCAATCTCACTTGTGGTAACAGCAGCTGAGAAAGTATTTCCGGTTATGGTAATCTTAGCAGTGGCAACAACAGGGAATGTACCTCCCAGATCAACATCAACATTAACATTCCATGTAATTGCTCCGGTGTTGTTGTTTCCGTTGTCGTCCTTTTCTTTATCACACGACATCATATAAATAGCTGCAAATAATGCTATAAAAAACATCAAAGCTAATTTCTTCATGGTTGTATTTTTTATTGTGAATATACACAAAAATAATCATTTCTTAAACGAAAAACACATCCGTTAAAAATTAATTTTGAAAAAAAAGTTGGAGTTGGGGATTAACCTATATGGCAATTTTCCAGGTGAAGGCCAATAAGAAGTCATGCTTCTTGGTTCCATGGTTAAAAGAATGGGTGATTTTTTTACAAGAGTACACAAAATCCGTGAACAATGTTGTTCGACGTGGTTTTATGCTTGTAAATCAGCACCGGTATTATATCCAATCCCCCGGTCTTCAGGCCGCGGATAATGGGGGACAGGCTGCTGGCCAAATGGAGATATTTTTTTAACGCCGAAGTCACCGAAGGAAAATCAAAACCATTTCTCTCTTCTTTGTACCTGAGGTTCCTTCGGTGTTACAGATGGTTAACTGAGGAGTTTCCATAATACCCATGAACAAGTTTACCCACACGAAATAACCATGAGCCTGATTAAGCACCTGGCCAATTGTTAAAAACGGATACCCGAATCATCTGTGGTGCTACTTAATCATGAACAGATCCCGTTCTTTTTTGAACAGAAAGCTTATCCCCTTAACAAATCCGGCCGGGAAGGTTGAATAATGGTTTTCTCCCAGGATTTCCTCATAGGTGTACAGTAATCCCTGATATTTCCTGGTGTTGAGGATCTTGTTCAGTGTTTCCGGTGTGCCCCATTCGGAACTGCTGAGGGATATAAAAAGTGTGACAGGTAATGTATTGTTCGTTGCTGCGTATGCCTCCTCCCATTTCAATGCGAGTTGGTTGTCCCATTACAGGGAGAGGTTTTTCAGGATATACCGGTTGAAGGTTCCGGGACAGTTGAACAGCATCCGGGCACCGAAAAGTCCTTCCAGTGAGTATCCCACGAAAGTGCGGTCGGTACCGGCTGTGCGATAATTACCGGGCGATACGCATCCTATTTTGGGAGAATGATTTCAATCCCTTTCAGGTTCGTGATACCGGATTTCCCGTCATGTTTTACTGCAACTATCGTGTCGTCGGGTACACCCCAGCATCCAAGGTTATGGTATTTGAAAGGGGCAACCATATTACCCTTTTGGTCAATGAGCCCATACCTGAGATCACGTCGCGCTGATGCTACCCCTTTATAGAAAGGAGACCGTGATCACCATCTTCAGGTTGGTGCCGGCATAACCGTATTTCGCGCCGTAGCGGCACGGTGTCAGGTGGAGGTCATTCTGGGCTGAAAGAAGGGAACAACTCACAGGATCATCACGGTAAAAATCGGGATACCCAATGTGATAGTTTTCATATCTGGAAGTTTTATCAGTAAAACATAAGGTCGATCAGGATACTGGTTGACAAAAACTACCTTAAAAGAAGAAAGGAAAGCCGGTTTTTTACAGAAGATGGATCTTTCAATAGGAAAAATCCAGGTAATCTGCTTTTACTTTCCTGAGAAATTCCAGAAGTATTTCTCTCTTTTTCTTCAGCACGGTTATAGATCTGTTGATCATTTTTCTGCCGTTCCTCCGCAAATAATCTGTTGCCTCCAGAAGTCCGGCAACAACGAGCAGAAACCCTATCAGGACAAGAATGAATGCAAGCGTGTCATAGGCACGTCCCGCTGAGGCATACGTCCTGCCTGATAGTCCAAGCATCATGACCAACAACAGTAGCATTTGTTTTTTCATGGGATGCATAGGTTATTTTGATCGTTAAAGATACGGAGATTTTAAGTTGAAAACAAAACCCGGCCATTGCGATTGATAGAACTTTTTCAGATATAGTTGTTGCCATAGGCATCTGCCTGGAGTAATGCTTCAAATACCCGTTCAGGTGTAATCCCTGCACCTTCATGATGAATGGAAGAACTCGGTTCGGTCGCTTTACGTGCGATTTTTATTAAATCCTGTCTGTTTTCCGGAGAAATTCCAAGATCGGCAAGTCTAACCGGAAGGCCAATAGACCGACAGAATTCATAGACATCATCAATTTCACTTTGAGGTGTTCGAATGAGATGCAATCCGGCAAGCAATCCAAAAGCCACCTTTTCGCCGTGGAAATAAGAATGAGTTTCTGGTAAAACGGTCAATCCATTGTGAATGGCATGTGCCGAAGCCAGACCGCCACTTTCAAACCCGATACCGCTTAATAGAATATTTGCCTCTGCAATATGATGCAGGGCTGGGCTGACAATCCCAGCTTCATTGTCTTTTCTGGCCTGAACTCCAAATTCCAGGAGAATGTCGTAACAAAAGCGGGCCAGTTTATGGCCCGTCATTGTGCCCAAGCCGCCGCACTCATTCGTGGAGGAGGTGGCTGCACACGATCGTGCCTCAAACCAGGTGGCAAGGGCATCTCCCATACCTGCCACCAGAAACCTTACGGGAGCCTGTGCGATGATATCCATATCCACAAGGACAATGGAGGGATTCAGTCGCTGATAATGTACTTTTTCAAAAATCCCATCAGAGGTGTATGTAACAGCACAACCACTGCAAGGAGCATCCGTGGAAGCGATGGTTGGTACGACAATCACGGGCAATCCTGCCCGGTCAGCCGAAATCTTTGCTGTGTCGATGACTTTCCCGCCTCCCATACCCACCACTACCTGTCCCTCCTCACAGTCAATTATTTCTGCCATGCGTGATAGCTCCTCCTCACAACATTCTCCCCTGAAGGATTCTATGCGGATAGCTGAGGAGAAAGGCAGCCTGGTAAAATGATCCGGAAGAAATGTGCGTGCGGTGGGTGAAGTCAGTATAATGGCCTTATCACCGAATTGCCGGATCATGGATCCAAGTTGCAGTATTGCTCCGCTACCCTGAATGTATTTCCCAGGAAAACATGCTACCGAATTCATATTCACAATACCTTTAAATTGATGTTCATTGTAATCCGGTGTTCGGCTTTTCCGTATCCAAAGATAAGAATTGTTCTTAATTTTATGCGTATATTGTTGTGAAAAGAAAACTTGTAAACTGGCTTTATGGATAGGCATTATTGTTAAAACTGGTTACAGGCAACAATATAAAGGTTGCCCCAATTCTTTATTGGCATAAAGTATTTCTGTGAGCCCTTATTACTTGACGCCAATCATCAGTATTATTTTGGCATTATTGCATCCTGTAACATTGGCCCTGAATTCAATCTTATTGCCTTGTTGAATAGTGACAGTTCCGCTGTTCACCGTGAAATCATTTTTTATGAATGAATGTCCATTGCTGACCCCATTCGTAAATACAGTCAGGGTTCCACAATTATCGGGCGCGATGGCTGTCCAGGCAAATTCACCACCATATTCAATGGGTATTGCTAATGGTTTTCCATACCCAACCGTTGCAGTTCTCGTTTCAATAATTTCAAAACCTCTCTGTTCCATGTCTTTAAGGGTACTTTCAATCATCAGGGATTCTGTTTCGGCTTTGGAAAGCTCCACTTTTTCTGCACCCTTTTTTGACGCCACAATAAGGTACGATTTACCGGATCCATAAATTTCAAACACGTATTTCCCGACTTTGTATTCAGAAAAATTAGATTTACTGTAGAGTTGAAGCCCTTTTTCTTTATTAAGCGGAATTTCTTTTCTGGCATTATTCGGGCGGCCATCAATGATTAAACTGCCGGGACCTTCTTCGCATAAAGCCACACAGGCAAGTATGGTATTATCATCCGTAACATCTGCGGAAATCACATAATCCGTACCGCTTCTTAATTTTTCATCTATGATTGTATATCCTTCCTTTATTAATTTTTCCCGGGCCAGGGTGGCCTGTTCCTCCCATTCCTGTTCGGTAAGTTTTTGATCAGGCTTTGCTGTTTCAGGTCGCTTCATCTTGAATATTTCGTAATAATCGAAAGGAATGTTTGAATATTCAAAGACTTCTTTCTTCGCCTTTTCTCCATTCCATTTGTTATCATACAGGAATTGCGCAAGTTTGCGATCAAAGGTCGAGTTGGAATATTCCTTGAGTAAACCTTGTTTTTTCTGTAAGGGTTGAATGGTTGGGAAACTGGAATATTTCAGGTATTCATCCATGTTACCGTAGCAGTCGTAATCGCCATTTTTGTTGATGAAAACCCATTTGACGTCTGAACTGTTATAATCGTACATCAGGAATAGAAAGGGTGCCAGGTTCCTGCTGTCATTTTTAAAATTATCATCTATGTAAAATGGTTCATAATTTATGTTTTTAAACTCCAGCTTTTGCTCTTCGTCTTTGGTGCTGATGAATAATAATCCCTCACTATTATAGAAGGTTGCTCTCGTGATAAGGTAATCTTTATAAAAAGACAGGTTCCTGTCCTGGGTTCCATATATTCCGGAACATTTATTTGTTGATATTTTGTAAGAATAGGTTTCGCCACCATAAGAAGAGTAAATGACATCTTTATTGTTGTAATCAAATTCAATATCACTTATCTTGTTATATGTTTGAAGGACTGGCAATTCCTTCACTCTTTTTTTTGTTTCTGTATCAAACACCCAAATTCCCAGTTTATAGCGTTTATCACCTCTGCATTGGGTGAAATACTTCGCATACTCATCTATATCTGATTCATTAAATCCAAGAGCGATATCAGAGCCATCCCGATTGAACTTTAAACATACGGGGCTACCCGGCAGACTTGTTTTTTTCAATTCCTTTTGTGTTTCTGCATCCCAAAATATGATATGGTATTGCACTTTTTTAGATTGAAAGTTGACAGTCGTTGTTACGATAGTTTTGCGGTCGGGACTCATGGCCATACCTCTTATCTTGGCGTTAATCAAACCCAATGCATTCTCTATCAGTTTACCCGTATTTGCATCGTAAATTTTTATGGAGAAGTCATATTCGCGTGCAATATAAAATTTCGAATTGTCTTTACTTAAGGGTACCTCTAAATACTAAATTGTTAATAAATGGTTTATAACTAAATGTATATCA
>CAZZBS010000031.1:0-39859 GCA_964652685.1 uncultured Lentimicrobiaceae bacterium
ATTCACCGATTCACCGATTCACCGATTCACCGATTCACCGATTCACCGATTCACCAATTCACCGATTAAGTACTGATTCCCAACTTCTGGTTGATTATTCCTGCATTTTGTGTTATCTTTGTTGCACAGCGGGGATGAAATGAAACAGCTTTGCATATGAAAGATACAGTTTTAATCATCATTTTCTTTCTGACCGCAATCAACCTGCAGGCCCAGAATCCCATCTTTGAATGGGTGAAAAGTAACCATGGATATGGTGGGAATGCAGAAAGCTATTTTATGGAAATAGATACGAATGGAAACATTTATTCCATTGGTCTTTTTTCAGGCACTGTGGATTTTGATCCAAGCCCATCGAATGCTTCTATGTTAACTGCTTCTGTTACTCCTTCATGGTTTATACAAAAACTGGATAAAAATGGTAATTTTATCTGGGTTCGTTCTATTTACAATTCAGAAGGAAGTGTTCGCTCATTCAAGGTTGATGATTCTGGGGATCTTTACATTATAGGTGAGTTTTCCGATTCCATTGACCTTGACCCGGGCTATTTGGTTTATAATCTTGTATCACAAGGTGGTTGGGATGTTTTTATTTTTAAGTTGTCGGCAAATGGCAATTTTATCTGGGCAAAGTCTTTTGGAGGAAGCAACAATGATCGTGGTGAATCACTTTGTATTGACCCACAGGGCAATATATATTCACATGGTTTTTTTACGACACAGCAGATTTTGACCCGGGCCAGGGAACCTTTTATCTAAGCTCTCAGACAAATAATGGACAATCTGCATTTGTACAGAAACTGGATCATAACGGGAACTTCATTTGGGCGAAAGCCTTTATTGCTCAAGATATTAGTGGTATGTGTAATGGAAGATTAATTGATTTGGATTCTGATGTAAATATCTATTGTTCCGGATATTTCGAGGGAACTGTTGATTTCGATCCGGGCCCGGGAATGAGCTTTCCACCTTCCAATGCAGTGGATGTTTATATTAATAAACTGGATAGCTCAGGAAATTTTTTATGGGTAAAGTATCACACTTATATAGGGAGCTGGGGATCTGGAAGACTTACATCAATGTCATTGGATAGAAACAATAATGTTTATGCTACCGGTACATTTGGTGGTAATGTTGACTTTGATCCGGGTCCGGACACCTTGCTTCTTTCCAGTAGTACTTTTATTCAAAAATTTGATAAAGACGGGAATTTTATATGGGCAAAATCATATGGGTATGGAGATGATCCAATGAGTATTACAACAGATACTTTTGGTAATGTATATTCCACAGGTTATTTCCAGGATTCAACCGAATTAGATCCCGGGCCGGATAGTCTTGCGTTTTATACCTTTTACGTTGGGGCCTATTTGCAGAAATTAAATTCAAAAGGGGATCTTTTATGGGCTGGCATTTTGCAAAGTAATAATGGTGGGTCTATGGGCTGGGATTTATATGTTGATCTTAAAGGAAATGTATTTTCAACCGGTGAATATGGTGGAACCGTTGATTTCAGACCCGATACAGGGGTTTACAACCAAACACCTATATTTAGCTCAACCTCATCCTATATTTTAAAATTAAGCCAGTGCAAGGTGCTCACTACAGATTATGTTACTGCCTGCGACAGCCTCACCTGGATGGATGGTATTACCTACTACCAATCAACGCAATCGGCCCATTTCACTTTGCCAAGTTCAGCAGGGTGCGATTCCATCATCTGCCTCTCGCTTACTATTCCTGTAATCGATACCACCGTAAACGTTAGTCCGAATGGTGTATTTAGCTCAAACCAGAATTCGGCATCCTACCAATGGTTGGATTGCAACAACGGCTATGCTGCGCTTCCGGGGGATACATTGCAAACTTTCACTCCAACTGTTAACGGTGATTATGCTGTGGAGATTAACCTTTTCGGGTGCGTGGATACCTCAGCGTGTGTGCATATTAGCAACGTGGGCATAGAAGAATTGGCAGGCAGTGCAATCAGGCTCTACCCCAATCCAAACTCAGGAAAATTCATACTAGACCTGGGAGATCTCAGAGCCACGGAAGTGAGAATACTGAACAGCATGGGGCAGGAAATAGTTGCCTTAAAAGATATTAGCAACCAATTTTTCGATCTGGATTTGAAACCTGGTATCTATTTCACATACATCCGAACTGAGAAAGCCAGTAAAACGATTAAGTTTGTGGTGTGGTAGGAGCTCTATTTTGAAAGTATGCAGATTAAACATTTGGTTCTTTTCACTATTAGGTGGGTAAACCTTATGAATATCTGAAAGTTTTGTTTAAAAAAACAGGGAGTGCAATTCAAATTGTGCTTTATTGAATCCTGAAAGGATTTAACATCAGTAGCCCCGGGTTAAGTGAGCGGAATGGTTACAGGTAGCATTGCGCTGTAAATGTTCTCCGATCACAAACCCGGGGTAAAAAACGACCATCACCACCAACAACCCTGAAAGGGTTGAACTATTGAACTCTGGTACATGAATAATCAGAACAAATACCGGTCATCAAATTCAACACCATGTTCCCTTAACAACCCCATACCCATTGATAAACATGTTGAGTGAATGTGCTCATGCTTTTTTATTTGTATATATGCTTGAGAATCGAAAAACGGAAATTATTTCTGAAAATCGATCATTTTGTCAAAGTCTTCGGTTTCTGATTTTCCAGAAAACATAACCATTCAACCCTTTCAGGGTTGGTAATTGCATATCGCATCCTTACCCCGGGTTTGTGACCGGATCTAAAATCAAACGAAAGGCATGATGTAACCATTCCGCTCACTTAACCCGGTGCTACATTTATTAAACCCACGATGTGGGTTTAAGTCATTGACATTTATTTACCCACACAAAAGTACAAAGAGCCAAAAGGTTGAATACCGCTGATAGGATAAGAGGAAATTGCACATCCGGTTCCTTTCTACCAGCCCATGAAATACCCGGCTAATCCAACGATGAAGCCGATGAGGAGGTTCACTGCCTTCATGGCGACAAAGCTGCGGCGAGATTCGGCCAGGAGGGGCAGGGCGCCGTGGCCGTCCTGTACGATGGAGTTGGCGAGCAGGATGCTGAAGGGGATATTTCCGTCGAGGAAGAGGAAGATGAAGACGATATGGGGACCGCTTTCGGGGAGGATGCCGATCAGGACGGCGATCACGAGGATGAGGAAGCGGTTGGTCTCTAACCAGGCTTCAAGGTTAAGCCAGGGGATGATGAGGTGTATCAGCAGGAAAGCTCCGAAAGTCCAGAGAAAAACCTTGAGGAAATGCTTTCTGATCACATGGCCCCAAAGGTGTTTGGCGAGGAAGTGGTCAGGGACGGTGACCACCATGGCGAGGCCCAGTAATGCAACCACCAGGAAGGTGATCCTGGTCCAGCCCCAGGTTATCAGTCCCAGTTCACCGGACAGGAGCAGAATAATAAAGGATACGGCTCCGAAAATAAGCAATGCCCTTTCAAAGGTGATTTTCTTAAGCTGCGGGATGAGCAGCTCTTTTTCAAAACAAGAGCAGTGTGGGTCGAGGTGGTGCACCTCGAAGTGTTTGTCGTCGGAGGGCATGAGCGACCTGTTTTTCATGAAAAGGTGCACAAGGAGCCCGGAGACAATAGCAATCGCTGTCAGGACGGCGAAGAGGATCATGGCGGTGCCGGGCATCACGCTGATCATGACAAATGCCTCATCGCCCGAAGAGGCCACCATGACGGTTACCAGCGCTGCAAAGCTGAACAGGCGGTGAACATAAAGGGATACAGCAATGAAGGTACCCATGCACCCGGGCAACACACCCAGGATAGCAGCAAAGATGATCTGAAGCCAGTTTCTGGATGTTATGAAACGGTTCCATCTGCCGCCCGACCGAACTGTAATGTACTCAATCAGCAACATCATCACCATCACGAAAATGGTCACTATCAAGGCATGTTTGAAGACCGCCAGCAAAGTCCCGCCAAGCCCTTCACCATGCTGGTGTCCTTCCTGTACGAACTCATCGAAAGGAAAATTGCGTTGATTGTCATGCCCGTGTCTGGTCACACCTCCTTGATGGGATTCCTGGTTCCATGAACCGGTATCATGGTCGTGATGGTGATCAATGCGTTCTGTTGGAGCTTTCGGGGATACAGTGTTGTGAACCTTCTGCATGCCATAGAGTGGCGCCGGACTTATCCACAAAAATCCTGTAAAGGTTATAACCAGTAAAACGAACCAGGGAAGGATATTCTTCATCATATACATTCATTATTCTGATGATGTAAGCCTGTCGGCCAGGAATCTTCCGGTGTATGATGCCGGGTTTCCGGCCAGTCCTTGTACCGTACCAGCGTAAACCAGGTAACCTCCGTCGTCACCTCCTTCGGGGCCCAGATCAATGATCCAGTCAGCCGAACGGATGATCTCTATATTGTGTTCAATGACGACCAGTGTATGGCCCCGGGCAATCAGGGCATCAAAGGCCTTCCTTAATTTGGCAATATCGTGTATATGAAGTCCGGTGGTCGGTTCATCGAATATGAAGAGGGTTTTTTTATCGGTGACACCTTTGGTAAGGAAATAGGCCAGTTTGATGCGCTGGGCCTCGCCGCCGCTCAGGGTGGCAGACGACTGTCCCAGTTGGATATATCCAAGCCCCACCTCCTGTAGCACCATCAGTTTTTCGATGATTTTCCTGACCGCGGCCTGTCGTTCAGCCAGATCATGAAAGAAATCGAGCGATTCATCCACCGACATGTCGAGCAGCTCACTGATGTTTTTATCCCCTACCCGGATATCCAGCACCTCATCTTTGAAACGTTTACCGCCACACTCCTCGCAGGTCAGGACGATATCGGCCATAAACTGCATTTCGACGCTGACAGTACCTTCTCCCTGGCATGTTTCACACCTTCCCCCTTCCACGTTGAAGGAGAAGAAGCCTGGTTTGTAGCTGCGCAGTTTTGCCAGCGGCTGTGAGGCATAGAGGGATCTGATGTCATCATAGACCTTGATATAGGTAACCGGATTGGAACGGGAGTTTTTACCGATGGGATTCTGATCGATCAATTCAACATCTTCCAGGCGGTGCAGGTCACCACTGAGTTCCCCGTACCTGCCCGCCTTTTCCGAGTAGCCGCCGTAGTGCCGCTTCAGGGCAGGGTACAGGATATCTTTCACCAGCGAGGTCTTGCCCGAACCGCTGACGCCGGCAACCACGGTCATCACCCCCAGGGGGAATTGCACATCGATGTTTTTCAGGTTGTTCTGCATTGCCCCTTTGATTTCAACGCAATCCCGCCAGTGGCGAGGTTCAGGATGACGGGATGCAAGGTGTTCTCCTCTCAGGCATGCGGCTGTATGGGTTTCAGCTTTCAGCAGATCCTCAAGAGGCCCGGAAAACATCAGGATGCCTCCATTCCTGCCAGCCTCTGGTCCGATATCGATGATATGGTCAGCCTGCCGGATGATCTCCTCCTCGTGTTCCACCACGATCACCGTATTGCCCAGATCCCGGAGTTGCTTCAGCACCCCGATGAGTCGGTGTGTATCCCGCGGATGCAGGCCGATAGAGGGTTCATCCAGGATATACATCGAACCGACAAGGCTGGACCCAAGCGAGGTAGCGAGGTTTATACGCTGCGATTCCCCTCCCGACAAGCTGTTGGAAACCCTGTTCAGGGTAAGATAACCAAGTCCCACATCGGTCAGGAACCTGAGGCGGTTTTTTATTTCCAGGATAAGGCGGGAAGCCACTTTTGCTTCATGTTCAGCGGGCTCCCATGTTTCGAAAAAATGTAAAAGCGACGCCACCGGCATCAGCACAAGATCGCTGATCGATTTACCGTTGACTTTCACATAATTGGCATCTTTTCGCAAGCGTGTACCACGGCATTCAGGACATACCGTTTTGCCCCGGTACCGGGCGAGCATCACCCTGTATTGTATCTTATAGGTCTGTGACTCGACATACTTAAAGAAATCATGGATCCCTTCGAACCAGGGGGTGCCATTCCACAGCATAGCACGGTGCTCTTCCGAGAGTTGATGGTAGGGCTGATGGATGGGGAAGCCGGCCTTTGAAGCATTCATCATGAGGGCATCTTTCCATTCACTCATCTTCTCCCCTTTCCAGCAGGCAACGGCATCGCTGTAAACCGACAGCGAACGGTTGGGTATCACCAGGTTTTCGTCAATGCCGATCACCGACCCGTACCCTTCACAGAATTTACAAGCTCCATATGGATTGTTGAAAGCAAAAAGGTTGACAGAGGGCTCCTCGAAGGTGATGCCATCCTGTTCGAAGCGGTTCGAAAAATGGTGCACCTTGTAGCTGTCACCGTGACTGACGATGATATGACATTCACCTTTACCTTCAAAGAAAGCGGTCTGCACCGCATCGGATATCCTGTTGCCTGCATCTCCGTTTTCACCGGCCACGAGGCGGTCGATCAGGATACGTACCTGATCGGGCGGGCAACCGTTGTCAGGGTTAAATTCATCGATCCTGATGACCTCCCCTCTGCACCACAGCCTGGAGAAACCCTGCTGGACCAGTACCTCCAGGTGGGTTTTCAAGGTACGCTCATGTTTCAGGACCAGGGGAGCAGTGATCATAAAACGGGTGCCCGGGTTCAGGTTTTCGGCCCAGTTAAACACATCGGACACCGAGTGGCGCTTCACCTCATACCCCGAAACGGGAGACCAGGTTCTCCCGATCCGGGCAAAAAGGAGTTTCAGGTATTCATAGATTTCGGTGGATGTACCAACGGTTGACCTTGGATTGCGGGAATTCACCCGCTGCTCAATGGCAATGGCAGGTGACACTCCTTTGATATAATCGACATCCGGTTTCGACATCCGGCCTAGGAACTGGCGGGCGTAGGCACTCAGGCTTTCAACATAACGCCGTTGCCCATCGGCGTAAAGGGTGTCAAAAGCGAGTGAACTTTTCCCTGATCCTGACAGGCCGGTGATCACCACCAGTCTTCTCCGCGGAATAGCCACATCAAGGTTTTTAAGGTTGTGCATCCTTGCACCTTTGATGATGATAAATTCCCGTGGATCCAACAATTCGACATCTGACATAGTACCAGCCCTGCAGAAAATTCTTCCTTAAAATAAAAAAAATCTGCACAAAATTAAGAAAATCCTTGCATCGGGCTGGTTGATGTATTATATTTGCCGAAGATATTTTAGCAAACCAACCCGTAAGCGGGACGGTTCAGATGGAACAAACCGGATGAACCGTAAAAACGGAGGATGATTATCGGCAGCACATCTACCCTTTTTTTACACCAACAAAAAGGGAGGTCGATATGGAAACACGGTCGCTCACCGATCAGGAACTGGTCAACAGTTACATTGCCGGTAATCACCAGAGTCTCGAAACCATCATCCAGCGTCACAAAAAACGTGTTTACGGTTATATCTTCATGCTGGTAAAAGACCAGCAGCTTGCCGAAGATCTCTTTCAGGATACCTTCGTAAAAGTGATCTATAAGCTGAAAAGCGGGAAATACAACGAAGAGGGGAAATTCCTGCAATGGATCATGCGGATCGCACACAATCTCATCATCGACCATTTCAGACGCGAGAAGCGTTTTACCATCATCGGGCAAAATGATGAGTATGACATCTTCAACACCATCAAATCGTTCGACCTTCCTTATGAACACACCATCATCAAGGAACAGATACATCATCAGTTGAAGCAACTGATCGAGTTGCTCCCCCCGGAACAGCGTGAAGTGCTGAAGATGCGGCACTATATGGAAATGAGTTTCAAGGAGATTGCCGAAGAAACCAATGTGAGCATCAATACTGCCCTCGGAAGGATGCGGTATGCACTGATCAACCTGCGGAAAATGATTAACGAGAAGAATCTTGTTTTTTCGGTCTGATTTTCTTCCGGCATGACAATATGCCCCGGTTTTATCCGTTCATTCATAAACCAAAAAACATCTATGGATAAAACTTTTACCCTTTCCCATTTCCTTGCAGACTTCCCGCCCGAATTTGACGAATCGTTCTGCGACCTTCCTTTTCCCGATGAAAACCCAAAAGAGGAACAGGCACCCGGTGATGATGTGATCCGTTTCCTGATGGATTATTCCATGTCGTTTGATGTAATGATCACAGAACAAACCGGTCTGATCAGTTGTTTCCATAACTGACAATGAACGGGGATTGAAAAGAGAAGAACGTTTCAGGGAGGTTCTGGCTTTGTTCCGCAAACACAATCCCGGGGCAGCCACCGAACTTGTTTACCGTTCCCCTTATGAGCTTCTGGTAGCGGTGATCCTGTCGGCGCAATGCACCGATATCAGGGTGAACATGATCACACCTGCTTTTTTCGCCTCATTCCCTGATGCAACATCACTGGCAGTTGCTGATGAAGCGACGGTTTTCGGGATCATCAAAAGTTGTTCTTACCCAAACAGCAAGACCAGGCATCTGATCAGCATGGCAAAAATGCTGGTGGAAAAGTTCGTGGGAATGGTGCCTGATGATGTAGCTCTTTTGCAGGAGCTTCCGGGGGTCGGGCGCAAAACTGCAAACGTGATTGCCTCTGTAGTGTTTGATCGACCAGCCATGGCAGTTGACACCCATGTATTCCGGGTTTCGGCCAGGATTGGCCTTACGGTAAAGGCCAAAAATCCACTGGAGGCGGAAAGGCAACTGGTGCAACATATACCTGAGGCAGAACTTTCTACGGCGCACCACTGGCTGATACTGCACGGCCGGTATATCTGCAAAGCCAGAAAGCCGGATTGCGGTGCATGCTTCCTGACCCATTGCTGCAGGTACCATCAGCAGAGCCAGAAGAAACGGTTGTAAAGAGGGATTGTTAATAAAAAACAGGATCCCCTCAAACAACCAAGGGGCATTTTTTTTACTTTTACTTTCCGTTTTTTGTTTGTCAATCATATATAAGATCAGACAAGAAAGGGATGCATCCCGGAAGTACCTTACGAACCGTTAGGATGATCCGTCATCGATAAAACCTGCACATATGGAACTGCTTAAAGAGGGTGATGCGGCCCCGGTATTTGAAAGCGTTGATCAGAACGGGAACCCTGTTCGGTTGAACGATTACCGTGGCCACAAGGTGATCATCTATTTTTACCCGAAGGACAACACCCCCGGTTGCACAACTAAAGCCTGCAACCTCCGTGACCATTATGGTGTTTTGCTTGAAAAAGGATTCCGCATCATCGAGGTGAGTGCCGATTCGGCGAAATCGCACCAGGGGTTCGCCTCGAAATTTGACCTCCCTTTTCCGCTGATCCCCGACACTGACAGGAAGGTGATCAATGCTTTCGGGGTATGGGGACCGAAGAAATTCATGGGCAGAAGTTTCGAGGGCATTCATCGTGTCACCTTCGTACTGGATGAGCAGGGAAAAGTGGAGAAGGTCTTCACCAAAGTGGACACTAAAAACCATGCGGAGCAGATCCTGAAGGAATACAAATAACAATTATAAAGCAAGGAACATAATGGCAAAAGATGTAAACGAAAACCAGGAAAAGATCAAGGCATTAAAACTGACGATCGACAAGCTGGAGAAGACTTATGGTAAAGGGACCATCATGAAGTTGGGTGATGAAGCGATAGAACAGGATATCCGGGCGATATCCACAGGTTCCATCGGAGTTGACCATGCTTTGGGTATTGGAGGTTTCCCCCGCGGAAGGATCATTGAGATATACGGGCCGGAGGCTTCGGGAAAAACGACCCTGGCCATCCATGCCATTGCCGAAGCGCAGAAGCTTGGGGGCATTGCTGCGTTTATTGATGCAGAGCATGCTTTCGACCGTTTTTACGCCCAGAAGTTGGGTGTGGACATTGAAAACCTGTTGGTATCCCAGCCCGATAATGGTGAACAGGCACTGGAGATCACGGAGAACCTGATCCGCTCCGGTGCCATTGACATCATCGTGATCGACTCTGTGGCCGCCCTCACACCGAAAAGTGAGATCGAAGGCGAAATGGGCGATTCCAAGATGGGACTTCAGGCACGCCTTATGTCACAAGCCCTCCGGAAACTTACCGGTTCGATCAGCAAGACCAACTCATGCTGCATCTTTATCAACCAGCTCCGTGAAAAAATCGGTGTTATGTTCGGCAATCCGGAAACCACCACCGGTGGCAACGCATTGAAATTCTATGCCTCCGTCAGAATTGACATTCGGAAGGTCGGACAGATCAAGGATGGAGAAAACATCACAGGGAACAGGGCAAGGATCAAGGTGGTAAAAAACAAGGTGGCCCCACCTTTTAAGCAGGCAGAGGTTGACATTGTTTACGGTGAAGGCTTCTCCAAAACCGGAGAGATCCTGGATCTTGGTGTGGATTACAATATTATCGCCAAGAGCGGATCATGGTTCAGCTACGGCGAAACCCGTCTCGGACAGGGGCGTGATGCCGTCAAACAACTCATCAAAGATAATCCTGAACTTATGGCAGAACTTGAAGCCAAAATCAGGGAAGCACTGAAAAAAGGCTTAAAAGCATAGAGCCCGGGGGTGTGTAATTTCAGCATGAGGCATGCAATGGCCAATGGACGCCATCATGGCCTGATGAAGTACTGAAGGGTTATTCGATCGTTTTCTTATTGCATGAATTCACAAAAAGGATATCCCCAAGCGATTCATATCCTTCAAATAGTCTGGCTCCCTCGTGCCGCAGGCTTTCCTGCCTGAACCCAATAATGTTCAGGCCTTCCTGTAATGCATGACGATTAATCACGGTTTTGGGGGATACCTCCTCCGGTTGGGTCAGTATCCTGATATTCCGTGCTGAGATCGGCAACCTTCCGGTCCGAAGCAGCATATCCATCTCAATTTTTACCTGTTCCTTCTGGTTTTCCCTGCAAATGGTATAAATCGTAATGTTTCCCCTGCGCCAGTCGGGGTGTTCCAGGATAATGAAGCCCAGCAGGATCATCAGGTTGGAGTTGTCCTCATCCACCGGTTTGATCCATACATTGATCCCGGCCCTGTAATCGATGGGATCACTGGTGCATGCCAGGATACATACATCAAAGGTGCCCGAATTGACAAGGTTGACATTGTCGATGATGTCATTGAGTTCATCCGGTTTCTCCTTGTCGTATTCAAAAATCAGCATATTGTTGTCCATTCCCGCAATACCCGGAATCTGTATGGATTGTGCGACTGCGCTGGTATAAGAGGGGGAGATGAGGGTATCGATATAAACATTGTTGTGTTTTCCCCGGGCCCTGATCAGCTTTTCCAGCTCGACCCTTGATTGTTCATAGGTGCTTTTCGAATAATACCCGTCAATCCGGTGGAGATAGGTTCCGAAGCCATACTTGTAGGATATCCAGTTTAAAAGGCGGAAGGCATTTTCCCGTTCAAAGGAGTTTTTGGATATACAGATAGCGCTTGGTCTCCATTCCGTTTCCATGCTGGTGGCCCTTTTTTTCTGGAGATAGACCTGAAGGTTCTTATTCAGCTGAAAGATGGAATTGGTAAAAATGGAGGCGAGTCCTTTACGGTTTTTATGGTATGAGTTGATATAGAGGTAGATGATCATCATAAGCATAAATGCGAGCAAGGAATAGGCAACATCAATCTTAAACATGATCCAAACGGCGGTCAGGAATCCAAGCAGCGACAGGTACCATTTCGACCTGAAAGAGGGGCGATAGGAGGGTGATGATCCAAAGTGGTTCAGGAAAGAGATCAGGCAGAGAGAGCCATAGGTCACCATAAAGAACATCGAAATGATACGTGCCACCGCATTGACATCACCCAGTGATACGAAAACCAATGCAATAATACAGGTTACCAGGGAGGCATTGACCGGTTCATTATCCGTAGTTCTTCCCTTGCTCATCCACCTGTTGATCCCTGCCCACGGGAAAGTCCGGTCATTTGCCAGTGCTTGTAGTGTACGGGGGGCAACCATTACCGAACCAAGGGCAGATGAGATGGTAGATGCCGCCAGGCCAACCGGGATGAATATCATACCCCAATAGGCAATCTGGGCCATAACAAACTGGTTGCCTACCAGGTCATCGGGACTTGCTGAGCCAGCCAGTTTATAAGACACAAAAAAATAAACAACCAATCCGGTCAGGGTGGCTGTGATGGTTCCCCGCGGAATGGACTTCCCGGGCTTTTTAAGGTCGCCCGACAAACCCACACCGGCTGTCATCCCGGTAAAAGCGGGAAAGATGATGGCGAACACGAAAAAGAACTGATCTGGATTCCTGAATTCGGCATTGGCAAGCGTAAAACCTGTCCTCACCCCGTATTCTGTTTCTCCGGTAAAAAAGAGTAACAATGAAACCGCCAGGATGGCTGCAACGACATACAAAGCCTTAACACCCATGTTGGCACCTTTTTTCATGATCAGCCAGGAAAGAAGAAGCATAACGGGGACACTCACTACCTGCCGGGGCAGGAAGATGTCATAGGTATCCATCATAAAATTAAAGAAAAACTCAAATGCTTCCGTGAAGGCGATCACATAGAAAGCCACGCTTATTGCCTGGGAAAGGTACAGGGCAATACCGATGGTGCCGCCAATGTTCAATCCGAAAGACCTTGAAATGATAAAGTATTCCCCGCCCCCCTCAACACGTTTGTTGGTTGCGATCTCCGACAGTGCCAGTGCGGTCGGGATCGTTACCATATGGCCAAGCAGAATGATCAGTATAACACCCCAGAATCCAAGGGTTCCAACTGCAAATCCAAACCGCAGGAACAATATCGCCCCGAGAATCGTCGATACTGCAGTGAAAAACACCGGCGCTGTTCCGAATTTCCTGAGATTATTTTCCATAACCACTACTTATCCACGAATCTGAATATATCCCAATGACAAGTGACATTTCCGGCACTTCATCAAAAAACAGTAAGATTAATTTGTGATGATCCGTGTTTTTCTGACGATCATCCGGAAACAGGCCTTAAAAGTAAATAAAAGTTGAAAAATGGAAGCATTGAAGATCCGAAAAACCTTCTGACGGGTGCTACACCATGATGAAAAGGAATTTCAGCATTCGAAAATTGATTATCTTGCGGGCTTAAAAAAAAACGGACCAAAGGCCGGATTCATGAAAAGAGTGTTATTATCGACCGCCCTTATCATCATTACAGCCGGATTGTTCTCCTGCAGGCATCAGCCGGCGCCCCCGACCAATGAGCAAGGTTTACCCGATACCCTCGTTGCCGTGAACAGGCTCATCGAAGCCAGACCCGGTGATGCATCCCTTTACCTGCTGCGGTCACAGTTGTACCTGGAACAACGGATGGCAGACAGGGCATTTGCCGATGCTGAAAAAGCCATCGCACTGGATCCAAAGAATCCTGCAGGTTATATCTCCAAAGCGGATGTTTTCTTTTACCGGGGCAAGTTGCATGAAAGCATTCAATGGCTGAAACGGGCCCGTTCAACCTCTTCCACCGATAGTAAAAGTCTGCTCAAGTTGGGTGAAGCTTTTTTCTTCATGAAGGATTACAAAACCTCCCTGTTGTACCTTGACACTGCCACCAAAATCGATGACACAAATCCACAGCCGTGGCTGCTGGGTGGCTTTGCCATGGCCGAAGCCGGCGACACCACCAATGCCATACGCTATTTTAATGAATGCCTGAAAAGAGACAAGGATAATTACAGGGCCAATATCATCCTGGGTGTGATTTACACCCATAAGTTCAATCCCCTTGCACTTGAATACTATCAGAATGCACTGAATATCAATCCTGAAAGCGCTGAAGCTTACTATAATATGGGGAAATATTTCCAGGATGTCGGAAAGTACAATGAGGCAATTGATGCCTACCTTGCCGTGACACGTCTTAAGAATGACCAGGGATTCAAAGACAACGCTTTTTTTGGGTTGGGTTATATCCATATCGAACTACAGGTCTGGGATGCTGCACGTGATTATTTCGGGCAGGCCATTCTGGCCAATCCCTCCTATTTCCAGGCATATTATGCCAAGGGATTCGCCCATGAAAGGTTAGGGGACCTTTACAATGCCAAGGCTTATTATGATAAGGCATTGGAAATCAATCCCAATTATGAAACAGCCAGGGAAGCGCTGGCCAATGTAACCAGGTTGATCAATACACCTGTACAATAATACGGATGATTCATTCAATATTAATTCCTTTAAACTATGAAACATTTCCGGATCGTGATCATCGTTTTGATGCTGGCTTCATCATGCCACTACCTGAAAAAAACGGCTGATTATCCCCTTCATCCCCCGATTGACACCAATGCGCTGCCCGAGGTGATGACACCGGAGGTGTTATGGATGCTGGGCAGGGTTTCCGACATGCAGGTTTCACCTGATGGCAGCAAGGTTTTATACGGCGTTACCTGGTATGATACCGGCATGAACCAGGGGAACCGTGACCTTTATGTGGTCGATGTAGAGGATCCGTCTGCAGTGAAACGGATTACGATGACAGGTGTATCGGAGTTCAATGCGCGCTGGAGGCCTGACGGGGAGCGGATCGGATTTCTTGCACCCAATGACAGCGGGATTATCCAACTCTATGAAATCAATCCTGACGGCAGTAACCTCAAGATACTGACAGGCTTTAAGGAGAGCATGACCGGCTTTTCCTATTCGCCGGACGGTAAAAGTCTCCTGTACACCATGGATGTCAAAATGGACCAGGCATGCACCGATCTGTACCCGGATCTGCCCCAATCAAATGCAATCATTGCCACCAACCTGATGTACCGTCACTGGGATCACTGGCATGATTACAAGTTCAGTCACATCTTCCACACCCAATATGATCCTTCCGGCATCAAACCAGGATTTGACATCATGGAGGGTGAGCGGTACGACAGCCCGATGCTTCCGCATGGCGGGATGGAGCAGATCGCATGGAGCCCTGACGGCATGCGTATCGCCTATACCTGCAAGAAACTAACGGGTAAGGAATATACCACCAGCACCAACAGTGAAATTTACCTTTACGATATAACACGGAAGAAAACCGAGAACCTGAGCAGGGCCGGATTTGAAGGATACGACCACAATCCTGTTTTCTCGCCCGATGGCAAGCGTATAGCCTGGCGCAGCATGGCTACCCCGGGTTTTGAGGCCGACAAGATGAGACTTATCGTGTATTCTTTCGAAGATGGCGGTGCCATCGATATAACGCGCGGATTTGACCAGGGAGCAGATCATTTTGTCTGGAGCACCCAGGGAAACCTTATCTACTTCATCAGCGGCATTCATGCCACCTACCAGGTTTTCTCGGTGAAACTAAGCAACCAGGAAATAAAACAGGTCACAAAGGGTGCGCATGATTATACCGACATTGCCCTTGCCGGAGACAGGCTTATTGGCAGTAAGATGAACCATGCCATGCCTTCTGAGCTGTTTGTTATTTCTATGGATGGAACCGAACAACCATTGACTTTCACCAACAGGCATATCCTGGAGCACATCAAGCCTGCCCGTAGTGAAGCGCGATGGATTGAGACCACCGATGGCAAAAAGATGCATACATGGGTGATCTATCCTCCCCTTTTTGACCCGAGAAAAAGTTACCCGGCGATCCTGTATTGCCAGGGGGGGCCACAAAGCGCCGTCAGCCAGTTTTTCTCCTTCCGATGGAATCTCCAGATCATGGCAGCCAATGGTTACGTGGTGGTAGCACCCAACCGGCGCGGGCTTCCCACTTTCGGTCAGGAATGGAATGACCAGATCAGCGGGGATTACGGGGGGCAGAACATGCTGGATTACTTATCGGCCATTGATTCAATGGCCAAAGAACCCTGGCTTGACAGGGACAGGATAGGTGCCGTCGGAGCAAGTTACGGAGGTTTCTCTGTCTTCTGGCTTGCCGGAAACCATGAAAACCGTTTTAAAGCATTCATCTCTCACTGTGGCATGTTCAACCTGGAAAGCATGTATGGGGCCACGGAAGAATATTTCTTTGTCAATCATGACCTTAAAGGCCCCTACTGGGATCCGGCAGCAGCAAACAGTTACGCAGCTTCCCCTCACCGCTTCGTACACCAATGGAACACCCCCATTTTGATCATCAGTAGCGGCAACGATTTCCGCATCCCATACACAGAAAGCCTCCAGGCGTTCAATGTAGCTCAACTGCTGGGTGTCCCATCCAAACTTCTTATCTTCCCTGAGGAATCCCATTTTGTGCTTAAACCACAAAACAGCATCCTCTGGCAGCGCGAATTCTTTGCATGGCTTGATCATTACCTGAAAAATTAACCCATAACCAAACAGGCTTTTATGAAGAAACTACATGGAAATATCCTGGCAGCCGTTATCCTCCTGATGGCAACGACACTGCCCTTCACAGGTTGTAAAGAGGAGCCGCTGGAGCCCCTCAAGGATCATCTCACCTGCAAAATGGACGGAACTCCCTGGAATGCCGCGAAAAAATTCTCCGGCGAATGGAACAGCGGAACCATCATTCTCCTGGGAACCAGTACCGCCAATGACACGCTGAAGCTTCTCATCCAGGAGCATCAGCCCGGACAGCATGAAATCAAGAACATCAAGAACATCTGTATCTTTAAAACAGGCAACCAGACCTACCTCCCCCTGAATTCTGCCGAATCAATGCTGTTCATCGCCCGGCACGACACCATCAACAAACTAATCGAAGGGGCATTCTATTACACTGCCGACAACGGGGCAGGTGACTGGTTTGAGATCACCGACGGCAGTTTCAGGTGCACATACACCCGGTAAACGGTCATCCGAACCGATAACCTGCACCTCAATTGCCTATAACTGACTGACCCACTCCCTATCCTTTTCCGGAAGGTTTTCAATGCTTCCATGGCTATACCTTTAAGGTTGATAACCAAAACCCACAAGCCATGAAAAGGATCATTTTTTTATTAACACTTGCCCTTCTGACGGCCGGGCAACTGTTTGCGCAGGGAAGCATCCGGGGAAACGTGCAACTTCAAGTGGAAAATAAAGGTGAAGTTACCCTGGAGCCCTTCCCAAATGCTGAAGTATATGTTGTTTACGGAGGCAATATGATCTCCACACGCACCAATGAACATGGAGATTTCACCCTGAGGCCGCTTGAACCCGGTGTGTACAACGTTACCATCAACAGTTATCTGGTTGATACGGTTGTGATTATAGGCATCCGTGTGACGGGAAACAACACATCATTCATCGACGACCTGGCAATCAGGTTGGGGCGACAGCTACCGACAGCCAGGATTATTGACAAAGTGCCGCTGAAAAATGAATCACCCTCCAAGGAAGAATTGAAGGGGAGTGATTTTACCAAACTGGCCGATCCGAACCTTGGCAAAGCCCTTGAGCTTTTTGGCAGCACCTGGGTGAGCGACGACGGCCGGCAGATCTCTTTCCGCGGGGCCAGGATAGGCGATGTACTCTACATCGTTGACGGTGTAAAACAGCGAAGCACCAATGTTTCCATCCCGAGCCAGGCCATCAGCGTCATCAATGTATGGCACGGAGGTGTTCCGGCTCAATACGGAGACTTTATGGGAGGTGTTGTCGTTATTGAGACCATGTCCTATTTCGACTGGGAAAACCAGCAGGAGGTTAAGCGATTGATCAGAAAGAAAAACGAAGAGCTCGAAAAATTCAAGGCCTCGCAAAGCAGAGAACAGGCAGAAAAAAAGTAACAAACCAAGTAACTTTGTTGATATGATTCATGCTGAAAATGCCTTGCATGATGAAACACAAAAGATATCATATCATTGTTTTATTGCTACTTGCAGGTGTTTCCCTGTCAGATGCACAACCGTACATTACGCTGAAGCTCGTTGACAATATCAGTGGGATTCCAGTCTCCGGTGCCTATCTTTTCAGTGAACAGCAGGACAATATTGCAACCAGCAACGGGGCAGGGATATGCCGGGTCATGGCTGACAGGAGGGATATCACCCTAAAGGTGAGCCATATCTCATACATGGACACTACCGTGAAAATCAATCCGGTTACGGGCCCTTTTCTGATCCGGCTTTCCCCTTCCGTGCACCACCTTAACACCTATTCCGTTTATGCAAAACCGGTTGACCTGATACCTGAAAGACCATGGTTTGTAACCTCTTATCTGGTATGTGACCAGGGCCTCCTGCTGTTGGCATTTCCTGAAAACCGACTGAACAGGCAGTCATTGTTCCTGTTAAACAACCAGCAGGATGTGGTTGCCAACACCCCATGGAAAGAACCTGCAAACCTTTTCCGCGATGCCGCCGGCGATATCTGGCTGAGAGGAAAGGATCGAACCTGTCTGTTGGAGATCCGTGACAACACCTTCACTATCGGCTCCGAATCGATACTCACCAAGGAATTTGATGCCGGTATTGCAAGGATTGAAGCCATCATCAAAGACAACTACTATTTCGGCCATTACCGGCTGGACAACCAATGGCTCGACTATTACTGTTACAACCTGGATCAGGACAAGACATTTCTTTTTGAAAGCATTGCGGATCCGCTGGGCCTCCGATTGAGGGAAACACGGGATATTTTCGAGACCAATGAATTTGAACGGAGATTCGGGGAGATGTGCTTCTTCGCACCGGTTTTCGCCCCACTGGTTAAACAGGGTCAGCAAATCATGATCTTCAATTTTGCTGAGGGTGTGATCACTCATTTTGACACACTCAACCATCCTGTAAAGCGCATTCCTTTTCCCGATTACCGCAACCGCAGTTTCAGGAAAATCCTCCTTCACGATCCAGCGTACGGGAGGTTTTATGCTGTTTTTGAATCGCAGGGCATCAGTACATTGAAAGAAATTGATCCTGTTAATGGAAGCTGTCTGAGGGAGATTATCATTCCATCCTTCCCGTATATCGAACAGCTGTCGGTGCACAGCAACAATCTGTACTTCCTTTACAGGGACCCTTACATGAGCGATTACAGAAAAATTTTCAGGATGCCCCTGTAAACATCTTTTTCCTATATTCTGCTTGTCTGATGTCAGAAAAATAATCGTACTTTTGGCTGTTAACCAAATACGATAAAGGGATGAAGGTGCTGAGCAGGATTCTTGTTCTGGTATTGGCATTGTTGTTTTTTCAGACTTGCAGGCAGCATGACCAGCAGGTGACTGATGAGATCATAGGTGAAAATGGATTGGTCTATGCGGAGCTGTTCAAGGTACAGGATTCATTGACCATGTTCTGGAGGATCAGGGAAATACCCGGAAGGAACACATTGTCGGTGCAGGAAGGAATCCTTGGTGGCAAGGCAGGCGGGTTTGAAATCTATAAATCCAGCCATGTTCTGTTGGTTCAGAAAGCCCGGGACCTTGTATCCGGAATGTTGAAAGAGGATTATGTCATCACCGGCCCTGATGCTTTCTCCCAGCTTATCATCCAGATTGATACATCCTACTGGGGTGATCCGGAAGATATCGACAGGCTTGTCATGACAGAAGACCTGCTGAACAAGGCGCTGATCTCCTCAGGGAACGGGAAATGCACGGGGAGTGATTACAATGCCAAGGTAAGTTTTTACGCTGTGGTATTTGACGCAGACATTGCTACGAAGACCATCCTTGCTGTTTTCCGTGAAACGGGGATCGACCTGCCGGTGGTTATTGCCGTTGAAAAGGGAAATGATATACAGGTGATATGGCCTGAGAACTTCCAGGGTGCATTTTCACTGATCTGAAAACCGTCGATCATCATTCGAAGGTGACGGGGCGGGTTGCTTCACGGCAGTTACGTACTATTCTTTTCCAATCAGATGTGGCAGCCATCCTGTCGAAAGTTTTTCGGTTGCTGAAACGGTTCACTTCCGGTTCAACACCGGCAAAATACAGGTTGGCAAGTCCTCTGGTTCCCAGGTGTTCATAAAGGCTGTCGCAGAGAGAAAAAAGAAAGACCGCCTTCATGGAGCCTGCAGCAAGACTATCGAGAAAAGGGGTAGAAACCCAACGAAGGTAAATGATGCTACAATAGCGGTCTAACGTTTCCTGATCCGGTTCATCGAAACTGATGCGGTTGATATAGGGTGATGAAGGCAGATATCTTCCGTGAAAACGGTCCCCTGCCTTCAGGGGCATCCCTTTCGGAATAACCCACTCACCCGCTGCCGGGAAAATATCAGGAAATACTTCTGTCACGGCGTTGTTGCCGTTGCCATGAAGTAAAAGTGTTACCGAAACATCAAAAGAAATTACTTCAGCAACTGTGTCCGTTCCGAAAAACCTAAGTCTTCCCCTTTCCCACAGTTTGCCAAACAAAGGGATCAGTAGTATCAGCAACATGACAGACCCGACAAGGACCCAATCCCTTCGGCGGATTTTTTCCTCCTTTCTGAAGGTTTCTTCATTAACGGTTCGGTAATATATCCTTCCTCCGTAGCCTGTATATGCCCGTGCTTTCATGGAGGGATCCGGTGGTGGAGTTTTCCTTTGAGGAGGTTCCATTCCTCCGCTGCGGTGCACATAGCGCTTTGAATAGAAATCGTAACTGGCCTTTGCTTCAGGATTACCAAGGGTCTGCCAGGCTTTCTGCAGCAACAGGAAGTGTTCCTTGGCCCCCGGTGATTTGTTAAGATCAGGATGATATTGTTTGGCCAATCTCCGGTATGCCTTTCGGATCTCCTCATGGCATGCGTCAGGAGTGACTTCGAGTATTCTATAGTAGTAAGGCACCATGGGAAGTCTAAAGGCTAAAGGCTAAAGTATAAAGTATAAAGTATAAAGTGAGCAGGAATAATGATTTGGAGAGCGAAGCGAGACAAAATCACAGGTAATCGCCATCCCGCTTCGCTTCGCTCAGCGGGAGAAAAATTAAAAAAAGCAGGAAGCAGAAAGTACAAAGCAGATCGTTTGATTTTGGCTGGAATGGGATGGGTGATCGGCATGACAGAGCGAAAGTAGCAATTATTCCCCATCATGATGCCATATTTATTATCTTTGCCCGTTGCTGCCGGATAACGGCAACCCTTTCATCTATGCGGATCGACATCATCACGGTACATCCGGAAATGTTCCGGGGCCCATTGACAGAATCGATTGTAAAACGGTCAATGGACAAGGGCATCTGTGACATCCGGATTCACAACCTGCGGGATTACAGCACCAATCGTTACCAGAGTGTGGATGATTACCCGTATGGTGGGGGCAGTGGTATGGTGCTGATGATTGAGCCGGTGGCAGCATGCCTTGAGAAGCTGAAGGCATCAGTTCATTATGACGAGATCATCTACACATCACCTGATGGTGAATTACTGAAACAGCCGATGGCCAACAGGTTATCGATGGCTGAAAACCTGATATTTCTCTGCGGTCATTACAAAGGTATTGATGAAAGGATCAGGGAGCACCTGATCACCATGGAAATCAGCATCGGAGATTATGTGCTGACCGGGGGAGAGCTGGCAGCGGCTGTCATCATCGACAGCGTGGTACGACTCATTCCCGGGGTGTTGGGTGATGAACAGTCGGCCCTGACCGATTCCTTCCAGGACAACTTGCTGGCACCGCCTGTCTATACCCGGCCGTCTGCCTTCCGGGGATGGAGAGTGCCCGACATCCTCTTGTCCGGAAACGATCGGGAAATCCAACAATGGCGTCACGAACAGTCGCTTGAACGAACCGTGAAACGGAGGCCCGGCATGCTGGAAGATGATGAATGATATCGATATTGAGATTCCTGAGCAGTATTTTTCTTGCAAGATTGTTTTACCGATTTAAAAAATACATCTATATTTGCACTCCTTTTTTCGAGAATGCGCTAATAAACCGGATAAGATGAATAAAGACGAGATTATCAAGCAGGTAGAAGAGATGTTGGTTCCGATGAAGAAGTACCCGGAATTCAAGGCAGGCGATACCATTACGGTTCAGTATAAGATCAGGGAAGGCAACAAGGAGAGGATACAGAGTTTCCAGGGCGTGGTAATACAGCGAAAAAATTCAGGTACCAGGGAAACCTTCACAATCCGTAAAATGTCAGGTGGCATTGGCGTTGAAAGAATCTTCCCGATCAGTTCGCCGTTCATTGATGAGATCATCGTCAACAAACGGGGTGTGGTAAGAAGAGCCAGGATTTTCTATTACAGGGGTCTTACAGGAAAGAAATCCCGTATCAAAGAAAAGATCATCAGGACAAAAAAAGAGGAATAATGATTTATCTGCCAACCAGGCAGGAAGAGGGCGTCACAAAAGAGGCGCTCTCTTTTTTTTCTCCACGGCCGTAAGGCCGCGTAGCTGCTCCGCGACTGCGCCTGTAGCTTCATTCCTTGCGCCTTCGGCTCAGGAATGATCCCGTTGGACTTACCTCCAACGGGACCGCTCCAGCCAAGGTCGCTCCGCAGCTACTGATTTAGGTTCTTTTACACTTTTAATTGACCATCTTCGAGAGGTTATGGGCTATGGCCAGCAATCCAGTCTCTACCTCCACTTTCCTTAATCCTTTCAACATAAACCTGCGGAAGCCTTTATCATGCTTTAGCATCCAAAGACTGCTTTTGCCATGTCTTCCCGTAATAAATAATTGTTAATATAATGAATATTAACATTTTATGACGTAAAAACACGCCTAAGTTATCACCAAATTATCAACATGAACCGGATAACCAGTAAATTGACAAAAAAAGAGGGCGTCTCAGACTTTTGAGACACCCTCTTTTTATTTATATCTTCTTACCGACAAGGGCGATCCGCTTTTTCCCGTCCATCTTAACGATAAAAGGATCCTCACTCCGTATATGCCTGAAAAAGGTTGTCCGGTTGATTTCGGGCATCTGCTGCAACTTTTTCCAGTCGATGAAATTCTTCCCCATACCCTCAACGATCGAGAAGTAGCCAACATTCATAGAGGTTACATTATGGAAGAAGTGGGATCCGGAAGAGGCATCCAATGGAAATCCTTCAAGGCTGGTTTCCACGATGATTTTAGCGTTGGAAATCTGTGCCCATTGCACAGGGATGCCAATCCATCGATCGCGCGTACCCCAGCGGCCGGGGCCAATCAGAATATATTTCCTGCCTTCATCAACCATTTTGCGGTTCAGTTTTTCAATCTCTTCAACCATCTGTTCGGTCATTGACTTTTCAAATACCTCTCTGTCAACATAGATGAGATCATAAATATTATCGATCATTCCGTTGCCCATCCCTTTTTCACTGTAAAGGATAAGGTTCGATCTGTCAATGGCATCCAGGTCGATGGTATAATCGGAGAGGTTCCCGATGAGTGGTTTGATCTGCAGCAGGAAGAAGGATGAACGGTAATTGCGGTCTTTGTTGAGATCGATGGCAAATTCAATCTCTACGGGCGAGCCGAGTGCCTCCTTCACGATATCGAGAACCACTTCGATGGTCTTTGCCATGGGTGCATAATTATATTTCAGGACATTGGCGAAGTTGATGATCCGGGGTCCCGGGCGGCTGAGGCCCGGGTGGATGGTATCCTGTTGAATATCATACACAGAAGCAAGGTGTTTCAACGTACCATGTTCTTCTGCTACGTCAATATCCAGGCGTGCAAGGCCTGCGGTATCACCCTCCATAACATCCACCTCTTTTTTACCCAGGTCAACTGCATAAAACTGAAGCTGTGAATTCAGGTACTGGTCCCTGGGTGTGTTGATATCAATATCGGGATACCTGGGTGAAAACCTGTATGCTTTTTCCGCCTCCACAACATATTTTCCAAGTCCAAGTGCTGAAACGGCAAAGCCCTCCTCAGGCTTCATGTGTGCAAAGGGATAATAATTGTACGACTGGGCCACCCCGCTTATATGCGGGTAGAAATAGCTGCCGTATTGTTCACCGACAACCTCCTGGATCACTACGGCCATCTTTTCCTCTTCAATTTTATAATGAATGGCTTCCACATACCCACGGGCCGTTTTGGAATAGACCGATGCATACACAAGCTTAATGGCATCCAGTGCCTGTTTCAGACGAACCTCAAAATCGGGATGGTTGTTAGGGAGGAGATAGGTCTCGAAGATTCCTGCGAAGGGTTGCAGGCGACTGTCTTCAAAAAGGCCGGAAGAGCGGATGGCAATGGGCTTTTCAATAATTTTCAGCACCCTCCGCATCCGTTTGGAAAATACCTCCGAAAAGGTTCCTTCCAAAAACCATTGTTTGATCACCTCGTAATCCTTCTCGTTGATAATTCTCTCGGCAAGTTTGTTCCTGTCGAGGAAACGCTCAAACTCGTCTGTCCCCACAATACAGGTTTTCGGCGCCCTGATCCTGATATTGGGTATGATGTTGCTGAAATCGAAATTATGGATCAGGGTGTTAATGAAGGCCACGCCCCTCCCCTTCCCCCCCAGGGATCCGCTTGCAAGGCTAACGATGTTGGTCTCTTCCAGCACCTCCGAATCCTCAAACGTAACCACCTTCCCTTTGTTCTTCTCATTGCGGTACTGCTGGATGGCATTCAGCAGAAAGTTACGGATCTCCTGGGTGGATTGGAAATCGGTGGTACGATATGGGTTGATGAGCTTGGCAATCTGCACTTCCCCCCTGGCCATGAACCAAAGAGAGAAATGATTCCGTTTTGAATGATACAGCAATGACTCATCAGGGATGATCCGGAGTTGTTTCTCAAACTCCTTGATGGACTTGGCAATGGCTACCTCTTTCCCCTCCGATGTTTTGAAAACGAAATTCCCGAATCCCAGGTAGTGACTGATGAAACTTTTAATTTCCTGAAGCAGGCTGTCGGAGTTTTTATTGATAAAGGTGGTTTTAAGCAGGTAGGCCCTGTTGGAATTATCTTCGTTGGATGACTGAATGATCACCGGCAGATCTTTTATCTCTTCGCGGATTTGTTTCACCAGTTGGAACCCTGCTTCAGCGTCCATCACACCCTCTTTCCCGAACCTTACATCTGTGATGAGGCAAAGCATGAACTCCTTGTATTTATGGTAGATAACCAGCGCTTCCTCAAAACTGGAGGCCAGCAGGATTTTAGGCCTGGCACGCAAACGCAGCACCTTATATAATTCATCAGTTGTCACATCATCGATGTTGCGCCGGGTCTGTTCCATCACTGAGGTATAGAGCATCGGAAGGTACCTTGAAAAGTATTTGGCCGAGTCTTCCACCACCAGGATGATCCTTACAAGCCCCACACGGGTATCATTTTCCACATTCACCTTATCCTCAAGGTGCTTAACCATTGCAAAGAAGATCTTTGAGTCACCATTCCAGACAAACAGCTTATCAACTGAATTGAGAAGGTCCGGGGATTCATGAAAAATGGCAATATCTGCATTATTGTTCAGCAGCAGGAAAATAGGGATATAGGGATACTCCTTTTTAAGCACACGGCTTTGCTCCACGGGTATATTCTTATCGACACCCATCATGATGATCACCATGTCGTAATGTCGGGACTTGAGCTGATCGAGTGCCTCTTCCATGGTGGTAACACCTGTTACCCTTGGCATGGAGCTGAGATTCAACTGGTAATATTCCCCGAGGATATGCTCTGAAAAACGCCCCTCCTCCTCAATGTTATAAGCATCATAGAGGTTGGCTACAAGCAGGATCTCCCTGACTTTAAAAGGCATCAGGTCATGAAAGACATCCCTGTCGATGTTTTGTTTGGTAAGAAATTTCTGTAAAAGTTGCCGGCTTACCGAGACGGTGTCCGTTGCGGGTGGGGCTTTTCTGACCACATCCTCCTCACCGGTTTTAAGAAGGTCTTTGGCTTTCTCGGAATTGATGTAGCCTGTAATCAGGTTGGACAGGTTAATGAGCAGATGCCGTTCCTCTTCAAGAAATGGCCCTTCGCTCATAAGTGGAAATTTCTTTGTGTAGAAGATCTCAATCTTGCCTTTTCTCCGGTCGATACTCTGGAAATTCTGTACCTGAATCCATTCAGTCTGAATAAAATTGCCAGTCGTATATACCTGGCTATCGTATGAAAGCCTTGCGACCGTATATTCGGGATACTGCCATGCCCGTGGCAGAATGAGGCAGATCTTCTGAAGGGTTTCTCCTATTGACTTACCCTCTTTCAGTATTTGTGTAGTCTGGTTGATACATGCCAGTTCCTTGATCCTTTCCCGTGTCTCTGCCAGCAGGCGGTCCATAGAGGGCTCCGTTTCCTTTTTCCCCGGTTCCGGTCCTGCATGTCTTTTTTTTATTTCATCATCCATAAGTCATTCAAGTTATTACAGTTTCCATCTTCAACCGATAAAAATACTAAAAATTGATATGCAAGAAGGATAAAGGATTCCCGTTCATTTCCTGTCGTGTGGTGCATCCGATATAAGTAAGAAAGTTTACCGGCCGGTTGATCATTCTCCCTATCGTTCTTCACTTATACAAATTATTATTGAGATTGGCAGGATAACATTTGGTGAAAGAAAATTTTCACTAATATTGTTGCGCATTTATAGATTCTTTGTTGTTAACCTAAACTATTTTATCATGTCACACAGTATGTATAAACAGCTGGTTGATGAGTTTATGGTGACCGTCATCGCCAGAAATCCATCAGAGCCGGAATTTCACCAGGCCGTAAGGGAAGTTATTGAAAACCTCATCCCTTTCATTGAAGAGAACCCCAAATACAAGCAGGCAAAGATCCTTGAAAGGATTGTTGAGCCAGAGCGCATCATCATTTTCAGGGTTCCCTGGTTGGACGACAAGGGGGAAATTCAGATCAACCGGGGTTTCCGCATTGAGATGAACAGTGCCATTGGCCCGTACAAGGGTGGTATCCGTTTCCACCCGACCGTTAATCTTGGCATCCTGAAATTCCTTGCATTCGAGCAGGTCTTTAAAAATGCGCTGACGACGCTTCCGATGGGTGGTGGCAAAGGAGGGTCGGATTTTGACCCCAAAGGCAAGTCGGACAATGAAGTGATGAAGTTCTGTCAGAGTTTTATGAATGAACTTTTCCGTCACATCGGCCCTGACACAGACGTCCCGGCAGGTGACATCGGTGTGGGAGGCCGGGAGGTAGGTTACATGTTTGGCCAGTACAAGCGGCTCCGCAATGAATTCACGGGTGTATTCACCGGGAAAGGTTTATATTGGGGGGGATCGCTGGTTCGTCCCGAAGCAACCGGATACGGCGCCACCTACTTTGCGGAGGAGATGCTTAAAACCCGTGGGGACAGCCTGAAAGGCAAGATCGTTGCGATTTCGGGTTCAGGGAATGTTGCCCAGTTTGCAGTGCAGAAGGTGAATTTCTTCGGAGGTAAAGTGGTTACCATGTCTGACTCCAACGGATTTATCTATGACCCGGATGGCATCAATGATGAAAAACTTGCCTGGATCATGCACCTCAAGAATGTAAAACGTGGCCGTATCAGTGAATATACAGCCAAATGGGGTGGTGAATACTACAGTGACCAACGCCCGTGGAGCATTCCCTGTCAGGTTGCCATGCCCAATGCAACCCAGAACGAGATCAACGCAGATGAGGCCAGGATACTGGTCAAGAATGGCTGTTTCATGGTGTGTGAAGGCGCCAACATGCCCTCTACACCCGAAGCGGCACAGGTATGGCTTGAAAACAAGATCCTTTATGGACCGGGAAAAGCTGCCAACGCAGGTGGCGTTGCCACCTCCGGACTTGAGATGACACAGAACTCCATGCGCCTGAGCTGGACACGTGAAGAGGTTGACAGCCGGCTTCAACTCATTATGAAAAGCATCCATGAGACCTGTGTGAAATTCGGAAAAGATGGGGATTTCGTGGATTATGTCAAAGGCGCCAATATCGGCGGATTTGTAAAAGTTGCTGAAGCCATGCTGGCACAGGGACTTGTATAATCAGGCATAAATCCTTTATTACGGTGCCCCGGCTTCCCCGGAGCACCGTTTTTTTATGCCCTGGCTGCAGATCCTCCAGCCGGAGGTGATGCTGCCGGATGCTTCTCTGTCGTCAGGTCAGCGAACAAAAAAGTGTTAAAGAAAGCAATGAACACAATGCCTGCCTGGGTCTCCAGCATTGATTCTACCAGGAGGTTAACAGCCACCACGATGAGAAAAGACCCATACAGAAAATCACGCCTCTTTAATGCCACCATGAAAGGGTATCCTAACCAGAGCAAAAGGAATAAAAAGCTAAAAAAACCCGTTGTGGCCAAGGTCTGCAGATACTGATTATGTGCGTTCTTGATACCACCAACCGTATGAATAAGGTTCTTTTTTTGGATCCGCGCCGAGATATCTTTATAATAATCACCTGTGCCTGTCCCCAGCAGCGGTGCATCGGTGAATTGTTCAAAGGAAATGGCCCACATGAGCTTCCGTATCTGCACACCATCTGCAATCCGCAGGGTATCCACCTCTTCATTCCATTTCGTGAGCTTATCCATGGATGCCATCCGGGTAACGCTGCCAGTCATAAAAATGTATCCCATCACCATGATAAAAACCGCCAGCCCGATAACCTGTAAAGCATAACGATAGGATTTTCGTATCAACACCTGGTCAAAGAAAAACAGCACAAACAGAATAACCATGGAAATGATGCCTGCCTTGCTTGCCAGAAGAAAAACCATCAATCCGAGAAAAATAACCGGTATCCAGAACAGGTGAAGTCTCCTGGACAGTGACGACCTGGAAAGCAAAGAACCATATACCAGCATGATGGCAAGGGCAAATACATTATACAGGGCAAAATAGCCCGGATGCAACAGGTAGGAGAATTGATCATAGAAGAACACAGAGAGATCACCCGAATAAAAAAAGTGGCTCATGGCATTTCCAAGGCAAAGCAATGATCCTGTTATCACACCCAGCAGAAAAGAAACCAGAATATAATCCCTGACCGACTCCTTTCGGAAAATCCAGTTCATGGTAAAAAGGATCAGGGGGAAAGCCAGCAGGGAGGTCTTCTTTTCCAGCTCAAACTTCACTTCATCAAGGTTTTCTGTCCATAATATGCCCAACAGGTATAATGCAACCAATCCGAAAAAAACCATGATGCCGATCCATCCGATATTTTTTATCATGCACCTGAACCTTTCGGCAAGGGTTCCATACACGATCCATTCTACCAGCAGACGGATGAGCCATGAGACTCCCAGCAACCAGATGACAATTACCGTGGCACGCTTATGCAATGGCATCACAAAAGCCAGTGCGCACATCAGTGCGAGGTCAGTTTTATTCCAGATATTATACATCAGTTCTCCGGATTCATGTTCGGATTCTGTTGTTGAAAGCGTGTTTTTTCGTTCCCGATCGTTTTTATGAA
This sequence comes from uncultured Lentimicrobiaceae bacterium, assembly GCA_964652685.1. GTDB lineage: Bacteria > Bacteroidota > Bacteroidia > Bacteroidales > SKPS01 > SKPS01. The sequence continues at coordinate 29,161 of CAZZBS010000031.1, forward strand.
GATGTTTGAGCGCTCTCCTTTATGCACACAGGCAGCAGCAAGAGGCACAAATCCATTCTTCCTGTAAAAACGGTTGGCAGATTCCAGCTCCTCTCCTGCGATCACCTTAAAAGCCCTGATGTCTTTTCTGGCGAAGGCATCCATCAATTCTTCCAGCAACATTCTGCCAATGCCGCCCGACTGGTCACCCGGGCGAACTGCAATGCTAAGCAGTTCCGGATCCGGTAGTTGCATAGGTGGCAAGGCCCTGTTGTAGCGGTAGGTCTCAGACAATTTCCGGATCATCCCTTTACGGAAGATAACCGGTAGGAGAAAGATGGCCGACCTGAGCGGATTTCTCGCTACAAAGCACCGGATCAGTGGCTTCTGACCAGCTGTAGCTGTAACAAAGCCGTTGATCTTACCCTGGTTGAAAGCACAGAAAACAACTTCCTGCCTGATGAGGTGGATGTACAGCAATGTAAGGAAAGGCAAAGGAAGAGTGCTGAGGAAACCACTGTGGATCACATCCCGGTGCATTTGAGCCAACACTGGAGCATCCATGGCTTTGGCCGGTATGATCACAGGATGGTGTTCCAGTGCGCCAATGCCTTTCAGGCAGCGGACAGCCAGGATATCCCATCCGAGGTTCTCCCGTGCGTACTGACGCCCCCGCATGCCCATCCTTTGACGTTCAGTCTCACTGAGAGATGCTAACCGGGTTATTTTCTCTGCCAGGTCGACTACATCCCCAAAAGCAGCGGACAAGCCGCATTCGATGGTTTCAACAGGATCATTATGGCTCGCAGCCGTATAAGTCAGCACGGGCTTTCCCGCCTCCAGGTATTCAGCAAGCTTGTTCTCAGAGCCGTACAAAACTTTTGATGTTGAAAGATAGAACAGGTCAGCCTGTTGAAGCAGCGCCGGTATCTCATTTTTCGGGACGGCGTTTTTCCAGACGACGTTTTTCAATCCAAGTTGCCGGGAACGGATCATCAGGTTTTCTTTTTCCTTACCCTCCCCTATGAGCTGTACCTCAAGATTTTCGGGCATTCCCGGTAAAGCCAGGGCATCGATAAGATGGTCGAGGTGATGAACAGTATCCATACCACCGGTATACATCAGGATGATTTTACGGTTCTCATCGATGGGTTCGATGACAGGATCAGGGCTGGTACATGTACCATTGGGTAGCAGCAACACCTTTCGGGGATTCCACCGGTAATGTTGTTCCAGGTAAGAAGCTGTCATGGGAGACAGGGCAATGACACCCCTTGCATGTTTGAGGGTATTTCGCTCAATCCATCGGAAAAGTCGCGACCGCCAGTTCCGTGAATCCCATAAGCCGTTATCGATCATGGTCTGCGGCCACAAGTCCCGTATTTCAAACCAGAACATGGCACCGGTCTTTCGGCTTACGTGTGCAGCCGCCCGGGCAGCAAAGGGATGTACCGTTGAACCGATGACCAGATCAGGACGAGAGACAACAGAGTTGCTGAACCGTATGAAATTGCGGGAAAAAACAACCATATTGACCAGTCTTCTCATGTTGTTCTTCTGGTAGGGAGTGGTTTTGATCCAAACCCAGTCAACAGCACCACAGGCAACAACCTGCCAGGGTTTCCTTTCATACACACCTTTTTCACGTAAAGTCAGGTAGTTCAAACCTGCAGCAACCACCGTAACATGATGCCCATGCTCAGCAAACCTTGCTGCCAGTTCATAATGACGGGTACCACCGGCCTGATCAGGCATAATGGCATAGTGGTTAACGATCCAGATATTCATTCGCCAGTCTGAGAAAATATCGTGTAATCTGCAAACATACAACAATTCACTGATTCGTTTCAGGTAACCGGTGATACCTTAAAGGCATAACCAGTGCAATCAACAGCAATGGATTGGTGAGGATCGTATTGTATGATAAAAGATGGAGTACAACCATTACCAGGTAAATGGAAAACAGGGCGATGAGTGCTTTCCTGTTGATCCAGTAAATGTGCAATGCCTGCAATATCAGCAGGACGAGCATTACAACACCCAGCAGGCCTGAATAAAGCAGGGACGAAACCAGGTAATTGTTTCTGAAAGAGATATCGTCAAAGGTTTTTTTCAGCATCGGAAAACGGGAGAAGTGATCCACATAACGGAAACCTCGTCCTAAGATCTTTTCATTCGTGGAATAGGTTGTGAAAAGATCCAGGGACTCAGACCAGCGGTTTTTCCTTAGATCTATTGCCTGGATTGTCCATGCACCTTTGTCATCTTTCAGTTGTTGATTCTCCTGTTCAATCAGCACAAAGGAAATCTTATCCTTCAGTGCCTGTTCATCGGGTTCCGGCTGCCCCCACAGCCGGTCGTACCAGCGCTGGAGATCGGAATCCGGGAAAAGGGTGGAAAGGTGGGCAAAGGTGATCATGGTGATTTCCGACTTGAAATGATAACTGTCGAATCCCAGGCTCGCTATCCATTTCTCTTTCTGATCCCCTTTAAGATAATTGATCGCCCAGGTGCCCAGCAGTGCTGAAAACCCTATGATCAGAATGATGATATTCATATTCTTGATCAGGTTATAATTATAAACGCGACTCCTGTGAAAGAGAAAATACACCCGTAGAGTTATCATCACAAGAAACAGCAGGATCATAAGCAACAATCCTTTCTTTGAACCTGTCCAGATGACGGTGTAAAACATTATGAGGAAAGAGATATGATAGATCAGTGCAAGGAAAAATCCTGTTTTTCGCCTGAACTTGAATAGAAAAACCCCAATCATGGCAGCAATAATGGCGACAATGAAACGATCAGAGTTGAGGATGAGCGAGGTTCCGAGGGAAAACTGCTCCTCCAGAAAGGCGGTCGGAACTTCTATACCCCTGAGGTACAGCCAAAACTTCACAAAGCCAAAGCAGGATATGATCGTTAAGATGTAAAACAGTATCCTGAAGAAATCGTTGCGATAGCGGATAAACTGCTCTCTGGATGAAATCAGGACAAGGTGCATGATGATCATCATGGTTACAAGGCCCAGGTTGATCATTTCTGTCCTGAATGCTGTCACGGAATAATCTGAATTCATGATACCCAGGAGGAAGAGGAGAAAGACGAAACCTACCGGAAGGTAAATCCTCAGCGATCCTGAGGGAAAAGTCGTAAATTTCCTGATGTTGACAAGCAACAAGAGTGACCATACAAAAAAGACAGCCATCAGCGGATAGAGGAGATATTCCAGGGCAGGCAGCGATTCTTTGGCCACAAAAAGGGCCGTTACCAGGGACAGAAGGATGGTTTCTCCTTTCCCCGGCCTGATTCTTCTGAAAGAACGGCTCATTCGGTTCAACTTTTACCCCTTTTGAAGTGCTTCCGTCATCAGCAACAGATCGGTAATATATTCGGAAGATTTACCATTTCCATACAATGAAAGATCAGGAACCACCTGAACAGGCAATAACTTCCGGCAGGCCTCCAAGACCCCTTTCACCGTAGTTCCTGCTGTAATATTGACACCTGCATCGGTCAGCTCTGTCCATTCTGTTTCATCGCGCAGGGTGACGCAGGCTTTACCAAGGAAATAGGCTTCTTTCTGCAGTCCCCCGCTGTCGGTGAGTACCATCCGGCAATGTTCAATCAGCCAAAGTGACTCCAGGTATCCTACCGGTTCGATAACGATGATCCTTCCGGCCGGTGTGATACCTGCTTTACGCATTGCCGCCCTGGTTCGGGGATGGATCGGCAGGATCACCGGGGTTTCATCAGCCAGGATGCTCAGTGCTTGAAAGATTTCCCTGAGCGTGTCAGGATGGTCGGTATTGGATTGCCTGTGGATGGTGGCCAGGAGGTATTCATCCGGCATTTTCTCCTGTGGCGGTTTGGCCGCGGGAAGAAAACGCAGCAAAACATCCAGCATCACATCGCCGGAGACCCGCACCATATAGCCGGGATCACCAAAGCTCTCCCTGACAAGATTCTCCTTTGCCCTGTCGGTCGGACAGAATAATACATCACTGAGCCTGTCAGTAAGTACCCGGTTGATCTCTTCCGGCATGGATCGGTTGAACGACCTAAGCCCTGCTTCAATGTGGGCGACAGAGATGTTGAGTTTTGCTGCGGTGAGGGCACCTGCCAGCGTTGAGTTGGTATCGCCATACACCAGGACTATATCCGGCATAACCTCCTGCATGACCTTTTCCAGTCTGATCATCATGGTTCCGGTCATTGCCCCATGCGGCATATCATGTACACCAAGATGATATTGAGGTTCAGGGATCCTCAACTGATCGAAGAACACCGGACTCATCTGCAGGTCATAGTGCTGGCCGGTATGCACGATACTTTCCTGCAATAAAGAGGGATACCTGCGGATGACATCCGATACAGCAGCCGCTTTAATGAACTGAGGACGGGCGCCGATAACGGTCAGAATCTTCAGGGGCATGGATTTGCATATTTTTCAGGTACGTTCATTTCATCAGGGAATCATAAACAGCCAGCAGTTTTTGTTTCTCCACGTTCCAGTTAAAGAGCTTCAAAGCGGCGATTCTGCCACGATTTCCCATTTCAGCAGCCTCTCCGGGATTTGCCAGTATGAACCGGATGGCTTTCCGTATGGCCTCCACATCCAACGGATCGACCGCAATGCCACAGCGGTGAGGTTCGACTAATTCCCGCCAGAGCGGAAAATCTGAATAGATCACCGGTATCCCAGCATGCATATATTCAAATAATTTGGTTGGCAGGGCATCCAGGTAATTGGGGATGGGATGGATCAGCACCAGTCCGGCGACCGCCTGCGACATCAGGTCGGCCACCTTTTTACGATCCACCATTCCATGGTATATCTTCCGGTCCCAGCCCGGCATCCGCTTCAGTTCCTCAAAAAACTCACAGGACTCCACAGAACCAGCCAGATCCAGCACAGCTTCACATCCATCGATGGCAGCGATCATCTCCTTTGCCCCCCTTATCGCAGCAATGCCCCCGACATAACAGACATGAGGCGGGCCTGAGAGCTCTTTTTTCGGCAGGTCAAACTCTTCGGGAATGGGATAATTCCTCACATAACCGGTTTTCGGATTGACTTTCCGGAATCTCTCTGCGATAAAGGGGGTGGCCGTGATGACATAATCCACGCGGGAAGCCCTTCTGTTTTCATAACGCTCAATCCGGGCAGAAAGAAAATGCCTTATCCCGTGAGGGATCCACGATTTCGCCAATATCTGTCTGGGTACATCCTCATGCACATCGTAAATCAACTTAATCCCTTTTCTCCTAAGTTTTCCCACGACCTGAAGAAACTCCGGATCATGGAAATGAACTACATCGGGTTTCAGGGAAATCACCTTACGGGCCAGTATCCGTGGAGCTTTAAGCATCCTTCCGGGTCGTGACCGGTATCGTACCGGCACCATAACCGTCCGGACTCCTCTTTCATCGGAATACTCAGCCCGGCCGGCTGCCAGCAAGGATACATCATGACCGGCTTCTGCAAGTGAAACACACTCCTTGTGAAAGATACGGTTATCTCTTGGAGGATGGACGGTGGTCACATGGCAAATTTTCATTCCGTACCGGTTGATGGTTATGCAAACCTACGGATTTTTAAGATTGTTTCCCCGTTGGTATTCATACCGCAATATTATGAAAAGGATGATGAGCCAATATATCAGATAGAAAACAAGGTTGATCAGGGTGAATATCCTGAAAAAACCTGTTTCCGGCAGATGGCGGAAGAAAGAAAGCGACAGGATACCACCGAAATAGAGCAATTGCCATACTGCCCCGATTCGCACTTTTTCGAGGGCGATGATCAGGGTGCTGACGGGGGACACAACAAACTGGATCATGAAGGCCGGGGCAAGGTACATCGTATAGGTACCGGCCACAGCCCACTGCTTGCCGAAGAGGAAGGCGAAAAGAGGTTTTCCTGTCAGCATAAAAAACACCACGACAGCGATGGCAAAGAGGGAGGCATACAGGGAGATTTTGAGAAAACCGGGTAAAATACGCTGCTGAAGGTTGCGTTGTTCGACGAATTTCTGCAGGAGGACCTGCGACATAGCGGTAGTAATAAGTGCCAATGGAAGAAGAAGCACCTGCCTGCAAAGATCAAACTGTGCAGTTGTATTGGCTGAGTAATAGCTGTTTACCAGGAGTACGGGAAGCATGAGGCTGATGGTATTCAGCAGTGCCGGCACAGCCTGGAAGAGTGGGAAATCCTTGTACCTGACGGCAAGCCGGCGGATTTCGGCGATACGGATGTTTTCCAGGGTGAAACCATTTTTGACCGATTGGAGGGTGGCCACCACCAGGTTCATGACGCGGCCTGCCATGTCACCCCAGAGGAGAGCCCCTCCCCATCCCGCGAAACCGCCGGCACCCTGAACTGCTCCCTCAGCGATCCGCCGACTGATCCGGTTGGTAGCCGACGCCCTGAATGCTTTCTTGCGGATGAGCCAGTAGTTGAATGTCTGTCCGGCACTGTACAACAAGACAGCCAACGGCACCAGGTAAAGCCACTTCCGATGCCCTTCAGGCCAGTGGATCCAGGAAACAAGAGAAGTGGGAATAACGGCAATGATGATGAAGAATAACAGGGAAATCAACAGGTTGACTGCCAGTGACAGCAGTACCAGGTGAATGGCTGGAGCGTCCTGTTCCGGCAGTACAACCGTCATTTCGTAACGTAACGTGGCTGCAACGATCAACATGGCTGTGACGCTGTTGTACACAGCAAAAAGGGCAAAGATATCAGCATCGAACAAGCGGCGCAGCAATGGCTGAAGCAATACCGGTATGGCCTGTGCAACCGCCGTACCGGTCATCAGTACGCTGAAATTCCTAACAAAGCCGGATCGACGGGTCGGGATGAGCATAAACGTCTTTCAGACTGCAAACCTAAGAACAATTGAAAAATATTCCTGATTTTTCTTGCATCTGTGCAATAAATAATCTAATTTAGTATGATCATTTTTTATTATGAAATACATACCCCTACGATAAACGCATGATATCCAAAAGTAACATTTTCAAATTGTTATGATATGAAAACAATTCTACCCTGGGTGATCCTACTAACCCTGTCCACAGGTTTGCAGGGTCAATCTATTGACCGGAGCACCATTGCAACTGCAGGAGATTATTTTACAAAGCCGGGCATCCAGCTATCCTGGACCTTAGGCCAGCCCTCCCTGGTTGAAACCTTTACCAAACCCTCGGTGGTGCTGATGCAGGGATTTCAGCAGGCAGATATTCAGACGGACATTATCATGCCACCTGTTACCCTTTTCGACATACAGTTATATCCGAATCCGGCACCGGGAGAGTTCCATCTCTCCCTTGCCTCTCCTGTGGAAGGAAGTATTTATATCCAGTTATTCGACATTTCGGGCAAGCTGATTATGCAACATGCCGGCTACAGGACCGAAGGAGGAAGGTGGAATCTTCGTGTTGTCACCCCTGGTGTTGCCCCGGGAGTTTACCATTGCCGGGTACTCTTCAACGGTGATGACCACCAGCTTCAGATCAGGAACATTAAACTGACCCTGCTGTAATTGTACCCATCTCTTTGATAATAGAAGCACCCGGGTGAGTCTTTCCGGCAAGCCTTTTTGTCTTGGCTTAGTGAGTGAATGATTTCATGGCTCAAAGCAACGGGTTGTGATATCTGTAGAGAACCGGTGAAAGGTTTTTCGGCGCCAGTATGCCTTAACCTAAGTCCGAAAAAATATGGGTGACAGATTCAGATTCTTGCCTATAACCATAACTTCAGATCCGGTTTTATATGAATTATATATAAATACAATCTAAAAAATTATCAATAAGAGGAAAAAATTTAGGTATTCTATTGCTTCATAAAAACATATCTATTATCTTTACCTGTCAATTCAGATTCCTCATCATAACCAAACAATCCTTTAAAATGACGCAAAAATTCTTACTCTTTTGTTCGTTTTTTCTGTTTGGAGGTTTTGTGCTTTCTTCACAGATTCCTGAGCTCTTATATTACAAATTTGATACACCCGGAACCAACGTACAGAATCATGCGACGAGCCCGGTGGGTAATAATCCCGCTACCATCACCGGAACAGGGTTAAGCATCGGATCCACCGGGTTGTCGGGGACAGCGCTTGTTGGCACAGGTGTATCCGGTACGAGCGGAGTCATTAATACCGGCTGGATGACCAACCTTTCAGGCAGTTTCACCCTGGCTTTCTGGACCAGCAACATTACGCCCAGTTCTACGCTCTGGTATATCTGGGGAGACGCCGGGGCCTCTTCACTCCGATGTTTCACCAATGGTGCTGCCGGAGCCAACAACTGGATGCTCAGGGGTGGCGGGCTACCGGATCTGACCATTACCAACGGGGCTACAACAGGCTCCAATATGATGCATGCCGTATATGACGCATCCGTCCAACAATACAGAGGTTACCTCAATGGCGTTCTCGTCACCACTGTTTCCGTTTCCTCCACCATCGCCATGTCCGGCACCGGATTCCAGGTGGGCGCCTATTCCAGCAACAACAACCTCAATGGGCTGATGGACGAGTTCCGTATTTACAACCGTGCACTGACCCAGACAGAGATCACAGCAACATGGAACCAGACATTGGGTGCGATGACAGACCTGGGACTGCAGGGATTTGTCGGGTTGACCGACTCACTCTGCAGCGGGGAGCAGTCCATTGCCATGAGGATGAAGAACTTCGGTCCCTTTCCTCTTACAAGCGCAAAAATCGGATGGAAAGTCAACAGCACACCCCAAACAGTGTACAACTGGAGCGGCAACCTGGCGTCTGGCGACAGCACTGTCATAACTTTCGGATCCTATACTTTTCTTACCGGTACCCTGTACAACATCGTTGCTTACATCAACGAAGCCAACCAGACACAAGACACGCTGAACAATACCAACGACACTATCTCAAAAAGCAACCTATTCATAAAGGCCACCCCGACAGCGACACCCAATGATACAACGCTGATTGTCTGCCCTGGCGACAGTGTGCTGATCAGCGGCACGCTGACAGGATTGCCGCCATGGAATATCACCATCCACGACGGGACTACAAACTATTTTTTAAACAATCTTACAACACCAACCTTCAGTAAATACTTTTCACCGATAGTCACCACCACCTATTCCATCACATCGGTTTCGGATGCCACAGGTTGTGTTTATACGGGCACCCCTGACATTGTTGTCTCTGCCCTCCCCTCCCCGCCATCCGTGATCACCCCTATGGGCCAGACCACCTTCTGTGAAGGTGATTCCGTGATGTTGATGGCAAGCATCGGGCTAAATTTCACCTACCAATGGGAAATAGACGGCATGGCTGCCCCCGGTGCCACCGGTTATGTTTACACCGCAAAAACAGCCGGTGCCTATACCGTGATTGTCACGAGTCCGGATGGATGCTCAGCTACTTCCGCTCCCGTCAATGTGATCGTTCATCCTGCGCCTCCGGTTTTCCTCGGTAACGATACGAACATCGCTCCGGGTTTGAATATTACCCTGGATGCAGGGCCCGGGTTTACCAGTTATCTGTGGAGTACAGGCGCAACATCCCAGACCATCACTATTGATACGGCTGGCCATGGATTAGGGATACAAACGATCTGGGTTGAAGTGCGTGATAACAACTACTGCCCCGGCAGAGATACCATCAGGATCAACTTCGTGCATAATCCGGGTATAACAGAAAAATACACCGATGCCATCGTCCAGGTTATCCCTAATCCTACCGACGGGAAGTTTGAACTGCACCTTGAAGGTTTTGACCCGGGTACAATGAACCTTCAGCTATACAGCCATGACAGCAGACTTGTATATGAATCATCTTTCGTTCTGAAACATCCGATAGAAAGGATTACCGTTGACCCCGGCAGGTTGCCGGAGGGTGTGTACTTACTGAAGTTAGACAGGGGACAGGGGACAGTGATCAGGAGGGTGGTAGTGAGTCGATAGTCGGTAAACCTTACCCTCTGGCATCCTCTCCTGAGAGGAGAGGGGGAGTTACAGTAACAAGCCTTTCGGCAGGCTCAGTACCACGACCAGTAACCAGTAATAAATAAAAAACCATCTATAAAAAACCAAAACCATGAAAATCAGTCTTAAGGTCTTGCTGGCCACTTTGTTCATTTCCGGATTTATATGTCGTGAATCCACCGGACAGTTACTTTATCTTACAACCATACCACCATACAACGGGGGAAACGGGTCATCCATGGTCACCTTTAATGTGAAGGCTCACAAAGCGATACGGATCAGGGAAATGTACTGTTCATTCAGTGCCATATCAAGCCAAACCACCATCATCTGGTATAAGACCGATTCAATCAATGGCACACCGGCCCCCTCGACCGCAGGCGGCTGGGTGCAGGCACACAGCTATTCCCACACACCGGCCACGAGCGGAAACGGTACCATGGTGATCATTTCAGACACATCCCTGAATATACTGATGCCCGCCGGTGCCGTATGGGGATTTGCCATTTCAAGTACTTCTTCCGTACGGTATTCAGGCACCGGTTCCACACCCATGACCCCTTGGCTCATCGGAGATTCCAATCTTTATATCAACATGGGGGCAAACGTGGGATACGGGGGAACTCTCACCTCCCCGATTGCCTACCGGCATTTCAACGGGAAGATCGGTTACGTCGTTGTGAACCAGCAGACCGATGCGGGCATACAGGCTTTACAGTCACCCGGTGATAC
>CAZZBS010000032.1:0-39534 GCA_964652685.1 uncultured Lentimicrobiaceae bacterium
TTACCACTCTTTTATCAACATTTTGTTGGCAAGGGCACTTTTTCAGTGCCCTCCTTTTGAGACGCCCTCTCTCCTTTTTTGCCTTGGAACATGCAAGACCATACATCAACAGGTCTGATGCTGCCTGTTCATTGCCCTCTTACAACAAGCTTCCGGGTTTCAATTCTCCTTCCCTCACAGATAAATATCAACATATACACCCCGGCATCCAGCAGACTAAGATCCATGCAGGTTGTTTCGGCATTCAATGATTTTAACATCAATGTTCTGCCCGATAAATCACTCAGCATTACCTCCATCCGATGAACATCACTGCCTACTACAATGCTGATTGCCCGATCCGAGGGGTTTGGATATACATTGATCTCCTTTTTCTTGATATGATCTTCAATGCCAAAGGTTCTGTCGCAGATTGTCAGACTAGCAGGATAAATACCAGTGTTGTCAGAATAAAAACACTTTAACAAATCACCGTTTTCGTGCTTGAACCCGAATTCGCCAATCAATCCGAAGGTACTGCCAATACCTTCAATGATGCTAACAAAAGCTGAATCATGCCATATTCCATTGTACATTTTTACCAAATTCCATTTCCTGTGCACGGTATTGTTCAGCATTATTGAATCCTGAGAAATTACAAACAATGAATCATACCCTTGGTTGTTAAAGGTCTTGGGGTAAGGTGTGACTGTTTCCAGAGTTTTAAAATCATATAACAAAAACTCACTGCTGTTACTGTATAGATATACCTTGTTCTCTGCTGTGTCTTGCCGAATGATAGCATACAATTCGTCATTGATCTTGCCTGACGGACCATTAGGATATGGACCAATGGCCTGGTATTCCCAGGTACCACTATGATACAGCGTGTTGTAGGTTATGGCATTAATAGTAGTATCTGATTTATAGTATATTGCAATATCTTCCACATAATAATATGGATCAGGTTTCCAAAAATGACATTCAATCCAATAAGGATTTTCAGAGGGGCCCGGGAAATGGATCTGTCCGTTGATTTCCAATGATATGGCGAGCAGAAGAGCTCCCGCTTGTAAGATGATGCCTGGCCGGGTGGCCAATGACCGGATGTTCATGGTTTGACGATCTTAAACTATACTTTCGTTACTTTTTGCTTAGCCATATCAGGGCGGACCAGGTTCATATTCTCAAACACATCAGATTTCTATCCTGGTTGTACCTCTCAAAGGTACTTAATTTCCAAATGGTGAACAATGGGCAATGGGAAAAAAGAATAATACTTTCTCTATGGTTTGATGGTATATAAAGGTATCTCTTGCTTTCAGCATTGTCTCTGCTGTTTCAAGGATCATAGTCAGACAATTCCAACCAGTATTTTACTCTGGCATCCATGAGGATTTATATCAAAGTCAGGAAAATTATGAATTAAACAAAGACGAAAATTTATGTTAACGTGTCATGAACATGACAGGTAAACCATCAGGTATTTGGGTGAATTGATGTATTTTTGTCCTGCATGAATACTGCCCGGATGATCCGTTTCCTTTTATTGTCTGTTTTTCTCATTGCCATTTCCGTTAAGCCGCTGATGGCACAGGAGGGTCATGTCTGCAGCTCTGACACTTGTTTCCATGCGGTAATGATCCTGAGCCCGCTGTCTACCTCACCAGACACATTGCCAGTGGATACTGGTCTTGCCATGACCTGGCGCCCGGATATTTTCACCCGGAAAGTGTGGTTCCCTGCACTCAAAGGCACATCGGGCCAACCCGGCATGGATATGTTCAGGCATTTCACGGTTACAACGGAGGATTATTTCTGGCATAATCCGTATGAGGATTACCAGATCAACGCAGACAACCTGCAGGTGATCCGCACCAACGTCCCTTATTCGGAATGGTATTACCTGCTCGGAGCCAACAAGGAGCAGCTTTTCCGGGCCGTGCACGCACTGGATGCCGGCAAGAATTTCAATTTCGGGCTCGACCTGAAGTTCATCAACAACAAAGGGGCATACCAGCACGAGCATGCCAAAGCATCCTGCCTGGGTTTTTATGCACAATACAGGGATCCGAAGCTCCCGCTTCAGGGTGATCTGTATATGTTTTTCAACGGCGCCACCACAGAGGAAAGCGGCGGCATTTCCGCCGTTACCTATTTTGAAGGAAACAAAAAGATCAACCGCGAGCTGATCCCGGTATGGTTACGACAGGCGCAGAACCGGCACCGCAGTACAGAGATCCTGTTGCGGGGTCGCTGGTATCCCGGGGCTGGCCCGGGTGGACAGGGACAGCCTGTCAGTAAAGCAGCAACCCGGCAATCCGTTCTGGTCACTGACACCCTGAACTCTGAAGACAGTCTTTCAGCCGGATCGGATAAAAATTTGGTTACCCGGATGCTGGAATCCGGCCGGAAAATGCAGCACCATTTTTTCCTGGACATAGGCGTGAAACGTACCTGGTTCCTTTACAGTGACCCGGAACCTTTCAACCCATGGTATACTCTCACCCGATATGACACCACGGTGACTTATGACAGTCTGTGCCACAATGCCCTCACAACCTCCCTGGGATACCATCTCTTGGCGTGGCGGAGGGTGGATGTAAGCATGGGGATCCGCTGGCAGGGGTATCAGTTTTATGACACCCTGGATCCTGCCGGATCAGGGAGCTCCCTGACACCTTTTACAAACTGGAGTCTCAGCCTGCTCCCATCCCTACGGCTCAGTGCCGAAGCATCGGCCACCTATGACAAAGCATTCGGCCTGTCCCACCACCTGCATGCTTCCCTGCTATGGAAGCTTGCCGGGAAGTTGTCACTCACGGTTAACGCGAAAGACTGGACTGCCTTCCCGTGCAGGCAGGATCTGCAGTATGCATCCAATCATTTCCTCTGGATGAATGAAATGGAAAACCAGCATTTCACCCAATTCAATCCGGAATTGGAGTGGAAAGGTCGTTTCCCGGTTGCACTGAAAGGGTTTGTAACACGGGTTGGCAAACCCATTTATTACAACCAGCATGCATTGCCGAACCAGTATATGGGAACAGTGATGTTGTACCAGTTGTTGCTGACTTCTCAGGGTATGTTGGGCCGTTTCAGTTACGACATGACCTTTGCTCTTCAGAAAAGCACGGAAAGCTGGCTCTACAGGCAGCCGGTATTATTGGGCGAGCTGATGGGAGGGGTAAGGTTCGGGCTCTTCAAAGGGAAGATCAGTGCCATGGGAGGCGTTATACTCCACGGCAGGTCAGAGGCTTACCTCGATGAATACATGCCTGTTACCAGGGTTTTTTACCATACCACCCGTGCCCCGATGAAAGCCTATATCTGGGCTGATCCCTATTTCACCTTCCTGCTGAAAAAGACCCGCTTCATGCTGAAATATGAGCATGCAACCGCCTGGCTGGCGGGATTCGGGCAGTATTCCCTCCCAGGCTATCCCATGACCGACCCTGCCCTGAAGTTTTCCGTGTCATGGAGGTTTATGGATTGAGTTGCAGGTTGCTGATTACTTGTTGCTGGTTGGATGTCCGTTGCAATCTCTCCTCTCGCCTCTTGCCTCTCGCTTCTTACCTCTCGCCTCTTACCTCTCGCCTCTTGCCTCTTACCTCTCGCCTCTTGCCTCTTACCTCTCGCCTCTTGCCTCTTACCTCTCGCCTCTGTAGCTGATACCGGATTGATGAACCAATGAACAACGCATTGCCCGAATCGGGCAATCACAAATACATCATCGGTGCAAGGATAAAAACGAAAGCAATGAAAAGAAATCCTGAAAGGAACAGCTCATTGTCCGATGGAAAAACACCCCGGTGAGTTTATTGAAGCGATGATGAATTTTCCGGTCAACGATGATATTGAGTCCTGGAAAATTCCAATATCTTATTTCCCCAAATCACTGAATGATATATCCATTAAGGGATATTTTTCCCATCCTTTGAAATCGAAATGCCACCACTCGGTAGGATAGTGAGTAAATCCAAAACTCCTCATTATCCCGAACAGCAATGAGCGGTTGAAAATTACATCTTCAGATAACTCCATATACTGCGGGTGTGCTTTTTCAGAAAAATCATCATAATCAGTGGGCATTGGTATCTTCTCTCCGGTGTTTAGATTTATCAGGGTTACATCAACTGCACATCCACGGTTATGCCGTGAGCCGTATTTAGGATCTGCCACAAAGTTGGTATCGGGATAGACCTCCCAGAATTTTACAGATGCAGAATAAGGTCTGTATGCATCATATATCTTAAGTCCGAGACCATGGGCAGATAAGGAATCCTGTACTTTCCCCAACGCCTCTGAAACAGGCCGACGGGCAAATGCCCGCGCCTCAGTGTAGATCTGCTCGCCTGTGAAATTATTACTTGTTGCATATCTTATATCTGTAACAATACCCGGTATATGAATTTCCAGATCAACCAACTCCATGAGGTTGTTTTCAGCTATCTGCTCCCGGTATTTCTGTATGTCTGATATCACGTCGGGGCGCTGAGGCTCCGGTGTTCTGCAGCCTGCAATTACCAAAAAAATGATTCCGGCATAGACTGCCCTGTGCCCTGGACTTGTGATGTATTTCATTTCTGTTAAGAATAATGATGTGAGATGGTATCAGTAAAGAAAGACAAAGGAAGGCAAAAAAAAACAGGCAAAGATACACAACTTGTCAGGTCTGCGTCCATCTCTGATTTGTGCAAGGGTACACCCACAAACAGTTCCATGATAAGCAAGGCTGGTATAACATCTTCCGTGAGCATATTATAAATCGTATTGATGAGAGACTGTTTACATCCTTGTTCAATGAACGGATGGTAACTCCCAACGTTTCTATCCGCATACTCAAAAGAAGCAATATTTCCTGGTGTGGTTATTATGAACTTATGCACAACACTTTGGTTGTGTTTTCCAAATCCATAAATCCATCAACTCCATTCAAAGATTCTTGAGCACCTGGTTGTTTTTCCCATGAATCTTTACGCTATTAAGGGGAATATCTGTATTTTTGGGCCTTGATTGAACCTTGGCCGGAATTGGGGAGATTTGGCAGGGATACGTTGGTCAGATACTGAAAGTATTCAGTGTTAAGCAGATATGGGCAATATTGCCATTCGCTTGCTGTGACTGACGGGGCGGGGCTGTGTCTGAGGTGAGAGGCGAGAGGGGAGAGGGGAGAGGCGAGAGGGGAGAGGGGAGAGGCGAGAGGGGAGAAGTGGGTGCTTCTTTGGAGTAAAAAGATTGTGTAATTTTGCGCAATTATATAAGCTAAATTAATTCAGGTATTGTGATAGTTGACGGTCATTCGCTGGATTTGGAGAAGTTCAGGCGTGTTGTTTTTGAGGGTGAAAGTGTAGCGCTTGATCAAGGATCCCTCAACAGAGTTGAAGAGAGTTTTCGTTTTCTGGGTTCCTTCTCATCGGATAAGATCATTTATGGCATTAACACCGGTTTCGGGCCGATGGCACAGAACCTTATACCCGGTGAGAAACTGATAGAGTTACAGTACAACATCATTCGGAGCCATGCATCAGGTATGGGTGGGTATGCCAACGAAACGGAGTGCCGTGCAATACTGTTGGCAAGGCTGAACTGCATGATGCTGGGTTATTCGGGTGTACACCCTGATCTGGTACAACTGATGGCATCCATGCTGGGGCATGGCATTTCTCCCTGCATTCCGCTTCATGGCGGGGTGGGTGCAAGTGGGGATCTGGTTCAGTTAGCCCATCTCGGACTAGCCTTGATCGGTGAAGGAGATGTGTATCATCGGGGGGAGGTTGTTCCGGCTGGGAAAGCATTCAGTGATGCCGGGTTGGAGCCCCTGAAGATCAGGCTCAGGGAGGGAATTGCCCTGATGAACGGGGTATCAGGGATGACTGGTATGGCTGCATTGAACCTCCTCCGTGCATTCAACGCTTTCCAGTGGTCAGTGGCCTTGACAGCCATCGTCAACGAGCTGGTAGAATCCTATGATGACCACTTTTCGGAGGAGTTGAACAGGGCAAAGCTGCATCACGGGCAACAGGAGGTTGCAGCGATGATGCGTTCCCTGCTTGTCGGTTCCCGGCTTATCCGGTCACGTGGTGAACATCGTTATCCATCCCGTGATAATGGTATCCTTGACAAAAAGCTACAGGAAAACTATAGCCTGCGGTGCGTCCCACAGGTTGCCGGGCCGGTTCTGGATACATTGAAGCAAGCCCGCAGTGTGGTGGAGAACGAGTTGAATTCCAACAGCGATAATCCCGTGGTGGATGCCAGTGCAAAAAATATCTTTCACGGCGGTAACTTTCACGGGGAATACATTTCCATGGAGATGGACAAGTTGAAGATCGCCGTGGCCAAGCTATCGGTGTTGGCGGAGAGGCAGTTGAACTTTCTGCTCAATCCTAAAATCAACAACATATTGCCCCCTTTTATCAACAGGGGGATGCTGGGGCTAAATTTCGGGTTGCAGGGGATGCAGTACACGGCCACGTCAACCACGGCGGAAAACATGATGCTGAGCAATCCGATGTGCGTGCACAACATACCCAACAATAACGACAACCAGGATGTGGTAAGTATGGGATTCAATGCAGCTCTTATGACAGGGAAGGTCGTTTCGAACACCCTGGATGTGCTTACGGTGGAAGCTGCGGCTGTTTTGCAGGCGGTGGATTATCTGCATGCAGAGGAAAGGATGGCCCCGGCCACGGGTGAGTTATACCGCAGCCTCAGGGATGTGTTCCCGGTGATATCGGAAGACCAGCCACAGTATAAAAACCTCAGAACCCTGAAGTCATTTATGGAATCATTAAACCTGCAATTGTTATAAGTTATGAAATGTGCAGTCGTAACGGGTGCGTCCCGAGGTATCGGTAAGGCAGTGGCCCTGGGCCTTGCTTCCGACGGATATCACCTTGTACTCAATTACAGGAGCCATGATGAAGAGGCGCAAAAGACCCTGGAAGAGATTCAGGCTTTCGGGGCTTCAGGAGAGCTCCTGAAATTTGATGTTTCATCGAAGGAGCAGACGGAGGAGGTGTTCGGGGGATGGCTTCAGGCGAATCCTGACAGGGTGGTTGAAATCCTTGTCAACAATGCAGGCATCCGTGATGACGGCCTGATGATGTGGATGACCGATGAGCAATGGAAGGGCGTCATTGATACCAATCTTACGGGATTCTTTTACATTACGAGATTCATTCTAACCCACATGCTCGTGAAGCGTTATGGCCGGATCGTGAATATTGTGTCCCTTTCGGGGCTGAAAGGTTTGCCGGGACAGGTAAATTATTCAGCGGCCAAAGCAGGTGTGATCGGTGCCACAAGGGCACTGTCCCAGGAGATAGCCCAGCGAAACGTGACGGTGAATGCGGTGGCTCCAGGTTTTGTGCGCACCGATATGACGAAGGATCTGAACGAAAAAGAGTTGTCGGAGCTGGTACCTATGAAGCGGTTCGGCACGCCGGAGGAGGTGGCCGATCTCGTGAGGTTCCTGGCTTCCCGGAAGGCATCATACATCACCGGCCAGGTGATATCCATCAACGGAGGATTGTATTAATTCCAATATAGACATGTTGAACAGGGTTGTAATCACAGGGATCGGCATTTATTCTTGTATCGGGAAGAATCTGGACGAGGTGGCCCATTCGCTGTATCATGGGGTTTCAGGAATTATACTGGACGAAGAGCGAAAACGGTTTGGCTATCGTTCGGGTCTGACGGGTTTCGTGGAACGCCCCCAGTTGAAGGGAGTGTTGGATCGACGTGCAAGGATCATGCTGCCGGAGCAGGGAGAGTTTGCCTACATGTCGACAGTGGAGGCATTGCAAAAGGCAAGACTTGAGCAGGATTATATCGACAGCCACGAAGTGGGGATCCTGTTTGGCAACGACAGTTCGGCAATGGCGGTGATCCAGGCCAACGACATTATCCGTGAAAAAGGATCAACGATCATGGTGGGTTCCGGGTCGGTATTTCAGACCATGAATTCTACGGTCACGATGAACCTTTCCACCATCTTCCGTCTCACGGGCATCAACTTCACCATCAGTGCTGCCTGTGCAAGTGGCTCTCATGCAATCGGGATGGGTTTTCTGATGATCAGGCATGGATACCAGAATTGCATCATCTGTGGAGGAGCACAGGAGATCAATGGCTATTCGATGGGTAATTTTGATGCGTTGGCCGCTTTTTCGGTGCGCGAGGATGAGCCGACGAAGGCCTCCCGTCCGTTCGACAGGGACAGGGACGGATTGGTTCCCAGCGGAGGGGCTGCCACGGTCATCCTTGAAAGTCTTGATCATGCTTTAAAACGTGGAGCTCCTATCCTCGGTGAAATCATCGGGTTTGGTTTCTCTTCCAACGGTGCACATATCTCCAATCCGACAGTCGAAGGTCCGGCAAGGGCTCTCGAAATGGCTGTCAAAGAAGCAAAGATCCATCCCTCCGAAATTGATTATATCAATGCCCATGCTACCTCAACTCTTCCAGGTGATGCTACAGAGGCCAGGGCCATCGTCGGCGTATTTGGCGAAAAGGGGCCCCTGGTCAGTTCTACCAAGTCCATGACAGGCCATGAATGCTGGATGGCAGGCGCCAGTGAAATCGTCTATTCCATGATTATGATGGAAAAAGGTTTTGTCGCCCCCAACATCAATTTCGAAAATCCTGATGAAGATTCTGTAAAGCTGAATATCACTACCGTTGCAGTGAATAAAGAGATCAATACCTTCCTTTCCAATTCCTTCGGATTTGGGGGGACTAATTCTTCCCTCATTGTCAAAAAATTTTTAAAATAAATCCAACTATATGACAAATAATGAGATAATAGAAAAAATCAACACCTTCCTTATCGAAGAATTTGAAGTTGAAGGAGACAAGATCACCCCGGAAGCCAACCTGAGGGAAACCCTCCAGATTGACAGCCTGGATTATGTAGACCTTGTGGTACTTCTTGAAAGCAATTTCCATTTCAAGGTGCAGCCGGGTGATTTTCAAGATATTGTGACCTTTGAAAATTTCTATCATTATGTAATTGAAAGGGCCCGGGAGGCCTAGAAGATGGATGCCTGGGACGGGAAATCGAAGGGTACCCCACTGGGTTACAGGATTTTTGTCTTCACCCTTCGTCTCGGAGGGATCAGACCTGCCTATCTTCTGCTGCATATTGTCGTATCACATTACTTCCTGTTTTCCTGGCGTTCCTCCCGCCCAATGTATGTCTACTTCCGTGAAAGGCTCCGGTATTCCAGGTTAAAATCGGTTATCAGTCTTTATAGAAATTACTACAAATTCGGGCAGACCATTCTCGATAAAATTGTCGCCATCGCTGGCATAGGTGATTGTTTTACCTTTGATTTTGACGGTGAGCATCACCTGGAGGAAATGGTGGCGGGAGGCAAGGGGGGATTGTTGCTCGGCGCCCACCTTGGAAACTGGGAGATTGCCGGATTCTACCTGAAGCGCATCAACACGGGTGTGCATGTTGTCATGTTCGATGCCGAGTCGGAGAGGATTCGGCGTTATCTCGACAGGGTCACAGGGGGCAGGAAAATGAACATTATCCCTATCCGTGATGACCTTTCGCATATTTACCAGATGGCTGATGCACTCCGGAACAATGACCTGGTGTGCATCCATGCCGACAGGTTTCTGCCCGGGAACAGGACGATCGAAAAGATGTTTCTGGGAAAACCTGCCCGTTTTCCCGAAGGGGTATTTGTGACGGCAGCCCTGATGAAGGTTCCGGTTACTATGGTGTACGCCATGAAAGAGAGTGCCACCCATTATCACTTTTACGCCACCCCACCGAAGGTTTACGCTGGCGCACCCAGAAATGAACTTGTTCAGGAGATGGCGGATGATTATGTATATGAGCTGGAGAAGAAGATAAAACAATATCCCCTCCATTGGTTTAATTATTATGATTTCTGGGAGGCCTGATATGCTGGCTCAGGGAGATACATTGCTTGATTACATTCCGCAGCGCCCCCCCATGGTCATGATTGGCCGGTTGGAGGAGGCCTCCGAAAACCGGTTTGTATCCGGTTTCACTGTCGGAAGCGACCATCTCTTTGTAACGAAGGGTCACCTTCGCGAACCCGGCATTATCGAGAACATCGCCCAGACGGCTGCAGCAGGTGTGGGCTACCTGCAGAAAACCATGGGGAAACCGGTTACCCTGGGGTTCATTGCTGCCATAAGAAACCTGCAGATCCATCTGCTTCCCGTAACAGGACAGGAACTGAGGACTATCGTGGAGGTGGTGAACAAGGTGGTAGAGGTGACCATCATCCATGGTGAAGTATATGCCGATGACTCCCTGGTGGCATCCTGCGAAATGCGGATCTTCATTCAACCGGAATCATGACCTGGTACCGGAGGGTTTTCTCCGACAGGCTTTCAGAACTGTTTCAAACAACAATAACAGCAACATGAAAAAGCAAATCTTGATTATGATGCTGATCAGCTTCACCCTGGCAGGTTTTTCCCAGACGGCGAAGGATCTGTTTAACGTTAGTGATGTGAAGATCAGCTGGCTGGGAATAGACTTTTCACACGTCAAACTGATCGGTGACTTTTCCGATTTTGCCGGTGCAGGTGAGAAGAGTACGGTACAGATCCGTGACAAGTATTTTCCACAGTGGAACCATCTGATCCTTTCTGAATCCAACAAGTATGATCTCAGGGGTATGTTGCGGAAGGGGGATCTTTTCTATGACATCGGGATGATCATGGACCTGAATGCCAGGACCAGTATTGAGAACATGGAAACATACAATGTACCGGATTACAGGAAAGAGGATATTGAGGGATTTGTCAAGGGGTATGATCTGAACGGGAAGGAGGGGATCGGGGTGCTTTTTGTGGCCGAATGCCTGAACAAGAATTTCACAGAGGCTTATTTCCATTTTGTGGCGATCAACATGCATACGAAGGAGGTGCTGGTGCATGAGCGGCTGCGGGGTGTTCCAAGAGGGTTCGGGCTCCGGAACTACTGGGCGGGTGCTGTTTACAACATCATCAAGGATATCAGGAACACCCATTATCAGACCTGGAAGCGGCAATATACCCAATGATGGACGATACAGCATTAAAAGCTGAGATTGAGATACCGGTCAGGTTCAGTGAAATCGATCCTTTGTACATTGTATGGCATGGGCATTACCTGAGATATTTTGAAGATGCCCGGGAGGCTTTTGGGCGGAAATACGGACTGGGATATCTGGATGTTTTCAACAACGGTTTTACGACTCCGCTGGTCAGTGTTTCATGCGAGTATAAAAAGTCGCTTGAATATGGCGACAGGGCGTTGGTGGAGGCCATCTATGTAGATTCACCGGCTGCCAAGATCCTTTTTGAGTACAGGGTTTACAATGCTGTCACCGGGGATCTGGTGGCGACGGGCAGGTCGACCCAGGTTTTTCTGACCAGGGAAAATCCTGCGCTTCACATGACCATGCCCGATTTTTTTATAGAGTGGAAAAAGAGGGTAGGACTCAAGGTATGAACAGGGTATTTGTGGTTGCGAACAGCATCGTGTCTCCTCTCGGTCTGACGGCAGGAGAAACGTTTGCTGCAGTGGCCTCAGGTATTACCGGATTACAGAAGAGCGCTTATCCCTTTCTCCAGGAGCAGACTTATACATCGGCTTTTACAGCGGGGGAGTGGAAATCCATTGAAGCATCCCTGGAGGGATACAGAACGGAGAGCCGTTTTGAGCAGATATTGCTTAAACCTGTCCTGGATGTTATGAAGTTTTCGGGTGTTATTCCTTCGGACAAAGGTGTTTTGCCGGTGTTTGCGACCACGAAGGGAGCCATCGACCGTTTGGATATGCTACCTGAGGAACGGTTACAACTGCATCACTCCGCGAAGAATGTTGCTGCGGCCATCGGTTTTGTCAATGAGCCCGTAGTCGTGTCCAATGCGTGCATCTCGGGTTTATCGGCTATGATCGTAGCTATGCGTATGCTGCAGGCCGGGCATTATCATACGGCCATTGTTGCAGGGGCGGACGTGCTGGGGCATTTTATCGTTTCAGGATTTGATTCCCTGCTGGCGATGAGTCCGGAAAGGTGTCGTCCTTTTGACAAGGATCGCCAGGGTATCAACCTGGGCGAGGGGGGGGCGGCAGTGGTGCTGACGGTGAAGGAGCGGGGATCGTCGGGAGATGTTGTTCTGCTGGGTGGCAGCATCACCAATGATGCGAACCATGTGTCGGCTCCTTCCCGCACGGGTGAGGAACTTGCCTTTACCATCCGTCAGGCGTTGGAGGAGGCAGGCATGGGGCCGGAAGACCTTTCCTTCGTTTCGGCGCACGGCACCGCGACACTCTATAATGATGAGATGGAGGCCAAAGCTTTAAACATGGCTGGGGTAGCTCTTCTTCCGACACATAGCCTTAAAGGATATTTTGGCCATACCCTTGGAGCTGCCGGGCTGCTGGAGTCCATTGTCTGTTTTCATTCCCTGCTTGACAAACGTTTCATCGGCAGTCTGGGATACCGTGAGCCGGGGACCACCCGGCCGGTGAACATCTGTACGGAACCTTTTGACCTGCCCGTTGCCCGGGCAGCACTGAAGACCATGGCAGGCTTCGGGGGCTGCAACGCAGCCCTGGTTTTTGCTGTTAACGCAAGATGAAACTATGAAAGAGTACTTTGAGCAGGATCAGAAAAGCGCACTGGAAGGGATGGAGCTGGCCCAGTGGATCGCCTTTGCACCCGTGGTGTTCCAGGCCGCCCGGGCATTGAAAAGATTTGGCATCCTGTCCATTGTGGAAGAGGCCAGGAAGAAAGGCATCACCTTCAAAGAGATTGAAGAAAAGGTCCATTTGAGCCATTATGGCCTGCGGATCCTCTGTGAAGCAGGCCTCGGCATCGGCCTCATCCGTATGGAGGAAGACCGTTACCGCCTAACCCATGCCGGCTACTTTTACCTCAACGATGATCTTACGCAGGCCAACAGCGATTTTATCCACGATGTATGTTACAATGGTCTATTTTACCTGGAAGATTCCATCAAAACAGGTAGACCGGAAGGATTGAAAATATTCGGCAACTGGAAGACGGTCTATGAAGGGCTCGCTTCATTGCCGGCACATGTCCGGGAGAGCTGGTTCAGGTTCGATCATTATTATTCGGACGGTTCTTTCAGGCAAGCGCTCCCTTTGGTTTTTGCCCGGAAACCAAAACGTTTGCTGGACATTGGGGGAAATACTGGCAAGTGGGCTTTTCGCTGCCTTGCGTACGATCAGGATGTCCATGTGACGATTCTCGACCTGCCCGGTCAGCTCAGTATGGCAAAGAAAAATGCTGCGGAGAAAGGTTTTTCCGACCGTATGTCATTTGTGGAAGCCGACCTTCTTCATGAATCACCCTCCATCCCTTCAGGGTATGATGTGATCTGGATGAGCCAGCTCCTGGATTGTTTTTCGGATGATGAGATCGTGTTGATCCTGAAGCGGTGCACCGAAGTGATGGACAGGAACTGCCGGATTTTCATCATGGAGACCTTCTGGGATAACCAGCAGTTTAAAACGGCTGCTTTCTGCCTGCAGATGACCTCCCTCTATTTCACCACGATCGCCAACGGTAACAGCCAGATGTACAACTCAGAGATCTTCCTGAAACTGATTGAAAAGGCCGGATTATTTACGGAGCATGTGTATTACCCCCTCGGGGTAAGCCACTCGCTGGTACAATGCAAACTGCCCGGATAAAAACGATGCTTCAGATTACACAATATGGAAGTGCCTGTGATGGGCAGGTAGTGGTCAACGGGCAGCCGTACCTTGCCACACCTGCACGCAGCCTCGGAAACCTGATGGAACAGTTGGTGGAGCATCATGGCGTTTCCCATCCCCGTTTCGGGAAGATGGACCGGATGTCACAGCTTGGATTCAGCCTTTCGGAGTTGATCCTGCAGGGAAGAAACCTGGCGGAAGAATATCATCCATACAGGGTCGGCGTGATCCTGGGCAATGCCTTCTCGAGTCTTGACACAGATCTGCGGTATCATGATTCTACGGCGAAAATCCCCAGCCCTGCACTGTTCATTTATACCCTTCCCAATATTGTGATTGCTGAAATATGCATCAAGCACAACTTCAAAGGGGAGCACCATTTTTTTGTTTCTGAGAAGCCGGAGGGGCAGCCATTGCAGCAGTATGTCAGTATTTTGTTTGACACAGGGCGTGTGGATGCCTGTCTGGCAGGTTGGGTAGAGGTATGGAGGGAATCCTACCAGGGTTGTCTGATGCTTGTTGAGCAGGGGCAGGGAAGGGATAGCATCCCATTTACCAGGGAAAACATTATGAAAATCTATAATACATCCTTTTATGGAACAGTTGATCAATGAATTAAAATCCCTTATCATCAAACAACTCAATCTTCAGGGTATCAAGGAGGAGGATATTGATCCTGAAGCACCCCTTTTCGGCAGTGGCCTGGGCCTGGATTCGATTGACGCTCTCGAGCTGATCGTCATGTTGCAGCAGGAGTTTGGCATAAAGATCAGGAGTGCGGAGGAGGGGAGGTCCGTATTTCAGACAGTACGTACCATAGCAGCATTTGTAGAACAGAACAGGGCATAGACATGAGGATCTTTGTAGCCGGTTTGGGTGTGATATCGTGCATTGGCCGTGATACGGAGGAAAATTTTTCTTCGCTTGTATCGGGGCAGCATGGCATTGATGCCCTTTCGGACGAATATGATCCGCAGATGGCGGGATACCCTGTTGGCAGGGTGAAGGTAAGTAATCCGGAACTTGCTGCGGCTACCGGCGGAGGGTGCCGCTGGCCCAGGGCTGCCTTGCTTAGTCTTCATGCTGCAAAGGAGGCTTTGCAGGGGATCCATCGCTCCGATCAGTTGCGGATCGGCTTTTTCTCAGCCACCACCGTAGGGGGGATGGATTATTCTGAAAAGGGATGGGCATCGTGGCAGCGGACAGGTCAGATACCCTTGCGGGGATTCGTCAACCATGAGTGCGGGAAGGTTACCGAACTGGTAGCTGACCGGCTGGGTATTAACGGATTTGTGACGACCGTTAACACAGCCTGTTCCTCTTCAGCCAATTCTATAGTGATGGCTGCCAGGCTGCTGAAGCAGGGAGCGATTGATGTTGCCCTGGCAGGGGGTGCCGATGCCATTACGGTTTTCACCCTGAATGGTTTCAACACCCTCCTTATCTATGACACACAGCTTTGCCGTCCGTTTGACGCGAAGCGTGGCGGACTGAACCTGGGTGAGGGGGCCGGTTACCTGCTGCTGGCAGGGGAGAAGGGACTCCGGATGACCGGGGCGGAACCTGTGTGCGAACTAGCCGGTTCAGCCAATGCCAACGATGCATTCCACCAGACCGCATCTTCACCCGAAGGTGTTGGTTCGTTCCTGGCCATGAGCAAAGCCCTTGAGACAGGGGGTGTTATACCCGGCCATGTTGACTATATTAACCTGCACGGAACCGGTACCGAGAACAACGATGCTTCTGAGGCCACAGCCATCCGGCGCCTTTTTGGGGATGCAATCCCCCCCTACAGCTCAACCAAGGGTTTTACAGGGCATACCCTCGGGGCCAGTGGCGGCATCGAAGCGGTCTATGCATGCATGGCTATCCGTAATAGAACCATCTTTCCAAATATCCGTTTTGCTGAACCGTTAGCCGAAGCAGGTTGTGTGCCGGTGACAGAGACTACCCGGAGGGATGTTCACATTGCTATGAGCAATTCTTTTGGTTTCGGAGGAAACTGCACCTCTTTGCTTTTTAAAAGGAATTGAGGGTTGCTTTTTGTTATTCTGTGAGGTATGTATTTACTTTTCAATGTGATGCAATCATGTTTTCCTTTTAGAAAGATAAGAATATTATGATAAAGTCAGTGATCTTGAATCAAAGTGTATAATCTCAAAATCCGATGAAGATGAAAAAGTTAATGGTTTTATGTATTATCGGGATCTTCGCTGCCCAGGCAGACGTCAAAGCCCAGTACGGTGATAAAGCAATGTATGAGGAAAAGATCAGCAAATACACCACCATGCGTAATGTCGGTATAGGTTTAACGGCCGGTGGGGCAGTCCTCACGACTACCGGCATCATACTGATGGTACAGGGTTTATCCGAGGTTGTGGAAGACGATCCATGGGACGATGAATTCAATACAGAGGGTATCTGGAAATTATATAGCGGGTATGCTGCGTTGAGTGTGGGGGTGATTGCCTTAGGGGGCGGAGGAACTTTGTGGGGTATCGGGGCTGCCAAGAAGAGCAAATATGAATCCCGGCTGAACCGGATTTCCCTTGAGATGAGCCCCGACATGCGAAAGGTTGTATCACTGACCTATCGCTTTTAACAGGTAATCATGCAATTCAATTATCCTGATTTATAAACTTTTAAAAATTACAATGATGAAAAACAAGCTTATCATGTTGCTTTGCCTGATGATGGCCGTTTCGGTAACGTATGGACAGAAGGTAGTTAAAGTATCCGGGAATCTCACTCCATTGAAAGGGGAGAAGGTGTTTAATCTTGTATATTCGTATGATAACCTGATGGTTGGAAGTAAGAAAGAGGCGAGTTACATTGAGGAAAAGGTCAAGAAATACAACAGTGACGAACCTGGCAAGGGTGACCAGTGGAAGGAGGCATGGTTTAACGACCGGGAGGCAAGGTTTCAGCCCAAGTTTGAAGAGTTGTTCAACAAATATCTTGAGGATGGTGGCATGAGTGCTGCGACGAACAGTCCGGATGCTAAATACACGATCCATATCAAGACCACGATGATTGATCCGGGTTGGAATGTTGGGGTTTCGAGGCGGCCTGCCTATCTGAATGTGACGATTGAGATTTACGAAACTGAAACTCCTTCCAATATGACAGCCAAATTCAAGGTGACAAAGATACCGGGATCGGATGTGATGGGGTATGATTTTGAGAGCGGGTGGCGCATTGCAGAGGCCTATGCCAAGCTGGGCAAGATCTTCGGTAAATATATGATTAAGAACCTCAAGTAAGAAACAGACCGAGGCAGGATGTATCCGAAATGCAGGCCGTTTTGGATCTTGTGGGTTTGGTATCAATTTAATCATTGCCGAACAGGATGAAGGTATATATCACCGGATCCGCCGCTGTCGTGCCACAGGACACATCGGATCCGGGGTGGATGGAGAGGCCGGCAGGTCCCATGGATGGATTTTTCAGGGCCGTTGATCCCCCATACGCATCATGGCTAAGCCCTTTAGCGATGCGGAGGATGAGCAGGATGCTGAAGAACGGGCTCACCTGTGCCATGATGTGCTTGCAGGATGCAGGGGATCCTGAACCGGATGCCATTATCACCGCTACGGGCTACGGTTGTCTGGAGGATACAGCTTCCTTCCTCGGCAAGGTAACCCAGGTAGAGCGGCAGGCACTGAATCCGACCCCTTTCATCCAGTCGACGCACAATGCGGTTGCAGGCGTCATTGCATTACAATTGAAATGTAACAGTTTCAACAATACCTTCACCCAGCGTGGCTTTTCTTTTGAAAGCGCTCTCACGGAGGCATGGCTGATGCTCAGGGAGGGGCAGGTCCGTCAGGTATTGTTGGGAGGGATGGACGAATCAGTCGAACAGGTTAACCAGATCCTGATGAAAATGCGAAGTCTCCGGCCCGGCGCTGAAGGTATGGTTTCCCCGGGAGAGGGTACCATTTTTCTGATGCTCTCCTCTGAGCCCATGGGGAATGCCATCCAGGTGGCCAGCTTCAGGACCTCTTATAAGCCAGCACCGGATGAACTGCAAAGCATGCTTGAAGAAATGATCGGGGATCATGGAACACCCGATCTTGTACTGGCCGGCACCAACGGGCGGCCGGCTGATGACAGGCAATACCACCGAATCATTGAGATGTTGCCGGGTGTTCGGATGGTTTCCTACAAACCGTACTGCGGTGAGTATCCCACATCCCCGGCTTTTGCCCACTGGATGGCCTGCCGGCTCCTGAAAGGTGAAGCGCTCCTGTATGGATCACCTGAAAGCGTTTTGATTTATAATCATTTCGAAAACCGTTATCATTCATTTACCTTGTTAAAGGTATGACCAGGCTTGTTGCCAATCTATCCCTTCTGGCCGGCTTAATCCTGCTTGTCACTGCTGCCGCTTTTACCCTTTCCATCCTTTTTTATCTGGTGGCCGCCGGTTTGCTGGTCTGCGGGATTACACTGGTAATCCTGGGTGTTTCCAGGATGCGCCTCTCTTTCTTTTTGGAGAATACATGCCGGCTGCCTGATCCCGGAAAATCCATTGCCCTGACTTTCGACGACGGACCGGATACAGATTCTGAAGCGTTGCTTGATCTGCTGGACCGTTACAACGTGAAAGCATCCTTTTTCTGCACCGGCCGACAGGCAGTACTTTTACCGGAAACCCTTCAGCGTATGGTCGCTTCAGGCCATACCGTGGGCTCTCACACCTATCATCACAATAGTTCTTTTCCATTATCCGGATTCAGGAGGGTCTGTGCCGAGGTGAGGGGAGGCGCCGACACCATTCACCGTATCACAGGGAAAAACCCTTTGCTCTTTCGCCCTCCTTACGGAGTGACCAATCCGGTTATCGCACGGGCAGTGAGGGTATTCAATATGAAAAGCATCGGATGGGACATCAGATCGTTTGATACGACAGCAAAAAGCGCCGATGCCCTCCTTGAAAGGATCATCCCCAGGCTGAAGCCCGGATCCATCCTCCTGTTGCACGACAGGATGAAGGTTACCAGGGAGGTTCTGCCCCAGATCATACAGGAAATAGAAACACGCGGCCTTGTTCCGGTAACCCTGGAAGAGGGGCTGAAAATCCAGGTATATGAATAGATTATTGATTTTATCAGGAATGTTGTTACCCCTGTGGCTTTGCGCCCAGACGGCATTTATCCCTGTTAAAGACGAAGTGGTATTCAGGAAAGAATACATAGAAGCAGCCCGGAAAATCAGCACATTGAAGGCCTCCTTCATACAGGAGAAGAATATCTCCATGCTGAAAGACAAGCTCATCTCTTCCGGTGAGTTTTATTTCAAAAAGGATGGCAGGGTGAGGATGGAGTATACCAAACCGTTTCAATATCTCTTCATCCTCAACAAGGAAAAAGTGTATATACGTTCCAGGGAAAAGGAGGTGCAGGTGCCTGCAGGCAGCAGCCGGCTCTTTTCGCAGATCAGCAGGATCACCTTGGGAGCCATTAACGGCGATATCCTCACAAGCAGGGATTTTTCAAGAGAGATCCTGGAAAGTGACAACCGCTACCTGTTGAAACTTACCCCCCTGAACCGTGATATGAAATTGCTTTTCAAGAAGTTTCATATATATATCGATAAAAAAAACCATCTTGTTGAAAGCCTTGAGATGATAGAGAGCTCAGGTGATACCACCACCATCACTTTCAGCGGAACGCTAATAAACATACCTTTAAGTGATGCGCTTTTTGTTGTTAAGTAGCGTGTTCCTTTTATCAGCATGTACTGTCATGCATACCCGCACGGAAGGAATCAGCGATTGTCAGGGAGATGTGGTGTTCCGGTGGGATACGACGATGTGTTACAATATGGTGCTGGTGGTAAAGGGAATGGAACTGACCGGCATAGCACTGTTGCAACGCAGGGATGACAGCAGTTGGCGTTTTATCATGTCGCCTTATGTCGGCCCTACCCTCATGGACCTGACACTCACGAAGGAGGGTTATACCCGTAACTTCGTTTACAAAAAGCTGGACAGGAAGGCCATATTGCGATTGTTTCATGAGGACATCACCTGTCTGACCGGCCTTTATGCTTTGAAAGGCCAGGGTCATTTGTTGCCGGGAGAACCGGGTTGTTGTTATCCTGTAAAGAAAAAGAGCATGGTCTGCTATGAGATGGATGGTGCTTCGGGACTTCCTGTCAGGGCCACCCTTCTGAAGAAAGGGGGAAAAAAGACCACCATAGGATATTTCCACACAGGTGGGAATGCTCCCGATTCGATCCTGATATATCATCACAATTTCGATATGCAATACAAATTCCTGCCTTTACATTGATATGCTGTCTGAACATTTATATTCCATACGAACGCTGACTTATGAGGGGAACCGGTGTGTTGCAGCATTGCAGCTGAACCGGCAAAGCCCTGTCTTTGCGGGCCATTTCCCTGAGATGCCCGTAGTACCGGGGGTATGTTCTGTAAGGATCATTCATGAGCTGGCAGAGCGGATGGTTGCAAGGGAGCTGTTGATGGTCCGGGGTGACAACATCAAGTTCCTGGGATTGATTAACCCGGATGAAACGCCTGAGATAGGAGTGGAGATGACGGTAGTTTACCATGATAACGGGGAGGTCTGCGTTTCGGCGGTGATCACGGGTAGCGGGAAAGATCTGGTAAAATACGCAGGGTGTTTCAGATGACAGACGGACAGGCTTCGGTTCATCTTTGCTCGGAGCAGCGTGTATGCGTTGTTGTCCCCACCTTTAACAATGCAACGACGGTTGTTGCGGTGGTGGAGAGGGTAAAACCTTTCTGCCGGGATGTGATCATGGTGAATGACGGATCGACTGACGGAACCGAGGTATTGCTTGATGGAATCGAAGGGATTATCATGGTTTCCTATCCTGATAACAGGGGGAAAGGTTTTGCGCTGAAAGCGGGATTTGCCAGGGCCAGGGAGCTGGGGTACCGGTATGCGATCACCATCGATTCAGATGGTCAGCATGATCCTGCCGATATACCGTTGCTGGTGGAGAGACTGGTATCCGAAGGGGAAGCCATGATCATCGGCTCCCGCAACATGGAACAGCCGGATGTGCCTTCGGCCAGCAGCTTCGGGATGCGTTTTTCCAACTTCTGGTTCAGGGTCGAAACGGGGATCCGCCATCCCGATACCCAGTCAGGATTTCGGTTGTACCCTCTCGAACCTTTGCATAGGATGCACCTGTTCACCAACCGGTTCGAGTTCGAGATCGAAGCCATTGTCCGGCTGGCGTGGCGAGGGATCCCTGTAACATCGGTCCCGGTTGGGGTGGTGTATTTGCCAAAACCAAACAGGGTATCCCATTTCCGCCCTTTCCGGGACTTTGTGCGCATCAGTTTGCTGAACACATGCCTCGTCTTTCTTGCACTTATCTGGTTCCGGCCGATGCTTTATGTGAGACAGCTCCGGAAAAACGGCATAAGGCAACTGTTGACATCAGGTGATTCATCCCTAAAGCTTTCCCTGAGCGTGGCCTTTGGTGTATTTATGGGGATTATGCCCATCTGGGGATTCCAGCTCATTACAGCCATAACCCTTGCTTTCCTGTTCAAATTGAACAAACCGCTGGTCATCCTGTTTGCCAACATCAGCATTCCGCCTTTCATCCCTTTTATCCTTTATCTGAGCATGCTTTGCGGGACATTCTGGGTGAAGGATGCGGTGCTCATGTTTCCCTTCTCCTTTGACATAAGCCTGGAATCGGTGAAACCTTTCATTGTGCAGTATGTCACCGGAAGTATCACCCTGGGCTTAATCGCCGCCATGACCTTCGGTCTCATAGCCCGCTTATTCCTGTATGCAAGAAAAACTGCCGTAAAAAGCTGATCATCCTATGAAGTCACTGTTTGTTGCCCTCTACGATTTCTTCGAAAGAAGAAAAGCTGTGTTATGGGCAGTACTGGCCGGCTTCTTTGTGCTGTTCGGTTTGCTCATCATGACCCTCGATTTTGAGGAGGACATCTCCGGGGTGCTCAATCTCGATGAAGACACGAAACAGTATAACACCATTATCCAGAGTTCGCAGCTTTTTGAGAAGCTCATCCTCGTTGTTTCATCAGAGGACACTGTGAACCCCGATAAGTCAAAGCTCACTGCCTTTGCCGATAGCCTTGCGGAGAGGTTGTCACTTGATGATAAAGGGTTGATAAAGCGCATTACTCTGCGGGTAGAGGAAGAGCACATCCTTACAGCCTATCAGTTGTTGATGGCCAACCTGCCTTTGTTCCTGGAGGAGGGGGATTATGGACGTTTCGATTCTTTGTTTGCACGGGAAAACCTGCGGGCGGCCCTTTCCCGTCAGCTTCAATCCTTGTCGTCACCTTTCGGGCTGATCACACTGCAGAATCTGAAATATGACCCTGCCGGTGCAGCCACCCCTTTCCTCGGGCGCCTCAGGGATTTTCAGGCTTCTTCGGCACTGGAAGTATCTGACGGTTATCTGTTCTCTAAGGATGGCAAGCACCTTGTCTTTTATCTTGAACCCTCTAATCCTGTCAACGAAACGGGGGAGAACACGCTCCTTATCCGGATGATTGAGAGGGAGGCCGGGGCCTTATCTTCTCAGGAGGCGTTCCATCATGTGAGATGCCGTCATTTCGGCTCCTCAGCCATTTCTGTAGGCAATGCTCTTCAGTTGCAGCGAGACATCAAACTCACCATGCTTATTGCTGGTGTTGCTTTGCTGATCTTGTTTTTCACCGTTTTCCGGAGGAGACGTGTGCCCCTGCTGCTGCTGCTCACCATTGCTTTCGGAGGGGCCTTCTCGCTCGCAGCCATTGCCCTTCTCAAGTCATCGGTCTCTCTGATCGCCATCGGCTCCGGATCGGTGATCCTGGGGATTGTTGTGCATTACCCTATACACCTTCTCACCCACAGGCTCTTTGAGAAAGATATCCGCAATGTGATTCGTGGCATGGTGGTGCCCCTCGTCATCGGCAGTGCCACCACCATCGGCGGTTTCCTTTGCCTGCTCTTCATGAGGGCGGATATTCTGCGGGACCTTGGCCTCTTCGGTGCCTTCAGTCTCGTTGGTGCCGTGATCTTCACCCTGGTCTTCTGTCCGCACATGACAGCAGGCCTCACCGCCCATCAGGAAGGCAGGGCTGTCCCCGGCTGGCTGACCGGAATAGCCGGTTTTTCCCTTGAAAACAAACGGATCCCGCTGCTCATCATCCTGGTGCTCACACCCGTGTTTCTGTGGTTTGCACCCAGGATAAAGTTTGAAAGCGATCTGGCAGAGCTGAACTACATGTCGCGCGACATGAAAGAGACGGAGGCGCTGCTGGATCAGATACAGGGGGGGAGACAGAAATCGGTTTATATCATATCGTATGGTGCCACCCGGGAAGAGGCCCTGGCAAACTCGTGGTCGATCAGGATGGTGGCAGACAGCTTGAAAGAGAAAGGATATAAAGCAGACCTGTCAGCCCTGGTGAGGATCATCCCACCGGTACATATCCAAAAGGAACGCATCGAAAGGTGGAATGCATGGTGGACACAGGAAAAGGTCGATACAGTCCTGAAGAACCTGAGCCAGATCTCTGCTGAACTGGGATTCACACCGGATGCTTTTTCCCCTTTCATTGAACAGCTCACAAAGGGAGCCCGTCTCCTTGACAGGGAATCGTACGATTTCCTCCTGGATGCCTTTGGCAAGGAGCTCATCCTGCAAAAAGACTCCCTCTTCACCCTGGTGACACAGGTGGCGACCCATCCGGATCAACAGTCGCAGGTTGCGGATATCCTCAGCGAGCTCCCCGGGAACACGGTCATCGATTCCGGCATGATCTCCAACCATCTCCTCCAGGTCATCAACGATGATTTCAATCTCCTGGCCATCCTTACGGCAGCCATCGTACTCCTGGCGCTCCTCCTCAGCTACGGGCGAATCGAACTGGTACTCGTCACCTTTATCCCGATGCTGGTTGCCTGGGTGTGGGTAATCGGGATGATGGCACTGCTCAATATCAGGTTCAACCTGGTCAATATTGTACTTTCTACCTTCATCTTCGGCCTGGGCGACGACTTCTGCATCTTTGTGATGGATGGTATGCAGCAGCAGAATAAAACGGGTAAGAAACATTTCACACCACTACGCATAGGCATATACCTCTCAGCCATTACCGCGATCATCGGCTTTGGTGTCTTGCTCCTGGCCAGACATCCTGCTCTCCTGTCCATCGCTACAGTGTCTATACTGGGAATCCTTTCTGTGTTGTTTATCTCACAAACACTGGAACCTTATCTGTTTAATTTCCTGATTACAAAACAACAGGCCAAGGGGCGCCCACCCCTCACATTGTGCATCATCATCAACTCCATGTTTGCCTTTTCCCATTTTACATTCGGCTGTATTGCCCTTTCCATCATTGGTATTCTGCTGCTGCCTTTCCGCTGCCTGAACAAAAAGAGGGTGATGTTTTTCTATCATAGGTTGTTGCATGAGTTTACCAATTCTCTGGTGTGGATTATGTCGAATGTACGCAAGAACTATTCGGGACTCACCAGTGATTCTTTCAGGGAGCCCTCCATCCTGATCAGCAATCATCAGTCGGTGCTGGATATCCTGCTGGTCATCACCCTGAATCCAAGGATCATCCTGCTGACCAACAACTGGGTGTGGAATTCACCTGTCTTTGGCCTTGTGGTACGGCTGGCGGATTACCATCCCATTGTGAAGGGGGTGGAAACGAGCATCAGCAAGCTGTCAAAAGCGGTTGAAAACGGATATTCGATTGCGGTGTTCCCTGAGGGGACACGGTCGCGAACCGGAAAGATACAGCGATTTCACAAAGGGGCTTTTTATCTGGCTGAAAAGCTTTCCCTGGACATCATCCCGGTATTGATCCATGGTACCGGAAGAACGCTCCCCAAAGGGAGTTTTGGCCTACGTAACGAAACCATTTCGATAAGGTTGCTGGACCGTATCCATTGGGATGACCCAACCTTTGGGGCCACATACCAGGAGAGGACCAGGAAAATCAGCCGGTATTTCAGGCAGGAGCATGCCCGGTATGCAAGGGAAAGAGAGACCCCCCGGTATTACCGGAACCAGATCATCAGTGGATATATTTACAAAGGGCCTGTGATTGAATGGTATCTGAAGGTGAAAATACGCCTGGAAAAGGATTATGAGGTATTTCACTCCCTTGTACCAGCCAGGGGCAGGATCCTGGATGCAGGGTGCGGTTATGGCTTCATGGCACACATGCTTTCGCTGCTTTCTCCTGAAAGGAAAATCAAGGGGATTGATTACGATGAGGAAAAGACAGAGGTCGCCTCCCATTGTTACTTTCGGGAACCCAACCTTACCTTTGAAGCAGCGGATCTCCAGGATTATCCGCTTGAGGGATACGACGCTATACTGTTCAGTGATGTCCTGCACTATCTGACACCCGATGAACGGATTGATGTGCTGAAGCGTTCCATGGCCGGATTGAATCCCGGGGGCTCGGTCATCATACGTGACGGGGATGCAGGCAAGGTCAGGCGGCAAAAGAACACAAAGCTTACTGAATGGTTTTCTACCCGGATCTGTCGCTTCAATATGACTCGGAACGACCTCTCGTTTTTCAGGGCAGCGGATATCATGGCCCTGGCCGATGCTAACGGCTTCATGGCAAAGGTTATCGATAACACCAGGTTTACATCCAATATACTGATCATTCTTACCCGGAAATCATGAATCAGTACGATTTTGTCATTATCGGCGGGGGCCTCGGAGGATTAACCTGTGCTTCCATCCTCAGCAGGAAAGGATATAGTGTTTGTGTGTTGGAAAAGAACCCGGTCATAGGGGGATGCCTTCAGTCCTATCAAAGGAACGGAGGTACCTACGAAACAGGTGTGCATTATCTGGGTAGTCTGGATAAAGGACAGATCCTCCATAAATTATTCAGTTATATCGGCATTCTGCCACTGGTGAAGTTTGAAAAGCTGAATGAGGATGCTTTTGATATCTTTACCTTTGGGGATAATCCTGAAGTGTTTGGTGTACCGCAGGGGTATGAGGAATATGTCAGGGTTTTATCGGAGCGTTTTCCGTTTGAAAAAGAGGGAATAAGAGGTTATTGTCAGCGGATCCGGGAGGTTTCCCACAGGTTCCCGTTGTACACATTCAAAGGAACTCATTTTGACGAGAAGGCCGATTTGTTTTATGCCAACGCTTATGAGACGATCTGTTCCTGTGTGACAGATCCGATACTAAGGTGCATCCTGGCAGGCAACAATCCGTTGTATGCCGGGGTTGCTGAGAAAACCCCGTTGTATGTGCATGCTTTGATCGTGAACAGCTTCATAGAGAGCAGCTGGCGCTGCAGCCACGGTGGTTCCAGCATCGCTGAGGCCCTGGTAAAAGTCATCCGGGATAACGGTGGCACCATTGTTACCCGGGCTGAAGTGGCAAGCCTGGATGAGGATCATTATTCGCTGACCAGGGCTGTGACAACACAGGGGGAGTCCTATTGGGGCAAACGTTTCATTTCAAGCCTGCATCCGGCCGTAACGCTCTCTCTCACCCGCTCCACACTCTTTCGTCCTGTTTACAGGAAACGCATCATACACCTTGAAAACACCATTTCCCCTTTCCTCGTCAATATAAGGTTTAAACGAAACAGTTTCCCTTTCCTGAACTGCAACCATTACCATTATGATTCGGAGGATGTCTGGGGAACCGGCAATTACACGGAAGAGGACTGGCCTAAGGGTTTTGTGTTGTTCACCTCCACGCAGCATGAGGGTAAAGGTATGGCTAAAACGGGCTGCATCATGGCCTATATGCGCTTTGGCGAGGTGACCCGCTGGTCACATACCCATAATACCGTAAGTACCCCTGGTGTACGTGGTGAGGATTATGAGCAATTCAAGCTGGAGCGCGCCAACCGGTTGATAGAGCTTGCTTCATCCCGTTATCCCGCTCTGAAGGATGCCATCGAAGATTTCCATGTAGCCACCCCGTTGACTTTCCGTGATTATTTCGGTAATCCTGAAGGGAGCCTGTATGGTGTGCAAAAGGACAGTCATGAACCGATGAAGAGTTATTTCCCAACCAGGACAAAGATCCCCAATCTTTTTCTTACCGGTCAGAGTATGAGTGTGCACGGGGTGCTGGGGGTGGCTATGAGCGCCATCATTACATGTGGAGAGTTTCTTGGTCTTGATGAGATACTGAATGAGGTCAAAAGGTCGTAAGTTACGAAGACGCAGAAGATCAATCATCTGGTCCTCCATATTGCTGATAGTCGCAATGTTGGTGGCGCGGCTGATGTATATCGGTATCCACCGTCCAACCCTTCCTGAGAACACGGATGTTACGGAGGTCAGGGTAGAGGTGCTTGATTCTGTGACCCGTGTCAGCGGACCTTCCTGGCTTCATAAAAACAGTTATGGCTTGTGGGAGTTGTATGTCGAGGGTTCGCCGGCCGAAAGGGGAGCAAGAATGGGAGTGTTATGCCAGGCACTGATAGAAAAGCAGGAGGTGGCTTTTATCAACCAGATCAGGCGGATAATCCCTTCAACGAACTACCTGAAGTTCCTGAGAATTTTTATTGGCTGGTTCAACCGTTCGCTTGGACACGACATTCCGGAGGAATATAAAGAGGAGATCTATGGAATTTCATCTTTTTCTTCCCCTTCATTCAATTACATCGGAACGCCCTATCAGCGGAAGATGAACTACCATGCAGCCCATGATATCGGCCATGCCCTTCAGTCGATGGGCCTGGTGGGTTGCACCTCCTTTGCTGTATGGGGTGAGCAGACCGTGGATGGTTCAATGCTGGTAGGCCGTAATTTTGACTTTTACGTTGGGGATGAGTTTGCCGAAGACAAGGTGGTGGCTTTTGTAAATCCTGACAGTGGCTACAAGCACATGTTCATTACCTGGGGCGGGATGATCGGTGTGGTTTCCGGCATGAACGAGATGGGCCTGACGGTGACGCTGAATGCTTCCAATACGAAGATACCCTGGAAATCGGCAACTCCTGTTTCCATTATTGCAAGGGTGATCCTGCAATATGCGAAGAACCTGGAAGAGGCGGTGGAAATGGCGCACCGGAAGCAGAGTTTTGTCTCGGAGCAATTTCTGGTAGCATCGGCACTCGACGGTTATGCCCTGGTGATCGAAAAGACAAGATCGGGGCAGGAGGTTTACAGGAGCGGCTGCGACCGTATCATTTCTGCCAACCATTTTCAGACCCCTGCCTTCAGTGCCGGGAAGAAAGCGGTGCGGCAACGTGAAGAGACCGCTTCAGGATACCGATACCGGCGTATGGAGGAACTGCTTGACCGGCAGGGAAGGTTTACCCCTGCATCTGTCGCGGCGGTCCTGCGGGACACGCGGGGACACCATGATCAGGATATTGGCCTTGGCAATGAAAAAGCCATCAACCAGCTTATAGCCCACCATTCGGTGATCTTTGCTCCGGAGAAAAAGATGGTGTGGATTTCGACCGCACCTTACCAGTTGGGTGCCTACCTGGCATACAACCTTGATTCGGTCTTCAGCGCGGGTGGGCGAAAGATGGACCAGAGTCTCTCCCTGCCTCAGTTTACTCTGTCTGCCGATACTGCATTTCTACAACAACGTTTCCCCGCTTTCCAAAGGTACCGGAAGATCCATGAAATATTTGTCAAGAAAGGGATACTCAGAATCGGCGATGAGGATTACATCAGGTTGAATCCCGGTTTTTACCAGACGTATGTTGATCTTGGGGAATACCGGCTGAAGCGGGGCGAGAAAGAGCTGGCAGCCCGTTATTTCAACCTGGCGCTGGAGAAGGAGATCCCATCTGTGAATGAACGGAAAAGCATTGAGAAGAGACTGCAAAAGTGCAGGCATGATTGAGGGTATTGGCATCGACAGTGTGGAGGTTGACCGAATTGCCCGGCTGATCGGGAAAGGGGAAGCTTATCGTGATGCTGTCTTCACAAAGCAGGAGAGCGAATACTGCACCTCCCGTTACAATGCGGCTGCTTCCTATGCCGCCCGCTTTGCAGCCAAGGAGGCCTTCGTCAAAGCGCTTGGCACCGGATTTTCGGGCAACCTCAACTTCAGACAGATAGAAGTGTGCGTCGATAAGAACGGCAAACCCTATCTGGAGCTGAACGGTGAAGCAGCAGCCCTGATACGTGAAAGAAAAATAGGTGTCGTGCAACTCTCGCTCACCCATACCCATACCATTGCAACCGCCATTGTCATCTTAGAAAAGTAGTCATGTACCTGAAGGAAATCGATTTTTCACCCATTGATGTGATACAGAAAAGGCAACTGGAAGAGCTGAAGAAGCTCCTTCAACATGTCAGCCGGAAATCCCCGTTTTACCGTTCCCTGTTCAGCCGGAGTCATGCAGATGGTTCTGCCATTACCACCCTTGAACATTTGCAGGACCTGCCGACCACCAGCAAGGAGGATTTGCAGCTATGCAACCAGGATTTCTTTTGTGTCCCCCCGACAGAAATGATGGAGTACACCTCCACGTCGGGTACCATTGGGACACCGGTAACCATTGCTTTGACGGCAAGAGACCTGCGGCGTCTGGCTTATAACGAATACCTGTCGTTCACCTGTGCCGGTTGCAACCACGAAGATATTTTTCAGCTTGTGCTGACCCTGGACAAGCAGTTTATGGCCGGCATGGCGTATTATCTGGGGGTCAACCGGCTTGGTGCAGGGGTGGTCAGGACCGGGCCGGGAGCCCCTTCCATGCAGTGGGAAACCATCTTCAGGCTGAACACGACAACCCTGGTGATCGTCCCCTCCTTCATCATCAAGCTTGTGGAGTATGCACTGGAACATGGCATTGACCTGGATGCCACCCCAGTTAAAAAAGCTATCTGTATCGGGGAGAATATCCGTGATGAGCATTTTCAACCCAACAGCATCAGTAAAAAGATCTTTGAAAAGTGGGACATACCATTGTATTCCACCTATGCATCCACCGAGATGCAGACCGCCTTCACCGAATGTCAGGCAGGACAGGGCGGGCATCTGCATCCCGAACTGCTCATTGCCGAAGTGCTGGATGACAATGGATGCTGGGTGAAACCCGGCGAAAGTGGCGAGCTTACCATCACCACCCTGGGTATAGAGGGTATGCCCCTGGTACGCTACCGCACCGGAGACATCTGCCGCCTTCACGAAGAACCCTGCGCCTGTGGCCGTAATACACCCCGGATTTCCCCCATCTTCGGAAGGAAAAAACAGATGATCAAATACAAGGGTACCACCTTGTATCCACCTGTCATACTGGATATCCTCAATGCCAGGCACGACATCAAGGATTACCTGGTGGAAATCTACTCCAATGATTTTGAGACCGATGAAGTTCTTATCCATATCGCTTTGGATGACCCTTCGGAGAAAACTTTTGCGACCATCAGATCGTACCTGCATGCATCCCTCCGGGTTCAACCGGCCATCAAGGTGACACCGATCGAAGATATCCGTGAGAAACAGATCGTCGGAAATGGAAGGAAGATATCGAAGATCTATGACCGGAGGAACCGTTAATCCGGCCTTGAACACAATATGTTAACAGAAGACGATTCCGGAAGATGAAGGAGGTCATCATTGTAAAAAACCTCAGGAAGGTCTATCGTTCAACAGGTGAGGAGGCGCTGAAAGGGCTAAGTTTCACGGTGAAAGAGGGTGAATTTCTTGGCTTGCTGGGCCCCAATGCAGCTGGTAAAACCACTACGATTTCCGTTTTATGCGGCTTGCTCAGAATTACCTCCGGAGAGGTGCTGGTGAACGGAATTGACACCAGAAAAGATCCTCGTGGGATCAGGAAGCATATTGGATATATCCCGCAGGATATCGCCCTGTTCCCGACCTTGACGGTAAAAGAGAACATGAAATTCTTCGCCAAGCTGAACGGGTTGAGAGGCCAGGAGCTGAAAAGGATCATCCGGGAGGGTTTGGAGGCGGTGAAGCTGACACCTCACCGGAATAAAGTCATTGCGAAATGTTCGGGTGGTATCAAACGTCGTACGAATTTGATTTCAGGGCTGTTGCACAAGCCCGGGATCATCTTCCTGGATGAACCCACCCTCGGGATCGACGAGCAGTCGAGGATCATGATTTTCCGCTTCCTGCAGCAGCTCAATGCACAGGGGGCTACCATCATCTATACCACCCACTACATGAAAGAGGTGGAAACCCTTTGCTCTGATGCTATTATCATCGACAACGGACTGATCATCGAGCAGGGAAAACCTGATGATATCGTCCGGAAATATCCTGAATGCAGCAACCTGAGTGAGGTGTTCATCCACCTGACAGGAAGGGAGTTGAGGGATTAAAGATACCCAAATAGGGATGAAGCTT
The DNA here is from genome assembly GCA_964652685.1 of uncultured Lentimicrobiaceae bacterium. Taxonomy (GTDB): domain Bacteria; phylum Bacteroidota; class Bacteroidia; order Bacteroidales; family SKPS01; genus SKPS01. The sequence goes on from CAZZBS010000032.1 coordinate 31,046, forward strand.
ATTGCTGTTGTGGTTAAAGAGTTCCTGGTGCTGATCCGGGATGTCCCGGGTTTATCGCTCCTGTTTCTTATGCCCATGTTCCTGATCCTTGCGGTGACCCTTACGCAGGAAAAGGCGAAGCATGACCTGAATATGACGAGGTTTGAGCTTCTGCTGGTGGATGATGAAGGGAGTGACCTGGGCAGATATATCGGCGAGGAGATCGAATCAGCTGGTATCTTTTCGGTGGTGAGGCAACTGGAAGGCAAACCCATCACAATGGAGGAGGCCGGGAAGCTGTTGTCGGAAGGGAAATTCCAGGCTGGGGTTCACATTCCGGAAGGAGCCACGGCGCAGGTCAAAGAGATGATCGGGTCATTGCTTAACGATGAACCTGCTGTGAATAAAGATCAAACCGGTGCAGTGATCACCGTGATCCTTGATCCTGCCGTTAATGAACTTTTTATTCGTTCGGTGGCCAATGCCCTGAAAGGGATTATGAAATCGGTGGAGATGAGGATTGCCATGGAGCAATACCATCTTATCCTTTACCGGGACCTTGATACGGCGGTACGGCAACACTTTGCCGATATGGAGGAAGAGATGAACCGGCAGTTGGATCGGGCAGTGGCAGAGATAAGGGAGGAATTGATCAGGAAAATTGATCCTGCAGGAAAGATGTCGTTCGACATTGCGATGCCTGAAAAGAGGGTGGCCAACAGTAAGCAGTTTGCCGATAGTATCAAAGCACCTGTGTTTCCGGAATGGAAGGATGATGTGATCATCACCCGGGAGGAATTTGCCAGAATATCAGAAGCGCGTATTATCCCCACCTTCATACAGAACAATGTGCCGGCCTTTGCCCTTTTTGCCATGTTTTTCATCGTGGTGCCGCTTTCAGGGGGGATGATCACCGAAAAAAATGAAGGAACCTACAACAGGATGCGCATCCTCCAGGTCTCCTATGTAACCTATCTCTCGGGCAAGGTGGTCGTTTACACCCTGGTCTGCTGTCTTCAGTTCCTGTTCATGGTTTTATGCGGAATGTATATCTTTCCCGCCCTGGTGGGTACAGAACCCCTGGTGGTCGGAGGTAACATAACGGAGGTTGTGCTTGCGACCATTGCAGCAGCCCTTGCTGCCATCGGGTTCGGCCTTTTCACCGGAACCGTGTTTAATACCTACGGGCAGGCAGCCATGTTCGGGGCCCTCATGAATGTGATCCTGTGCATCATGGGTGGCGTCTTCATCCCTGTTTTCATGATGCCTTCCATGCTCGACAAAATAAGCCGTTTCACACCCCTGCGGTGGGCCATGGACAGCTTTATCACCCTGTTTGTCAGGGAAGGTGGCCTGACCGATATCCTTCCGGATCTGCTGCGACTTGCCGTCTTTTTCCTGGCTGCCATGGTGGTATCGGTCCTTACCTATATTCGCAGGCACTGATCTGAAATAATCCAATTTACCTATATGCAGAGAATTACATGATGTCATGAAAGAAAAGGATGCTTTAATTAATAATGATCAGCAGCCAATCATTGTCTTTGTTGAGAAAGACGATAACACCTATGGCCCGATGTTGTCGGGTTCGCTGGCTGCGAGGGACCACCTGGATGATTTTTTCTTAAAAAAAAGAAATACTGAAAGGGATTTGATCGGTCGGATGATGGATGGTAAGATCACACCTGTGTTTTATTACATGACCATGGTGGAATTGTCAGCTGCTGAACTTGCCTCGCGCGTGGGTATCAGAACCATCAGGGTAAAGAAACATTTCCGCCCGCAACATTTTAGTCGGATCAGGCTCTCATTGCTGAAACGGTATGCCGATGTCTTTGGCATCCCTGTGGCCAACCTGCTGCAGGTTGTGTATGTGCAGCAGGATGAAAATGGAAAGGGATACAAAACGTTGTTGCTGAAAGAGAAAGATTTCGAAAAGGTATCGGTGACCCAGAGTGGAACGGATAATCCTATGTTGTCAATCATGAAAATCAAGGAGGTGAATTGATGGAGCAGATACAATTTGAGCACAGGATGGCAGCGCATTGCGAGTCAGGGACCGTTACCGCCCTGTTAAAGCATGCAGGGATGGAAATTTCCGAGTCGATGGTCTTCGGGTTGTCAGGCGCCCTGTTTTTCGCCTATCTTGAAAGTAAAAGGTTCACCTTTCCGATGTTTGTACTCCGCAACAGGCCGGGAACGATTATGAAGAGTCTGGCGAAACGGACGGGTATCAGGTTCAGGTCTTATACCTTCAGGAACCACAGGAAAGGGGAGGCGACGCTTGACCATTTGCTGGAGCAGGGGATCCCGGTTGCAGCACAGGTGGATTTTTTCTATATGGACTATGTGCCCGAATACCTGAGGGTCCATATCAATGTCCACTTTATCAATGTGGTGGGAATGAACAGCAGCAAATACCTTGTCAGTGACAGTTATCATCCTGTGGTGGCTGAGCTGGATAAGACAAAGATGCGGATGGGAAGGTTTGCCCGTGGATTCATGGCACCTAAAGGGCACCTGTTACATCCGGTTTATGTTCCTGATAGCTTTGATATAAAAAAGGCCATCATCAAGGCGATCAGGAAAAACTGCTTCTTCATGCTGAATATACCTATCCCTTTCCTGGGGGTGAAGGGAATTTACCGGTTCGCTGACAAGGTGCTGAAATGGCCTGCCATTGCTGTTGATGCTGAAAACCTGTCGCATCAGGTGATCAAGATACACCTTTTTCTGGAGGAACAGGGCACCGGAGGGGGGGGGTTCAGGTTCATGTATGCCACTTTCCTGAAGGAGGCAGCTGCCATTCTGGGGGATGAAGAGCTGAACAGGATGTCGGAGGAGATGATGGAGATCGGGGACCGGTGGCGTGACATCTCGCTGTTTGCCATCAGAATCGGCAGAAACCGTGACTTCGGCCATGAAAAGATCCAGGAACTCAGTGAGATGATCAGGGCCCAGGGGGATAGAGAAAAGGACTTTTTTACCAGACTTAAAACAACCGTGAAAGGATGATGACACATAAGGGAAAGAATGCACTTATCGGTGAAATCAAATCATTGATAATAAAATCTGTAAATATTGATGGGATCCATCCGGAAGATATCCCCGACGATGGACAACTGATCGGGGGTGAGAGTGTGCTGGGCCTTGATTCCATCGATGCCCTGGAAATCGTCGTGGCCATCCAGAACAGGTTTCATGTACGGATTGACAACCAGAACCTGGCCAGGAATGTGCTGTCCTCCATAAATGCCATCGCCGATTTCGTTATAAGAGAATCACCCGAATATGCCGGACGTTAGCCTTTTTAGTTTCTAATCCCACCTGTGGTTGGATGGCGGTCAACAACCATTTGTCTTCGCAGGCTTGCCAAATGGTGATGCCTGCCACTTTTTAACTTTTAACTTTTCCCTTTAGTTTTTCTTATGAAATTCCTTTATCTGATCATTGGGGCACGGCTTCAAATCCTGTGGAAGCTTTTCAGCAGAAACCGGATAAGCTTCTCTCCGAAAGCCTTGTTTTTCTTGTTGTTGCTGCTGCAGAGTGCTCTCTGGAGTTCGCTCTTTGCTGCTATTGAAAAGCGCAGATATTCTGCCAGGCTTCGTTCCATGAAGTTGCCCGATGATCCTTTGTTCATTGTGGGGCATTGGCGGACCGGCACCACCTATCTGCATCAGCTTATCCATCTCGATCCGCAGTTTACCTGCCCCGAGCTTGTTCCGATTTCCATCCCCGACAGCTTTCTGGTGTCAGGGAAATATTACAGGAAGTTGTTCGGATGGATCATGGGTGGCCACCGTCCGATGGACCGGGTGAAAATCGCCGTCGATGAACCCCAGGAGGATGAGTTTGCCCTATTCCGGATGACAGGTTCCTCCCCGTTTGAAAGGATCCTGTTTCCACGAGGGGAAGGGTATTTCCTTGATCATTACAGCTTCATACCTGAAAACGGACGGGATTATCAACGCTGGAAAGGGGCACTGATCACCTTTCATAAGAAGCTCACACTGGAATCCGGGAAAACCATCGTCTCAAAAAATCCGTTCCATTCGATGCGGATCAGGGAGTTGAAAGAGATCTTTCCCCGCGCTAAATTCATTTTCATTAACAGGAACCCGATCGATGTAATACCCTCTACATCGCATATGTGGAATATTGCAGCGAAGCACAATGCACTGAACAACCGGTGGACACCCCCTTCCTTCCCGGATATCGTAAGGTTTTATAAAAAGATGATCCAAAACATCGAAGATGAACTCGAAACACTTCCCGAAAAGGATTATTGTGTCGTACGGTTTGAGGATCTTGAAGAGGAGCCCGGGGAAACACTCCGATCGGTATATCAACAACTCAATCTACATTTGAGCATTGATTTCCTTAAACGGATTGAGGGTTTTACAGAAAAGAACAAAGATTACCGGAAAAACGAATATAACATCTCATTGGATCACAAGAAGATAATAGAAGAAGCATTGAGAGACATCATGGAAAGATACCGGTATACTGGCAATCCACAAATGATCAATATTGTAAACTATTGAAACCATGCCGTTGACATATAAAAGGAATCATTATCCGCCTGTCTGGTTTGTCAGGATCATCGAAGGCTTTCGATTTTCCCTGAAGAGGCTTATTTTGCGTTTATATCCATCCAATATTGCCATCCTTGAGATGGCCCAGGGTTTTTACCTTTCCAGGGCTGCAGGTGTGGCAGCGGAATTGAACCTTGCCGAGCATATTGGTACAGGTATGCTGACAGTTTCCGAACTATCGGTGAAAACAGGCACGCACGAGCATGCACTCTACCGGATGATGCGCATGCTGGCATGTCATGGGGTTTTCAGGGAAAAGCAGGGAAGGGTGTTTGCCAACAACAGGTTATCGGAAAGCCTGTTCGATATGGAGGGATCCATGCGGTATATGGTGATGCATCAGGTGACAGGAATAAACTGGAAGTTGTTTGAGGAACTGGGGTGGGTGGTCAGGACCGGCGGCAATGCTGCTGAGAAGGTGTTGGGTACCGATGTTTTTACCTGGCTCAGCAGAAACCCTGATCGGAATTTAATATATAATGAGGCCATGAGCCAAACATCAGCCCTCCTTGCCGATGGCCTGCTGTCGGCTTACAGATTCAAAGGAGTCCGTAAACTCTTTGACATCGGAGGAGGGCATGGGGTGTTGCTGGCCTGCATCCTTCAGGAATATCCCGACATGCTGGGCCAGGTGTTCGACCTGCCGCATGTGGTCGATGATGCAGCGATCATTGCGCGGTTGTATGGTGTGGAAGACAGGATGGAGATCATGGCAGGGAATTTTTACGAGAATGTTCCGGAAGGAGCTGATACCTATATGATGAAAAATGTAGTGCATATTCTTTCGGATGATCAGGCTGTTGCATTGCTCATGAAGGTAAAGAATGTGCTTCCACCGGATGGCAGGATCCTCATCATTGAACCGATCATCGGCAAGCCCCGGTATAGTTCATTTGCAACCCACTACGATCTTCAGATGCTGCTTGGCCGCTTCGAAGGCAGGGAGCGTACCCGGGATGAATACAAGGAAATGATCCGCGCTTCCGGCATGAAACTGAAGCATTTTCATCCAACCATTTCCCCGTTTTATGTGCTTGAGGTCGTGCGGTGACACGGAAAAGGTACCTTCGGTTACCAAAGGAAAATTCAGTAACAGTCTTCCTCTTCTCATCCTGTTGTCTGCACTGTGGCTTGCAAACAGCAGCCTTGCACAGCAGACGGTGATCACCGGCCGGGTCACCGATGCTGCCACCCTGGAGCCACTGGCCTTTGCGAATGTTTATGTAAAAGGGACACAGACAGGCACCAGTACCAATTTCGAAGGGTATTATGAGATCAGGACCCATGCACCGTGTGACTCCCTGACGGCCAGTTTCATCGGGTATCATCCCGATACCAAACCTGTCATTAAAGGTGAAGAACAGGTAATCAACTTCCAGCTTTTCCCTTCGACGACCTGGTTGAAGGGAATCGTGATTGTGCCGGGCGAAAACCCGGCACATCCGCTTTTAAGGAATGTGTGGAAGAATAAAAACTGGGTAAACCCTGACCGGTTGGAGGCATGGGAGTTCGAAAGTTATACCCGGACACAGGTTTATCTCCGGAGGTTTTTCGACAGGGGTGGGGAGAGGGATACGGCTGACAAAGGCCTGTTCAATACCCTTGCCATCACCTCGCACGACAATGCCATCCCTGCCCTTCCGGTGTACCTGGGTGAGAATTGGTCAACAGTGTATTACCTCAGGTTCCCTGAAAGGGAAAAGGTGGTGGTGAAAGCAAGTAAAACCAACAGCCTTGCCGATGTCGAAACCGCCATGCTTACACAATTGATCCAGAAAAGCACACAGTATAACTTTCACAATAACCATGTGCGGATCCTGGACAAGAGCTTTATCTCCCCGATCTCCTCGTCAGGCCTGTTTTATTACCGTTATCACCTGGTTGACAGTCTGTACATCGATAACCGGTATTGTTACGAGGTGAAGTTTGAGCCGCGTCGTGAGGAGGACCTGGTTTTCAGCGGCACCTTCTGGATCCATGACAGCACCTTTGCCCTGAAACGGATCTCGGTGGAGGTAGGCCGGGGAGCTAATCTAAACTTTGTTCAGCGCATTAAAATTCAGCAGGATCTTACCCCCTCAACGTCGGGGGTGTGGTATCCGGCTAAAACCAGGATCCTGGCCGATGCAGTGAACATTTTCATCAGCGCTGCCATTGTAAATGAGCGTTTTACCGAAACATCCCCCCATCCGCCGGCGTTTTATGATACGGAACTCGAGCTGGCCGACACAGCTCATCATGTCAGTGATACGGTATGGCATCATCTGCGGCCGCATGACCCGGATACGACCGATCTGGCCACCGACCGGAACATCTCACAGCTGAAGCAGTCGACTTATGCCAGGTTGCTTGCCGGGCTGGTGAACATGTCGGTGAAGGGTTATGTGAACCTGGGCAAAGTGGAACTGGGGCCCTATCTGCTGGTGTACAGGAACAATGAGGTGGAGGGTCACCGCTTCCGGCTCGGGGCCCGCACCACCCCCTCCCTCAGCATGCACTGGATCGCCAGGGGATATCTGGCTTATGGTACCCTCGACCAGAAGGTGAAGTACAATGCACAGCTTGAACGGTTCCTCAACAGGAGGTCATGGACAAAGATCGGGGTGCAGTATTCGGAAGATGTCGAATACCTTGGAGCAATGGACGAGTTTTACCAGCCCGGCGCTTTCCTCTCCTTTGCCTCCTCCTTCGGCGGAAGTGACAAAATGAATCGTATCACTGTCGGACGGCTCTGGTTTGAAAGTGATCTCTTCAGAGGATATACCCAGAAGATCGTCTTCCGGCATAAAACCATGATACCGGTGAGCCCTGGTTACCATATCGCCTGGTATGCCGACGTGGACCGGTCCATGCTGCGTTCCGGCATTAGGGTGTCAGAGATCACCTTCACCGGTTTTTATCAACCCAAAGCCACCTTTATCATCGATAAACATGAACGCTTTCCGGTGGCCCTGAAAAAGTCGCCTGCCTTTACCCTTAATTACACCATCGGGATCAAAGGATTGCTGAACAGCGACTTTTCATACCACATGGTTTCGTTGGGGGTGAAACAAAACCTTATGCTGGGCGGCCTCGGTGTGCTGACCTATGATGTGAACCTATCCAGATGCTTCACCCCGCTGCCTTACCCGCTGCTGATCATGCTCCCGGGCAATGAGTCCCTCTTCAGGTCCGATCGTCTCTTCAACCTGATGCAATATGGTGAGTTCGTCGCAGACCAGTCGGCTACCCTCTTTGTGGCTTACCGCCAGGAGGGGTTCATCCTCGATAAGATACCCCTTGTCAAAAAACTGAAACTTCGATCGGTGGCCACGGTACACCTGGCTTTCGGATCGTTTGATGAACAGTATAACGGCATTTGCGATGGGGTAGAAAATCTCCATGGGATCCTTGCCCCGTATGACTACATGGGAAATCCCGTCACCGGCTTTAAAACCCTGGACCCGTCGAAGCCATATGCAGAAGTTAGTTATGGCATCGAAAACATAGGCAGGATCTTCCGTCTTGATGCCATCCACCGACTCACTTATCTCTCAGGTGATGCCAACCACGGGCGGCCGAAAAGATTCGGCATCAAACTGAGCGCCGCCTTCAGGTTCTGATCAGAACAGGCGGATATGCAGGTGCTCAGTGTTTTTTCCCTCCTCCGGACCGCAGATATGCATGCGGTCTCCTATGTTTCCCGATCGGGAAAATTTTCCTTCTCCTTTTGTCTGATACGGTTTATGATCGCATAAACCAGTAATCCCACGAACCCGGCGACAAAGATACCTGTCACCACCAGGGCGATGATTTCTTCCTGTTTTCCGGATTGGTTTTCTAGCAAAACACAGATCTTGTTATTAACCAGGCTTATATGTTTTTTTTCTTTGAAAAGTAGGTGTCCCGTGGTACCTATAAAAAGAAAAACCTCAT
>CAZZBS010000033.1:0-38585 GCA_964652685.1 uncultured Lentimicrobiaceae bacterium
CTAAAGGCTAAAGGCTAAAGGCTAAAGGCTAAAGGCTAAAGGCTAAAGGCTAAAGTAAAAAATAAAAAGTAAAAAATAAAAAAAATTATCTGCCTTCAGTGCTTTAGTATTCAGTGTGTGAAATGGGGGATGGGTGGTACCCGTTTCACTCTCACTTTCACTCTCAAACCGCTTCCATTTTAGCCGATTCCTGAACAAAACAAGCCCTGTCGCCAGGTTATTCCAAAAATCCTTGCTAATTTGCCGCGTAATCTTCCAACCAAAGCATTTCCCATGACAAACAGGGATCTCTTTTTTCTTTTTATCGTTATTGCATTGTTCTTCATGGCAATCAGTCCCTCATGGCTGTCGGACGGGATGTTTATGGACGGTCTGATTTACGCCGCCGTTGCGCGAAACCTGGCTGAGGGTCTGGGAAGCTTCTGGGAACCGCACTTTTCATTCACCCTTTTTCCTGTGTTCCATGAACATCCTCCCCTGGCGCTCGGGCTGCAGGGTGTGTTCTTCCGGATAGCCGGCGACAGCATCTATGTTGAACGGCTCTATTCTGTGGGTACCTTTCTCATCACCGGTTTCATTATGGTACTGATATGGCGCAGGATGACCGGCAGAAAGGAAGGGAGTATGGTCTGGCTGCCTGTGCTTTGCTGGACATCGGTCCCGCTGGTGGGCTGGGCAGCCCTCAACAACATGCTGGAAAACACCATGATGATCTTCACCAGCCTGGCCTTGCTGTTCTTGGTGAAAAGCCTGCATAAGAACCGCATTCTGTACCTTTCCCTGGCCGGCGCCTGCCTCCTGCTCGGGTTCCTCACCAAAGGATTTACGGCCCTCTTCCCACTGTCTTTCCCTTTCTGGTTATGGATCTTCAGAAAAAATTACCGCTTCAGGCATTTCCTCCCGGATACCATCACCATCACCCTGGCCATGATCCTCCCTTTGCTGGTACTGTTCCTTATCAACCCCGAAAGTTACGACAGTCTGCTTGCCTATTTTCATAAACAGGTGTCAGGAAGCATCCAGCACGCCAAAACGGTGAATTCGCGCTTTTACATTGTGTGGAAACTCTGCAGCGAACTGATACCGCTTATCATCATCATGGGGCTGACCTGGTTCGCCACCAGAAAAACCCGGTTTACCCTGAGAGGATATGCCATGGAGTTTATTCTGCTTTTTACAGGATTATCTGGTGTAATTCCCATCATGATCAGCATGAAACAAAACGGTTTTTACATACTGGCCACCTTCCCCCTTTTCAGCCTGGCTGCTGCCGGGTTGATTTCAGCGCGCGCTACCTGGCTTGCTGACAAGATCAAGCCCGGAAGTACAGGTCACAGGATATTCCGTTATGTGGCCATACTGCTGCTGGTTATCAGTATCGCACTAAATCTTAACCAGATAAACCGGACTGGCAGGGACCATGACAAGATCGGAGATGTCAGAGCATTGCTGAAACACATCCCGGAGAAAACCATCATCTCCATACAGCCATCCCTCAGGACCGACTGGTCGCTGCATGGTTACTTCCAACGGTTTGGCGGCATAAGTCTTTCCAGCCGGACACCTTTCAACCAATCCTATCTGCTGACGACAAAGGATTATACCGATACAATCCTGACCAGTTACAGAAAACTGCCTGTTTCACTGCAGCTTTACGAGTGTTACGTCAGAGATTCCGACTGATCTCTTCTGATGACCGTCGTTTCAAGAAAATCTGCAAGCTTGTTTGCGAGTAGTGATGGGGAATATTGCTCTCTGACCAGTTTTTTTGCTTCGCGACCGATACCGGTAATCTTTTGCGGATCATCCAGAAGGAGCCTGGTGACATGCACGAAGGCATCAGCATCATTGGCGATGAGGATATTCTTTCCATGGGTACAGTTGATCCCTTCTGCCCCGATGGAGGTGGTGAGCACCACTTTCCCCAAAGCCATGGCTTCCAGGATTTTGATCCTGATGCCGCTGCCGGAAAAGAGGGGTGCGATCAGCACATGATGTTCGTTTATGAAGGATTTGCTATCCGGGATCTCCCCGTGCACTACCACATCTTTCATCTTTCTTTCCGATAGTTTCCGGCTCATATTCCTGCCTGCCAGGTGAAGTTCCACCTGGTTGTAAAGTTCCCCGCATTTCGGCCATAGTTCCTGCAAAAGCCAGCGAACCGCTTCGATGTTAGGCCACCAGTCCATGGATCCGAGGTGATAGAGCCGCAAGGGAGGGAATGGTGGCAGATGCACCTCCCGGTCATCCGTTTCTGTACCAAAAGGGAGGGCCATACAGGGGATATCCTGTGCTATGTTTCTGAACCAGGAAGCATCAACATCGGTAATAGGTACTACTGCATCAAAACGGGAAACTGCACGGATTTCCGCGAGCCTGAGTTTTGTTGTCAGATGCCGGAGATAAAGCCGTTTTACAGGATTTTTCTCTCCTGCTGCAATTCTTTGCCAGATCCGGTGTTCGATGTTGTGCGCACGGAGGATGACTGGGAGATCATGGCAGCAGTTACGGATCACTTCAAGGTAGGGCAACATGAACAAAGACTCCATTATGACGTAGTTAAACCGGTTTTCGGTAAGTATTTCAGCCAGTCGGTGTGCAAAGTCCGGATCATAGAAACGGGAAATATGGTAGGATTCATTGCTGAGAAGGTTGAGCAGGGCCGGCCAGGGTCTGACGCGGGTGTCAATAAAAAGGGTTTCAAAACCGGTCTCTTTCTGGAGGTACTGGGGCATGTCCGTTAGATCAGTCCTAAACTTATGTGTACTGATTGACAGCACCTTAACACTATAACCCTTTTCCAGGAGCCCTTGCGTGATGGCAAGCATGGCCATGGGTCCACCCTCCACAGGGGGCCAGGGTGGTTTATTGGTCAGTTGCAGCACTCTCTTCATTTGCATCTCTCCGGATAAGTCGTTTCCAGGTTTTCCCATAGGTTTCCGCATCCAGTAAAGCAGCATCTGATGTAGCTTTCACCGTGAGGAAGATACCCACCGGAAGGATGATGAGTGAAGCCATCCACATCCCTGCAGCCGGTGTCACTGTACTCTCCCGGGCCAGTTTGTCCCCAGTCATGGACAATACATGAAAGATGATGAACAGCACCACCGATAACACGGCAGGCATGCCCAGTCCACCTTTCCGGATGATTGCCCCGAGCGGGGCACCGATGAAGAAGAGGATAAGACAGGCGATGGAAAGGGTGAATTTCCTGTGCCATTCAATTTCATATTTTCTGATCAGTCGCATCCTGTTGGTTATCATCATGTTCCGGTTGTTCATATTCTCCTTGGCACTGCGGGAGAGTTGCAATGCGGTTGTGACAATGTTGGACTGTTCAGGTGGCAGGAAATTCGTCAACAGGTCAGCACGGAGGGTATCTTCCACAAGGGGCGTATAGGATTTTCGGCCATCTGAGGCGGTATCCGCCGGCGATCCGGGATCTGCCGGTCTTACAGCCATCACATCCCTCAGGTGTTTATGGGAGAGGTAACCCTCACGCACCTCCGGCGGGAGGCGGTCGATGCCAGTGGTGGAAGGTATGGACGAGGGTGTATCGGCCTGGTCAGTGCCATTAGCCGAATCGGGTACAACAGTCTGTATCCGGACGGTTGCCAACGTGTCGGCATACAAATTCCTGAAAATCCGTATCATGTCCCTGATATGCATCTCTTTCTCTCGATAGAAATCTCCATACATTGAATCGATCATACCATTCAGCTGTCGGATGCTCAGCATTCTGAAATCATCCTTGAAAAACTCCTCATTGGTTTTTGAAAAAGTAAAGGCAGACAGGTCAATGGTCCTCATCTGACGGGCAAAGGAGGTGCGCTGCAACGGCCGCGACTGATACTGATCGCGTCCTTCGATCTTTTCAAAGTAATTGACACCATCGACGAGGGTCAGGGTCATATAGCGATCATCCTCCGACATCTCAATAATTCCTCTTTTTGCCGTGGTAAAATTCAGGCCGTTATACCGCATCGCTTCAGGATTGGTATAGTCATAAATAAAGATATTACTAACCCCTTTCCCGTCTTTATCTTTGGACGACACCTTAATGACGAGCCCTTCAATTTCATTGTAAAAAATTCCCGGTCGGATATTGACGGCCGGTTTTTTCTGTCTGACATCATTGAGCAGGGTGAACATTTTGAGGTTTGCCACGGGCAGCACATTATTGGAAAAGAAAAAGGCGGAGAGGCTGATCAGAAGTGAGAGGAATACCAGTGGTTTCATGGCATTGCTGAGTGATATTCCTGCGGCTTTCATAGCCAGCAGTTCGTATCGTTCGCCCAGATTGCCGAAGGTCATCAGGGAAGCGAAAAGGATGGCAAGGGGAAGGGCAAGGGGAACAAAGGTGGCAGCAGCATAAAAAAGGAGTTCCATGATGATAAACCAGTCGAGTCCTTTACCGACGAGGTCATCGATATACTTCCAGAGGAACTGCATCACCAGGATAAAAAGGGAAATGGTAAAAGTAAGCACCAGCGGCCCGAGATATGACCTGATGATATACCGGTATATGTTTTTTAGCACAGGGTATCTGTTAACATTATATCAGCTTCTTGCTGACAAGGTATGAGTTTGTTATATCAAAAAACCTCGGATACAATGCTTTATTGCACGCCAGTATTTCTTTTCCGTGCAGGTAACCGGTTCCTCCGGTAAAGTCGGACACTTCACCTCCAGCCTGTTTGACCAGGAAAGCGCCAGCGGCCACGTCCCATGAATTGAGGCCGTTTTCATAGAAAGCATCGAAACGTCCGCAGGCGACATAGGCAAGGTCCATAGCAGCGGAGCCGATGCGCCGGATGCCATGGGAATGGGTAATAAACACTTTGAGTAATTCCATGTACCTGTTGACATCGGGAAGCTCATCATAAGGAAATCCGGTAGCGATGATTGCGTCGGATAAACTTTGAATTTCACTGACCCTGACCGGAATATCATTCATGTAAACACCTCCACCCTCATAACTATGGAAACATTCTTCCAGAGCGGGTATATACACCACACCCAGGATGGTGTGCCCCTGTTGCATCAGTGCTATGCTAACGGAGAACAGGGGAAAATGATGCACATAGTTGGTTGTTCCGTCGAGAGGATCAATAATCCAGGTAAGATCCCTATTTTCATTGGGTATGGTTTCCTCTTCGGTGATGAAACCGGAGTCGGGAATCAGTTTCTGCAGAGAGGCAACGATCCTTTTTTCGTTGGCCTGGTCAACGTACGTCACCAGGTCATTGTCTTTGTTGGCTTTGCGTTTGATCTGTTCACGGGTCAGCTCTTCGATCTCCATCAGGGCGAAATCACCCGAAACTTTTGCAATGTTGATGACGCTTCTGCAAATATTTTCCAATATCATAAACCAGGAGTTTCTGTTGGTTGAACGGAAGGTAGTTTCCCGGAACGACGATGCCGTTTCAGGAACCAGATGATACATACGATGCCTGCGATGACGAGCAATACCGATATTACCTCGGCTTGTGTAAAGCTGAATCCGTTGAGTGTATATTGGGTGTTGACACGGATTTTTTCGATAAAGAACCTTTCAACGCCGTTCATGATCAGAAAAATCCCGAACAGCACTCCGGGGGCATGCAGTCGTTTACGGAATCCCCAGATGAAGGCGAAGAAAATGAGACTGATGGTTGATTCGTAAAAAGGTGTAGGCCAGACCGGTTCAGCCAGCACGTGACAATAGCTTCCGTGACAACCCTCTATCGGGATGCCGCTGTTGATAACATTATGGGGATAATTGAATGACCACATCCAGTCGGGCAGGAAAGCAAGCCATTCAGGTTTCTGTTCCGGGTTGGGTATTCCCCAGCAGCCGTCGCCAGAAGCCATACAACCAATCCGACCGATACCGTAAGCTAGCATGACAGCAGGGGCAGCCACATCCATCATTCGTGTAAAAGGGATCTTTTTCTTCCTGGTATACCATAAGACAGCGATGATACCGAAGATCAGTCCGCCATAAAAGGTGAGTCCGCCCGCTGATAAAAGCGATCCAATGGGATCCTGTAGAAATTCCTGAAAATTTTCGAGCTGATGAAAGATTTTTGCGCCGATGATACCTGATATTGCAGCAATGAGCAGGATCGCCGCCGACTGTTGTTCGGGCTTAACCTCCTGCATGGTTTCCACTGGTTCGGCGAGTTTTGCTTTATTCCGTTTACGGTAAATATACCAGATGAAGAGGCCCGCGACAATCAATCCCCCGATAAGGTTTCCTTCCAGGGATAGGATATAATACTGCACATCTTTGACGAAGAGGGAGTAATTGACAACGATTCCGATCAGTTTAAATCCTACAAGGAATCCAAAGAATCCGTAGGAAAAAAGTTCACCGGCACCGGCAGGTCGCCCTTTGATCACTTTTTCGTATGTATCCTGGATCCAGCCGGCTCTGCCCATTCTTCTCAGTTCAAGCCTCATGACAAGGTATGCCGAAAGGAAGGCTGTTGCCAGCAGGAAACCATAAGTAGGCAGAGGAAAAAGGATGTCTGTACCGAACAGTGTGTTAAAAAAATGGCCTAGGGTGGGGTACATCTGTGTTTATGTTTAATATGACAAACCTACTTTATTAAATTGATATCCGCAAGACCCGGGACATATTATTCATACCAGGGCAGCAGTTTGTTTTCGGGTTTGATCTTTACCTCCGGTCGGTAAGGGTTCAGTGTCTCGCCATTCAATACTTTTTCAAAGAGCCGGATATATTCTGCGGTCATGCGGCGGGCACTAAACTGTTCAATGGCGTATTCATGGCAACGTTTACGTGAATACTGCCCGGCCTCTCTGATCGCTCCCGTAAGCGCAACAGCGCTATTGCTGAGAAAACCCACATCTGTCTGCACCATTTCAGGCAGCGAGCCGTAAGGGGTGCCAAAGACCGGGCATCCAAAGTAAAGGCTCTCAATGATAGCCAATCCCATGGGCTCTTCCCATAACACCGGAAATATCAGCCCTTTAGAGGAATTCATAATATTGAATTTCTCTTCTCCTCCCACAAAACCCTTGAAAGATATATTGGTCCTGGCCGTGAAATGGAATCCCATCCGGAGGTTCAACCGGGAGCCCCCCAACACCACCATTTTTTCACCAGCTCTACTCACAACCCTGATCGCACCCCGCAGATTTTTTACCCGCCATCCGGCCTTACCAAGAAAATGAAAATGATCCCTGCGGGATTCCAGACAAACCCGGCCATAATCATCCCAGTCCATGCCGTTGTACACAAACATTTCCGACCCGTGCCTGCGGGCATGGTCCCTTGAAACAAATACCGTATTGATATCAAACACCTCTGCATCCCGACTGTTCCCATGTATCGTGACCATGTATGGTTTCCTTACCTCTTCTCCCGGCCTGAAATGAAAATGAACCACGTCAACCTCATCGGGGATCTGGTCGTTATAAGGTTTCCCCTGATCTATCCTGCGTACAGCACCAAAATCACAGGTTGAACCTGCACCCACCAGGTAGGTCACACGATGGCCCATCTTTACCATTTCCCGGCCTTCATACCAGATGTCCCTGCCGGTCCCTCCATACCTGAATACCGGAATCACTCCCGGGTAGACGATCAAAACATGCATACTTTAATGTATTGTCCCGTTATCCTTCATAGAAAAAAACTGAGAAAGAGCCCGCAAGCCCAGCATTTGTTCAGTCGTATTTTTCATCTGCAAGAAAGGGTAAAAATACAAATTTCTCCGATCGTCATCTCATGGAAAACAGAACAGACATAGGGCAATCATTCTTTTTGTCAATGTAAATACCTATGTTTGCCAATCCAATACAATACCCGCATGTACAGATACCTGCAGAATCTGAAAAGGACACCACCTGCCTTTATCCAGGCCTTCCTGTTGATCATTCTGTTCATTATATTGGATTATGAGTACCGCACTTTTATCATACAGGAATTTTCGCACATGCATTTCAGTTATGCCTTCAGCTTACCACACCTTGTGGTTTCGATCTGCATATTCCTGACTTCCCTTGCTTCCATTATCCTGATGAAGCCTTCTCCTTACATGCATGCCACCTCCATCCTTTTTATGGTCTTTCTTCTCATCCCAAATCTGATCCTCTTCCAGTATGTCCAGACCCATCCTGTCATACCGGTTGCATCACTGACTTTTATCCTGTTACTGAGGATCAATATCCCGTTCAAAGGAATAATATCATGGATACCACAACTGCCTGCCTTTTATCTGCCGATGATCCTCGTAACGCTTGCCATCCTGCTGCTGGTACCGATCGTCATACAATTCGGTTGGATTCAGCAAGGTGATCTTTCCCTGACCGACACTGCATCCCAATATGAGGTGCGTGCAGTGGTCAAGGATGAGTTGTCTTTCTTTTCAGCGTATAGTTTCGGGCAACTGGCCAAAGCGATACTGCCGGTGATGCTCCTGTTCGGTATTGCTGCAAAGCGTTACCTCTTCAGCATTGCTGCCCTGACAGGTACGATCTATCTCTTCATGGTCAATCCTCATAAAACCTTTATCATAGCCATCCTGCCCCTTTTATTCTTTTCATTGTTCAGGGATATGAACAAAAAAGCCACCTACTTCCTGATGCTGATGATTTTGCTGATAGCTGCTTCCAAATTATCCAGTGCATGGATATCCATCCTGCCCGAATCACTTATCGTACGCCGCAGCCTTTTCACCCAACCCTTGCTTACCCAGGTATATTTCGATTTTTTCCGGGGCCATCCTGTTTTCCTTTCCCATTCGTTTCTCGAACACTGGTTCCATTACCCATATCCCTTAACACCACCTTACCTGATCGGAAATTCCCTGTTTGGCAATCCTGAAATGAGCTGTAATACCGGATTTATTGGGGATGGATACATGAATTTCGGCTATACCGGGACATTCATCTATTTAACCATTTCGGCAGGCATTTTCCACCTGATCAGTAATCTTAATTTAAAACCTGTGTACTTCGGACTCACCTTCCTGGTGATTTTCTATATGCTTAATTCGGCGCTTTTTACCCTTTTCCTTACCCACGGATTGTTTATACTTCTGCTGATCATGATTTTTCTGTTAAGAAACAAAGGACAATCGCCGGAGATACCTTCGGTTACCTGAGACTTTCCATGAAAGCTTCCCGGTCCCTTTTCTATTTCGGTTCCAGATAGGTATAGCCATAGAGGCCTGAACGGTAATTCGAAAGGAACTCTTTCCCTTCTGTAACCGTAATGGAGCCCGATTTCACGGAAGAGGTCACCCAACGCTCAACATTCCGCACCATCTGCTTGGCATCAAACTGAACGTATTCGAGCACATCAGCGATGGTTTCTCCGTCGATGACCTGTTCGATATGATAATCATCTTCATTCACCGTCACATGCACTACATTGGTATCACCGAAAAGGTTATGAAGGTCACCGAGGATTTCCTGGTAAGCGCCAACCAGGAAGACACCGATATAATAAGGTTCGCCTTTCCGTGGCGCTTGCAGTGGAAGGTGGTAGGCGATATTCCTGGCAGATATGAAATTGTCGATCTTGCCATCAGAGTCACAGGTGATATCCTGCAACGTAGCAGATCTCAAAGGCTTCTCATCAAGGCGTTGTATTGGCATGATCGGGAAGATCTGGTCGATGGCCCAGGAGTCGGGTAGTGACTGGAACAGGGAGAAATTGCAGAAATATTTATCAGAGAGGAGTTTTGGGAGCTGCCGCAACTCATCCGGTATATGTTTGCTCTGGAGGCTCATCTGCTGGATATCGCGGGCAATACTCCAGAAGAGCCTTTCTACTTTGGCGCGGGTGTCGAGGTCCAGCATTCCGAGGCTGAAGAGGTCAAGTACCTCTTCCCTGATCTGCTGGGCATCATGCCATGTTTCAAGCATCCTGGGCTGGTTGATTTCTTCCCAGAGTTCAAACAGGTCATGAACCAGCTCATGGTCATCTGCCGAGACTTCCTCCTCTTCTCCCCACAGGGGCACCGAGATGGTTTCCAGCACTTCAAAGATGAGGACGGAATGATGTGCAGTCAAACTCCGGCCCGATTCGGTGATCACGTTGGGATGGGGTATTCCATGTTTGTCACTTACATCCACCATGGCCGACACCGCATCATTGACATATTCCTGGATACTGTAATTGACGCTGCTTTCACTCATCGAGGAGCGGGTTCCATCGTAGTCCACTCCAAGGCCACCCCCAATGTCGACGAACCGAACATTAAAACCACGCTTGTGGAGCTGCACATAAAACTGGGATGCTTCCCGGAGCGCATTCTTGATATAGCGGATCTTCGTAATCTGACTGCCAATATGGAAATGGATCAGGGAAAGTGATTCTTTCAAACCATGTTTTTCCAGGAAATCCAGGGCTTCGATCAATTCACTGGAAGAGAGTCCGAATTTGCTTGACTCCCCGCCCGATTCCTCCCATTTTCCACTTCCTGAACTGGCCAACTTGATCCTGATCCCCAGGCTGGGCCTGATCCTGAGCCGCCTGCTAACATCAGCAATGAGCTTCAACTCGTTCAGCTTCTCAACCACCAGAAATATCCTCCTGCCCATCTTCTGGGCCAGCAGTGCCATTTCCACATAATCAGTATCTTTATATCCGTTGCAGATGATCAGGGAATTGCTATCGGTATTTACGGCAATAATAGCATGGAGCTCAGGTTTAGAACCGGCTTCAAGGCCAATATTGTACTGTCGCCCGTGTTTTACGATCTCCTCCACCACCGGCCGCATCTGGTTTACCTTGATAGGATAAATGATATAACTCTCACCATGATAGCTGTATTCCTCGGCTGCAATCCTGAAACACTCGGACATTTTCCCGATACGGTTTACCAGGATGTCAGGGAAACGGACCAGCATGGGTGCGGATACATCACGCAACTGAAGTTCGTCCACCAGTTCTCTCAGATCAATCCTCACACCTTGCTTTTTAGGTGTTACCTCAACATTTCCTTTTTCATTTATAGAGAAATAGTTGACTCCCCATCCCTGGATGTTATAGAGTTCAGCAGAATCTTCAATGCGCCATTTCCTCATGCAGCTTATTCTTTATATAAGTGTCAAAACCTTACCTAATCCGTGATGGCTATGTGTAAGATATCCATCATTCTAAAACTCCTGCAAAAATAAGATGCTTTTTGATAATCTGTGCATGGGATCCAAGAATATGGGTATGAGACTTCCGTCCAGGCGTAACGAATGCAGCCATTTACGGTAATGACTATGTTTTTAATGTATTGCTCAGGGTATCTGTGTATTTTTGCAAACCATGAAAGCAAAGCCCTGTTATCTCCTTGCCATTGAGTCATCATGTGATGACACTTCAGCGGCCGTATTATCGGGCAGGCATGTGCTTTCGAATGTGATAGCCGGACAGAAGATCCATGAGGAGTTTGGCGGTGTGGTTCCGGAACTTGCTTCGAGGGCGCATCAGCAGCATATCGTACCTGTTGTGGATGTGGCTCTAAAAAGGGCGGGTATCCGGGTTGAGATGCTTGATGCCATTGCTTTCACCCGTGGACCCGGACTGATCGGCTCGTTGCTTGTGGGGGTGACATTTGCCAAAGCGCTGGCACTCTCCCTTGATATACCGCTTATTGAGGTAGACCACCTGGAAGCGCATGTCCTGGCCCATTTCATCGAAGGTCATCATCCCACCCCGCCGGAATTCCCTTTCATATGCCTTACCGTTTCAGGCGGGCATACCATGATCATCCGCGTTGATTCACCGTTCCAGATGGAGATCATCGGCAATACCATTGATGATGCCGCAGGAGAAGCTTTTGACAAGGCGGCCAAGATCATGGGTCTCCCCTACCCTGGTGGGCCTCTTATCGACAAATTGGCCGCAGAGGGTGATCCGGGACAAATCAAACTTGCAGAAGCAAGGGTGCCCGGCTTAGACTTTTCCTTCTCAGGATTGAAAACCTCATTCCTCTATCACATCAGGGATCACCTGGTACACGACCCGGATTATATCACCAGGAACAAGCACCATCTGGCAGCAGCTATGCAGCATGCCATCATCCACTCGCTCATGGTAAAACTATCAGAGGCGGCTCAGAAAACCCATATCCGGCACATTGCACTGGCAGGAGGTGTGTCAGCCAACAGCCAACTGCGTAAAGCCCTTCAGGAAGCAGGACAGAAAAGCAACTGGCATGTATATATCCCACGGTTAAACTACACCACCGATAATGCTGCAATGATCGGCATGGCAGCGTGGTTCAAATTCCAGGAGAAGATGTTCACCGGACAGGAAACGGTACCCTATGCAAGCGCACGGAAAAGTTCCCCGGGAAAACCATAATCGGTTGCATCTCCTCTTTCTCCCCTGAATGCCTCCAATCCCGGATAATACATATCCCGCCGGGCTTTTTCCGGACTGAAAGTGAAAAAATCAACCTCTGCCATGGCACAAACATTAAGACGGCTGTTGAACAGTTTCACATTGACCATAATAATATTCCTCCGTTGCTCCACTTTTTCGGCTGTGAGGTAGATCTTCCCTTCAACTACCGAAAGGCTTTTCAGGTAGCGGATGGATAACCTTGATGTGAATCCTGCCGTTCCGCCAATGGCATAAACCCACCAGGCAGCGATCTCATCGGCTAGTGTTGCCTGGATGCCACCATGCAAAACGTTATGATATCCCTGCAGATCGGTATCGGGATGCCAGTATGACCACAACGTGTCGCCCGATCTGTAAAAGGTCAGATGCAATCCCTTCCGGTTTTTCTCAGAACATCCGAAACAATGATAATCCTTATACAAACCGTTAAAAGGATTGGTAACTTTCTCCAGCATCATATCAGTCATCTTTATATTTAAGATCAATATCCTGAAGTAAAAAGCGATAAGGCAGTAAAGCATCATCCCCTGCATATTCCACACCGATCCTTGGACCCGTTTTTATACGGTGATCAGGGATATGAATTCCATGATCCTCGAGCCAGATCACATCACCAAGGAGCGATGTCCCGGTCATAGAGAAATGGATGCCAAGGGCTTTGGATATTTTCCCTGGTCCCGAGATTGGGTCTTCTATCACCTTTTCACAACCCAGCCTGGTTGCTGCATGCTTTGCTCCTGTCAGTATCCTGGCCCCTCTGATGAGCACTGCATGCGGCTGGTTCAACTGCCCGGTGACAATATTGAAGAGGCTGTGCACCCCATAACAGAGGTAAACATAAGCGCATCCCCCTTCCCTGTACATGATCTCCGTACGAGAAGTACGTCTGTCAGCGTATGCATGGGAAGCACGGTCCGTTACACCCGCATAGGCCTCCGCCTCTGTGATCATAGCCCCTGTCAATGCTCCGTTCATCCGGGTGTACAACACTTTCCCTATCAGCTCCCTCGCCACAGAAACCACATCGGTCCGTGTGTAAAAATCCATGCCCAGCCGTCCTGCTTTTTTTATCTCCTTTTCCATCTCATTTTTTCTCCTTCATACACCACCTTCTCGTTATCAACAAGCCAGCTTATTACCCGCGAAATCCTTTCTTCCTGCAGTCCGGGCATTTTTTCCACCAACTGTTCCATCGTCATGGCATTTTTCTGTAACAATGGTTTGATCACCTCCACCACCCCATCGAACTCATAGCTGCTTAATCCGACCTTGTTGCGTCGCTGACAGACATCACATTCACCACACCGCACGGGATTCTTTTCCCCGAAATACTCAAGCAGCACCACACTGCGGCATTTCGCCGAAGTGGTTGCATAACGGATCATCACCTCCATGCGGTTACGTGCCTGCTCCTTTCTGAACATGTAATCATTTCTGTTGAATAAAAGATGGGCACTGTCCTGGCGGGGCTCTATGAAATACACCTGTGGTTTCGTCTTCCTTGGTTCATACACAATAAGACCGTTCTGTTCCAGTTTTTTCAGCAGGTTTACAACGGCTGTCGCAGACATTCCCGACCTGGATGCCAGCACCTCTTCTGATATTTTAACAAAACCATTGAAGATTCCCGCATAAGATCGGAGAATCAGTCTGATGAATGGATCGACCGACAGGTTCTTCACCTGGAAGCGGTAAAGTTCTTCATTATCTACCACCACCATCAGTTTCGAGGGCTCATGAAAGCCTTCGTTCAGTGTGATATAACCCTGCTGTTCAAGCGCTTTGATGCAATAGTACGCATTCTTCGGTGTACGTTTATATTGGGCTGCGAAACGCTGCAGGTCAAAATCAAAGCTGCAGTAGCGGCCTGATCCCACCGGAAGCTGGAAGTAATTACATAGCGCATCGTATACCGCTTTAATCTCATGAACCTCGGGCCAGCTTTGATCAAAGTTTTCCCTTGCCTTGAGCATATCGGCGTTCTCAAACAGCAACACGGCATAGCTTTTTTTTCCATCGCGTCCTCCCCTCCCGGCCTCCTGGAAGTAGGCTTCGGGTGTATCCGGAATATCGATATGAATAACATACCGGACATCGGGTTTGTCAATTCCCATCCCGAAAGCATTGGTAGCTACCATCACCGACACTTTATCGGTAATCCATTCCTGTTGCCGTTTATCCCGGAGTTCGGGTGTGAGGCCTGCATGATAGTGAGCAGCCCTGATCCCTTTTCGGTTAAGGAAAGCTGCAAGCTCTTCGGTAAGTTTCCTGTTGCGGGCATAAATGATCCCCGTACCTTTAACCTTGCGGCATATCCTGATGATCCGGTTGTATTTATCCTCTTCCTCAATGGAGAGATAGACCAGGTTATCGCGGGCGAAACTTTTACTAAACAGGTGCCGTTCCCTGAAAGCGAGCTTATCCATAATGTCGCTGACCACCTCCGGTGTGGCCGTGGCGGTGAGCGCCACAACAGGCACCTGCGGGTGTGTTTCGCGGATATCGGCAATCCGAAGGTATGGGGGGCGAAAATCATAACCCCACTGGCTGATGCAATGTGCTTCATCCACTGCGATGGTCTGCACCGGCATCCGGTAAAGGCGTTGCTGGAATATCTCTGTCTGCAGTCTTTCAGGAGAGAGGTATAGAAACTGAAGAGCCCCTTCGGCAGCCTCCTCCAACACCATATCGATCTCCCGCTTGGGCATGCCTGTGTATAGCGCCTTTGCTGCAATTTCCTTTTTCAAGAGGTTCTCTACCTGATCCTTCATGAGTGCAATCAACGGACTTACAACCAGGCACAAGCCTCCCCGCAGGAGGGCAGGCAACTGAAAACAGACCGACTTGCCCCCCCCTGTCGGCAGGAGTGCAAGGGTATCCTTACCGTCGATCACACTCTGGATGATCTCCTGCTGCAAGGGCCTGAATGAGGTGTGCCCCCAATATCTTATCAGCGTTCTGTGAAGTTCATCCATCATTCATGAATCCTTAGGGTGCTGTAAAAATAACGCCTTTTTAGCGAAGGGCAATCAGCCGGAAACCCTTTTCATGATACAATCTTTCCGATCCCTTGTAACACCCTTTATGTTGAAAGTAAGTTTGCTACCTTTGAAGCCGGATCAACCTAAATATCTCTACAAACGCAACCTATCCGATACACCGGAAGTCATTCTTCACAATGAAAAACATCTGCAAACGAAGGTTCGGATTGCCCCTGAAGAATTTCTTTATACCTCTGTTGCTGGGTATGTTCCCATCGGTCCTTTTCGGACAGGCCAATCAGGATTCACTTTGCTGGCTGCTCAGGACGGCAGCCTACGACGGGGATTCTGCCTCTGTAGCTTTTTTTCTGAACACGTCGGAGGTAAATGTGGATTGCAGTGCTTACGAAGAAACTACAGCACTGGGTTATGCGGTACAAGGGGGATTTTCCGGCATTGCTGAATTGCTTCTGACATACGGGGCAAATCCGTCTGGTATGGCCGGCCAGCCTTATCCTCCCCTATCGCTGGCTGCCCGGCACAATCAGTTTGACATTGCCGAATTACTGATATTGTATGGGGCATCACCCGACCAAAGCGATGCTTTTGGAGTATTCCCTCTTATTGAAGCCATCCGGCAGGGTAATTTCCTGATGGCAGACATGCTGCTGCACTATGGTGCAACCGCTTCAAAACCACTTTGGGAAGGGTCGACAGCGTTGCATATCGCTTCGATCTACGGCCATGATGATATTGCCGCCAGACTGGTTGAAACCGGAGCCGATGTGAACGGGTCAGACCAGGAAGGTTTTACCCCGCTTATGATCGCGGCACAATACAATGACACCCTGCTGGCCGGGATGCTGATCCGCGCCGGCGCCAACATACTCGCACGCAATGAACCTCATTGGAACGCCCTGGCACTTGCCATTCATGCCTCGGCCAGCGACATGGTCCGTATGCTGGCAGTTTTCGAACCTGATACCTCCCGCAGCAGGATACTAAACCTGGCAACTGCTCATCACAAACGAGACATGATCCAGATCCTCAAGGAACAAGGTTTTAAAACCACTTATAGGCCCCTGATCGCAGGATCTCATATCTCAGCCGGTCTCTCCCTTTTCTCAAACGATGTGATGTTTCATTACAGCTTCGGGCTCAACGAGGTAAGGTATAACACCCGCTTCTCACTGGGTTTTGAACACCGGACCAAATCGGCTACCGTTTTGTACCAACCGCCCCCTCCCGACCTGTATCAATACCAATTATGGGGCTCACGTACCAACCTGTTTCTTTCCGCTGAAAAACGTTTCAGGATCAAACAATTCTCTTCAGGTGGCATTGAAATAGCTGCCAGTGTAAGGCCCGGATATACATGGGGAAAATTCAGAGGCAGTGAGAAACGACCCTACAAAGGTTTTATAATCGGCACAAAGGCAGGAGTATACCTTGAACAGTACTGGGGATCAACCGGCCTGCATTATTTATATCTGCCTTTCAAAGATTATCCTGTTCCACCGCACCGTATCGGCCTTGACTTCACCATTAATATCAACAGCAATACATATAAAATCTACAATAAAGATGTACCTGCCATTTTATCATTTTGATAAATATTGATGTATATGAATTCATCCAGCCCAATAAATCCATCTGCCGATCGATTGAAGCGAAACCGCCGCACCTTATCCTTAATCTCCCTAAATCATCTTCTCTTCCTGGTTTATGTAATATCAGCTACATCTTGCGAAGAGATGAAACTAAGGGAAAAAGCATGCGATCCCTGCATTACGGAAAAGATTACCGAGGGTGATCTGGTGATACAATTTTCTGTGGATGATGAAAACACCGCCATACCTTATCAGGTCTTTGAAGGTAATTACGAGAAAGGGATTGTGGTGGTGACGGATACATCCAAAACAAAAGAAAGAACCCATAAACTCGCAACAGGCAAAACTTATACGGTTGCAGCCCGTTATATATACCATGAGGAAAAAACCATGGTCATTGATGCAGACAAGATCAAAGCGACCAAGGCCAGTTGCTCTGATCCGGAAGATCCCGAGCAGACGATCTACTGCTGGTATGTGTCACCGGGAAGGGCAGATGTAAGATTAAAGTAACAATATAAAGACTTATTCCACGATGATAGGTACAGGAGAAGGAATAGAAATCCGCAGGTTATACAATCTTTTCACCGAAGCTTCACAAGAGCCATTACCCGGTGTTGCAGCCCAGCTCGTAATGGCCCCTTCGGGCAGGATCATGGAGATGGAGCCCCATGCCGGTGTCACACCGGTCAGGAGCGGTGTCCTTATTCTGCTTTACCACAAGGGTGGTGTACTGACGACCCTGTTCATCCGCAGGCCTGAATATTCCGGCATTCATAGCGGCCAGATAGCCTTCCCGGGTGGGCGGCAGGAGGCTGATGACGCCAACATCCAATATACCGCCCTGCGTGAAACGGAAGAGGAAACCGGGATTCCGCAGGAGCGCATTACCATAGCCGCTCCGCTCACACCGCTCTATATACCCCCCAGCAACTATATGGTGTACCCTTTTCTGGCCTTAACACGTCCCGATCCAGTCTTCATACCGGACCCATCAGAGGTGGCATCCATCATCGAAATACCCCTTGTCAACCTTCTGACACCCGATTGTATCAAACGCTTCCCTCCCGCCCCTGAATTTAAATTTCTGGAGGTACCGGCTTATGTGTTCAATGATATCATCATCTGGGGCGCTACTGCCATGATCACAGCAGAGCTGATCGAACTGATCAACCAGAATAACCTGAGAAAAAAACTGAATATCTGAATCTATGGATTGATCCTGATCTCATGGGTAAGGTCGGCGAACTCACGGAACATCGCGCTTACACCACAGTATTTCTCCTGTGACAGATTGATCGCCTTTTCAAGCTTTTCGGGATCAAGATCTTCACCCTTAAACTGGTACACAAGATGTACCCTGTGATAAAACTTCGGATGCTCATCGGTTAGTTCCCCTTCCACAATCACTGAAAAATCATCCAGCTCGATTTTCATCTTCCTGAGGATAGAAATCACATCCATTCCTGTACAACCTGCTAATGCCACCAGCATCAGTGGCTTGGGCCTGGGTCCCCTGTTGTGCCCACCCACCATCTCATCGGCATCCAATATCAGGCGGTGATCATTGACATCGGCATTGAATCCCATTTCATCCTTCCAACTGATCTCAACTTTGTTTTTCATTCAAGGTTTTTTAGCATCACAAACCATCTGACGTAGTGGTCAAAGCAGCGCAGGCATAGGGCATGCCTGCTGTGATGGTGTTAACAAGTGCAAAAATAATTCAATTTCACTTGCAGTAAAAAAATATCCCCGCCGGACTTATGCCAACCGAAAACCGATCCGTCAAAACACCGTTATGGCTGTACCTGAATACCTCTCCATTATTCTGATAATCCTTCGCATCGGCAATGTACAGGTCTCCGTTTCCGGGATCAACCGCAAAGCCATAGATGGACCTGCCCTCCTGTTCAATGAATGGATCCGACGGTAAAATGCTTTCATCAATCCCCACTTTGAACAATCCTCCATCCACATAATACAAAGTCTTTCCATCCGGAGAGATATTCAAAAAAGTCGGGTAGCTGCTTTTCAAAGCAAACACCAGCCTTTTTTCAACCTGCAGTGTCTGAGGATTGATGCAACATATTTCAGGGTATTCTTCATTCATATATCCTCCACTGGATAATGCCCACACCCTTCCATTTATATCCTTCACCAAACTATTTGGCTCTTTGGTAACCATGACCGAATCGATGAAATGCTCTGATTCCGCATTAAAAACCATAATGGTATTATTGGGACGGTCAATAAAGTACGAAGTCCAGTTGGCCACAAAAAGTTTCCCGCCTGCCAGCAGCATGCGGTCGGAAGATTTATACCCTTCCATAAACCTTACGATGGTATGGCTCGCCATGTCCATGACGGCGATGGAAGTGCTTCCGGTCTGGGAAATAAATGCTTTCCCTCCTGAAGGCAGTATCTGGCGAGGCATCTGAAGGTCCTTTACCGTTGTCTGTACCTTGAAGTCCTTCAGGTCAACCACCTCCAACCTGTTTGAGTTATTGACAACAAGATATCCCCGGTTTCCCGAAAAAGCCAGGTATTGTGGTATGTCGCCCGGTGGCCTGTTGTTGGCAGCGTAAAAGATGCTGTTCGTCAACTTCCTGGTGACCGGATCGTAATAACTCACGGAACCATTCCCGGCCATGAACTGCCCTTCACAAACAATAAAAACTCCGTCACCGGCACCATACAATGAGGAGAACTTTTTCTCCCCAAAATCGTCTGAACATGCAGTCAGGAGAAGTATCCAGGCAAGCGTCGGTAATACCCGGAGAATCTTGGTAATACCCCACATTACAACTGTTGTCAAATGTTTCTTCTTCATTTTTTTATTCCAGATTGATTATTCTTATTCTATGAATTAAACCGCACCATGATACCTACCCTGAAATTTCTTTTCGGCATCGGATACCAGGCAATGACCTGGTATGACTGGTCAAACAGATTGAACAGACTGAATGTGGCCTGCATCTGGCCGAAACTGCATTTCAGCGGAACAGTATGGAATTTCAGGTTTGATACGGTATAGGGGGGTAACCAGGAGGTATTCTCACTGTCGGTATAACGCATCCCGGTCCAGGTAGTCTCCCATGCAAAAGATCCTGCGAGCGTTTGGGCCAACAGGTTCACACTGAATGCATGGAACGGTTGATATACAAGCTGTGTCTTTGCTCCATTGTCACCGGCGGATCCCCTGGTGGCCTGGGCATACTGATATCTGACAATGGTATGCACGTCACATCCGGTGAAATGAATTCCGGATTTCAGCATGACCTCAGCACCTTTCATTTGGACACTGCCCAGATTGGCGGCAACCCACAGAGCGCCGCTATCGGGTACCCAACTGATCTTGTTCTCCACCCATTGTTGATACAATGCCATCCTGGGTGTGAAGCTGAACAGGGTTTTGTGCCGGAGGTTCATCTCATAATTAAGTTCCGTGCCCCAACCCTTTTCCGGAAGAAGGTCAGGATTACCACCTGGAACCCAGTAAAGATCATTGAATCCCGGTAGTTGCCTGTTGCGGATGATCATCCCCTTTATCACATGCATCCGGTTTTTACCCATCCGGAAACCGGCCATGGCTGAGGGCATCAGTGCCGGCCCATGTTCAGGGATATATTCGATGCGCGCGATAAGTCCATATAGCCATCTGCCCGTATCATCATGCATCACCTCACCATAACCTGACAGGATATGCCTCCTTTTCATATCAAGATAGGCGGTAGTGATCACCTGCTGTAATTCATACCCTGCATCCGCTTTCCATAAAAAGGAGTATATCCTTCCCCTCGCATTGATACCATACTGCAGGTTATGGGTTGCATGGAGGGCATTGGTAAGTGAACGGGATTCAATGTACTGCATAAAACCATACTGATATCCGGTGAACATCGATGTTTTCACCTGCCCGTACATCCGTTCGGCACTGGCCAGTATCCTGAATGCTTCATCCAGCTGTGTCTGCTCATACTCCCCCTGTGACTGATGAATAGGATAAGGTATATGATTGAACTTCCGGTCTGCCCAAAACAGCAGTTTGTATTGCATACTACCACGGGCCACCCCTGTAAGCTGCTGCATCGCCCCTTGCCGGTACCATGAAGCATTCAGCCGCTTCAATACGGGATAAGGCTTTCCGGAAGAATAATTATCAGGAAATGGATAATCATTATCGGCAACTTCCCGGTAGTAAAGGGTATGGGCTGACCACCTTTTACCGGCAGCATGCATTCCGGCGGAGAAAGAAGCATATCCAAAACTGCCCAGCACCTGCTCAGCCACCATCCCATCCTGGCACTGCGTATCCTGTAAACTATTGATGAGGATGGCACCCCCAAAAGCCCCCGAAGTATATTCAAGGGTACCAGGCCCATAGGTGATCATCCCTTCACGAATGACAGAAACAGGTACCAGGGAAAGGTCTGCCTGCATCATCATCGGGTTGTTGAAACGTATGCCGTTCCAGACAACCATGGTCTGTGAGGCGGAAGCACCCCGGAAGCCGGCCGAGGCAAGTTGTCCAGGCCCATAGTAACGCATCGTGGCCGGAGACACCTGTGCTAATAGGTCAGCCAGGGAACTACCCCCTGAAAGAGAAAGATGAAGGGAATCTATGACATCACTGCCGAAATCCTGCATGCGCTGCGGCATGGAACTGCGAAGGATATAACTGCTCAGCAGTGTGGTATCGGTCTGCGCATGCAGAAATACTGAGAACATGGAACCTGTCAGCATGACAAGCCCTGCCAGAACCTTTGTATATCGCCGGTATGTATTCATTCACTTTTTAATACAGGCCGGCGGGAAAAACTGGAGAAATGGGAACCGTTCGACGATACCTATTCCCGGCTTTTTAACCCGAAAGCCTGAATAGCACATGACTGACGGCAGGTCTTCTGACTTGTCCCCCATTCCGGCCCGCCTTCCCGTCCGATCAACTTTCAGACAGTGGCTCTTGGGCCATGGTTCTGGAACTTACAGCAGCGGGTACTGTCCAGGCCTTTCACCTGATTCCCTCTTGCCGGTTACATTTCCGGACACCATCAATCGTAGCAAATGTAAAAATAATATCCGGAGCATCTTCCCGGATATTCATTATTTATTAACAGATTTTTAACGGGATTACCTGATCCGCAGCGTGCGTCCGATCTGCAAAGTCGAAGCGCGGGAGATGTTGTTTAACTGGCATAGTTTGCTAACCGTTGTACCATGCCTCTTAGCAATCACCGAAAGGTTCTCACCTTGTCTGATCTTATGATACTTTGGATGAGTAGTCGATGAGGATGCAACTGCGTTATGGCTGCTACTGCCAATATGTTTGAATGATGCGGCGGTCAGTATAAGTGTATCATTGATAAGCCTTCCTTCTTCAAAATCAACCAGTAACTCCGGATTAAAAGGCACGCCCAAATACCGGGTCTCAAAATGGAGATGGCTCCCATAGGAGCGACCGGTATTGCCACCCAATCCGATCGGATCACCGGCCCGTACATACTGATTGGTGTCCACCAGGATTTTTGAAAAATGACCGTATACCGTTTCGAGTCCATTGTAATGCCGGATAACAATCATCCGTCCATATCCATAATGATAAGTGGCCATTCGTACCTTCCCACTGAAAGCGGCAACCACCGTATCTCCCGTATTCAGATTGATATCGGTTCCATAATGATATCGATATCTCCGCGGACCAAACCTCGAAGTAACTTTTCCGCTCACCGGATTGTTAAAAGCCCCAAGCCCTCTTCCAATAAGGGGAAGAATTTGCATGAAAGCGGTATCCCTGATGATTCCTTTAATACTATCCCTCCATTCATAAGGGATCTGATGATTATACCAAAGGCCAACATAAATCAGATCAGCAGGATGAGGCACATCACGATATGATGCTTTGTAAATATTTTCTTTCGAGCTGTTATAGGTCCGGCTGCTTTGTGCCGTTAAGGATGAGAAAAACAGGATGGTGATAAATCCTATCAGAAGAATGATAATCAGCTTAACCAGATTCTTATTCACTACAGGGAAAAAATTTGCTTGTATTTATGTAGCAAATGTATACCAATTTCCCGCATTGGAAAAAGTCTCCCATTCAACTACCCAACTATAGTTTTAACAATTTTTTATGATATAACGTGCTGTCAATCAAAAACTGAAGAAGATAAATCCCCCTCGATTGGGCCCCCAGGTCAATGCGGGTATAGCCATCCGAAAGGCATTCTATCCCTTGATTTTCAAGAACTTCTCCGTTTATGTTAAAAATTCTTAATTCTGATGGCAACCTCCCTGATCCTGTATTGAGGTAAAAAATTCCATCCCCGGAAGGATTGGGTTGAATATATAGGTCTGTTTCATGATTATCTTCTATAATATTTTGACAATCATCGACATAATAAACCAAGGAGTCAGTTCCTGTACATCCGAAAAGGTTTGTTACCATTACAAACGACTGGTTCAGGCCTAAGGGCAGTGTATAGGGAGGAGTTGTGATGAACGAATCTGCAGACTGATTGTTCCACCAATAAGTTTCAAAATAGCCGCAGCGGAATGTATTGGCAAACATGTGGCAAACGATGGTCAGGGTATCGGTTCCAACATAACCTGTAAAAGAGGGTGTGACGTTGATATGGGGTACGGGATGGGGATGGACGGTGATCTGCAGGCTATCCGAAGCAATGCAATGACGATCATTCAGCGCCTGGATCCAGATATCGTATAATCCAGGTGTCATCAGCGTTCCATCTGCAAACCATGTAAACGCCGTGGTACTGTCATGCCACAGACAACTTTGAAAACTTCCTGCCGGTATGATCATCTGCCCCTGGTTTGTACAGAGGATGAGATCAGTACCCAGATCGACCACGAATGGTGGATCGATGCTGAAAGGCATCGAAAGGGAATCGTTTGATGGGTCGATATCCCATGGATGAGCCAGGAAAACATTGAGTATTGCCTGGCCTGCTGCGGGCACCGGATCGGGTCCTGTGAGATACAAATCGGCTGTATCACCGGGCAGTAAAGCAAGCGGATAATGTTGTACGAAAAAAGGCTGCCCGCTGAAAGAGAAGCCGATCAACACCGTGTCATTGAAATTAAGGGTAAGTTCATTTGCAATACGGACCAGCAGTAAAGGCACCTGCCCTTCACACAGGGAATGGAGGGTGTCGACATAGACAAGGGCAAGATCTGCCACTGAATATTCATCAGCCCCGATATCAGGAGCAGTAAAGTCTCTGGCTTCGTCGTCGATGTCATCTGTAACAGGTGTTGAGGATGAAAGACTTGATGTTCCAAGGTTATCCATTGGAAGGGATTGGCAATGAAGATCGGTTGATGAGACGAACACAGGGTCCATGGCAATCGAATGAAACTCATAGCCAGAAGCAGTCCGATAGTCAGCCAGGGTGGCCTGGTTTCCCGCTGACTGCCAGAAGCCGGTCAGGCTGCCTGATGTAAAAAGATTATTGTAATCCGACACAGTGAGAGGCGCATTAGTGGCGCTTGTAACGTAAAGACTGTATCCTCCGCCTGTATTAACCATCTGGTTATTGATCATTTCATTGAAACCTGTGTTGATCCCGTTGAACCTGATACAGGCGCTGACAGAGGATGTGTTGTAAAGATGAACGCTGTTGTAATAGATATTACATGACTGTGAATTTTCGATACTGATGCCATCACCATTCCCTGAACCGCCTACTGCTACAAAATTGTTGGCGATCAGGTTAGTGGGGATACCTGCAATGCTGGTATTGTGAATATAGATCCCTTTCCCGTTGATGACAGAAATGCGGTTCTTCAGAATCTTCATATCATTATCCGCATAGAAGGTGTAAATGCCGTAACCATTTGCCGTGGAAGAACTTTCAATGACATTGCCAGTTACAAGCGGACCCCATTGCGATTGAAGGTACAATCCGCAGAAATACTGGTTAACCATACGGTTGCTAATCACTTTATTTCCATGGTCAATGCAGCAGATAAGCTGACTGATGCCGACCAGGTAAAGACCATAGGAACCGTTCTCGAACAGATTACCTTCAAAGGTAAGGTTGCTCTGTGAGCTGCTGTTGGCACCATGGACAACTGATTTATACAGAGCGGAGGAGGTGGTGGGTGGGCCAATGAAACGGTTATGGTAAAAAGTTATGTAATTACTACCGTTGATGATGTCCACGACCCTCGAGTAATCAAGATTTCCTGTTCTGACGAAGGTAAGGTGCCTGAATGTGGTATAGCCGACACCATTCACACAAAGTGTGAAGTTGTCTACAGAGGTTGATGAGGAGGAGTCGTTGATGATCACATCGGAACTGTCGAGGGTGGCCGATTGGAACAGGATGGTGTTGGCAGATGAAACGCCATTGACAGCAAGCATATTGAGTTTCTCCTGATAGTTGCCCGGGGCGATGTTGAAGGTCACAGGGCCATTGACACCATTGGTGCTGAGCGCTGCCATGGCTGCGCTGATGGTGGCGAAACTGGCGCCGGCGCCCCCGATGGTGTAAGTGCCGGCCATGGGCTGTCCGAATCCTGTTACAGCAATGAATAAAAAACAGGAACTTACTAGTAGTTTTCTCATAATATCAGCGCTTGATCACCTTTTGCGTAATAACTGTCTTGCCATCCATCATTTTCAATACATAGGGTCCTGCGGCGAGGTGTTCCGTATCTGTGATCATCACGGTATTCATACCGATGTTTTTCATGACTGTCCGGGAATGATACAGTCTGCCCTGCAGATCATACAATTCGATGGAAACCTGGTGTGTATCGGTAGCATAAAAAGTAATCATCAGAAGATCATGGAAAGGATTCGGAGCTGGTTTGAACTCTTTATCTTTACCGATATCGGGGATGGGCTGTCCGCCAAGCATCAGGTTTGCGACAGCCAGGTTGGGGATGCCATAACCAAGCAATGTATCAGGGAAAGTATACTGGTGGCCGCTTTTTCTTACGGCATCCATGATCTGGAAATTGGACATATTGGGATTTGCCTGCCAAAGGCATGCGATGGCTCCACACATGATGGGTGATGAGAAGGATGTTCCGTTTCCGAAAGTGGCACCGCCCATGGAGGAGGCAATGGCAGCATCCCAGCCCACAGCAGCTACATCCGGTTTCACCCTTTTATCAAAGGAAGGTCCTGTGGAACTGAATGGAGCATAGGTACCTGACACATCCACTGCCCCAACCGTAATGATGGAATCGGCATCACCGGGAGAACTGATATAAAACCATCCGCTACCCCCGCCATTCCCTGCGCTTGCAACAACCAGTATCCCTTTGGAAGCTGCAAAGGTGGCAGCACGCGCTGACAGGGTCGTTTTTCCATCCATATCCTGGTATATGTGGTTTAAAACCGGGTGATCAAAAGTGGTATACCCCAGTGATGAATTGATCATATCGGCACCTGCACTGTCGGCATATTCCGCTGCAAGGCTCCAGTAAAACTCCTCCACCGGAAATTCACTGAAAACATCCTCCGACAGCAAAAGATGAAATGATGCATGAGGGGCAGTGCCTACAATGCTTCCTGGCAGGTTGCCACCCATGGTCGAAAGCACCATTGTGCCGTGTGATGAATTCTGATACACCGAATCGCCCGGATTGACAAAATTGCGGGTAGAGAGGATCCTGTTTGTCAACCTGAGGGAGTCAAATACCGGAAGCAGATCGGCCATGGAAAATCCGGCATCCAGCACTGCAATCACCATGCTGTCGCCCGTGAAACCCATCATGTGCAGGTAATTGACACCCAGCATGTTGGCCTGTGCATAAGCCGATCCGTAATTGATACCTGAACCGGTAGTCATTTTAATATCCTTCCCACTAACCGGTTTCCGGTTCAAAGTCTCTTTATGGTCAAAAGCCATTGGCTGTTCTTTGCCGTGGTACTTCTTGATGATCTCACGGTAATACAGCAGGTCAACAGCTTCCACAAACGGAAGGGTCAGCAATCCCATGGCCAGTAGTGAATCATCTGTGTCAATCAGCGCTGCGTTGAACCATTTCGAGGCAGCTATTACTTTCGCGCCGCGTTTGGCTAAAGAATCCAGATACACCGGATCAACAGGCAGATCATGGGTTGTTACGGGGATATTGAATTTCACCCGCCGTTCAATGGCCCGGTGACTGAGAAAGGCCTGAGGGTTCCCGGTATGATAAGGTGTACTGTCCTTATCGGTGAAAGTGACCATGTATTTCGAGGTGATCTGCTGCGCCTTCAATGGACTACCAGAGAAAAAGAAGAACAGTAACAGCATCAACATTAAGCATGAATACCGCATAGAAATTGTCATTTTCAGGTTTTTTTTCTTAAGAGATGCCAAAGATACACAAATCCATACTATCAATCAGACTATGATACCCCCAGCGACCACATCATCATCTTCGTAGAAAACGGCACTCTGGCCGGGTGTGACGGCTGCTACCGGATTATCAAACACAGCCATCAGGTTACCTGTACCAAAAGCACGTATGGTGCAGGATGTCCCCTTATCATGGTACCGTACCTTACCCATTACCTTCAGCCCATCGCCCGGGATAGCAGGATATTTCACCATGGTTATATCTTTTACCGTCATATGGGTAGATAGAATCTCGTCATGGAAACCCAAGGTCACCGTATTGGTCACCGGGTCGATATGACTGACATAGGCCGGCTCTCCCAGCGCCACATCAAGCCCTCTGCGCTGACCGATGGTGTAGAATGGGTATCCCTTGTGCTTTCCCAGTACCTTCCCGGACTTATCCACAATATTCCCCCCGGCAAGTTTCTTTTCAATGCCGCGTACATTCCTTCGCAGAAAGGAACGGTAATCATTATCGGGGATGAAACATATCTCGTAGCTTTCCCCTTTTTCTGCAAGGAAAGTGAATCCATGTTCCGCGGCAAGGTCACGTATCGCCGGTTTTCGGTAGCCTCCCAAGGGGAGAAGTGTCCTGGAGAGGTTCTCCTGGCTGATGCCATACAACACATAGGACTGGTCTTTCAACGGGTCCACCCCTCTTGAAATGATATATCTGCTCCCTTCCGCACGCACCCTGGCATAATGACCTGTTGCAATATAATCACACCCCAGCTGGTCAGCCTTCTGAAGCAGTGCACCCCACTTTACGAACGAGTTGCAATGGATGCAAGGATTGGGTGTGCGCCCTTGCATGTATTCAGAGATAAAATCCTCAATGATCCGGTGCCTGAACTCCTCACGCAGGTCAAGGACGTAATGGGCAAATCCCATCTTGTCCGCGACTTTCCTTGCATCATGGATGGAATCAAGGCTGCAGCATCCGGTCTCCTTTCCCTTTACCCCCGATCCGGCATAATCCCATACCTTCATCGTAATCCCCACAAGTTCATAACCTTGATGGTACAACAATATGGCCGCCACGGAACTGTCAACACCTCCGCTCATCGCTACGAGTATACGTTTCTTTTTTCCGTCCATATCGGTTTCCTGTTCCCGGCTCCTCTATTCAATCCCCCAGCTAATGAGCTGCCTCCTGAATGCCTCAACCTCTTTCCTGGCCTCTTCGGAATCGGGCTCCACCACAGGCAGTATTTGTTCTGTTTTTATCTTTCTGCCACCACTGTAAGTATCTTTTCTTTCAATCTCACCCTTGATGTTATAGAATACCCAGACACCTGCAGGAAGTGATTTTTCATATTTGCCCGACAAACAAAACAACCCGTTGCTGTAATACATCAGAAAAGCTCCTTCAAGCAGGTTATTCCGATAGGTCGCCTGCAGCTTTACCTTCCCGTTATCAAAATACTGAAGCCATCCCCCTTCCTTGTTTCCATCCTTATGTTCAACCTTCTCAATGACATGCCCTTCCGGGCTGTATTTCAGCCACGCGCCATGACCCTTCCCGTGCATATAATTTTCTTCCGAAACAAGGATGCCCTGTTCGTTGAAATACTTCCACACACTATCCTTCTTCTGCTCAACATATTTTCCGATCGCCATCATGGCACCGTTGGGATGATACATGATCGTCTGCGCGGTTTTTCCATTATCACAATAACTAACCGTGGATTTCATCTTTTTGTCAGCGTAATAATAGATAAACAGCCCCGCAGGGTTACCATGTTCAAAATGTCCTTCATATTTCAGGGTATCCTTGTCAACCTTCCTCCAATAACCATGTTTCATCCCGTTTTTATCCAGCTGGTTCAGGGTATCCTGCTGCGCCATGGCGGGAAGCACCATCAAAGAAACCATGGTAATGATGATCAGTTTTTTGGGTGTCATAGATTGATATTCTTTTTGTTGATAGATCTTTCAGTATTCCGGCCGCCCTTCAAGCTCCCATTTTCTGAACTCTGCGATCATCCTGACCAGTTGATATGGGATGGGTTCATTCAGTGGAAACTGTATGGAGCCTTTTCCATGCTTATAGGGGGCAATCTCTTTTTTAAACGCTTCATTGGCGGTGGGTAGTGCATAAAAACCGATATGGTTTGTATGTGCGGCAAAATACACCATCCTTTTGCCGTTCAGACAGAAAGCAGGCATGCCATACGACAGAACCTCCATCGCCCCGGGAGC
Organism: uncultured Lentimicrobiaceae bacterium; assembly: GCA_964652685.1. Classification (GTDB taxonomy): domain Bacteria; phylum Bacteroidota; class Bacteroidia; order Bacteroidales; family SKPS01; genus SKPS01. The sequence goes on from CAZZBS010000033.1 coordinate 29,516, forward strand.
CACTTCCCTGATCACCTCCCTGATCTTCTGCAATATGATCTGAATATCCCCCGGGAAAGTACAGATATAGTCATCCATGGTTCTCACCGGTCCCGGTTTCCCCATAACGTCATCCATGGTTAAAGATGTCCTGTCATTCCCGGGATTACAACAATCCAGGGCAAAGGCAGCAAGGGATGGATACACCCTGTTGCATGTTATTTTCGTGTTCGTTGGAGGTTGCTCCCCGATGAACACCTTCCACATCCCCAGGTTTTCAGCAAATTCCATATCACACATTGAATCTCCAACCATAATGCTTTTCCCGAAAAGGATATCAGGGAACTTTTCCGCTGCCATGAGGCCCATGGTGACAGCAGGTTTGCGGCAGTTACCAGGTGCCGTTGCAAGTTCGGTACAGGTAAAAACTGCATCCATCCTTCCGCCTGCTGCATCGATGTTTTCTCTCATCCGACTGTGAATATCCTCCAGCGCTTCAGTGGTCATATATCCCTTCCCTACCCCCTGCTGGTTGGTGACCACGATGATGCGACCAAACAGGGATGACAGCAACGCCAGCGCCTCAAGCACACCCGTTTGAAAACGGAAGTCTTTCCAGCACAGCACATAGCCATGTTCGATCCGCTGATTGATCACCCCATCGCGGTCAAGGAACAAGGTCCATGAATGGTCCGGATTATCGCCCCCGGAAATCGTGCTGTGCTTTTTCATAATCCTCAGGTATGCCGATGTCGATAAAATAATCCTCAAACGGGACTCCCAGCAAATGATCAGTGGTTACTACCTGTTCAAAAACATCCCGTTCCAGGGAGAAGTTTTTCCCGGGTGCACGTCTTCGGAGCCAGGCAGGATCGATGATGTAGATTCCCCCGTTGATCAACCCCCGGCCTGACTCTGCCCCCTTTTCCCGAAACTGAGTAATGCGCCGGTCATTGTCCACCCTCACGGTCCCGTATCTGCTCACATCCTCCATCACCTTCAGGGCCAGCGCTGCCTCTGCTCCGCTGATAAGCCATACATCAAAATAATGCTGAAGCGGCACATCAAAAAAAGTGTCACCGTTCAGCACAAAAAGAGGCTGATGGATTCCCCGCATCGCATTCAGGAGCCCTCCTCCCGTGCCGAGGGGATGCTCCTCATAAGCATAGATAAGTATCAGGGAACGGAAGCTGTTGCCAAAGAAGGATTCAATGGCTTCCGCCCTGTGCCCCACCGACAGATACACCTCCCGGATGCCATGGTTGATGAGGTATTCAAACTGATATTCGAGGAAAGACCTGCCGCATACCGGTGCCATGGATTTGGGCATGTCGGGGACAACATGCTGCAAGCGGGTGCCAAACCCACCGGCCAGGATGACAGCTTTGGAGATCATCAGGGCAGGCTTTTCGGAAATATGGTACTTTCAATCCTTTCACACACGATATGGGCCAGGAGAATATGGGCCTCCTGTATCCTGGGTGTGTCGTCCGACGGTACATTAAGAAGCAGATCGGACAGCGGGGCCATTTTCCCGCCTGTGGAACCGGTGAAAGCCACGGTGGTCATACCCAGTTCCCGGGCAACTTCAAACGCCCTGATCACATTCGGGGAATTCCCCGAAGTGCTTAACCCGATGAGGATATCACCTGGTTTACCCTGCCCTCTGACCAGCCTGGCAAACACCTCGTCGTAGCTGTAATCGTTGGCAACGGCGGTAAGGTAGGAGGTGTTCACGTGCAAGGCCTCCGCCTGGAGCGGGGGGCGGTCATAATAAAACCTGCCCGAAAGTTCAGCCGCTATATGCTGGGCATCGGCCGCACTGCCTCCGTTGCCGCAGATGAGTACCTTGCCTCCCTGTCGGAAACAAAGGATAATAAGGTCTGAAATCTCCCCGATCATGCCAATAAGCCGGTCATCGCAGAGGATCTTTTCCTTGACCTCAACCGATTTCTGAATGGTCGCCCGTATAATATCCATGATAGACGTTTATATCTGCAAAGATGCGAAGAATCGCGTAATTATTCTCTTAAAAACCCTTATTTTTGCCTCATAACCGAAACTGTCAGATGATGCAAGCAGAGATACACACCCCGAAAGGGCTGATGAAAGTGATATTTTTTGAAAAGGATGCACCCGGCACCGTAGCCAATTTTGTTGCACTTGCGAAGAAAGGATTTTATGACGGGCTCACGTTCCATCGTGTCATCCCCGACTTCGTGATCCAGGGCGGATGCCCTGATGGCACCGGTATGGGGGGCCCGGGCTATACCATCCAATGCGAACTTGAGGGTGACAACCAGTACCACGACCGTGGAGTGTTATCCATGGCTCATGCAGGGCGGAATACGGGCGGATCGCAGTTTTTCATCTGCCACAACCGGGAAAACACCCGGCACCTCGACCGTAACCACACAGTCTTTGGCAAGGTGTACGAAGGGCTCGAGGTGATCGATGCCATCCGTCGTGGCGACAGGATCGAAAAGATCGTCATCATCGATGAATAACAAGCCAGACAAGCCATGATCATCCGAAGTAAAGCACCTCTCAGACTGGGCCTGGCCGGTGGCGGCACCGACGTGGCCCCCTATTCCGACCTTTTCGGCGGAGCCATCCTCAATGCCACCATCAGCATGTATGCCTATGCTGCCATCAAACCGGGCAATGAGGGCACGATCACCCTCCATGCCGTTGACACCGGGCAGAAGTTCCAAACCACAACGGTGGAAAGAATGAAACCGGACGGCAGGCTTGACCTGCATAAGGGTATTTATAACAGGATCGTCCGCGATTTCACCCGGGAGCCACTTTCCTTTGAACTCACCACCTTTGTGGATGCCCCCCCGGGCTCGGGGCTGGGAACCTCCTCCACCCTGGTCATCGCCATCCTCGGCGCCTTCGTCGAATGGCTGAAGCTTCCACTTGGGGAATACGACATCGCCCATCTGGCGTATGAGATCGAAAGAAACGACCTGGCCATGGCCGGCGGCAAACAGGACCAGTACGCCGCCACCTTCGGCGGTGTGAACTTCATGGAGTTCTATGACCACGATAAGGTGATCGTCAATCCGTTGCGGATCAGGCAACAGTACCTCGACGAACTCGCCCATAACCTCATCCTGTACAATACATCCACCAGCCGCCTCTCCTCCAAAATCATCGAGCGTCAGCAGAAAAACGTACATGGCAAAAACCAGAAAACCATCGAAGCGATGCACATGTTGAAAGAGCAGGCCAGAATGATGAAAGAGGCATTACTGAAGGGTGAGATTGACGAGATAGGAAAGATCCTCGATTTTGGCTGGCAACACAAAAAGAAGATGGCCGACGGCATCACCAATCCCATGATCGACGAGATCTATGAAAGCGCCATGCAGGCAGGCGCCAGCGGCGGCAAGATCTCCGGTGCGGGCGGCGGCGGCTTCATGGTTTTCTACTGCCCCGAAAATACCCGCTACAGCGTGGCATCCGCCCTTCAGCAGTTCGGCGGCGAATGTAAACGGTATGAATTTACCAAGCAGGGACTGAGGACGTGGCAGTATGACCGGTAGGGGGCAAGTTAGAAGGCTAAAGGCTTAAGGCTTAAGGCTAAAGGCTTAAGGCTTAAGGCTAAAGGCTAAAGGCTAAAGGCTAAAGGCTTAAGGCTTAAGGCTAAAGGATAAAGGCTTAAGGCTAAAGGATAAAGGATAAAAGATAAAGGATAAAGGATAAAGGATAAAGGATAAAGGATAAAGGATAAAGGATAAAGGCTAAAGATTAAAGATAAGGACTTTACGCTTTCGGCAAAGTGTTTTTCCATGTATTTAATTGAGCACCGTCAGAAGCCCTATCTCACTCCCACTCCCAATTGCTTAGCAGTGCAACCTTTCCAAGGTAAAAGCCTGAAAATTGAAAAACCGTCAGTTCCATTGACCTATTCAATCATCAGAAAAGACAATTCCGCGAATGCGGAATGGAACAATGTTAGCCCCGGGTGAAGTAACCGAAGGTAATACAGTAGCGGTTACTTCAGGCTAATGCCGGTTACGGAACCCGGGGTTAAAAATGCCCCCGTCACCACCATGGACCCTGGAGGGGTCCAATAACAGCAAAAGTGTGGGTTTTGAGCCAGATGAAGATCATGTGCTCTTGCTGTTTTGTCCCTCAATATCTCACTGAAAAAGAGTAATTTTCTCTTGACTTCGGATTGGTTTTGTTGTATCTCCTGTTTTCCGGATTGGACACCTATTTTCAGAAACAGCTATCAACGATTTTCATCACCTGTTCCAAGTCCGTATTATTCTTTAAATATGACCTTTGGGTTGCTGCCGTTTGCGTAAGTTGTTTTCACAATCCTTCATAATGCGTTGATAATTTAACCCAAATAGCCGCCCGAAACCTGGCTACACCAAACCTCATCGAAAAGTTAACCTCAGTAGTAAGGATGTTCCCCGTGCATTTTTACCTCATTACCTCATTTTTTTTGAGAAAAGCTTTCCGTTTCCCGATGCCCGATTCAATACACATAAAACGGTCTCGTATGCAGGTAGCTTATCATAACCTGTACATTCATTTACATTGAAAATCAACCCAGCCACCATAAGCAAGTAAGTCATGCAGAGGAATTGAAAGCTTTTCAAAGCTTCTAACAAAATGATACGGCCCGGTCTATCGGAATAATGAGCTAATGAGGTTTGATGCAGGAAGGATATCACCGGGCTACTGAGGTTGATGGTTGCATGAGGTTTTGTTTTTCACAGATACCACGGGATACCCATTTTTGAGGTTGATGAAAGCATGAGGTTTTGTTCTTTACAGATACCACGGGACACCCACTTTTCAATAGAAAAATTCATATAAGCTTGGATAATAACAGGATGTGTTTTTTACCAGAGAACCAACCGGGAAACAGGAAAAGATTATTTTTTGCTTGACTTCGGGTTGGTTTTGTTTTATCTCTACAGCTTCAATATCTTATGTAGATATGGTTATAGGTTATTCAGGCGGTATGTTCCCGTTTATCCTACCCATTAAATCTGAAATAGGTATGGGCGTACACACCCCAGCAAATACATCTTGACTGAGGTGGTATTGTGATAACAGAATGGTATGGATTGTAATAGCCTCCGCCCTCCGCTTTCAATCAGCAGACTTCCCGGAGAGTGTTGAGAGTTCCCGGATCTTCCGTGTCAGCGCTTCCCAGGTGTATTTTTGTTTTTCCTGTGCTACGGAAGCGGTCATCACCACCTCTCTGTGGTTCAGGTAGAAATCGGCAATGGCGCCGGCCACCTCCGCCGGATCGGGGTTCACCACATATCCGGCGACACCGTGGGGTACCATCTCAGCAAGCCCACCTACGTTGGTGACCACCATGGGTTTGTTGAAGTGATAGGCAATCTGTGTAACACCGCTTTGTGTTGCGCTTTTGTAGGGCTGCACCACCAGGTCGGCAGCGTTGAAATAGAGGGCGACACGGCTGTCGGGGATAAACTCCGTGTGCATGACCACCTGTTCTTTAATTTTCAGCACTTCGATGAGGCGATGGTATTCGTCCGGATTGGTATAACACTCACCTGCCACAAGGAGGCTGATGCTCAGCGACCTGATCTTGTCGTCTCCCATGGCCTGCAACAGGATGTCCAGCCCTTTGTAATCCCTGATAAGTCCGAAAAACAGGATGTACCGGCCTTCTGTCTCCAGCCCGAGGGCCAGGCGGGCAGTGGATTTGTCCGTGATCTCCCCGAAATGGTCATACAACGGATGGGGGCACAGCGCCCTGGGCTTCAGTGTGTCAAACACCGCAATGTCATTGAGCACCGACTCCGACATGGCTATATAACCATCGACCGGTTTAGTGAACCAACGGGTAAAAAGCTTGTCACCGGGCCGGTGCTCATGGGGGATCATGTTATCCACAATGGTGATGACCCTGGTATACCGGTTCCTTTTAGCGATCCTTGCTATGGTACCAAAACAGGGGCCCATGAAAGGAAGCCAGAACTTGATGATGAGCAGGTCGGGCCGGAGCTTCCGGATCTCCCGTCCGGTCCTGATCCAGTTAACCGGATTGACGGAGTTCACCTTTACCCGGATGTCAAGTCCCTCCGGTGGCGGATCGGTCGAGTATTGCGACTTGCCCGGGAAAAGGAAGTTGGGGTACTGCAGCCTGAAACCATAGATGATCACCTCGTGCCCCTGCCTGAGGTACTCCCTGGCCAGCCGCTCGTTGTAGGCAGCCAGTCCGCCCCGCAGAGGGTAGGCAGTACCCAGGATGACAATGTGCTGTTTATTTTCCCTGTTCATCTCCGATACGGCATCGTTCGGCAATGTTGTATGTATTTCGGTCGGGGGCAGTGCGTGATACCAGCTCAGCAATAAAGCCGGTCATGAAAAGCTGCGTACCGAGGATCATACAGAGGAGGGCAAGGTAAAACAGTGGCCTTTCAGTCATTTTATGCATCTCCAGAAAGATCTTTCCGTAGGCGAGGTAGGCGGCAATGACAAATCCGATCACAAAGATCATGGTTCCCCAGATACCGAAGAAATGCATGGGCCTCTTTCTGAATCTGCCTACGAAGGAGATGGTAAGCAGATCAAGGGGCCCCCGGATGAACCTGTTCATACCGAACTTGGTCACCCCGTACTGACGTTTACGGTGCTGCACGACCTTTTCCCCGATGTTGGAAAAACCAGCCCATTTGGCAATCACAGGGATATAACGGTGCATCTCCCCGTAAATATCAATGCTCTTAACCACAACCAGCCTGTATGCTTTCAAACCACAGTTAAAATCATGCAGCTTCACTCCCGACATCCTGCGGGTTGCCCAGTTGTATAACCTGGTGGGAATGGTCTTCGATAAAGGATCGTACCGTTTCTTCTTCCATCCTGAAACCAGGTCATACCCCTCCTCTCTGATCATCCGGTATAATTCCGGGATCTCATCCGGGCTATCCTGCAGATCGGCATCCATCGTGATCACCACATCGCCCGACACATGTTCAAAGCCGACATGCAGAGCGGCGCTCTTGCCGAAATTGCGCTGAAACCGGATCCCTTTGATGGAGGGATTCTTCAACGATAAGGCTGTTATCACGTTCCAGGAACCATCCGTGCTGCCATCATCCATCAGCAAAACCTCATAACTGAAACCATGTTCCTTCATCACCCGGTCAATCCATTCGCATAGCTCCGGGAGCGACTCCTCTTCATTTAAAAGGGGAATAACTAAACTGATATCCATAGATTATTCCTTGTTTTCTTCAATGATCACAACCTGGTTCTCGTGATGTTTCCGGGTATTGACTGCAGCGGCAACGATCAGCGCGGTGATCGCCGGGGTGATAACAGAAGAAAGGAGTGTCGTACCTAACGTGTATAGCGGATCGGCTGCCCTTTCCATCTGTTTGCTGATCCTTGCCATCTGGGTCTGAAACATCTCCTCTGACATACCGGCATTGCCCAGACGCTCCTCCATGGTGATCAGAAACTGGTCGCGCAAACCTGCCATATACTCATAATCAATATAATAAAACAGAACTATGAACAACAGGGTATAGATCACCATACCGATAAGTCCGATGAAAAAAGCCGTAATAAACTTCTGGCCGTAATTCATCGGATGATCGCATCTTTTATTGATTTTTTTGATGCCCATTACCATTGGAACGACAATGAACAGGATGATAAAAAGAAGACTGACAAAACTGAAGAAAACACTGTAGATGTTAACTTCAAGAACATACAGCAGGATGATGTAAACCAGGAAGAGGGCTCCGCTGACCAGGCCAAACTGCAGGATCGGATTCAGGAATACAGATACTTTTGTTTTCATGATTTTCAGGTTTATGATGCAAACCTACAGTTTTTTTGGATATGGAAACCATAGAAAAATGTATTCGTTAGAAATAAGGTAGTGGATACAACAATATTGTTTCAACCGTTGCTGAATGATAAAATAGTGTTATCTTTGCATGCGGGTAAGTCTTATACGACCAGCTCCTGTTGAACTCCCCCAGGTTCGGAAGGAAGCAAGGGTAGGCAGTTGTAGCGGTGCGATATAAGTAGCTTGCCCGTTTTTTATTTTGATGACGATGCTGATAAAGATCTATCCTGAAAATCCCGCTGAGCGGCTGATTGAAACGGTGGTGGATACCCTCGGGCAGGGAGGCATCATCATTTACCCCACCGATTCGGTGTATGCCATGGGATGCAGCATGCTGAAACCGCGTGCGGTTGAAAGGCTCGCACGCATCAAAGGGGTCAGAGCTGATAAAGCACGATTCTCCTTTATCTTCCACGACCTGACGGACCTTTCATCCTACACGAAGCCCATCAGCAATACGGTCTTCAAACTGATCCGGAGGATCACCCCCGGACCGTTCACCTTCATCCTGGAGGCCAACAACAGGATCCCCAAGCTTCTGATGAGCAACCGAAAAACCATCGGGATCCGCATCCCCGACAACAGCATTGCCAGGAGCATCGTCAGCCGCCTGGGGCATCCCATGATGTCAACCTCGGTGCATGACGACGACCAGATCATCGAATACACCACCGACCCCGAACTGATCCATGAAAAATACGGCAACGAGGTGGATCTGGTCATTGACGGCGGCTTTGGCGACAACCGCCCCACCACCATCATCGACTGCACCAACGATCAGATCACCCTGGTAAGGCAGGGGAAAGGGATTGTTGCTGATGTGATAATGTGATGATGTAATCCCGCCGCGGCGGAGGTCTCCGGTCTCCCACTCTCACTCCCAACTGCGTAGCAGCACCATCTTTTCAAGGTATAAGCTGGAAATTGAAAAACCGGCAGTTCCATTGACACATTCAATTATCATGCAGGACAATTCCGCGAATGCGGAATGGAATAATGGTAGTCCCAGGTGAAGTAACCGAAGGTAATACGGTAGCGGTTACTTCAGGCTAATGCCGGTTATGGAACCCGTAGTTAAAAGCGCCCACGTCACCGTTTGCGTATGTTGTTTCACAACCTTTCATAATGCGTTGATAATTTAACCCATATTGCCGCCCGAAACCTGGCTGCACAAAACCTCATCGAAAAGTTAACCTCAGTAGTCAGGATGTACCCCATGCATTTTTT
>CAZZBS010000034.1:0-35446 GCA_964652685.1 uncultured Lentimicrobiaceae bacterium
AGTTATTTATATAGAATATAAATAGAAAAAAGTCAACCTATTTCAGGCAAGGACAAACAATCAGCAATCAACAATCAGCAATCGCTAATCAATTCATCCTCATCACCTTCCGTCTGCAAACCCTTCCATCTTTTCCCAGCACTTCCACCAGATACACCCCCTGTTCCCTGTCCCCTCTCCCCTCCCCCCTAATGTCAAAAATGTAACCTTGCCCGCGGGCACAAAGGAGGAAAAGCGTATTTTTGCCAGTTGATTTCCAGGAGGAAGTATGCTAAGGAAAAAGGTTGATTATCTCGTACTGGGTTCTGGCATTGCCGGCCTGAGTTTCGCCCTCAAGGTAGCTGAACATGGTAAGGTCTGTATCGTTGCCAAGGACAATCCGCTGGAAACAGCGACACGCTATGCCCAGGGCGGCATCGCCGCTGTGATGTATGATCCGGATTCCTACGAAAAACATATACGGGATACACTGGTGGCAGGGGATGAGCTGAATGATGAACAGGTGGTGCGGATGGCCATCATGGAGGCTCCTGAACGGATCAGGGAACTGATCGGCTGGGGGGTAAGGTTTGATGTGAATGCCAGGACGGGACTGTATGACCTGGCCAGGGAAGGGGGACATTCGGAATACCGCGTTCTCCACCATAAGGACAAAACCGGCCTGGAGATACAGGAAACATTACTCCACCGCGTCCATGATCATCCCGATATCGAACTTCTTGCCGACCACTTTGCCGTGGATATTATCACCCAGCATCATCTCGGGGAAAAGGTGACCCGCCGTACCGAAGGGATCACCTGCTTTGGCGCCTATGTCCTGAACCGTAAAAACAGCGATATTTCAACCATCCTGGCAAAATGTACCATGATGGCCACAGGCGGTATGGGACAGGTGTACAATACCACCACCAATCCACTTGTCGCAACCGGTGATGGTATTGCCATGGTTTACAGGGCCAAAGGGGTCATTGAAAAAATGGAGTTCATCCAGTTTCATCCAACCTCCCTGTACAATCCTTCCGAAACGCCGTCATTTCTTATTACCGAAGCGCTGCGCGGATTTGGAGCACAACTGAAAACCCTCGACGGAACCGATTTCATGAAGAAATACGATGAACGGGGCAGCCTGGCTCCAAGGGACATAGTTGCAAGGGCGATTGACAATGAGATGAAAGTCAGGGGCGAGGATCATGTGTTCCTGGATTGTACCCATCTGGATGCCAGAGACCTTATCTTCCATTTCCCAACCATTTACGGAAAGTGTTTGTCCATCGGCATAGACTTTACCAAAGAGCCGATCCCCGTCGTGCCGGCTGCCCATTATCTCTGTGGAGGTATCAAGGTGAACATGCATGGGCAAACTTCCATTAATAACCTTTACGCAAGCGGTGAAACGGCCTCCACCGGGCTTCATGGCGCAAACCGTCTTGCCTCCAATTCACTGCTGGAATCCCTGGTCTTTTCCCATCATGCTGCATCTGATGCGATGGAGAAAGTTAATAATGTATCCTTCTGTGATGAAATTCCTGCCTGGGACGCTGAAGGGACGGTACTGAATGAAGAGATGGTGCTCATTACGCAGAGCCTCAGGGAACTGCGAAGTATCATGAGCAATTATGTGGGTATTGTACGATCAGACCTTCGCTTACAACGGGCTTTCGACAGATTGTTTATCCTTAACAGGGAAACGGAAGAGCTATATGAAAAATCGGTCCTTACAACCGAGATCTGTGAACTGCGCAATATGATCAATGTGGCATATCTTATCATCAAGATGGCCATGGAAAGAAAGGAGAGCCGGGGATTGCATTACTCCATAAACTATCCCAGGGCCGGAAACATGCATACAACATAAACAGTAAAAAATATGACTGAAAGAATGAAATCGATTCTTCTGAAAGGGTCAGTGTTCCTGATCCTTTTTACAGCATTGCATACATTGTCGGGGCAGTCTATAAAACGTGGCGGTCAGGACAATATCAGGTGGAACTGGACAGTGAAGCATGTGAAAGATGTGGAATTTGACCTGATTTTCAAAGCCGATCTGGCTGCAAACTGGCACCTGTATGGCCCTTATCAGGAATATGAATTCGGGAAAGGCCCTCTCCCCATGGAGATTATCTACAATAACAAAGCTCCTTTTTCATTGGTTGGGAAGATCAAATCATCCCCCAGGCCGGAACGGATCTTTGATGAGATTTTTGAAGTCTATATCAATCAGTTCGACGGAAGTCCGGTCTTCACCCAGCGAATTCGCGTCAATACCGAAAATCCTTTCATGATTAAAGGAAGCATAAACGGTCAGATTTGTCAGGATGTATGTATCCCTTTTGAAGAATCGTTTGAATTTTCCATTTCAGGAGCAAAGGTACAGGAGGGCAATCCTGAAAGAAACCCTGAACCCGGTGAGGGGGAAGAATCGGTTGTGGCCCCTTCCGGAGAGGGTGACACACTTCACCAGGAAACTTTATCAGAAAGTAGTAATACAAATGCCCCGGATGGTGCGGCAGATACAGGAAAGACGAAGGACAAATCGCTGTTGTTCTTCTTTCTGGCTGCCCTGGGACTGGGTGTAGCCGGCATCTTTACCCCCTGTGTCTTTCCCATGATCCCGATGAATATTGCATTTTTCCTGAATTATCGCGGCGGAAGGACCAAAGGGAAATTCCTTGCGGTGTTTTACGGCCTCTCCATCATTTTCATTTATTCAGTGATAGGATTGCTGATCACAGTGATCTTCGGCGCCGAAGCCATGAACAACATCGTCACCCACTGGCTTACCAATGTGATCTTCTTTCTCATTTTTGTCTTTTTTGCTGCCTCCTTCTTCGGCGCTTATGAGCTGGTAATGCCATCCAGGTGGGTCAATAAGGCTGATTCCCAGGCTGACCGCGGGGGATTGATCGGCACTTTCTTTATGGCGCTCACCCTGGTCCTCGTTTCCTTCTCCTGTACAGCTGCTTTTATCGGTACCATACTGGTCGAAGCAGCAGACGGAACATCTTTACTGAAGCCTTTCATCGGGATGTTCGGTTTCTCTGTCGGATTTGGAGTCCCTTTTGCTCTGCTGGCACTCTTCCCCTCCATCCTGCAGAAAATGCCCAAATCGGGCGGTTGGATGAATGCTGTCAAAGTGGTCTTTGGCTTTATCATCCTGGCGTTCGGCCTGAAATTCCTCATTATTCCCGATCAGACATACCATCTTGGCATCCTGACACGTGATGTGTACCTGGCCATCTGGATTGTGATCTTTACCCTGATGGGTTTCTACCTGTTGGGTAAGTATAAGTTTCACCATGACACCGATGTGCAACATATCGGATTCTTCCGGCTTCTGCTGGTGATTGCTACCTTCTCTTTTGTGGTGTATCTCATCCCCGGGCTTTTCGGGGCGGATCTGAAAGCCATCAGCGGTTTTTTACCTGCCAAGTCCACCCTTACCCTTGACCTGTCCCGCCCGTCAGCCCAATCCAGGGAAACCGGCTCCTCACTGTGCAGCGTTCCCAGTTATGCCGATTTTCTCCACCTCCCGCACAATCTCGAGGGCTATTTCGACCTGGATGAAGCCATTGCCTGTGCAAAAGAGAAGAAGAAACCTGTGTTTGTCGATTTTACCGGCCATGGATGTTCCAACTGCAAGGTAATGGAAGCTACAGTATGGTCAGATCCCCGTGTGCTGGAACGTCTCAGGAATGATTTTGTCATCGTGGCGCTCTATACAGATGACCGGAAAGAATTGCCGCAAAGCAAATGGATTACCAACAAAGATGGGGTGGTGCTGAAAACCATTGGGCGTATCAATAAAAACATCCAGGAAACCAGGTTTGGCACCATGGCCACTCCGCTTTATGTAGTCATTGACCATGAGGGCAACATGCTGTCAGGTCAGTGGCAGGCCAACAAGAACATTGAAGGATTTATCAGCTTTCTGGATGAGGGAATAAGGAAATTCCGGGAAAATAATCACTGAACCTGCTGCCGGTAGTTGCAGAGCAGGTTATTGCGTATCTTCGCCGAAAAAGGATATTGAATCCGGTTTGTTTCCGAAGTCGCGTGGTTGAAGCGGCGGTTGACTTTGTAACCGTGCAGCTGATAGGTACCTTGGGTGCCGGTATGATGCTTTCATCCGGAGGGTTTTCCCATACAATCCATACGCAATGGGATTCCCTGGCAGGTATTGGCGTTAAAGATGCATTGGTCTTCCCTTTCGGAGCGTTGCATCCGGATATTTTCACTGAACTGCGGGCATTCCTTGACAAAGAGTGGGGATGGCGCTTTTTTCATGTCTCCTATGATGTAAAGAATGTAATTGAGAACCTGCATTCTGCCAATCCTGACAGGATCAGGTTTCCGGAACTTGTGATTTTCAGGCCGCTGCTGGTGGTTGGAAGAATGCACGGACAGTATTATGCAGAGGGGGACATGGCACTTTTTAAAGAACTGGAAGAAAAGGCAGAGGCCCACATGATCACACGGCCGGAAGATAACAGAATCGGGATCAGGGTACATCATGCTGTCACACAGGCGCAATATATTGCAGCGGTGGAGGCGATCAGGAAGCATATCCGGCTGGGGGACATTTATGAAATGAATTATTGCCAGGAATTTTATGCAGAACTACCTGTCGGATTGGATCCGGTCATGATATGGACATACCTTGCGAACACCTCTCCGGCACCTTTTTCAGCTTATTACAGATGGAAAGAGCACCTGCTGATATCTTCCAGTCCTGAACGTTTCATGTGCCGAAGAGGCCAGGAGGTGATTTCACAGCCCATGAAGGGGACCATTCGCAGGGGTATGCCGGCTGAGGAAGACCTGCGTCTGAAGGAGCACCTGCTGGCCGATGTAAAGGAGCGTGCCGAAAATGTGATGATTGTGGACCTGGTAAGGAACGATCTGTCACGTATAGCAGAAAGGGCCAGTGTAAAGGTAGAGGAACTTTTCGGTGTTTACACCTTTCCGGAGGTGCATCAGATGATTTCCACCATCAGTGCCAGGATAAGGGAACAGATAATCCTGCCGGATGTCCTCAGGGCGGCTTTCCCCATGGGTTCCATGACCGGTGCCCCGAAGATACGGGCCATGGAACTCATCGAACAATACGAAAGCAGCAGGCGGGGACTCTTCTCCGGATCAGTGGGCTATATAACACCATCGGGTGATTTTGATATGAATGTGATTATCAGAAGTATAATTGTTAACTTAGCTGACAGGATCCTCTCCTTTCAAACGGGGGGAGCCATCACCGCTGCATCAGATCCCGTTGCGGAATATAATGAGAGTCTATTGAAGGCAGCAGGTATGCTCCGTGCGCTGAGACTTTAACCCTATTGCTGAAGACAGCCATGAATGACAAAAAAACACCTGAGAACAACCTGATGCTGAAGTTTAAAGACTTCGTCCTTAAAGAGGGGCTCTGGCAGAAGAGTGACCGGATCCTGACGGCTGTCAGTGGAGGAATTGATTCCGTTGTGATGTTGCACCTTTTACTGGAATGTAGGATGGATTGTGCCGTTGCGCACTGTAACTTTGGGTTGCGTGGTGAGGAATCGGACAGGGATGAAAAATTTGTTGTCACCCTGGCAGCACACCAGGGCCTTCCATGTTATGTAAAGCGGTTTAATACTTACGAGGTCGCTTACCATGATGGGATATCCGTTGAAATGGCCGCAAGGGAGCTTCGCTATCAGTGGTTTGCCGAACTTGCCGAGGAGCATGGATTCCGGTTCATTGTCACCGGGCATCACGCTGACGACCAGATCGAGACCTTCTTTCTGAACCTCATACGGGGGACAGGGATCAGTGGCTTGCGCGGTATGCTGCCGAAAACAGGGAAGATCCTTCGCCCGTTGCTCCCCTTTTTCAGGGAGGAGATAGAAAGTTATGCAAGGACTTCCGGTTTGTCATGGGTGGAGGACAGTACGAACCTCTCAACGGAAATCCGGCGTAACCAGATCAGACACAATATCATTCCTTTGTTGGAATCGATGAATATCCGGTTCAGGGAGACCTTACTGCGAAGCATGCACCACGTCAGGGAGGCTGAGATCATTTACAGGGAATCTGTTGAAAAACAACTTGAACCGCTCATATCAAAGGATGGATCCATTATAAGGATATCGATCAGCGGTCTGAAAAAGCTGCATCCGCGTAGCGCTTTTCTGTTTGAATTCCTGTCAGGTTACGGATTCAACAGAGCTACTGTCGAAGCCATTGATAAATCGCTTGAGGGATTGTCAGGAAAACAGTTTGCATCAGCCACCCACCGGGTCATCAAAGACAGGGATCATCTGATGATCGTTGAAGGAACAGCCGGAAAAGATGAAGATGAATGGCACTACCTGATCAGCAGTGACGAAACACGGCTGAATGCCCCGCTGAAACTTGAATTCAACCTATGCAAGGCAGAAGGATTCACGCTTCCGGAGGAACCTTCACAAGCTGCCCTGGATTATGACAGACTTATTTTCCCCCTTACCCTGCGCCGGTGGCAGCACGGGGATGCCTTCTGCCCGTTGGGGATGAAAAACAGGAAAAAACTGAGCGATTTCTTCTCAGACCTGAAACTATCGGTCTATGACAAGGAAAACGCCTATGTGCTGCTTTCAGGAAACGACCTCGTGTGGGTGGTCGGCTTCCGAATCGATCACCGGTACAGGGTCACCAGAAAAAGCAAACGGATATTTTCCATCATACTGCATAAGGACTAACACTTCCGGTGAATATTTGTTAATCAGGAAAACACAGACAAATTATGGCGCTGATAAAAACATTAAACGGTAAAAAACCGGTGATTGGGGAGGATTGTTTTCTTGCCGAAACGGCAGTGATCATAGGGGATGTGGAGATGAAAGATCATTGCAGTGTTTGGTATGGTGCGGTCATCCGGGGCGATGTGCATTATATCAGGATTGGTGAAAATGTCAACATACAGGATCAGGTGGTGATCCATGGTACCTATAAAAAATCGCCCACCCATATCGGGAACCATGTTTCCCTTGCTCACGGTGCGATCATACACGGTTGCACTATCCATGACCGGGTTCTGATCGGAATGGGGCCCATTGTGATGGATGATGCGGTGGTGGAAAGCGACAGCATCATTGCAGCAGGAGCAGTGGTGACAAAAGGTACTATCGTCCCCTCAGGGAGCGTCTTTGCAGGTAATCCTGCCAGAATGCTGAAAAAGATCGACCAGTTATTGCTGGAAGGTGAAATCAAACGGATAGCCGAAAGCTACGGTACGTATGCTTCGTGGTATACGACCTAGTTGCCGGGATTTCTTACCACGGTGGGATCCAGTTTCATCCTTTTAATGATCAAACCGGTGATATCTTCTGCGGGAGAAGCATACAATACTCCGCTTAATCCCTCTGCAGAATTCAGTACATAGGTGTAATTCATCTCCTGGGCAAGTCCCTTGATGGCATCTGTGATCTTATCATACATCTTTTGCAGGTACTCTTCCTGGATCTCCTGCAATTCAGAAGGGAAAGTGACCTGTTTGAGGTTTTCAATGGCCTGCTGTTTGGTCATGATTTCACGCTCTTTATCCTCGATCCACTGGGGGGGCATCCCCTCTTTGTTGTTCTGATATGAAAGGTAAAGGTTCTTGACATTTTCTTCCTCGATCCGGATCGTTTTATTCTGTACCGCTTTTTTTGCATCAATGGCAGACATCATGGTATCGATCTCCGGCATAAGCTGGGCAATGGAATCAACATTCACATGGCCTATTTTGAGGGTTTTCTGTGCATAGGCCATGGGGCCGATTCCAAGTATCAGCATAAATACAAGCAACATCCATTTTTTCATCCTGTTTCCTTTTAAGCGTTTGCAAATTACATTTCCCCGGGTATGTTTTCAGGATATCCTGGAATGAACATACAGGGGCTGTTTTCATTCATTGGTTTTATCCCCGTATTTCCGGCTCTGCAAAAATAGTCAAAATGCCGTAAATCGGTTATTTACCTATACCACCCGGTGAATATCCAAGTTTTTTAAGGACATCATCACTGATATCATACCGTGCCCTGACATACGCCACAGCGGTTCCGGATGACTTGTCGAGGATGATGGCATAGTTGTCACCCTCTGCAATCTCCTTGATGGCGTTGTAAACTTTTTCCTGGATCGGCTGGATCAGCTCCTGCCTTTTCTTGAACAGATCGCCATCTTTTCCGAACCTTTTCTTCTGAAGCTCCTTCACCTCTTTTTCTTTGTCAATAATCACATCCTCCCTTCTCTTTTTTTCATCGTCGGGCAGGATAGGGGCTTCTGCCTGAAATTTCCTGTACAGTTCATCAATCTCTTTGAACTTCAACTCAATTTCCTTCTGCCAGTCTACCGCAAGGTCATCCACCTGGGTTGTGGCGATTTCATATTCAGACATATTGTCCAGGATGTACTGTGTGTCGACCACAGCGATTTTCTGTGCATACACTGTTATACCTGCCAACAGGATAACAGCTGTTACCATGAATCTTTTCATAATGATTATCCTCCGATTTTGTTGTTAGTCAATAGAATTGTTGATTGAGAAATGGAACATCCCTTTATTTTTCGCATGCACTCCGGGGATTTCATCCAAACCCCAGGCATAATCGAGTCCCAGCAGTCCGAACATGGGCAGGAAGATACGTACGCCTACACCGGCCGTTCTCCGGAGGTTTGCCGGATTAAAATCCCGGTATTCTGCCCAAGCGTTCCCCGCTTCAAAGTATCCCATGGCATAAATGGTTGACATAGGATTTTTTGTAATAGCATACCTGAGTTCAATGGAATGTTTGTTATAGATGGTGGCTCCGATGGGGCTGTTGCTGCTGTTGCGCGGGTTGAGGGCACTTGCATCATATCCCCTCATCCCAACAATATCCCGGCTATCAAACTGCGTTACGCCCGATAATCCATCCCCGCCCAGATAATAACGTTCAAAGGGTGTTACGCCGATTTTGCTGTTATAAGCCCCCAGGAATCCCATCTTGGTGCGTGTATGCAGAACAAGGTTCCCGGTGAGATTGATATAGTAGGATGTCCTCATGTTCCATTTGTGGTATTCAATCCACTCGTATTTTTCTTTCGCTCCCAGTTGGGAATAGTCTTTTCCGTTGAAGAGACTATAGGGTGGTGACAACTCCACGGAGAGTTCAAGCTCCGATCCTTTGGTGGGATAAATCCAGTCATCGGTCGAGTTTCTGGTGAGGCTGGCACTGTAAGTATAGTTACGGGCAGTTCCATCATTAAACGCATCAATGAGGGTATAATTATGCAGGATGTAATTCTGGAAGCCTACATTCTGGTACAGGGTGAAATAATCATCCGGCCATTGCAGCCGTTTAGCCAGCCCAAGTGAAAGGCCATTTATTTTGAAAGAATACCTGGTGGGATCATCTTTTGGTTTATTATTGCTGAAAGCGCTATGGTAAACACTGATAGACAATGAATTCGGTTTTTTGCCGCCCAGCCATGGTTCGATAAAAGATAGGCTCAGATTATAATAACCCAATCCATACGAGGCTCCCCGCAAGGAGAGTTTTTGGCCGTCACCGGATGGAAGAGGCTTCCAGGCTCCCTGTTTGAAGATATTCCTCAGTGAGAAATTATTGAATGAAACACCCAGGGTACCAATAATATATCCGCCACCCCATCCGCCTGAAAGTTCAATCTGGTCTGCCGACTGTTCTTCTACCTGGTATTCAAGGGCTACTGTGCCGTCCTGGGGATTGGGATCATAATCGAGCCCCAGCTTTTCATTGTTGAAATACTTTGACTGCGCCAGCTCCTGTTGGGTCCGGATGATGTCGCTGCGGCTGAAAAGCTGCCCGGGCCGGGTTCTGATCTCCCGCAGGATCACATGGTCATTGGTCCGTGTATTCCCTACAACATCCACCTCACTGATCGTCGCCTGTTTGCCCTCGGAAATTCTGATCTCCAGGTCAATCGAATCGTTTTCAACCCTAAGTTCAACCGGTACCAGGTTGAAAAAAAGATAACCGTCGTCCAGGTATAAGGAACTGATGTCCAGTCCCTCATTATTCATGTAGAGCTTTTTATCCAGCAATGCCTGGTTGTAAACGTCACCGGACTGAATACCAAGTATCGCCGAAAGATCCTTGTCTGTATATTTTGTATTCCCGACCCATGTGATATTCCGGAGATAATACTTCGGGCCTTCGCTGATCCGGAGGTTTATGACCATGTTGCCGCCAGGCAGGAACCAGATGGAATCCTTTTCTATCATTGCATCCCGGTAACCCAGCTTATTGTACCTGGCAATGATCAGTTGCTTGTCCTTTTCGTATTCCTCTTCGATAAAACGGCTTTTTTTCCAGAATTTAACCGAACCTCTTGAGCGGGTATCCTTCATGATCCAGTTTAAACGCAGCGGTTTCAGCCTTTCATTTCCTTCGTAAATGATGGACCGTATCCTCACCCTTTGCCCTTTTATTATATCAAAGGTCAGGGTGACGCTGTTGGTTATGCCTGTGTCAGCAGTAAGGAAGTGGTTGACATCCACATGCAGGAATCCCTTATCGATGAAATATTTCTTGATCTTTTGTTTGCTCCGCAACAGCAAATGATCCGTCACAGCATCACCTGCTTTGAGGTTGAGCTCATCCCGGATCTTGTCCACTTCAGCTTTCTTAAGGCCCTTGATACTGAATTTCGACATTTTGGGTTTCTCCGACAGGTAGATGTCGAGGAAGATAATATTACCCTGAATTCGGGAAGCGGTAATGTTGATCTCTTCAAACAATCCCTGCCCCCAGAGCCGTTTCAGGGCACTGGTGATCTGTAGCCCGGGCACTTCAATCTTGTCGCCGACACTAAGGCCCGACAGCATAATGACCAGACTCTGGTCAACAAAATTAGGTCCTGATATGGTTATTCCGCCAATGAAGTAGGTCTTCGGACTGGAATATTCAAGCATGGGTTCATCTCCCAGGGTAATCTGTGATTGTACCGGGACGGTGAATGCTATTGAAATGGAAAACAGTATGACTTTAAGTTTACTGGACATGGACAGGTGTTGATTTTTCAGTGTTTGGGCTATGAAGCAGTGACAGGGAAGCACTGCTTTTTGTTACAGTTCATGGTCGTGATTGCCGGTTTTTATTTGTTCGCTGGTAAGGCCAAACCTTCTTTCACGGTTTTGGTAGTCGATAATTGCCTGATAGAAATGCTCTTCATTAAAATCTGGCCAGAGGATATCGGTGAAATAGAGTTCTGCATAGGCAATTTGCCAGAGCAGGAAATTGCTGATCCGCATTTCCCCACTGGTCCGGATAAGGAGAGCCGGATCAGGTAATCCGGCGGTACAGAGATATTTTTCGAAAACCTCATCATCAATGGAATTAATGTCCACCGAACGGTCTACCACATCACCGACCAGCGATTGTACGGCTCGGGTCAGCTCCCATCGGGCGCTGTAGGAGATGGCGAGTATGAGGTTCACTCCGGTGTTGCCGGAGGTTTTTTGAATAGCTTTTTCCAGATGAATGGCAGCTTCAGCAGGGAGAGACTTAAAGTCACCGATGGCCATCAGCCGGATATTGTTCTTATGGAGGGTTTTTACCTCTTTGTTGAGGCTGCGGATCAGAAGATGCATAAGGGCATCGACCTCATACTTGGGCCGCTGCCAATTTTCGGTAGAAAAAGCATAGAGGGTGAGATATTCAAGTCCTATACTGGCGGCAGCTTCAACAGTGCTTCTTACAGCTTTGACACCCTGCTCGTGCCCAAAGACCCTGGGTTTTCCTTTTTTTTTTGCCCATCGCCCGTTGCCATCCATAATGATGGCTACATGACGGGGCAGGCGTGTTTTATCTATTTTCTCCAACAGGCTCATTCTCCAACGCTGATACGTAAGTTGCAGGATCCCGGGATCAATACCGCTTCTTTAGCCGGTATTCTTTATAATAGTAATGATCTTGGTAAGCATCGCACTTCTTGATCCTGGGACCTTTAATCTTGAATGAAATACTTACTCCGATGAATGAATACCAGTCTTTGTTGGATTCATCACCCCTTTGCTGATCAGTGTATATGGACATGTTTTCTGCCAGAGTGGTCATATCCTGTTCATATTGCGAACCCGGTTTGGGTGAAACCACCAGTCCTTCATGTGATACGATCCTGTTGCCAAAAAGCATGGATGCCGGTGTGTTCTCAGACCATAGAATAAAAGGATCGGCATAGGTTTTACTTACATCATCGATGTAATCAGTGAAGGTCTTTCTCATACCCCATTCAAAACCAAGAACAATCGATTCACCAAGACTCAGCTTCATGCCAAAACCAAACGGGATACCAACCGATGTAAGCGAATAGGCATGCCGGTCGGGGTATGCAGTGGTGCCTTGTCCTTCTGTTCCGATCGGTTGAAGGTCATACCAGATGTTCCTCATCAGACCGGGCTCATAAATAAAGGCCTTTGGATTGAAACGAAATACCGATAACCCGGCAAAGATGAAAGGGGTGAAACGATCCCTGTCTCCTCCGGGAACGAATTTCATGAAATTGAACTCGGCCGTACCGGCAAATTCAAACAGGTTTGATTTGAAGTAGAGATTCCTTTCGCGCAGTTTGCTGTCAGGATTCATCCTGTCATCCCCCTCCAACTGACCGTAATATCCGTTGAATTTAATGGCCCACCTCGGATTTATATAATACCGGTATGCTACACCAGCCGCAGGTTTTGCAAAAAGCAAAGGGACACTTGTGTTCAAATCCCCGTTGTAATAAGATGAACCCAGAAAAAGACCAATCTCATGCCGCTGGGCATAAGACGCCGTTCCAAGTATGATCGCAAAAAACAAAATAATGACCTGTTTCATAGTCTTTGTTGTTATGCGGTTTAAATATATCTGCTTAACAGGATAATTTTGATGGCTTCAGGATGGCAAATGTAAAAAAAAAACCAATCTCTTTGAATCTTTGTTAAATATGTGTTTTAATTTCGTGTGTCCAGCCCCCACTTCAGCTTTTCCCTTATGGTAATAAAGAACTCTTCTTGTTCAAACTGAATGAGATTGAGGTGAAATTTTTCTTTTGAAACGATAAGATCATCCCCGGGACCAATTTCATGGTACCTTGCATCCAGACCTGCCGTATAACAACCATACTTTTCGTGTACCTTTACCTTAATGAACTTGTCGTCGGGTATAACGAGAGGCCTTACGGTTAAATTGTGCGAAGCAATGGGGGTTATAATGAAACTGGCTGCCTGGGGATAAACGATAGGGCCTCCGCAACTCATCGAATAACCGGTTGATCCTGTGGGGGTGGAAATGATCAGCCCGTCCGCCCAGTAAGCATTGACAAACACATCATTGATCCATACCTGAATGGCAATCAGCGAAGGGGATTCTCTGCGGTGCACACTCAGCTCGTTCAGGGCGAAATTCATCCTTCCAAAGTATTCTTTTTGCGAACTGACATGAATGAGTGACCTCTTGTTGATAAGAAATCTCTTCTCTTTCAGGCAACGGATGGCAGTAGCAAACTGGTCTCCTGTTACAGCCGAGAGAAATCCAAGTTTGCCGGTGTTGATCCCTAATACCGGGATGCCCGAATCCCTCACAATGGTCACGGTATCCAGCATCGTCCCGTCTCCCCCGATGCTGAGCATGTAATCGATCTTCCCTTTCAGCGATTGCCCCTTTTTAAAAATCATGGGATCCTTTTTCAGCCTTAGCCAACTTTGGAGTTTCATGAAGAAATCCTCCTCGATAATCATATCAATCCCTTGAAGTTCAAGGTGCTCAAAAAGACCCGCAGGTTGAATCTGACCCGATGGCTCAAAAGATCTCCCGTAAATACCTATACGCATCCCAAATGCAAATTAGTACGATCCTTTATACATCAAAACAACCCATAAAGATACACACATCCTTGGTTTTTTCCCCTAAACCTTACCAGCCCACTACATGCTGTATCTTATATCCATCCTATGCCCCAAGCCCGACACCCCGGGCTATCCGCTAAATGGGCGCTACAAAATGCACATACAACCCTGTCCGTCCCATGTCATTGATGGCCACCTCAAACCTCACCACCTTGTCATAATAAGTCACAAGGTCCAACCCAAGACCCATTCCCCCGATCCACCGGTTTACCAGGGTGTTGTCATCCTGTCCGGAACCCGATACATATCCGCCATCAGCAAAAATATTAAGATAAACAGCGAACCAACCGTCCCGGAATTTCTCATGGGGCAGAAAACCTACATGGATTTTCCGGGAAGGTACCAGCGCATATTTCAGGTTCTGTTTCACCAGTATGAAATGGGCCCCGTTGATGACATTGTATTCATAACCTCGCACAAACTCACGCCCGTATCCAAGTCCGCGTTCAAACAGAAAAGGCTGTTGTTTTTTTGTGCTCACTTTGCCGGTAATACCTGCTGCATAATAGAAATGGTCCGTGATACAGGCATACTTACGGATATTGCTTCTCAGAAAACCGAAAGAACCGGTTCGTTTCACGGATGAAAGTACACCGAACTGCATCCATTCAATGTCGAAATAATGGCCAGAGAGCGGATAAGCAGCATGATCACGGCGATCCGCCTTAAGGAGGTATTGAAAATCAATCTGCCGGAATGAGGCGGCTCCATTCCAGGTAAAAGTATGATTAAGCTTATGCAATGTGTCATTGGACCGGTACCCGGAGGCCGTGAGTCTGAAGGTATGATAATGATACAGGGTCGGCCTGAGGTTCAACTGGGCAAACAGGTATTGCTGTGTGAGAATATACTGATCCGTTCTGATAAAAACCAACCGGTCTTTTTCTGTCTTCCAGGCTACTTCATGATTACCGGAAAAACCTGCTCCTATGGCAAAACCCAGGGTTTTCGATTTGCCGGAGGCGGGTTTTTGATAGGTCACCTCGTATTTCTCGTCATAGCCGAACCGTAAGACTGCAGTAAGCCGTTCGTTTCTCCCCCGGAAGTTTTCTTTGATCAGTTCGATGCCATAATTAAGTTTTGCCATGTTGCGTTCCTGCACCCAGGTGTTGAAATTACGTTCGGCATTCTGTAGAATGGGCTCCGGCCACAGGTACCAGCGCTCTTTGACTGAGATGAAGATATGAATCTCTGTTGGCGGCGTGAGCCGGTATTCCAATTTAACCTGATGGTTCAGGAAAAGAGCAGTATTGATGAGGTTGATACGGCTCTGGCTGAGATGCCGGTCCAGGTCCTGCAAAGAAAGAGTGTCTCCATCAGCAAAGGTAAGGTCCTCAAGAATTGTCCTGTCACGGGTTTTCTGGTTACCTTCGAGGGTGATTGAAGCAATGTGGTACCGGATGTTGGTCAGGGTGTCAGAGATTGCGGTACCGGGTTGGGCAGGGACAGGTGAGGCAAAAAGGGTAAACCAAACTACATAAACAACAGAAACCGTAAGACAGGATGAGTGCTTCGGCAAGGGATCAGATATTTAGGTAATTCATGAGGGAATCATACCGTTCTTTCAGTCCATTTTCATATTCAGCCTCCTGAAAGGATGCAGAAACGGTGTAATTGTACCGGGCAAAAGTTTGGAGCACCGGTCGGAGATCCATCTTGTTGATTTTCAGAGTCACTTCAATCCGGGTGCTGTCGGTATGGGTGGAAGTATGTACGCTGAGTATCCTTGCATCGTTGGATTCGACAATTCCGGCTATTTCCTGCAGGGAATAATCGCGCTGTCCGATCTCCAGGACGATGATGCTGCCCGGTTCGCGCACGGAGGCAAATTCCCCGAAAGCCCTGATCAGGTCGCAGAGGAGAATGCTCCCTGTGTAATGCCTGTGTTCATCCACCACAGGCAGCAGCGAAAGCTGGTTCTCGACAAAAAGCTGGGTAATCTCATAGAGATGCTCCCCTTCATAGGTACAGATATTTTCAGGTTTCACCTCGCCTTCTGTCAGCGATAATTCGGGATTAGGCATGGCATAGACCATAGCCTCAGACACCAGGCCCAGGCAGAGCTTGTCATGGAGAACCGGCAGGTTCGACAACTTGAGCTCATCCATCAGGCTCATCACTACAATCCCGGAGGTTTCCAGGGTGGCTACCGGGACTTCCCTGACCAGCTTCTTTGCAATCATAGCGTTGTGTCTAAAAACCGCGATAAAGATAATTAAAATGATTAGGTTTGCATAAAAAGAGCGTTATGACACGGTTAAGTGTAAATGTCAACAAGATCGCTACCATCCGGAATGCACGCGGGGGCAATGTGCCGGACCTGATAAAAGCAACCATCGACTGTGAGAGGTTTGGTGCCCAGGGCATCACAGTCCATCCCCGCCCGGATGAACGGCATATCCGGTACCGGGATGTATGGGCTCTGAAACCGGTAGTGACCACGGAGTTTAACATCGAAGGGTATCCTTCCCGCGCTTTTCTTGACCTGGTGATCGCTGTGAAACCTGCTCAGGTGACCCTGGTGCCGGACCCGCCCGATGCACAGACTTCCAACCAGGGATGGGATACCCTTACCCACTTTTCCTTTCTGACAGAGGTGGTGGCAGAACTCCGGTCACATGGCATGAGGACCAGTCTGTTTATCGGAACTGAAGAGCATTTGATCCGAAAGGCTGCAGAAACAGGGACCGACCGTGTGGAACTGTATACGGAACCCTATGCGACAGGATTTCCGCTCAAACCGGCAGAAGCTGTTAAACCTTTTATCAAAGCAGCCGAATGTGCTTTGAACGCGGGATTGGGTATCAATGCGGGCCATGATCTGAACCTCAATAACCTGAAGTATTTTGCGCAGCAGGTCCCGGGACTTCTGGAGGTTTCCATCGGCCATGCTCTCATCAGCGATGCCATCTGGTACGGCCTTGAAAAAACCGTCGCCATGTACCTGGAACAACTGAAATAGGGAATGAAATTGTTTCATTATACACTGGGCGAAGGGAAACCTCTGCTGATCCTTCACGGGCTGTTCGGCATTTCGGACAACTGGATGGGGATCGGTAAGGTGCTGGCTGAAAATTTTCGTGTCATCATTCCCGACCTGCGGAACCACGGACGTTCTCCCCATGCAGATGCCTTCGGCTACCCTCCGATGTGCGATGACCTGCTGGAACTCATGGAAGGACTCGACCTGCAACGAGTCATTCTGCTGGGTCATAGCATGGGGGGTAAACTGGCCATGCATTTTGCGTTACAATACCAGGAAATGGTGAGTAAACTGGTTGTCGTGGACATTTCACCCCGGCACACCCGTGCCAGGCAGATCCATTTCAGGATGATGCAAGCCATGAAATCGGTGAACTTCGATACGGTCTCCTCCAGGCAGGAAGTTGAAAACATACTGTCAAATCAGATTGAATCGAAGGCTTTGCGGTTGTTCATCCTGAAAAACCTCATCAGGATCGATCCCAACCGGTTCGCCTGGCGCCCTTACATTAAAGCTATTGAGCATAACATCGATAACATCATGAAAGGGATCCCGGAGGAAACACCCTTTCATCAACCCACCCTGTTCATACGGGGCCAGTTGTCAGATTATATCACCGATGAGGATATTCCGGCCATCAGGGCTATTTTCCCTGACCACAGGATTGAAACCATTGCCGATGCAGGCCATTGGGTGCATGCTGACCAACCAGAGGCATTTCTATATGTGTTAATGGGTTTCCTGATTTGAAGGACGATCTGCTATTCCCTGATTTCCAACGGAATTCCAGACTCTATGGCTTGTTTGATCTTTAATGTAATTTTCCGGTATTCTATTGCTTCCTCTGTTTCAGGAATATAAAAATCATCCGGATATCGTATTGACACTCCAAAATCGGAAATGCTTTTTACCTCAATTGAGAATAATTCGGGTTCAAATCTCTGACACTCCATAAGCAGATAATCAATATCATGGGTTCTTGGGAAATCAAAATCCTTATAAGCAAGATAGGCTTTAAGGAATTTTTCTGAAGCTTGTTGTGCATGAAAACAGACAGAACTTGTGTATGAATCTAAATCAATGTCATGTAATGCCTGCATCACGGAAAAATCTTCATTTGCCCTGAATAGCCAGTTCTTTATATATGATTTTTTATCCTTTTCCATTATAGTAAAATTGCTTGATGAAAGATCCTCCTGATAAAATGCCCTGGCAGTTTCCGGTTTCTTTCCGCTTCATCAATATTCTGAATGACAATATCAGATCTGATACCTTTCAACAACAACTCCTTCCTGATCTGGGTTTTCAGGGGCATTTTTTCAGCAGCTGTCAGCACCCTGTTTGTCAGGATTAAAACATCATAATCACTATCAGAATTTTCACCCCCGATTGCCCTGGAACCAAACAGGTAGACCTGTCCATCAGAAAAGTGAAACAAGGCAACTGACCTGATGGTCTCCAGGATGTTATTTGAAATGCACTTTTTTTCCATAGTGATTTACAAAGGTACAATAATATGCATCAAAACGGGCAACAAGAGATTGACATAAACAAACAGGCATCCCCGTAGCTGAGGAACCGGAAATCATGATCCAGGGCATATTGGTAGGCCCTTTTCCAGTCATCGCCAATGAGGGCGGCCACCAGCAAAAGCAGGGTGCTGCCGGGCTGGTGGAAGTTGGTGATCAGGCCGTCGGTCATCCTAAACCGGTATCCCGGTACAATAAAAAGTGCGGTATTACCATGGAGGGAGGAGCGCTTCTCCTTTTCCATCAGGCGCAGTAGATGGGCAAATACCTCGCGGGCAGGGGGAAGGGAATCATTATGGTAACCATAGGGTTCCCATTGTGCAACGGAAAAATGGTCAGGCAGGGGCTCCCTGTTGGTCATCATCCGCAACCCAAACCAATACAGACTTTCAATGGACCTGACCGAGGTGGTACCAACGGGGATGACAGGTCCGGAGTGCCGGACAAGGTTCCTCAACGTCTGATGCTGTACAACAAACGCTTCGCGGTGCATCACATGTCCGGAAAGGATTGCTGAGGAGACCGGCCTGAAGGTCCCGGCTCCCACATGGAGGGTGATTTTCTCCTGTTTCACTCCTTTTTCATCCAGTTTTTCCATTATTTCCGGTGTGAAATGGAGGCCGGCCGTAGGGGCAGCCACGGAACCGTCGAACCGGGCATAGACCGTCTGGTAGCGCTCCGCATCCTCTGGTTCATCTTCCCGGTTGATGTAAGGCGGAAGGGGAATATGCCCGATGGCTTCAAAAACGGAGGCCATCGGAAGGTGTGTCGGGTTCCAGGTTAACGCGACCTGTGCGCTTTCTTCTCTCTTTTGTATCATCGTGGCAGCCAGTGTAACCAGGTGACCTTCACAGTCGAACCGAAGGGTCAGGTCACCCCCTTTCCACTTCCGGGCGTTGCCAATGATGCATTCCCACACAGCCGGGGAGCCGCTGCTGAAAGCGATTTCGTGATCAGGTGAAGGTTGCAGGGGATTCAGAAAAAAAATCTCAATCCCGGCTCCCGTCTCCTTCCTGAACAGCATCCGCGCCCTGATCACCTTTGTGTCATTGAAAAGCAACAGCGCATCCCGGGGTAACAGATCCGGAAGTTCGCGAAAAACGGCTGAGGAGAGCTGCCGGTTTTGCATGACCAGCAGTTTCGACAGATCCCGCTGCGGCAACGGGTATTGCGCAATGCGCCCCTGCGGGAGATCGTAACGGTAATCTTCTGCGTTGATCAGGTCCGGATTTATCATCATCTGCAAAAATAGGGGATGTTGGTAAAAAGAGCTTGTGTTTGTTTTTACTATTTTTATCCTCTTCTAAATAGCCTGATGATGAAACATTCAAGAGCATCGTATCTAGCCCTCATGGTCTTTTTCCATCTGACAATAACCCATTGCCATGAAGTATTATCACAGGCTTTATTGGCTGACGTGATGTTCTACAATGTTGAGAACCTGTTTGATACGATTGATGATCCATTGACCATTGATGAAGAATTTTTGCCGGATGGGCGGTATAGGTGGAACAGTGAACGGTACCAGCATAAGCTGGATCAGCTTGCCAGGGTGATCTCGGCGGATGGGCAGGACAAGCTGCCTGCACTGGTGGGTTTGTGTGAGATTGAAAACCGGAGGGTGCTGGAAGATCTTGTGGCAACGGAAAGACTGAAGAAGGCCGGATACAGTATCGTACATTACGACAGCCCTGATGAACGGGGTATTGACGTGGCCCTGCTCTACCAACCCACCCTGTTCCGGGTACTTTCTTCGGAGCCGCTGCCGGTAAGGGTGCCGTTTGACCTGGACTTCCGGACAAGGGATATCCTGTATGTGCAGGGGATCCTCGGGAATGACACCCTCCATGTGTACGTGAACCACTGGCCCAGCCGAAGAGGCGGGACGGAGTTCTCGGAGCCAAAACGGGTGCAGGCGGCCAATGTGCTTCGTACCCACCTCGACAGGCTGGCCCCCCGTTACCGGACATTTCATGTGTTCATCATGGGGGATATGAATGATGAGCCCAACGACCGAAGCGTAAAGGAGGTGCTGGGAGCCATGTTATTCGGCACCGAATGCAAGGGGGATCAGAAATCCTGCCTCTATAATCTCTCTTTCTTTATTCCGGAAGGAGAAGGAACCTACTATTACTGGCGTGAAAAAAAGTGGAATGTCCTGGACCATATGATCCTGTCCTCGTCACTGCTCGGTTCATGTGATGATCAGAAGGTGGGAGAGATCAGATGCCGGTGGAGCGGCTTCTCCGTTCCACAAGCCCCCTGGATGCTTAAAGAGGATGATGGCGAATGGGTTCCTTTCAGCAGTTATGCCCGTGATTACGAAGGGGGCTTCAGCGATCACCTGCCGGTGAGGATCATGTTGGTGGTAAAAACCGAACCGGTAAAACGGACCTGGTGGATGTGCAGGAAGAAAAAATAACTACATTTGCCGCCGCAATCATGCCTCTTTAGCTCAGTTGGTAGAGCAGCTCACTCGTAATGAGCAGGTCGCCGGTTCGAGTCCGGTGAGAGGCTCCGGGGGAAGTCAAAAGGCTAAAGTGAGCAGACCCAATGATTTTCTGAGCGAAGCGAAACGAAATCATGTGTGGTCGCCATCCCGCTGAAGAAAGCGGGGTAAAAAGATTAAAGGGATAAGTGAGCAAATGCTCTCTTGTAATTCAAGGTGGACTTAAAGATCAAAGATCTCTGTGATCCTATTCCATGGAAGAACGGTAATGCCCTTGGACCGCACCTGTTTTACAGAACCCCCATATACAATGGCTCCTTTTCCCTCGCCGCTCATCGATTCCCAGTAGTTTAAATTCTTAAAGTAGTCTGGTGTAACTGTCTGACCTGCTTTGATCTCAATGGGGAAAAGTAATGTTCCTGATTCAATCAGAAGATCGATCTCCCATCCGGTATGGTTCCGCCAGAAATACAACCTCTGATGTCGACCATAATTGTGCAGATGCTTGAGAGTTTCAAGGATTGCGAAGTTTTCGAACAAGCTCCCTTTCAGAGGATGAGATAACAGTTGGGTTACTTCTGAGATCCCTAACAGGGAGCATGCCAGGCCAGTATCATAGAAATAAAGCTTAGGCATTTTAACAAGTCGCTTATTGAAGCTTTTGTGATGTGGCTGTAATCTGAACAGGATATAGCTGCTTTCAAGAATACCGATCCATGACTGAATGGTTTTATTGTCGACTCCGGTCTCAACAGCCAGGCTGTTCATGTTCAGTAATTGTCCGATCCTGCCCGCGCACAGCATAATAAACCGCTCGAAGGCAAACAGATCCACGATGTTTTTGATCTGTCGCACATCCCTCTCCACAAAAGTTCTGATATAGTTGGCGTACCAGGTTTGTGGTGATACCGGCTGATCATAAAGGGGGGGGTAAAATCCCTTGAACATCATACTCTCCGGATCAGTTTCGGTGGAACCGGCCAATTCTGTTATTGAAAATGGGAGTAGTGTGAGGTAGGCAATTCTGCCTGCAAGACTTTGCACAATATGATCCTGAATCAGAAAATTGTTTGAACCTGTAAGAATAAATCTTCCGGGTTCCTGGCTTTCATCAAGTATTTGCTGCAGGTAAGAAAAGAGTTCAGGAGCACGTTGAACTTCATCCACAACAACTCCGTCTGCATATTGATACAGAAATCCACGCGGATCTTCTATTGCATATCTGCGGATATCCGGATTTTCCAGACTAACATAAGGTTTATCTGGGAATACACTTCGTGTAAGTGTGGTCTTCCCTGATTGGCGGGGACCGGTAACTGCCACGGCTTTGAATTGGGCAGCCAGTTGCCTGAGTTCTGTTTCTGAAGTTCTGGGAATCATGATGCAAATATACAAAAATGGAATCAGATTCCAAAATTGTAAAGCTTATGCCAGCAGGCCCTTAGATCTCATGTTTTGAATGCCGAATTTTTATTGGAGGATATCAGGGAATCCAATAAATCATCCATGGGAGTTCGCAAAAGACTTAGCGCTTCCGTGAACGGTACGTCACAGACACATGATACACCACCGACAGGAGGATGTAGCAGATAACCCCGGCCGGTATTGCCACCACCCAGCCAAAAGAGAGGGCCGTTGCAATGATGAACAGCGCCAGCACGGCTACGAAATAGGGATCCGCATCTTTTTTCTGAAAGATGGATTTCAGCGAAAACATCTTCAAAGGGGCAACCATCAGCCATGCGAAGAGGATGATGAAGGCATACACTGCTATGGTCATCATAATGAGCCCTGGCATCAGCGTCCTTTCGGATTGGAGGAAGACCTGGATGAGTTGTTCGGGCATCAGTGTGAGTGGCAGGGAAGCGAAGAAGATGCCGTTGGCCGGTGTCGGGAGCCCTCTGAAGAAGGGTTCCTTGTCTCCATTTAGGTTGAACCGTGCAAGCCGTATGGCGGAGAAAAGGGGGATCAGGGAAATTATGAGGAGCCCGGACAGGGCAGGTTCCATCAGGTGATACAGCGCGATGGCCGGTGCGATACCGAAGGTAACCAGGTCGGCCAGGGAGTCGAGTTGTTTGCCGAATGCTGAGGTGGCTTTAAGGATCCGGGCTGCCAACCCGTCGAAGAGATCGAGGGTGGCTCCCGCCAGAACGAGCAGCAACACGGTCTTCGGATGATTTCCTGAGGCGATCGCAAGAAAGCCGCACAGGAGGTTTCCCAGGGTGAGGAGGGAGGGGATGGCCATTTTGATGTTCCTGATCATACGCTTTGGTTTGATGGAATGGAAGTTTGATTGAGCGGGTTGATCAGACATTCTCCCACTCTGAAATGCCTTCCTGTAAATGTGTGCGCCGGTTCCAGGATGTTGTTCTCCATTACCAGGATCACCGTGGAGCCGATTTCAAAAAGCCCGGTTTCATCCCCTTTGTGCATAACTATGGAGAGTCCGGTAGCATGATATCCTTTGTGGAAATCATCCACCATGCTGATCCTGATCCTGCCCACTACGATGGCCCCGACCAGGACCAGGAAGAAACATCCGTATTCCGATGTGCCCTCCAGCACCACCCGTTCGTTGCGGCAATAAAGCAACGGATCTTTCCTGATCCGGGCAGGGTTCACGGTCTGCACCCGTCCGTGCAGATGGCGGATGGCGTTGATGGTGCAGTCGAACGGGGCATGCACCCGGTGGTAGTCGGCGGGGGAGAGGTAGATGGTGGCAAAGGAGCCGCTTTCGAAACCGGGTTTGCCGAGCAGATCCACCAGCGGGTAATGTCTCCCTTTAACGTGAAACAGTTGTTGCCCCACAAAAGAACCGGCCGCGGTGACCATACCATCGGCGGGTGCCGTAATCCCCTCTCCCTGCTTCTGGCACCCGGGCAGCAACGACCGAGTGAAGAACCGGTTGAAGGTGCGGTAATGACGCAGGTCGATTTGATGTTCCTCCATGTTCACCCCATGGATTCTGATGTATTTCCGTATGACCGGTCTCAGTAACCAACCCGGCAGCCTGGCGTCTGCCAGCCAGCCCGTCAGGGTTGTGAGCCCACGGGCAAGACCGGTGCGCTGGAAAAATTCTGAAGTTACCATGCAGTATACAATTACCATCCTGACTCGCGATTGATATGACAAAAGTAAAAGAAATGCGTACATCCAGAGGGTGTATTAATGGGACTCTATGTCATATTATGCGGGTAAATACCCGGGAATGAAAAAAATCAGGGCTTAGTCTGTTCAGATTGCTGAAAACAGGTGCTTGCCAACCGGTTATATCCATCCGAAATGACAGTGGGTCTGAAAACCCACCACAATAGGTTACATCCAATACATGCAGGAAAATGAGGTAATAAGGTTTCGGTTTCTGAGGGGTGCCGGCTTTGCTACTGAGGTTATAGGTCTGACAAGGTTTGTTATTGCCCAGATCGCTCCCTCATAACCGGGCATATTTATGCCGGATGATCCGACAATGACCAGGTGCCGGGTTAATATTTCAATTCAAGCCTGTTTAGCCACTTAAAATAACACAGAACCGAGAAATGGGAAACTCCCTGTTCCTCATCTGAGAATGGTAACACTCCCCCTGAACTCCTTTCTGAAGCTGCCATTTTCATTCACAGCCTGCAAGACATAAAAATAGGTTCCATCGGAGACGGGTAGTCCGTTGAAGCTGCCATCCCAGAAGAAGTTCCGGTTGCCTTGAAAGAGAAGTGTGCCCCAGCGATTGTATACATCTATGGTGTAGTTAACCCCGTTTGGGTTCCCGATCAGGAAATAGTCGTTGATGCCATCCCCGTTAGGTGTGAACACGTTTGGGATCTCCAGGTCAAAATCACACTCATCAACAAATACCGTAACGCTGTCGAAGGTGTGTTCCCATTTAAAATCCACACACCAGAGATAGTAAGTGGTGGTTTTTGCCGGGGCGACCTTCAGGGTTGGGGTAATGGCAAGGGTGTCCCATGTATGGCGAGGGCCGAGCCAGCTTCTGTCGGACCAGAAGTACTGATAATCGTCCCGCTGTTCCATTACCCCGATTGTAACCTCTTCGCCACGGCACAACTGTTTGTCGGGCCCGGCATCTGCCGGATGCTCCGGCAATTCACACTCCCAGATGGCTACATCATCGATGTAATAGCCTGCCCGGTCCCATAGATAATAGCTTTGATCTGCGGTCCCAAAGTTTATTCTTGGGGTATCAACGCTGCATGCAGAGGCATATAGGTTGAACCTTGCATTATAGAAATTACCGATGGCGAAATAGCGCTCTTTTCCTGTGGCAATATACTGGCCGGTTATCGCTGTCCAGTTCATAGTATCGTCAATAATCCCAAAGGGGTTTTTAAATTGAGGTTTGATTGTATCTTTGAGAATGTGTTGATGGCGCAGGCTATCCGTTGAAAAGTATCCGTCAATGGCATCAACTGCGCAAACATTGCGATCCGCCAGTGAAACGTAATACCTGACATTGTAACAATGACCTTGAACAATAGGAAGGTAAATTGGAAAAACCAGCATCTTAAGAGGGTCCGCACCTATTTCGCAATAACCGTTCCCTGTCCTCGCAAACTGAAAACCATGATAGTTATATGGCACCCCAAGTATCGAACGATGTGATGAATCATTATAAATAGCATTAAAATAAACCTGATAACCAAGACCTCCAACACAGATCAAATTGTAGCTGTATTTATAGGGCCAATGACCTGGATATGGCAATTCATCAGGCAAAACCATTTCCTCCAGACTGCCATTTCTTATATGGTTTTGGGTATGCGCATGGGATAAAATGGAGAAAATCAGCAAAATGATGTACGTAGATCTTATTGTGATTTTATAACTATTCATGATACTGAAAATTAGCGGGCAATCGCATTTGAAGCAGATTGCCCGTAAAAGTAGTGTGGTTAATGACTCTTTATTAGTTTCTTTGAAAACTGCTGCCCATTATTCATTATTATTCTCACAAGATAGATTCCATTTTTCAGTTTTGAAACATCGAAATGTTCTATCACTCCAGAGTTGTCGATATTATAGCATAGAACTTTTCTTCCCTGTATATCATAGATTTCGAATGTACCATCAGTTTTTTCAACCGGTTCAGCGAATTCAACGGTTAAAGATCCAGAAGTAGGATTTGGATAGATAAGAGCTTGAAGTTCAGATTTCAATTGATTTTCGTTTGACTTACGATATGGAAGGCCATGATTGAACGGATCTATGTCGAGCATGACACGTGCCGTAAAAACCGCATCACCTCCGACATAGGGGGTTAACAAAGCAATTGCCTGCAGTATGGAACTCTGGATTGAATCAACCTCAAACCCCTGTGCCCAGCTCTCAAGGAGTATCTCGTTTACGCGTTGCAGATTGAATTCTATCAAGGTCTGGGTTACTATGTTGTTATTATCCCATAATGCCTGTTCAATATCATAATGATCGATCAGGTATTCAATTTCCGCAAATGAAGCGATGTTTGAGTTGGAAAAGAAATTATAAAAATGCATGTAGATGCTGTCTTCACTTACACCCATATTCATCAGCAAAGAATCGCCATAAAGAGATCTGAAAAGGTGATCCCTTGCATACCACTCAAACTCCTCCTGCAGAGCACCGTAAAGGGTATCTTCGTCTCTGGCAATTGCACCGAATAGGTCCTCTCTGGATTGGGGATCAAGCCAGTTATCAGGTAAAGGGGCACAAAGTTCGGCCAAAGATGCTCCAATCTGAGGCGTAATATTGTAATAATAATAGTTTGATGGGGTACACTCGTTCCCAGGTGGATTAAGCGAACCGGTGTAATACCATTCAATCG
Organism: uncultured Lentimicrobiaceae bacterium; assembly: GCA_964652685.1. Classification (GTDB taxonomy): domain Bacteria; phylum Bacteroidota; class Bacteroidia; order Bacteroidales; family SKPS01; genus SKPS01. The sequence continues at coordinate 26,683 of CAZZBS010000034.1, forward strand.
CAGCACTTTGATTATTGATCCACAGATCTATGTTGTTAAAGAAGCAGTTGCGGTTTTCCTCACCGGTTACTAGTTGATTGGAAAGGGAGGTATTTTGCCCCATCCCATAAGGTTCGGCATGGAAGCCAAAATAATTGCTGTACAAGTTGTTGCACCAGAATTGGGTTCCCACATTATAACCGATATTATTGATTCCTTTACCAAATTTTAGGATGGAATAGTTGTCTCTAACCTTTGCATCCGTTGTTTGAGACACCAGAATACCCTGAAGGTTTGCCATTGGGGTTTGGGAAGTTGGATAGTTATTTTGGTCAATATTCTCAATGATGTTCCGGAACACCCTGGATCTGTCAGCGCCTTGCAAACGTATGCCCTGCAGGAAGGGGTCTTCACCAACATCATTAAGATAGATTTCGTTGTCGTGTACATCTACCCACCTTTTAGGGTTCACCTGGCTTAAACCGGTTGAAGTAGTATTGATAAGATTGATTCCACTTTTATACGTATATATGGTATTGTTGGAAATATCAATATTATAGCCACCCATGCTCTTTTTCGGTTGGGCGATGATGTACTCGTAATTGAAGGTGTTGTTGTTTGGATGAAGTGGACCGGTATTATTATAAAAGTGTTGATTATTGGAAATCAATGCTGATGGTAACTGATTGCCTCTAAGTGAGTTGTATGTGATATTCTCAAATTGGTTTTCGTCTATTGTTGTTGAATGACCGAAAACATAAACTCCCATATGGCAATCTGAAAAATCATTATTATTTATTGTCAGTATTGGCGGGACACAATACTCAGGTGGAGGGGGCATGGGAAGGCTGCTTACAGCATAATCTACTTTCTTATTGGCAATGATTGCTCCTTCCCGGAATAAGTTGTTTATGGTCATATATCCCCACGGATCAGGGGTAGATGTTAGTGTAGTGTGATGTTTGATGTTAAGAAAATGGTTTTCTTCAATCAGCACATTACCGGTGTTAATATGTATTCCACAAGACAAATCTTCAAAGGTGTTGTTTGGCCCAATAGTCAGGAGGTCCACACTGTCAACCCTGATACCCCATTCCATTCCAACAAAACCTGGTAAATAATCATAAATAAGAACAGTATAATTATGTAATTCTCCAAAGAAATGATTATTTCTTATGTCTGCACTGGCAGGGACGGGAGGCTGACCTGGTGGATCTTCTGCCAGGCAATAACGTTGATGATTTGTTATATGAATACCAACAAGGTTGTACGAGAATTCATTGCCATCAATATATAATTCCGGATTGTTTCTGCTGTAAACAGCTCTTTTAGCATGTGAAATGTAACTTTCTGTGATTTCAATTCTGGAGTTGGCATCAGTAGCATAAATACCATCCCAGAAAAAGCATTCAGGGTCACATGACATAATGGTACAGTTGGTTATTGTAAAAGCAATATCGGGTTCAAGAACTATCTTTGCATCCCTTCCCAATTTAATATTTGGACAACTGGTAAATGAGAAATCCACATCCAATGTGAAGTTTCCCATTATGTATATCTCATCATTCGTTGTCCAGCTGGATGCCCCGTTAAGTATATTGGCAATGATGTCAGAAGCTAATGGATTGATCAAAACAAAGTCAGCATCGGAACATGCAAAGTTTTCGAGTTCCAGAATATAGGTTGTTTCGCAGCCATGATAATTTGTGACGATGCACTCAACGGTATTGGTTGTAGGATATAAAATGGCTGTTGGATTTGTCTCGCCAGGAACGGGTACACCATTAACGCACCATTGGTAAGCAACAACATTTTCAGGGTTTATGGCACTAACCGAAACACCATAACAGTCAACAGTATAGTTAAGTCGAAGATCCACATATGCAGGTTCCGGGCGAACTTCAACACTATCGATATAGTAATATGCAAGATAATCCCAGTTTGTTCCCCCTCCCTGCACATTAACATAGCTGAAGTTATCAGGTGCTCCAATAATAAGGTTTGGTGGAGAAGTAGGTAATGCCAGGGTTGGCAAAAATGTACCTTCACATTTTACCCAATTATTCATATCGGTAATATAGCCCTGATTATTTGTTACCAAGCCGGATGGGAAAACACTCATCAATAGCTGAAGATCTGCCCCATAACTAGGTAATACTTGCCCAAACTCTTCAATAAAAGCAACCAGTGGAGTTGCTTTATTTGAAGCATTTGCCAACAAAGCATGAAATGATACGGAATAAGCTTGTCCGGGGAACATTGGATACTTCAAAGGTGTGGAAATACATTCTTGATTAGCCAATCCCAAACAAGATTGCTGCCATGAAGTATGAAATCCACCGTATCCATTACCATTCAAAGGATAATGGTAACCAAACTGATTTTGAGGAGTAGAAAAATTGGGGTTGGTTGAAGCAGAATGGAAAACCTCAGCCAACATACCGACCCAAGGTTCAGCACGATGAAGATCTTGCGGCCCAAGCGCTGGGGAGTTGATCCAGTTAAAACTTCCATTGCATACAAAGTTGTCATCACATGGCCCTATTTGTATGTCATGACAATTGGCAGGCCAGGTCCTCCATCCTAAAGGTGAGAGGAGCGCCAATGCGTCAACAATGGTATCACCATTGGTATTAACCACAGCAAGAGAAATTATCAGGGTATCCCATGGTTGATACGAATTTAATCCGGCTTTAAAAACAAACTGAGTATCTTGAATCAAAACAACGCCTTGTTGAAGAATATAAGCGCTGTCGCTAAAGATAATAAAATCAGCGCCTAAGAATCCCCATTGGAAAAACAATCCCTGTTGAAGCTGATCTGATGAATTTGTAACAGTTATCCAACTGCCGATTTCAATGGAATCATGAGATAGCGAGAACGATAAATTTTGGCCCTTAATGTAATGGGTATTGAAAATGAAAAAGATAAATGTACACAAGATCAGAAGAAGCTGTTTCTTGTGTATTTTAAAACGGCTTCTGAATACCTTCCATTTTCTTTCTACCCCCCCCCCCCCACATATAGGGAAGATGCATGTGTTTTTGTTGTTCATTTCTCATAGTGTTTGTTTTTAGTGAATACAAATTTCTCCGATATAGTATCAAACTAACGGATATATAGATAAATATATGTCAATAAATGTGCAAGTTAAGATTCTTTGTTGATTATGCGATTGTCCTTTTTTGCTACCAAATATAATCAATCAAAATATAAAATGCAATTTTTTTTAGTCTTTTTTTAAAATTCCGTGCACATAGCGCAATAAACCGTCAATCGCGCAGGCATCGGATGCTAAGGCCTGCTTTTTTTTCTGTAAATGGTCCGATGCTTGCGCTTGCATCGTAACTTCTCAGTGTAACCATATGGGCTTTGGTTGTTTTCCAGTAATGCCCGGTTGTTGACCAGTGATGCCCATAATGGCCATTGTAGTAAAACATGCCCGTATTATCACGATACCCGCCGGGTACTCCCGTAAATCCGCTTTCATTCGTACCCTCATTGGTCACGATCCAATGTGAAGAACCTTTTTCTTTCAGCTTGTTCCCGGCGGCTGAACTTCCTCCAAGATACTGGATCAGTATTGTAAATTCCACACTATCGGGCACATGCCATCCTGTGGGGCATATCTTGCCGGAAGTTGCGGCCCACCAGTTGTACATGGCCCCGTAGGTTATCCTGTAGTCCGCTTCACTGTTCTGATACCAGCACCAGGCCGGGAATGACAGGATTTTCCAATCATCATTGGCCGGGGCATGGGGTATGGGTGTGCCGTCGTTGTACTTTGTCACTTTCAGGTTTTCAGCCATCCACTCCTGTGTACCGATCATGATGGTACGGTAGGCATTGCCTTCAATGTCGTGCATGGTGCCGTAAGTAAGGTCGGGGTTGAACCACAGACCGCTCTTTTGATGGGTGTACTCGATGACCTCTCCATATCCGGTACCCATAGCGTTGGTTGCCCAGGCACGAAGGTACAGGGTCTGCTTATACTTCAACGGTGCAATGTCAGCGTTGAACCTCCCGCCGTTGAGCATGCCGCAAACAACCGAATCCTGTTTCCGGAAATCATCAAATTCACTCATTAATAAACCATACGCAGAAACAGGGAATCCATTTTCAGATTGGATCTCTCCGCCGGAAACGATACTGCAGGTAGTGATGCCTGAGACCGCCAATGTAACCACCTCCGGCAACCCAACACCGCTGTATTCTTTCCGGCAATGTGAAAAAAGCAGCAGTATCAGCAATAAAACCAATGGAAAACCCACTGTGTTTCTTCTTATATTGCTCATTGATGAACCTTTTACCCTCTGATGTGCCACCAGTTAGCAAATATACTATCAATTTGGCTCAATTTGACATGTTGTCGGGAAAATTTCCGCGGATGAAAAAAACCAGCGCTCAGTCTGTTCAGATTGCCTGAAAAAAAAGATGTCATGGGTAGAGTGAATGACCCAGGCAAAGCCAAACCTTATCAGTCCCATGACCTTGGTAGCCAGGAAGCCCCCCAGGTTCCCTGAACCTTATTCCCTCATTACAATGACCAGAAGTTGGGGAATATTTCAAACCAGGCATATTTGCCAACTGGATTCATCCATTCGAAATGACACTGAGCCTGAAAACCCACCACAATAGGTTATATCCAATACATGCAGGAAAATGAGGTAATCAGGTTTCGGTTTTTGAGGGGTGCCGGCTTTGCTCCTGAGGTTATAGGTCTGACAAGGTTTGTTATTGCCCAGATCGCACCCTCATAACCGGGCATATTTATGCCGGATGATCCGACAATGACCAGGTGCCGGGTTAATTTTTCAACCCAGGCCTGTTTATCCTCCGAAAATGCTGTAGTACCTGTTTGTTAACGCATAAACATGACAATCGGAACCCCCAACCCAACCTCCTAAACTTTCTCAACTTTCTCAACTCCGCCGCAGGCGGACTCAACTTCCTCAACTTTCTCAACTCCGCCGCAGGCGGACTCAACTTCTTAAACTTCCTCAACTTCCTCAACTCCGCCGCAGGCGGACTCAACTTCCTAAACTCCTGATTGCCCTCATGCATTCGTCCCTGGCTTCGATGTATCCCATGTGGCCGCAGTCCCGTAAGAAAACCACGGTGCAATCAGCGGGGATGAGTACCTGTTCTCCGATTCTGGTAAGATCGATCCGGCTGTCTTTCTGTCCCACGATGTACAAAACCGGCACCCTGAGGTTCTGCAGGGTGTCGTAGTGGTTCCTCCTGACCTTCATCCCCTCTATGGCTGCGGTAATGCTGCCGGGTTTCATCCGGGAAGCACGCTCCTGCAGGGCCTGGATCTCACGGTTATAAGTTTCCCTGTTTTCGGGTGCAAACAGGTCAGGGATGAATTGCCTGATGAAACCAAGGTGGTTCTGTTTCACTACGGCAATGGCCCTGTCGCGGTTCTGCTGCGCCTCCGGGGTGTCTTCGCTGGCGGTGGAGTGAAACAGCGATAACCCTGTGAGCATTTCCGGGAACATCGCGGCAAATTCAAGCGCCACATATCCTCCCATGGAATGGCCGATCATGGCGCAACGGGTCACATGCAGGTGGGTCAGGAGATGATGTACCATCACGGCCATCTCATCCATCCTGTGCACCTCATCATATGGTGGAGTTTCTCCATGACCCGGCAGATCAAGGGCGATCACCCGGTGAAATCCGGATAGTTCCTCCATGTAGTCCTCCCAGATGTCGGCCGATTCGGTGAAGCCATGAAGGAATACAACATCGGGTCCGATGCCCCGGGCGCTGAAGGCGATGATCCTGTTGTTCAGGAGGATCTGTTCTTTTTTCATGGCAGATGCTTCTTTTCAGCAAAAATAACCTATTTTGGTCAGATAAACCGTTAAGCCCATGGCCATGAACGAAAAGCACCCCGACCTGGAAATCCTCAGAAAAGAGTTGCAGGAGCTGGATCTCCAGCTCTTGCTGCTGCTGATGGAACGGTTTACCCATTCACAAAAGATGGGGGCCGTTAAAAAACAACAATCCATCGATATTTACCAGGAAACGGAATGGCAGCGCAAGATCGGTTTCCTGGGCAGCCACCTGGAGGGGCACCCCTTCAGCGACCGGATCTTGAAGGTCTTTTACCTGATCCACAATGAATCGCTTGATATTCAGCAGAAGACAAAAACCGGATTTCCGCTTTAAACCTTTCTTGTAGAATTTCATCTAACAATCATGCAACAGCCGCGATTTATACATCTGCTTACGATCCTTTTGCTGCTGTTCATCATGCAGGCACAGGATCCAGTTAGCGCCCGGCTTGATCAACAGATGAAGTTTAATGCACAATCAACAACAGGTTTGTTTGAAGAGAACAGGGGGCAGATCAGGGATCAATATGGCCATTCGCGCCCCGATGTTTTATTCAGCGGAAATACGGAGGGTATGGTCTATCATATTGCCGGCAAAGGAATCAGCTATCAGTTAACACGTGTTGATACCTGGCAGAAAGAGCCCGGGCACTTCAGGATTCCTGGCAAAACAGGCACTGAAAGCCGGATGGTTCCTGATGGTATCAGTACCTACCGTGTTGATGTGTCCTGGCTGAATGCAAATAATTCTCCTACAATACAAAAAGGGAAAGCACTGCCGGGTTATACGAATTACTACAATGTTCCCAACGGATTGGAGCCTGCGCTTTTTGTCCGGAAATATGTTGATATTTTTTTCAGGAATGTCTGGAATGGTGTGGATTTGCATTATTACAGCAAAGATGGTATCCTGGAAAATGACTGGTTGGTACAACGTGCGAAGGATTACCAACAGATCGCCTTTGAGGTGAAAGGTGCTGAGCTTAGCATAGCAGAAGATGGTTGGCTTGTGATGCAAACCCCATTTGGAGAGATCCGGGAAGGCATGCTGCGTGCATATCAGGGGAGCAAAACGATCCCATCGGCCTGGAAAATTGAAGGGAACAGGATTTCATTTGAACTTTCTGATTACGACAAAAACTTACCGTTACGCATTGATCCTCCTGTCAGGATCTGGGGCACCTTGTATGGAGGAAACCTGGACGATTACGGATACTCGTGTGCTGTGGATGCAGGGGGCAATGTTTACATGGCGGGGACTACGAAATCGACCAACCTGGTTGCCACAACGGGTGCCCATCAAACTTCGCACGGAAACCCATTTTTTCCCTACGGGTCTTCATATTCGTATGATGGCTTCCTGGTGAAATTTGATCAGGATGGGATCAGATTATGGGGCACATACTATGGAGGCGACAGTGCCGACTGGGTGTATTCCTGTGCGGTGGATCTGTTGGGTGAAGATGGTGATGTATATATAGCCGGCACCACCATGTCGTCAAATGCCATTAGCACCCTGAATGCACATCAGGATACCTTTGGGGGGGGGAGTTATGATGCTTTTCTTGTGAAGTTCAACCACCTGGGCATCAGACAATGGGGGACCTACTATGGATCGGATCAGAATGATTTTGGCTATTCCTGTGCGGTGGACAAGAACAGCAATGTGCTGCTGGCTGGTTCTTCATCTTCAACTGCAGGTATAGCCACTGAGGGTTCCCATCAACCAACTAATTATGGTGGAGGTGTTTCAGCACTTTTGGTCAAGTTCTTTCCAAATGGGACACGGCAATGGGGCACCTATTATGGTGAATCCTATGCTGGATTTGGAATAACTGAGGGATATTCTTGTACAACAGATTTATCTGGAAATATTTTCTTATGTGGATCAACCAATTGGGATTATATGATCGCAACACCTGGTGCCCACCAAACAGCAAGGGCAGGAGGTTTTAATGCAATCCTTGTTAAGTTCAACCCCAGTGGTGTAAGGCAATGGGGTACTTATTATGGTGGAAATAAAGTTACTGACGGTTATTCATGCAGATTTGACATCTCAGGCAGTGTATATATGGCCGGCAATACCGAATCTACCTTTAATATAGCAACTCCGGGTGCATATCGGTCCACTTTTATAGGACCGATTATGGAAAATTATCTCGTTAAATTCGATAGCAACGGGGTCAGACAATGGGGTACCTACTATGGAGGATTTGCATCATTTGAAGTTTTCTCCGGATCGTGTTCTGTTGATCCTTTCGGGTATGTATATCTATTGGGAATTACTGATGCAGCGACTGGGATTGCCACCCCGGGTGCTTTCCAGGATTCACTTGCTTTTGCTTTTTCTACACAGGGTTTTCTGGTGAAATTCAATACCAACGGCATACGTGATTGGGGAACCTATATCCGGGGATTGACAGAGTCCTGTGTTTTTGATCCATTTGGCAATCTATATCTATCAGGAAGAAGTGGGGAAGGGTTTATGGCCACACCGGGTTCATATCAGTCTTCAATGGGTAATGCACCCGGATATTCCGATGCATTTCTGGTCAGGTTTTCAGAGTGCACCAACTATCTGAATATAAGCGTTCAGCCCCAGGACCAGCAGGTCATCACAGGCCAACAGGCACAGTTTGTTATCTCAACATCCAATGCATCAGCGACATATCAATGGCAGACAGATACCGGGAATGGGTTCCAGAATCTGGCCGATACAGGTCAGTACAGCGGTGCAACTACTGATACCCTAACCATCACCAACGTTGGAACTGCCAACCAGCATCAGGTATTCCGATGTAAGGTAACTGCTTTGCCTTGCACAGATACTTCAGATGCAGCCACCCTCACGGTGATTACAGGAATAGATGAACCGGCAAAAAAGCCGTTGTTTTCCGTATATCCCAATCCGGCCGAAGATCAACTGATCATCCAATCGGAGT
>CAZZBS010000035.1:0-28821 GCA_964652685.1 uncultured Lentimicrobiaceae bacterium
CATGTCATCTGCTCACCTTCACCGATTCACCGATTCACCGATTCACCGCTTCACCGATTCACTCCCGTCTCCTCCTTCGGACGATCCGGGATGGCATCTGACAATGAATTTTCATCGCAGGCTTGAAAATTCATGTCATCTGCTCACCTTCACCGATTTACCGATTCACCGATTCACCGATTCACCCCTTCACCCCCGTCTCGCCCATCGGACAATCCGGGATGGCATCTGACCTGAATTTTCATCGCAGGCTTGAAAATTCATGTCATCTGCTCATCTGCTAACTATTACCTATTCCTCATAGAAATAGGCCTGTTCATCAGGAAAAAAGTCGGCTCTGAAGTAGGTAAAGGGTTTCAGGATATCGTCAAAGGTATAGAACTGGCAGATTGTCAGGTCTTTTCCATCATTGATCAGGGCATAGAGGCGGTCCCTGTCCCACAGCAGTTCTTTTTGTGTAACTTCATCGAAGGGGTAGGGGGATTTCCGCCGGAAGGTGGTGATGCTATAAACGCCACCGTCGATGGCGGTTATGGTGATGACCTGCATGGGAACGGAGTTGATGATGCTGTCCCTTCTTTCGGGATCCATATCATTGATCAGCCCTTCGTATTTAACGTTCCTGAAAGAGGCCATGAAGTCGAGTACCCGCATGGTATCAAGGGGGATGGTTACGGGTTGGTTGTGGTATTGGAATACATCAAAGCTCTTTTCACCCGATTTTACGATGCGGTATGACTCTTCGGGGCGCCCGGGTATCTCCGCATCCACCGATCTGATCTGGTTGATGGTAAGCGCAACAATGGTATGGTCACGCCAGTCGCTTTCCCGGGTCGAATAGCGTAGCGAGAGGAAGGCATTCTGTCCGGGCACATAGGTGATATAAGCTTTGTCGCCTCCCTCCAGCAGCATGTAAGTCCCCAGGTGATCCTGGGTGGGGCCGCCGACATAATAGCTTTTGGTCATCCGTATGGTTGGGAAAAGTCTGAGGTGTCCCAGTCGGATCCGTGGAACCCGTTGGTAGATCTCGATTTTGGTGTTCCTGGCCGCCATGTCGGAAATGACTGTATTGTGTGCCGACCGGGGGACCATTCCTTTTACCTCTATGTTGTATAGGGTTTTCAGCAGAGATTCAATCACCTCTCGGTTGGCATCATGGATCTTATTGAGTTTCCATGCCGACGGGCTGACACGCTCCAGGTTGATGGTATTGCCATCCCTGTCGGCGAGGAATATTTTGGTGATGTTGGCTGTGTCGGTAACGGCAAAGTCGGAAAAAGCTGTGCCTCCCGGACGGTTTTTCCTGGCAATGCTCCCCCCGATGAGGGTGATGGTTGCCAGGATCAGGAACAACGCAAGGAGTAGCAGCGTTTGCTTTTTTTTCTTGTTCATCCTCAATGAGTTATTGTATGTTTTTGGGTTGTCTGATGGCAAAACGCTTTCTTCTCACAAAGAATATGATTAGACCTGACAGGATCACGAGCAGGATAGGGCCGGCCACATTGATGAACTGCCAGCGGCGAACGATCTGCCTGTTTTCAAGCTTGATGGGATCGAGCCTTCTTACCTTAAAGTCTTTGGTCCTTGCTTCGATGAGCCGGGTGTCATCCAGCATATAATTCAGGGCATTCAGGAGGAGATCCTGATTTCCGAAGAAAGTTTCGGTGAAGCGGTCAAATCCGAGGGGCAGGGGTTGAACCTGACCTGTGGAAGGATCTTTCCGGAACTGGTTTTTGATGATGTCACCATCGGATACCACAAGGATCTGGGTGGGGATACTCCTGTCGAGTTTTGCCAGCCCCCCTTCTTCATCAGGTCTGGGCCTTGATTCCCAAAAAGAGGGGAATTCCCCTTCAAGCAGCACGGCCACAGGCAGGTATGATTCGCTGTACAGGGCAGGGTTTTGTTTTTCAAGCATGATGCTGATGTTGACCGGTACCGGGTTGTTTTCGGTTTTGCTGTACTTCGAGGTGGTGAGCAGAATAGTTTTCCGGATCCCGGGTGTTTGCAGTGTGTCGATGCTGCTGATGAATTCGGTTTTGATGTCGTTCAGGTTTTTTACGATCGGGTGTGATGCCTGGGAGGTGAGGATAGGGGAGAAGTACCAGGGGAAGAAGCGAAATTCGGATTTTGCGCCGGCAGGTTGGGTGTTCATGGGCAGGGGCATGCAGTACAGGTCTTTGATAAGGTTGGCATTAAGTCGGACCCCGTAATTGAAGAGTTGCTGTTCGAGCCCGAGGTTCATCCGGAGCCCGATCGTGGCGCCTGTATCCTGCAGGGAATCCATGCTGGCGAACATCGGATCGAGGAAGAACAGTACCTTACCTCCGTTCATGATGAACTGGTCGATCAGGAATCCGTCCTGCCTCGAAAAGGTAGAGTCGGGTTTGGCAATGATGATGGCGTCAAATCTCCTTTTCAGGTGTGTTGAGTCACGGGGGTCAATCTTAAACAGGGCGCTCCCTTTGCCGTTCAGTTCAACCCGGTCCACCTTATAAAAGGGGGTCATGGCATAGACTGCGCCGTAAGTCTGCATATCTGACAACTCTCCATGGCCCGTGGTAAAGGCCACGGAGGGTTTCTTTCTGATCGTGATCATCCGGATCGCACTGGCAAAGGTATATTCGAGCTGTTGTATCGAGTTGTTGATCATCTCCTCTTCTGACCTGCCAAGTTGGCTTTTGAAAATGGGCATAGGGAATTCACGCCCCTGGTACGAAACGATGGCTCCGGGGAAGATGGTCTGGTCCACCTTTTTCCCCTGCTCGATGTTGGTTACCCGGCGGGGGATCAGCCCCTTGTTGTAAAGCTGTTCCTGCAGGGCAGTCTGGGAGCTTTTATCCGGCAGTGCGTTGGGATTGATGAAATCAAAAACGATCTCTTTGTTGTATGCTTTCAGTTCGTTCAGTATCTCCCTTGTTTCGTTGCGCAAGCGTTTGTAATCGGCCGGCATGTCCCCTTCAAGGTACACTTTGAACAGCATGGGTTCGTCGATGCTTCGCACCAGCTCCCTCGTGGCCTTCGTGATGGTGTAACGCTTGTCGCCGGTAAGGTCAATGCGGATGAAGATATACCCTGAAATGATATTCACAAGGATGACGATCCCGAGGACCAGGGCGAAGTGAATCAGGTTCTGGATTTTATAGGTTGATATTTTCTTGATCATGAAAAGATAGGATTGAAAGGTGGTTACCACTTTCTGCGCTGCAACGATATTTTGGTCAGCAGGATAAACAAAGCAATGAAACTCAGGAAATAGATCACATCGCGGGTGTCAATCATACCCCTGCTCATGGAAATATAATGGGCGTTGATCCCCAGTGATTTAATGAAGAGGTCCACTTTGCCGAAGAGTTCCAGGTTATGGATCGATTCGAAGCCGATATAACTGAATCCGCAGAAGAAGAGGGCCAGGATGAAAGCCACGATCTGGTTGCTGGTAAGCGAGGAGGCGAACAGTCCGACAGCCACAAATGCAGAGGCGAGGAAGAACAGGCCGATGTACGATCCGATCACCCCACCTTTGTCGAGGTTCCCGGGCTCGATCCCCAGTTGCCATACTGATAGCACGTAGATGAGCGTAGGCAGGATGGCAATCATCACCAGGATCACCCCTGCGAGGTATTTGGAGAAGATGATCTGCATGTCGCTGACCGGCTTGGTGAGCAGCAGTTCAATGGTTCCCCCGCGCCGCTCATCAGCAAAAAGATGCATGGTAACTGCCGGTATGATGAACAGGAAGATGAATGGGGCTATCATAAAAAGCCCGTCGAGGGATGCATATCCATAGAGCATGGAGCCCGGTCGCAGGATGTTGAAATCCATATTGAACACCCACATGAACAAACCGTTGATCGCCAGGAAAAAAATAATCACAATATAGCCGATCAGCGAACTCAGGAACACACTGATCTCTTTCTTTAACAGTGTAAGCATGGGCTTTTGCCTTTAACGTTTCGGATAAAATGCGATGCAAAAATAGTAATTCTATTCCTTCCCCTCCCGAATTACAATGGTTCCCTGGTTATCATCACAGGTTCATTGTATTTCAAACCGCACAGTTCATTTATTTTCCCTCTGTTCACGGCAATTTCTAGGTAGCCGGTGGTGCTGAAAAGTGCCACTATCTCTCCCTCCGGAACGTCATCATACGATTTACTGATGGTGTTGAGGCCTGAAGTATTCTGCCTGAAACTGATGTTGAAACGCCTTCCTTTGACGAAAGCCAGCAGCGTTGGCTCCGGGATGTTGGTGATGGCACTCAGGTAGTTGTCAACATAGATCACCTTGCCCCGTATCTGGTTATCGGTCACGATAGGTTCAAATTGCATCATCTTTGTCAGCTCATGCCTGGGTGTTCCGATTTTGGAAAGGGGTGTGCCGGAGATGATCATGGCGGCAACCTTGGGGAAGGTGTCGCGACCCGGGAAAGTGAAATAATCGGTTTCGGAGGCGATGTCAATCTCACGGATCTCCTGGGCTTCATCCCCGCAGATAAGGGATAGGATACCGTTGTCAGCGCCAATGAAATAATGGTCATGGTACTTTATCACTGTATGCGGTGTGTTCTTGCCGGCAATGGAGTTCACACAGATGATGTGAATGGTGCCTGCCGGAAAGGAGGGGAAAGCATGCCTGACCACAAATGCGGCGTGGTCGTGGTTAAACCGGTCAATGTTGTGACTGATATCCACGATGGTGGCATCGGGCACCAGGCTGAGCAGTCTCCCCTTTACTGCAGCAACGTAATGATCCTGCGAGCCCCAGTCGGATGTGATTGTGATGATTGCCATAATCAATGGATCGCTTTAGCCATCAAAATTAGAAAGAAAACCGGCATGCTGTGTATTTTTATTATTTTTGATGCCGGACGGACAATATGCGGCAGGTGGCATCAGGTGCCCGGCCTGCCTGTTCCAGGTAAGGGAAGGTTTAATTGAGAAGCAATTGATGGGAGAAAAAAGCTTTGTGCTCGAAGGTATATCGCCGGTAGAGATTTTCGGTCCACAGGACGAAAAGCTGGAGGTGATAAGGGAATTTTTTCCGAAAATGAAGATCGTGGCTCGCGGGGAGGTGATAAGGATCATCGGGGATGAAGAGGACTTTGATCTTTTCGGCCGTTTTTTCGATTATATGGTGAAGCATTATGAGGTATATGGCGAGTTGACGAGGCAGCATATCCGGACTTTTTTTCAAGGTAATCATGAAACGGTTCCGGGTCTTACGGAGGAGGATAAGGATGTGTTGGTGTATGGCAGGGGAGGCAAGGTGATCCGGGCCCTCACCCCCAACCAGCGCAGGATGGTGCAGAGTTGCCGGAAGCATGACATGTTGTTTGCCATAGGGCCTGCAGGGACAGGGAAGACTTATACCGCCGTAGCCCTGGCAGTGAAGGCGCTGCGGCAACGTGAAGTGAAACGCATCATCCTGGCCCGTCCTGCCGTGGAGGCAGGAGAAAACCTGGGCTTCCTTCCGGGTGACCTCAGGGATAAACTGGATCCTTACCTCCAACCCTTGTATGATGCACTCAGGGACATGCTGCCCCACCAGAAACTCCAGAGCTACCTCGAAGACGGTACCATCGAGATCGCCCCCCTGGCCTTTATGCGCGGCCGTACCCTCGACCATGCCTTCGCCATCCTCGACGAAGCACAGAACGCTACACCTCTCCAACTTAAAATGTTCCTGACACGTATGGGGAAGTCAGCCAAATTTGTCGTCACCGGTGATATTACACAGATCGACCTTCCCAAACACCAGCAGTCCGGACTCATCCACGCCAGCCGGATCCTGAAGGAAATCAAAGGCATCGACTTCATCTACCTCGATGAAAGGGATATCATCCGGCATGAACTGGTGACACGTGTCATTAAAGCATACCATGAAAACCAGGACCAGGTTGGGGAGGAGGTGAAAAAAAAGTAAAAAGGCTAAAGTGAGCAGACACAATGATTTTGTGAGCGAAGCGAAACGAAATCATATGTGGTCGCCATCCCGGTGAGCGAAGCGAAACGGGAGCTAAAGGCTAAAGGCTAAAGGCTAAAGGCTAAAGGCTAAAGGCTAAAGGCTAAAGAAAAAGTAAAGATAAAGATAAAGATAAAGAAAAAAGAAAGAAGAAAAAGAAAAAAGTTAAATATCAATAATATACGCTATTTTGGATGCTATTGTTAAGACCGAATATGATTTTCCGGAGATGACCGGTGTGTACAAGGGAAAAGTACGGGATGTTTACACCATCCGGGATGAGTTGCTGGTGATGGTCACCACCGACCGGATCTCTGCATTTGATGTCGTGCTGCCAGTCGGAATACCTTACAAAGGTGCGGTACTCAACATGATTGCCGCAAGGGCGCTGGATGCCACGGAGGACATTGTCCCGAACTGGAAGATTGACACCCCTGATCCGATGGTGACCATCGGGAAGGATGCAGAGCCCTTCAAGGTGGAAATGGTGATCCGTGCTTATCTGTCAGGCCATGCCTGGCGTTTGTATAAAAATGGGAAACGAAGGATCTGCGGGGTTCCGATGCCTGAAGGGATGAAAGAAAACGACCGTTTCCCCGAACCGTTGATCACCCCTACCACCAAAGCGATGGTGGGTCACGACGAAGACATCTCAAGGGAAGAAATTTTAAGGCAGGGACTTGTGGCTGAAAAGGATTATAACCTGCTGGAAGAATACACAAGAAAATTGTTTGCACGGGGAACTGAGATGGCTGCCGAAAGGGGCCTGATACTGGTTGATACCAAGTATGAGTTTGGCAAGCTAGATGGACAAGTCATCCTGATCGACGAGGTACATACCCCTGATTCTTCGAGATACTTTTACCTGGAAGGGTACCATGATCGGCAGGATAAAGGGGAGGCGCAGAAACAACTTTCCAAGGAGTTTGTCAGGGAATGGCTGATGGCACACGGTTTCCGCGGTCAGGAGGGAGAGCAGGTGCCGGTCATACCCTCTGCTTTCGTAAAAAGCGTATCTGAACGATATATCGAACTTTTTGAAGGGATCACGGGCGAGGTCTTCAACCGCTTCGACATCACCGATGCCCGGCTACGGGTGGAGGATGCTATCAACCGGTTTCTGAAAGCATACTACCGGTGATCCTGTTCATCGGCCAGGATCATCGGATATCAAGGTGCTTTTCTGAAAGGGGCAACACCTCACCTATCCGGGAGGAATGGGGATAACCGGCGTCGCTCAGCTCACCGATGATCAGATCTGCATGATCCTCTTTGCAGCAGATGAGCAGTCCGCCTGAGGTCTGCGCATCCATCAGCAGCATCTTTTGCTCATAGCTTACTTGTTCTCCGAAAAGGGTATCCTGTTCCACGAATTCCAGGTTGCGGAAACAGGCGCCGGGGATACATCCCATGTGCAGCAGGGATAGGGTGTTGGTGAAAACGGGGATCCTGTCTGCATATATCCTTAAAGTGACCCCGGATGCGCGGGCCATCTTCAGGGCATGCCCCGCCAGGCCAAACCCGGTGATGTCAGTCGCACACCTGATGCCGTGTTGGTGCATCAGGGGGACAGCCATCCGGTTCAATTGCTTCATGCTTTCCAGCACTATCCTGTAATGTTCTGTCTGTACCTCCCCTAACCGGTGGCCGGCCATGATGGTGCCTGCACCCACCGGCTTGGTCAGCACCAATACATCCCCGGGCTCGGCCGCAGCATTGGTGATCACCTTCCCGGGATGTACGGTGCCGGTCACCGATAAGCCATACAGCGGCGCTTCATTCACGATGGTATGACCACCGGCAATGACCCCACCGGCCTCCTGTACCTTTCCGATACCTCCTTTCAGGATCTCCCTTAAAACCTCAAGAGGAAAATGGGCCGGAAAGGCAACGATGTTCAGGGCCGTAAGCACCTCCCCACCCATGGCATACACGTCACTCATGGCATTGGCAGCAGCAATCTGCCCGAATTCAAAAGGATCGGAACAAACCGGTGTGAAGAAGTCGGTGGTCTGTATCAAAGCCAGTTCATCACTGATTTTGTATATGCCTGCATCATCATGCGTTTCAACCCCGACCAGCAGGTTTGGATCAGGGGTGGAGGGGAGTCCTGATAAGGCACGATGCAACGCAGCCGCAGACAGCTTCACTGAGCAGCCTCCGTATTCAACATCTTGTAACAGATCGAAAGACATGGTCATATTGATTGTTTATGGGCGCTGTGTATTATGGATCAATCTTTCAGATTTCAATAGCGATGGCTGATTGCTGACGTGATGGATGGTCAATCATGTTAGTTTATATATGAAAGCTTTATCCAACATCATCAGCACATCAAAAATCAAAAAAAAATCCACATCAAATCTAAAAAGGGAAAAATCATCCGCCCATCGTTGACCGCTTGCTCCCTGGCGGGAGGCTGTCGGGGGTGCTATAATTTTGCGCAGTTGAGGTTGAGAACATCATCACTTTCTCTCCGTGATAGAACATTGAATTTCGTTTATCAACAGAAGGGAAGATATTTTCTGTACATCGCTTGCCGGGGATAGACGGATCGATATTCCACAATCGGACGATATATCTTTTGGAGTGGGTATGATTTCATGGGGGATGCCAGCGCCAAGGAGCAGCTTTTCGGCATGCAGGGCATGATGGGTTGAGTTGAAGGTGAGGATCAGGTAAGGCATGGAGGTCTGTGCTGTTTTAATGGTTGGCTGGATTGGTCGGCGGCCTTAGGGGAACAGCACCTTGGCTGAGCTGCTCATGGATGTGAGTATGTCATACATATTGGAGACGATCCCCACTCCCAGTGAAGGTTTTTTATGGTAAAAGTCGAGGCAGGTTCCGCATACCAGGATTCTGCACCCTTCCTGTTCGAGTTTCCGGAGGGATTCCAGCACTGGTGAGTCCTCCAGCGCCAGGAAGATACCGCTGTTCAGGAAAAGGAGTGTCCGCGGTTTGTGGTCAGTTTCCGGCAGGGTGTTGATGAATGCTTTGATGAGAACCTGTCCCAGTTCATCACTTCCCTGTCCCAGGGTGTTTTTCTGGAAGGCGATGCAATAATCGTGGGTGAGAGCGGCAGGGATACTGCACCATTCCTCAGGCCGGGTCTCTTCCGGGATGGTGCCGCTCTTACAGACCGTCAAACGATATGTTTCTCCCTGTTTAACGGTTTGAACCTTCATCTGATGATCCTCCAGGAAACGGGTGACGTTTTTCACCGAGGTTTCATTGTCAATGTGTATTTCCAGGGTCTCATCTTCTTGTATTTCCTGTAATGCCTTTTTGGTCATGATGAGGGGAACGGGGCATTTTTGTCCTTTTGCGTCAAGGATTTTCATGTTTTTATGGATATAGGATTTTTTCCAAGGCTGAAAGGGTATAATCGATCTCTTTTTCTGCATTGAAATCTCCGATGCTGAACCGTACCGTTCCCTGCGGGAAAGTGCCGGTCGTTTTATGTGCTAAGGGAGCGCAGTGGAGGCCGGGTCTTGTCATGATCCCATATTCCTGGTCGAGGATGCGGGCTAGTTTATCCGGGCTCAGGTTGACGGAGGTGATAGAGACCACAGGGAGCCTGTTTTCGTTCATTTGCGGTCCGTGCAGTTTCAGCATTTCTATGTCCTTCAGGCCGTTGATCAGCCGTTGTGCCAGTGAAAGCCCTTTTTGCCGTATCTGTTCCATCCCTCTCCTTGTAATATAGTCTATGCCGGCACTGAGTCCTGCGATCCCGGCCGTGTTGGGGGTTCCTGCTTCCAGCCTGTCGGGATAGAAGAGGGGATGCCCGTCCGATTCCGACCGGCTGCCGGATCCTCCCTGGTACAACGGATCAATGTCTATGTTCCTGCTGATGCACAATCCTCCGGTCCCGGGGGGGCCATACAGCTCTTTGTGGCCGGTAAAAGCGAGGATATCAATCATATCCTGTTGCATGTCGATCGGGATAAAACCGGCGGTCTGTGCAGCATCCACGAGCAAGGGCACGTTGTGATCCCTGCAGATCCGGCCGATTTCCCGTATGGGTTGCACAACCCCGGTGACATTGGAGCCATGGTTGATGATGGTCATCCGGGTGTTCGGCCGGAAAAGGGTTTTCAGGTGATGGCAGTCAACATGACCCTCCTGGTCGCAGGAGGCAACAGACACCTCAATGATGCCCCCCTTTTCCAGATATCTGACCGGCCGGTGCACTGAATTATGCTCCATGCTGCTGATGATGACATGGTCGCCCTCTTTCAGCACCCCTTTGATGGCAATGTTCAGCGCATGGGTTGCGTTGTGCGTGAAAACAACCCTTTCCGATGTGCCCAGATGGAATAGGTCAGCCACCTTTTCACGGGCTGCAAACACCTCCCTGGCAGCACGTAGTGACATGGAATGACCTGACCGTCCCGGGCTGGCTCCACATTGCTCCAGGTAATGCACGATGGCCCGGATCACCCCCGGAGGCTTCGGATATGAGGTTGCTGCGTTGTCGAGGTAAACTTTCATCTGTTTCTGTTCATCATTCATTTTTAAGCAATCCTCTTCCTTTTGGGGTGATATAAAGGCTTGTCTCATTTTCTTCCCCTGTAACCAGCCGGATCAGTTGTTCAGCTTCCAGAAACTCAACCAGCAGGGCGCGGAATCGCTTGGTACCCCCGATCAGCTCCTTGAAATCCGTAATATCTATCCCATCTTTCCTGTCAGCGAGGTGGCGCAGCAGCAGGCCGCGGTATTGGTTCAGAATGTCGGTATGGATGAAGTCGGACTTGCAAAACTGTATCTTACCGTTGGCTGTAAGCCAGGTGAGATAGGTTTTTATTTTGTGTTTCCTGATCTTTTGTTCTTCGGCTTTTTCTTCGATCTCTGTGATCACCGGCTTGTTGTCCCTGTAATCCAGGATCACCTGTTCGAGCCATTGGATCTCTGCCAGGCTTTGCTTGTCGAAGCCGGGGCGATGTCCTTTGATGATCCATGTGTTGTTGCACTTTTCCAGTTGACCGGCTGTTTCCATGCCCATCAGCAAAAACCCGGGATAGGCCTTGCCGGCCGGCGATTTTAGCAGCCCCAGCTTTCCTGCGATTTCGCCGGTTTCAAGGCCTTCGGCGAAGAAAGGATTCTTCTGGTGGTGTTCCCGTATTGCTTTGATGATCCTGCCGCGGTAGGAGAGGTCAAAAGGTTCGTGCACCAGCAGGGTGATGGCATCTGAACGGTACAGGTGAAAGCCGGAACCCGGTTTTTCCGCTTCTGTCATGAGTTCTTCCCTGGTGATATGCAACCTGTCGGCGATCTCTTCGGGGGTGAAGGGGCGGAACTCCTTCTTGATGACGGCATGGATCATTTCCCGTAGGCTGTTTTCACTCATGATATCGGTGCTGAGTTTTGAAAGTTCATCGATCAGTGCGGGTTTTCGTTTGCGGTGGTGCAACGGGGATGCTTCGATGATGTATCCGCCGCCCAGGGTCTTTTCTTCGGAGGTATTCCGGATGATGAATTTGTCTTTGCTCATCAGCACGGCCGGTTTGGAGAGGTGGATCTGTACGATAGCATCCTCGTCCCCGGTGAGCTTCTCTTTGTTGAGCAGGTGCATGCGTGCCTGGCATTCAAAGGTGCCTGTGATGAAAAGGACATTGGACCATAGGGGTATTTCCTGTCCGGTTTCAAAAAGCTGTATTGAAGCGTCGATCATGTTTCCGGCATCCAGGGGTTTGTTGCAGAGGATCATCCCCCGTTCGAAATCTTCCTTTTTCAGGCCGATCAGGTTGATGGCTGCCCGGTCGCCGGCCACCACCCGGCCGACAGCCTGTCCATGTCGCTCCAGCGACCTGATCCTGAGCTTCTGCTTCTCCCCGGGAAGCAGGTATACATCCTGCCCGGCCTCAAGGCTTCCGCTCATCACCGAGCCGGTTACCACACTGCCAAAACCTTTGACCGAAAAGATACGGTCGACGTACATCCTGAACAGTCCGCCAGTCTCCCTGGCTTCCATACCAGCTGCTGAAGCGGTGATGGCCTGTATCAGCTCATCCCTTCCCTGACCTGTGACCGAAGAGACCGGTATAATAGGGGCATCCTTCAGCTCCGTCCCGGCAAGGAATTCTGTGATCTCCAAAGTGGCCATCTCAAGCAGTTCCTCGTCCACAAGGTCCGATTTGGTGAGTGCCACCACCCCTTTCCTGATCCCCAGGGCGGAGATGATGTTCAGGT
Organism: uncultured Lentimicrobiaceae bacterium; assembly: GCA_964652685.1. GTDB lineage: Bacteria > Bacteroidota > Bacteroidia > Bacteroidales > SKPS01 > SKPS01. The sequence goes on from CAZZBS010000035.1 coordinate 12,154, forward strand.
GCTCTGTGGTCTGCGGCATGATGCCGCTGTCGGCAGCTATCACCAGGAGTACCATGTCAATGCCGCAGGCACCGCCAATCATCGTGCTGATAAAGTCTTTATGCCCGGGGACATCAATGATGCCCAACGATTCCCCACCCGACAGGTTCAGGTACGAAAAACCCAGGTTGATGGTGATGCCCCTCTGCTTCTCCTCCTTGTGGGTGTCGCAGTCGATACCCGTGAGCATCCTGATCAGGGATGTCTTGCCGTGGTCGATGTGGCCTGCCGTTCCGATGATGAAGTGGGACATTGTGACGGTTGCTGGTTACAGGTTACTGGTTGCTGGTTGGAGGTTTGATGTTGGAAGTGGAGTTTTTTTATTCTTCCCCTCACCTCTCAGGGGAGGGGTTTTTCTGGTTGCAGGTTACTGGTTTTCCCTCCCCTCTCCTTGAGGGGTGTGGGTTAGGGGGTGAGGTGATGACAGGGGGTTGGGGGTGAGGTGAGCCGCAGCGATCAGATCAGCAATCATCGGGATATCCTCCGGTTCGATGGTTAGCATATCGAACAGGAGGTTTCCCTGTTTCAGGATCCCGAGCACAGGTGGTTCTTTTGCGAGGAGTTGCAGGTACAGCTTCTCTGCATAGGCAGCATTTATCTTGTTTGATTTTCCATGACGAAGTATTACGGCGTAACTTTCAATCCCTTTATCGGGCAGAGCTCCGCCGCCGCATTGTCCTTGTGATGGTATTATCTCTGCCCTGAGCCCGTGTTGATGGAGCAATGAGGACAAGGTCTCAGCTGCCTGACGGATGGTTTCTTTGGGTTTGCCCAGCGAGCGGAAAATGATGTTTTTCTGCATCAGTTCTTCATCCCTGAGATAATACCGGCAGGCGGTTTCGAGGAGGATGAGGGTTGTCTTGCATACCCTTAATGCCCGCAGCATGGGTTCCTGCCTTAGTTGTTGGATGTATTGCTTTTTCCCCGCAATGATACCGGCCTGGGGGCCGCCAAGCAGTTTGTCGCCGCTGAAGCATACCAGGTCTGCCCCTGAAGAAAGTGCCTCCTTCACATCAGGTTCTGAATCAAGGGCCGGGTGGGGGATTTTCCGAAGAAGGCCTGAACCCAGGTCATAAAAGACCGGAAGGTTGTGCTTTCTGCCCAGTTTCACCAGGTCGGCCGGACTTACCTCTTCGGTAAAACCCTTGATGATATAATTGGACTTGTGCGCTTTAAATAGCAGGGCTGTGTTTTCTCCGATCCTGTTTTCATAGTCGCTGATCCTGGTTTTATTGGTGGTGCCCACCTCTACCATAATGCAGTCGGAAGCAGCCATGATCTCCGGTATCCGGAACGATCCGCCAATCTCGATCAGCTCACCGCGCGAAACCAGCACCTCACGCTCTTTGGCAAAGGTCCGCAAGGTAAGCATCACCGCAGCTGCTGCATTGTTGACGATCAGGATGTCCTCTGCAGCGGTCAGATACTGAAGGATGTTGCGGACATGATCATTCCTGCTTCCCCTGGAACCGCTCACAAGGTCAAATTCAAGGTTACTGTATCCACGGAGTACCTCAAATGATTCGGAGAGCATTTGCGTGCTGAATGGGGCCCTGCCCAGGTTGGTGTGGATGATCACACCGGTAGCATTGTACACTTTCCTCAGATGCCTTCCGCTGTGCAGGCATACCATCCCGGAAATCATTTCAAGAATGTCATCCCGACCGGGCGGATCGGACCTTTGCGGTATTTGTTTCCTGAAATGATCAAGGGTAATCCTGATGCAATAGGTTACCAGCTCCTTTCCATGCGTGGAAAGCAAAGGGAGCAGTTCCGGGGATGCCAGAAGCGTGTCGACACCGGGAAGGCTTTTGTAAACCTCCTTGTGATTGCTCATATCCTGGTCATAGCGTTGTTCATAGGTCGAAAAAATGCAGAGAGAGCAGGAATCGAACCTGCCACAGCCGGTTTTATCCGTCTGCTGCCGGTTTTGAAGACCGGGCGGAACACCAGTCCCTTTCTCTCTTTAAATAGTTGTTCATAAAAGGATCCATAACCCCGTACAAAAGTAACAAGAAATACCGGAATAGCTTCATGATGCAGAAGAAAATCCCCATCTGTTCCCTTTTTTCTCAGTGTTAACATTTTATTTAGAAAAAAAATGTCATTGTTGTAAAAACTGTTGTATTTTTATCCATTCTTTTTATTATTGATCCAGAGACTGTATCATTCAAAAATTTAAAGTATATGAAAAGAAGCTTACTGATCTTTCCACTTGTCCTGCTTGCAGGATTTTTACTGCTTCTTGGATCCTGCAGCAAGGATGAAGACGACGACAAGGTCATTACCGTGACAGACCAGGATGGTAATGAATACTGTACTGTCACCATCGGATCGCAGGTGTGGATGGCAGAAAACCTGAGAACCACCAAATTCAACGACGGCACAACCATACCACCCTTTCCACCGCCATTAACCGGGAGCTGAGGCGAGGAACTGACCGCCGGACATGGGTGGTATGAAAATAAGGCGTCATATAAAGAAAAGTATGGTGCACTTTACAATTATGTTGCTGTCAGTTCAGGGAAGCTCTGCCCTTCAGGCTGGAGAATCCCAACCGATGATGACTGGAAAATCCTGGAAAAATACCTGGGTATGTCCCCGGCAGAGGCCGATCAGAAGACCTGGCGGGGGAGCGACCAGGGTTCTCAACTCAAAAGCACAACCGGATGGAACTCCAGCAACGGAACCAACACTACGGGCTTTACTGCGCTGCCGGGTGGCTTTCGCACCTATAATCAGCAATTCATCTTCATGGGAGATGATGGTTATTGGTGGACCGGTACAGAAGAAAATGACGAAATGGCCTGGATCAGGGGAATGTCTGTCGCTAATAATGGAGTGTACCGCGATTTCTTCGAAAAGTCGTCAGGATTGGCGGTGCGTTGTGTGAAAAACTGACTTGATCCAACTTTTGCGCTTCTTCAATACGTAATGTCATAACGATCATTGCATTGTCAGCAGTTCCCTGATACGCTGAATGCTCCCGATTTGGTAACCTCCCGACAGGAAAACAATTTCTTTCCTTACATTCACCCCTGCGGCAACCGGCACCTTTGCCTCTGAAGGTGAAAGCCCATGCTGAATTAGTTTTTCCAGTACCATGTCCGGCGTTACCAGTGTTACTTTTCCGGTGAGTTTATATCTGTTTAAGAAATCATGGCTTTTAAGCCCGTCGGTCTCATCAAACATGACATATACCGGGGGCATTGAACAGGCGTCCGGTTGGAAGGCATGCTGAAGCTCCTGAAGCAGATGTCTCGATGGCTCGCCGGTCGTTTCCAGTAGCAGGAAGATGAAGGGCATGTCACAGCTGAAACGGTCGGTTGCCGGCCATATCCCGTAATTTTTTTGGTGCATTTCAGGGACAGGGAAGCTGAAGGTGGTTGTCGTACCGGATTCTATGGTGAAATAATACCTCAGCACATCCACATCGCCATCGGGTTGGCGTAATCCGCTGGTAAGGGCATACATCCCCGGTTTTATGGACAAGGGGAAGGTGAATTGAGAGAGGGGTTTGTCCCATGGGTACTGCAACGTCATGAACCTTCCGTTCATGAGACGGGCGATGGTAAACCGGCTGAAATAGGCAGGATCCTGTTCGTTACCACTACTGGTGATTGACAGTGTTCCCTCCTCTTCTTCTGCATCCTTCCGGAGCCCGAAGCTGAAATCTTTCCAGTGGTCATGGATCCATACCTGCGTGACCTGGGTGACCGGCTCCAGCCTGGCAGGGAACCCCATGCTTCGGCAGGCAGCCACGAAATAGATATTCCGGGAATAAGGGTCTGCCACCCGCAGGTTGTGGACGCCGGCCGGGGTAATGATGATCCGGCTGTATGCCGGGGTAGTGTCAACAACGATGCTGTCACGTACCCAGATGAAAAGCCGGGTTGCATCCGGCTGATCACCCAGGATCGCAGTGAAGTACTCATTCAGCAGCTTTTTATGCGGTTTCAGTAGCTCAAGATCTATTTTGGGACTGAAGAGATACTGGAAGAACAGGTCATCAGGTATATTCCGGTTTTCGAAGAACGACACAGGTAATCCATAGGGTGAGGTAAACCGGAACAGGGTTGTCAGTTCTTTCTGTGCATCCTTCAGGATCAGGGCTGAGGGCAATTCCTGTATCACCTCCTTCAGGGTTGCAGCACGTGTGTCGCGCATGTCCTTCTCCGTCATAAGCCGGAATAACTGACAGGCAAGGGCTTCACGATATTGGTCAAAAAGTTCTTCGTTCATCATCCATTGCAGGAAAGCGGTTATCTCCCGATGGTTCCCCTGGCTCATTGTCAGGTATTTTTGCAGACTGTCGGCATGGAGGTTACCCATTGTTTCTGCCAGGATAAGGATATCATCTTTAGCAGGGAAGGTTTTCACATAAGCATTTCGCAGTGAATCCTCCCTGGCAAGTCTTGCTTTATGTTCAGCCATCATTTCCTTCGGAATATCATGATCGTCAACGGTGACTTCATCCGGTACATCGAGGTGCCATGGATCGGGTCCGGTGGGAAGCAGGCAGGGATTCAGCGTGAGGGTAATGATGGTGTCAGTGCGCAGGTCATGTTTGCTCCAGGTGCAGCGGGTTCCGTCGGTTGCATGCAGCACAATATCCCCTTTCCCGATGCTGATGGTGCATCGCCCCTGGTCATCGGTGGTCAGGGTTGCGATGGGGTAGAATTCTGCATAATTGTAAAGGCCGAATTCCACTTTGGCATCAGGCACGAGTTTCCCTTTCCGGTCAACCACCGTGACGACTGGTCTGGCTATATCCGTATAAATGGCGGTGGCGTTGATCACGGCGTAGTCCCGCTCACGGGTAACCACCTCTTCATTCCCCTGGTAACGGCCGAACACCCTGGTATGCACGAGCATGGCCCTTTTGGATGGGCCGGTGAACCAGCCGCGGTCGAGGACCGGTTCAGGTTCGCAGGCGCCCATATAATGCCAGGCGCCTTCCACCCACACCTCCACCCAGGCGTGGTTGTCGTCGCAATGCGCCCAACGTGGAACATATACCTGGCGTGCCGGGATCCCCACGCTCCGGAGCGCTGCTACCGTAAACACCGACTCCTCCCCGCAACGGCCATAAGCATTTTTCATGGTACTGAGCGGAGCGGAGGTGCGCCCGTCACTTGCCCTGTAGGTCACCTTCTCGTGGCACCAGCGGTTTACCTCAAGGGCAGCCTCCTCCAGCGTCAGATCGGACACCCGCTCTTTCAGCTCATCGAAAAACACCCACCGAGCCGAATCGAGATTCTCGTTGTTCACCCTGACCGGCAATACATAATGCCGGAAAACATCATCCGGGATATCGGTACCCCAGGGCATAACCCCCGCTGTCATGAAGCTGTGACGCACATTACCCAGGAAAAACGCACCATCGTATTCAGCCAGGTCTGCCAGCGGCATGTAGGCAAAAAGGAACTGCAATGCTTCCTTTTCTTTGAGGGTCAGATCCTGCTCGAAAACCCCGAACAGAGCGTCATCCCGATGATGTGCCAGCAGTCGCCTGGCTTCGAAGTCTGTTTGTACCTGTTTGCGGTACTTACGGTTCGTGATGAAATGGCTCTTCGAGCCACAACCCGTAACCATCAGGGCGATGATCAGAAAAAGGGCTGTTATATAGGCTGGTAATCTCATATGAGTCAGAATATGATTGGTTAGTGTGAATTATTCGGTGATTACAAGACTATAATCATAAAAATATCATAATAATTTATGATTATAATTGACCAAATGATGTTTTTTAGGATTTTACTCGGCAAACAGGGGTGTGGTCACCGATGTTTTTTCGTGGGATAAAAAATGTTGAAGAGCCATTGGTTTATAATTTAATAAACCTTCCTGATGAAGTTTTCCCGGAATCGGTCGTGATTTTATATTGATAGATGCCGGGATTGTATCTGCTGCTTGGGATCATGATACCCTCTCCCGCCGCTTTGCTGAGCGTCTCAACCCATGCACCGGTGGCATTGAACACCATAACCATGGCAGATTCAGCCAGGGGAATTCCCGGCTTTATACAGATATCGGATGATGTGGGATTGGGATAGGTCACGGAATAAAAGGATGAAATATTTGCTTCTTCAATGCTGCCCCAATACTCTCTTATCCATAGATAGATGTCATCTATCATCCATCCTTCTGTTGGTTGGGCCAATGAATCACTGATGGCGGTGAACCTGAGTTCCACACTTCTTGGAACAATAGCCAGGTTTTCTTTGATCCCAAAGCACCAAATCCAGGAAAGTCCCGTTTTTACCCATCCGTCGGATCTCCCGGTGAATCCGGGAATTCCCCCGATGATCGTATCGGAGGTGTACACAGGAGCAGGAAAATATGGATGCGGATCAAGTTGAACATTGACCCAGGGAGTCCAGTTGTTCCATTCCAAATATCTGATATCCAGGGTTCCGCCGGCATGCAAAGAGTCAAAATCATATTTATGCCAAAACATGATGGAACCTCTTCCCATACCTCCGATAATTGCAGGCAGGGTGTCGTTGAAGTTCAGGTGGATGATGAAGGAGGAAATGTTGTCCGGGGGGAAAGGGTTTGCAGTATCTGTGAGTATCGCCTTTGTAGGACTATAGGCACTGTCCATGAATACTTTGGAAGGTGTTCCGACCTGCCATAGGTTATGGGTTTGCGTGGTGTCGATATGGAAGAATGCCGGTAAGCCCTGCTCCAACCTGAAAGTATCATTCATCAGGATCATCTGGGCACGGGTGGTAGTAACCGCAAGTAGCATTGCACAGCAGAACAGGAGCGTTTTCATGGCTTAGTGTTTTGGTTCTGTGTAAAGGTAATAACTTTTTAGCCCTTTCCGATGCCTGGTCTGTAAAATTCTGATTTCCATTTCAACAGGAAAGGGATTTCATATGTCCATTGGATCAGGGTAACAACGAATGAGCATATCACCAATAAAACAGCGGTTTTCAGTCATTCAACCGTTCCACCTCTTTCCAGACGAGCGCCGAAGCGCCGAGGATGGCTGCACTGTCGTGTGGTAATGCAGAGGGCAGGAGAGGCACTTTGTTTTTAAATAATTCGAGCAGGTAGTATTCCATCCATTTTTTTACCGGGTTGAAGAGGATATTGCCGGCACGCGTGATGCCACCGAAGAGGAAGATGGCTTCAGGTGAGGAGAAGGCGATGGCGTCGGCCAGTTTGAGGCCAAGGATTTTACCTGTATAATCAAAGGTCTTAATGGCTGCCTCCTCACCACGGACAGCCCTTTCAGAGATAAGGACATTACTGATATTTGCCTGGTTGGCAGCATCCGGATTGAAATTAAGGTATGTTTCGATAATGCCCCTGGCTGAGACATAGGCCTCCAGGCAACCTTTTCTTCCGCAGGTGCACAGTCGCCCCTCTTCCGGGAAGACAAGGGTGTGCCCAAGTTCACCGGCAAAACCATCATGGCCGTACAGCACATTCCCGTTGACCACGATGCCGCTTCCCAGTCCTGTGCCGATCGTGATGACGATAAAATCTTTCATCCCCCTGGCGCCACCGTAGATCATTTCCCCCAGGGCAGCAGCGTTGGCATCGTTGGTAAGGTATGCTGGCATTCCCAAAGCTTCTGAAACCATTGCTGCAAGCGGGATCACACCCTTCCATGAGAGGTTTGGTGCGAATTCAATCGTACCATGGAAGAAATTGCCATTGGGAGCTCCGATGCCGGCGCCGGCAATCTCATCAGGACTTGTCCCACGGAGCAGGTTGTCGTATTGTTCCCGGAAGGTATCCATAAACGCCTCAGGTGTTCCGGATTTCAGTGTGCTGAATTTAATCCGGTTTACAATATTGCCATCCGGAGTCACTAATCCCGCTTCCGTATTGGTGCCCCCGATGTCAATTCCTATCGCAAATTGCTTTACCATCACTTTATTACCTTTTAACTTTTTACTTTAGCCTTTAGCCTTTCGCCTTTCGCCTTTAGCCTTTAGCCTTTCGCCTTTCGCCTTTCGCCTTTCGCCTTTCGCCTTTCGCCTTTCGCCTTTAGCTCCCGTTTCGCTTCGCTCACCGGGATGGCGACCACCTATGATTTCGTTTCGCTTCGCTTACAAAATCATTGTGTCTGCTCACTTTAGCTCCCGTTTCGCTTCGCTCACCGGGATGGCGACCACCTATGATTTCGTTTCGCTTCGCTTACAAAATCATTGTGTCTGCTCACTTTAGCCTTTAGCCTTTAGCCTTTAGCCTTTAGCCTTACCCGGTACCCTACCATCCCGTAATAAAAGATGTAAGCATACCCGATCAGGGGCAGGGCAAACGAAATATGGACACCCCAGTGGTCTGCGATGAGCCCTTGCAGAAAGGGGAACACAGCCCCACCCCCGATGGCCATTACCAGCAGAGACGATCCCTGGCTTTTATATTTCTGGAGTCCTTCAATGGCCAGTGAGAAGATGTTCGACCACATGATGGAGTTGAACAGTCCTACCCCGATCAGCGCCCACATGGCGGTTTTACCATTGAAGGATACGGTGATAAGCACAAGTATAAATGCGATGGCGGCAAAGATCCAGAGGGTCCGATTGGGAAGGGATGCACCCAGGTAGAAGCCCACCAGGCTAACAACCAGAAAGATGCTATATACTGCGGCGGTGTTCCACCCGCTGATGAAACCCATGATGACAAAGGCAAGAAGGGGTAGTGCCACGATACCTGCTGTACGTACCTGCTTTGATGCATTGCTCATGGAAAGCGCTCCGGTGATGCGGCCGATCATCAGCCCGCCCCAGTAAACCGATACGAACCTGGCAGCCTCTGCCTCGGTCATGCCCGCAATGGTATCAAGTTTAAGGAACGAGATCATATTGCTGCCAATGGTGACCTCGGAGCCAACGTACATGAAGATGGCCAGGGCGCCCAGCAACAGGTGGGGATAGCGCAATGCGCCGGCATCTGTTACCGGCTCATCGTAACTGACAAATTTTGGTAGTCGTATGAAAAAGATCATGACCGCCATGGCGAAGAAAACACCGGCAAGGGTGAGATAGGGGAGCTTGACGGCTTCAACACCCTCGGTTGTTTTGCTGAGCACTTCAAAAATGAGGTAACCCCAGATATAGGGGGCCAGGGTTGTTCCCAACGAGTTAAATCCTTGTGACAGGTTGAGCCTGGCTGATGCGGTCCTTTCACTGCCCAGTATGGTCACATAAGGATTGGCCGCAATCTGGAGCCAGGAAAAACCGAGGCCAAGCACGCCAAGGGCGAAGAAAAACATCGGCAGGCTCTTCATGTCCGCAGCAGGGTAAAAAAGCAACGCTCCGGTACCGCTGATGACCAGGCTGAGGATGATGCCGTTCTTATAACCAATCCGGTTGATGGGGTCGCGGTACAGCATCGAGATGACTGAATAGATCAGTGCCCCGACTACATAGGCCCCGAAAAAGAAGGTCTGCACCAGGTTGGCATGACTGTGCGTGAGGTCGAACTGCTCCTTGAAGAAAGGGATCAATATATCGTTGCATACGGTGGCAAAGCCCCATAGAAAGAATAACGTGGTCAGTGCCCCGAAGGCGAAATGGTTCTTTTTCCCTGTTTCTTTTGGTATCATTTGGTTGCGTGTTGGATGTTGCTGGTTGTGGCCCCTGAACCTGCCGAAGGGCTTGTTCCTCCTCTCATTTCAGGAGAGGGGGGCAGGGGGTGAGGTTATATCTGACTAATATATTTCAATTTCATCAACAAACACCCACGTCGGGCTTCCCGCTCCGGGATGCCAGTCGGGGCATTTGCCGGGATTTTTAACATGGATGGTGATTTTCTTTGCATGGATGGGTTTTTTCAGAAGAAATGAAAAATCTTCCTGTGTAAGGATGGTTTCCTTAGGGGTTAAGGAGACCGCCTCCAGCCTGATTTTCCGTTTCCAGAACCCTTTTGGGCGCACCGTCATCGTAACCTGTTCAGGCAGAAAGATCCATGAGGGATTGCTCTGCAGGAATCCGATGTTGACTTTAGAGATTGATCGTGCCTCTTTGAACCGGAAGCGTATGTGGGGGTCGTGTTCCCAGAAACCCAGCCACAGGCCGTCGTGGAAATCTGAAGTCCCCCTGATGCCATCGGTGAGGGTGGTTTCGGGATCTTTATTATAGGTGCTGCCTGGTTTCATGCTGAGTTTGTAAGGGAGCCCGGTACCCGGGTGGATGTTGAATCGCCTGTGATAAAGCTCGCTTACCCTTTTTTCGTTCATGAAGGCAGCTGCAACAAGGTCCATACTGTCGGTAATCAACAATGGTGCGGTATACCTGAAAAGAGGCTGGCCGGCAGAAGGGTGGGTTCCGCAGAACACGGTGATATTATCCTGTTCAGGGATAAGGGTAACCAGGATTCCTTCCGGTGTTTGCTGCGTAACGATTGTAACGCCGCCCTTTTCCAGGCCGTAATTCACCCCAAGAGCAGCAAGCACCGGGTAGTGTTGCCTTGCACGGTTTCTGAATTCTGTGAAGTCGCGGTGAACAGGGTGGCTCCACAATGCTTCTGCCATTGCCAGCAACCTGGGAAACACCTTCTGGTCGACCAGCTCCTGTGGTGCATGCTCTGTCCAGATATTGCAGCCGCCACCCAGGATATAATGATGCAGCGATGGGTCAAGTCCCGCAGGAATGGGGCTGAAGCTGTAAACTTTTTCCAGGGTAATTTTATGCACCGGATAATCGAAATAGCCGTGGCTGGTAGGGGTGACGATGGTCCGATGGCCGCTGGCAGCGGCATGTACAGCCCCGTCAAAACCCTTCCATGACTGAACGATCGCACTTTCTGCAAGTCCCCCTTCGATAATCTCCTCCCATCCGATAAGTCTCCGGTTGTTCTTCTGCAGATGATCGGCTATCTGACCAATGAACCAACCCTGAAGTTCATGTTCATCTTTCAGCTTCAGGTCTGCGATCCGTTGTTGGCATTTGGCGCATTGTTTCCAGCGGAATTTCGGCACTTCATCCCCTCCTATATGGATGTATTCCGAAGGAAAGATCTCCATCACTTCATCCAGGATATCTTTCAGAAAGATGAACACGGAATCGTTACCGGCACAGTAAATATCTTTGAATACGCCCCAGGTGGATGGCACCTCAAAGGGGCCGTTTGTACAGCTCAGTGAAGGGTAGGCTGCCAGTGCGGCCATGGCATGACCTGGCATCTCGATCTCCGGCACCACTGTAATATGGCGTTTGGATGCATAGGCCACCACCTCCCGCATCTCCTCTTTGGTGTAATATCCTCCGTAAAGGGTACCATCCGCATGACGTCTCCAGGCGCCAACCTCCGTCAGCAAAGGGTATTTCTCTATTTCTGCCCGCCATGCCTGATCTTCTGTAAGATGCCAGTGAAATATATTCATCTTGTAAAAAGCAAGCAGATCCAGGTATCGAAGGATAAAGTCCTTCTCCATAAAATGGCGGCAGCAGTCAAGCAACATACTACGCCAGGTGAAGGCCGGGTAATCGGTGATCTTCATAAAAGGGAGAAGGAGCACAGACGAATCTTGTGAATCAGAGGTCAGGATGATCTGTTTCAGGGTCTGGAACCCGTAAAACAGGCCGGCCGAAGTGTTGGCGGTGATGGAGATACCCTTTGTCCCGATGTTAAGGTGATATCCCTCTTTTCCGATCACAGCGTCGTATTGATGGAGAAACCTGCATTCAATATCATACTTTATGGCAGTTTCATGAACCTGAACGAGGGCATCAAGGGATGGGTGATCCCGGAAGAAATCAGCGATTATGACTGCAAGATTGAATTCGGACTCCGGAACCACGACCTTAAGAATATTGCCGGACATAAAAGTCCTGCTGGTATCTGCCACGTACGAAACCGGTGCTGGAATGATGGCAGGTGCAGTATAGCCCACGTAGTGATGATTCTCCTGTCCGGCTGCAAACCGGGGAATGATCATCCCTGCCATCATCAACAAACAAAAGAACACCCTGTAAAAACCCATAACCCCCTCTTTTAACTTTTTACTTTAGCCTTTCGCCTTTCGCCTTTAGCCTTTCGCCTTTCGCCTTTCGCCTTTCGCCTTTCGCCTTTCGCCTTTCGCCTTTAGCTCCCGCTTCGCTTCGCTCAGCGGGGTGGCGACCACATATGATTTCGTTTCGCTTCGCTCACAAAATCATTGTGTCTGCTCACTTTAGCTCCCGTTTCGCTTCGCTCAGCGGGATGGCGACCACCTATGATTTCGTTTCGCTTCGCTCACAAAATTATTGTGTCTGCTCACTTTTTACTTTTCTTTTTACTTTCTACTTTAGCCTTTAGCCTTTAGCCTTTAACTATTCAATGGTGATCTCATCAGCAAAGATCCACGCCTTTTCACCCGCACCGGGATGCCACGGGGGGCAGATCCCGTGGTTTATTCCCACGACCTTTACAAACTTGGCTTTTTGCCTGATCACCGGTGTTGTGAATTCGTGCAGGACAGTTCCTTTTTCACGGTCGCTGATCCTGTTTTTCAGGGCGGCGACCTGCTGGAAATGTTCCCCGTCGCTGCTCACATAGAATGTTACCTCCTCCGGCATGAATATCCATGATCGTTGATCCTGTAAAAAACCAATGCTGATTTTCCGGATGGTTTTTTCAGCTTCCAGTTCTACGATGGCGTCCAGGTTCACCTGGTGGTACCCTTGCCACCTGCCGGTGCGGAAATCCTTTTCCCCTTTCAGGAAATCGATCAGTGCATAGTCGCCGCCGGCTGCATACTGGTTTGCATAGGAGGTGTTGAGTTGGATGGACCTGTTTCCGGGGATTTTGTAGAACCAGGCATGAATCGGACAGCTTGGATGCATAGTACCGGCGGTAGCGGAAGCAGAAAAACGCATGCTCTGTGTCAGAAACCATCCTTTCCCATGGATGGAGGCATTCTCTGGCAGGGGTGGATCAGATTCCCATTGGATGGTGGCATCCTTGAAGGGATGGGATAACCGGATCCACTGCTCCTGGAAGAAGACCTCCTGTCCCTGTGAGAAATAGGGGACAGGGGTGATCAGATAATCATGGATGCCTGATGAAGGCCTGTCACTGACCGCTTCTCCGAAGGAGGTTTCAGGGTGGGATCCCATAAGGAACCGGATTTCCCCTCCTTGTATAATCTCCTCATGGGATAGGAAACCTCTTGTGAAGGGTTCACCGTTCATCACCGCTTTGCGGATATACGGATTGCCCTGTCTGTTGCCCCGTGCCCTGATGAGGAACTGTTTGCCCTTTTCAAGGTTGATCCTGATCTCTGTAAAAAGAGGCGACCCGATTACATATTGGTTGCTTCCCGGGCAGACCGGATAAAATCCCATGGCGGACATAATATACCAGGCCGACATCTGGCCGCAGTCTTCGTTTCCGCATAATCCTTCAGGAGTATCGCTGTACATCTCACGCATGATCCTCCTGACCATTTCGGCTGTCTTGGGTTGATGGCCTGTGTAAGCATACAGGTAGGCCATGTGATGGCTTGGCTCGTTGCCGTGTGCATACTGCCCGACCAGCCCCGTAATGTCCGACTGTTCGCGACCTGTCATCTCAGGAGTTGTGGTGAACAGTTCGTCAAGCATACCCGTAAAACGCTCTTCGCCCCCGAGCAGCCCGATATAACCTGAGATGTCATGAGGTACATAAAAAGTGTATTGCCATGCATTGGCCTCGGTAAGATGGAAATTGACCTCCCTGGGATCAAAGGGCTCTATGAAGGTACTGTTCTGTTTTGCTCTGAAGAAACCGGACACAGGGTCGTACAGGTTCTTGTAGTATTGAGCCCGCCGGATGAATTCCCGGTAAACGGAATCATTCCCCATCTCCCTGGCCATCATGGCGATGCACCAGTCGTCGTAGGCATACTCGAGGGTCTTGGACACCGACTCCGATTCTTTGTCGGCCGGGATGTACCCGAATTCCCGGTAAGCTTTCAGGCCGTAATGGTCCAGGTTGGCACTGTGGATCATCGCCTCCAGTGCCAGTTCTGCATCGAAATCCCTGATCCCTTTCATGTAAGCGTCAGCCATGACGGAAACGCTGTGATAACCGATCATGCAGTCGGTTTCATTGGCTGCAAGTTCCCAAACCGGCAGACGCCCTCCTTGCTGGTAATGACGAAGGAAGGATCGGATGAACTCGTTGGTCCGTTTCCGGTCGATGATGGTGAACAACGGATGCAGAGCACGGTAGGTGTCCCACAGGGAAAAGACGGTATACTGCGGCGATCCTTCGTCATGGTGAATCTCCCTATCCATGCCCCGGTAACGGCCATCCACATCAGACCATAGGTTGGGCGCGATCATCGTATGGTAGAGGGCAGTGTAAAAGACCCTCTTGTCCTTGGTGGATCCTCCTTTCAGTTCGATCTTTCCAAGTTCATGGTTCCATACCGAGTCGGTTTCGGCAACAAGTTTGTCAAAATCCCAGTGGGGGATCTCTGTATCAAGGTTGCGCAATGCCCCTGCTTCATCTACCGATGAAATGCCTACCTTGAGCATCAGCCGGTTATCTTTATCCGGATCGAAACCAAACCAGACTGCACATCCGGCAGTATCGTTCCGGTAGGATACCGGAATGTCGGGGTCATCATGATCTGCACCGCTCCATTGCTGGCGTATAGGCCGGCTGAACCGGATGGCAAAATAGAGATGCTGTTCCCTGGCCCAGGCTGATGAGATCCTGTACCCCGTGATGGTTGAATCGTTTATTACATCCAGTCCGGATCGTATGACCTGGTCACGGTGCGACAAATCTATCACTATGCCTGGGTTTTCAGGGTCATTCCACCTGTACCGGTGCATACCAACTCTGAGTGACACCGTCAGGTCGGCTTTGACCCCGGGAGCATCAAGAAATACAGAATAACACCCTGGCTTTGCGGTCTCAGTCTCCTTGCGGAACGGGGACGCATAACCGCATCTATCAAGGGTTCCTGTGCCGTTTTTCAGACATGGCTGGCCATTGGTGGGCATGATCAGCACATCCCCGTAGTCACTGGCGCCGGTACCGCTCAGATGGGTGTGTGAGAATCCATAGATCGTGTCATCGGTATAATGGTATCCGCTGCAGCCGTCCCACCCTGCCAGACGGGTGTCTGGGCTAAGTTGTATCATGCCGAAAGGGATTACAGCACCGGGAAAGGTGTGTCCGTGCCCACCCGTACCGACAAACGGATTTACAAAGTCAGTCAGTGCAGCATCTTCATCATCGCAGGATGAAAGAGACAGGAGAAGCATTCCTGCTATGATCATCATCAAATTACGGATCATAATCATTTGTTGTTATATCTTATATTGAATACTTTTTGCTATGTTTTAGCGTGTGCAGGGTTGACAGTAGAGGGGCGTATGTGGAGAGTGGTTTTAAGCATGATGGTTGTTGCATCGTTCTGTGGGGATCGCTTATCAATCATGTCTTTAATTAGTATGACAGCTTCCCTGGCTATTTCTTTGTTGGGCTGGGAAATGGCTGTCACCGGGGGATTGTAGAGGCGGAACAGGTCAATGTCGTCAAAAGAGGCGATGGCAATGTCATCGGGGATTCGCAGGTTGTACTTACGGATGGTTCCGAGAGCTGCCACCGCGAGGTTGTTGTTGGCTGTAAAAATGGCCGTGACACCGGTTGGCTGCCGGAAGAGGGGAGGCAACATGGCTTTTACAGAATCCGTTACAGAATCAAACGGGATGTCGAGGAGCCAGGCCGATTGAACCCGGATGCCCGCCTCTTTCATGGCCTCACGGTATCCCCTTAAGCGGTCGCGGATCGTACTCAGGTAGTTGGGAGAAATGGAAAGATGTGCGATCCTGGTGTGACCTGTCTCAATAAGATGTTTTGTGAGATCATAAGCGCCCTGAAAGTTGTCAACAAGAACTGAAGGGATGTCCAGTTTGGGAATATTGCGGTCAATCATGACGATCGGATAGTTCAACTTCCTGATGGCTAATAAAGGGTGAGCTTTCCTGAGCGTGGAGGAGACAATCAGTCCGTCAACCTGTCTGTCACGCAACATTGTCAGTAACCTGATCTCCTTTTCATCGTTTTCATCAGAACTGCAAATGATCAGGTTATATCCCAGTCTGGCCGCCTCATCTTCGATATGTCTGGCAATAGAGGCGTAGAACGGATTGGCAATATCTGCCACAATAAGTCCGATCGTTCCTGAACAGCCCATACGCAATCCCCTGGCCATCGGGTTGGGGTAATAGTTCAATTCAGCTGCCTTGGCTAGTACCCTGGCCTGCGTCGCCTTGCTGATGCCATGCCTGTCACCTTTGTTGTTCAGTACAAGTGAAATCAGCGTTTTAGAAAGATGAAGCTGTTCAGACAGATCTGCCAGTGATACTCTTTTCATCGTGTTACCTTCTTTAAAAATCTTATGGTAAACTTGTTCGGAATAAAGTGCTAAAATTACTTTTTTTTCGCTAAAACGGTTTAGCCATAGCGTATTTTTTCATTAATGTTGTACAAAAAGTGCTGAGGAACCTGGTTAAACTTTTTTGTATATTTTCAGTGTTATGGATCAGTAGTCATTTTTCTTCTGTATTGATGGATTATATTTTTTCATGATAATCATCTGTAATTTAATATGTTTTTTCATTGAATAATAGTACTGATGCGTTAAAATTCAAAGTCAAATAATTCATATTGTTCTTTGACATC
>CAZZBS010000036.1:0-26918 GCA_964652685.1 uncultured Lentimicrobiaceae bacterium
GGATAATAAACTTAATTTTAAAGATATTCTGTCCTAAGAATAGGGGGAATTATACAACACATTAAAAAAACCCAGTGCAAGGAAGCAGGTAAAGCAACAGGCAATCAGGAACATAAGAAAGAAAAACATCAGAAAAATTATGTTGATAACAGATGATTTTGAATTATTTTTGTAAACAACAGATTTCGTATTCATCTATAGTGGTGCATTTTTATCTTAAGACTTACAAACCTTAATCACTAAAACCCTATGAAAACACTTCGATTGATCTTTTTTGTTAGTCTTTTTCTGCCTCTGAGTGCATATTCCCAGGGCAGAGTCAATTACAGTTACCTGTTAGATGACCCTGAAAGTCATAACCTGTTTCTCTACGCTTCTCCGCTTCTCTTTGCCAGTCAGCTCTCCTGGGAGGCGAGGGTGCTTGGGCAGTATAACCGGATAGGGGTATTCTGGGCCGATTACAGGCATGCTTATGTCACCTCTAAACAGAGCGGTGATGCAACAAATCCACTCAAACCTTACCATTTTATGGAATTTGGGGGTATGATACCCGTATACCGGATTACAGAGGAAGCTCCCATTGAGGTGATACTGAACGAAGAACGGAAGTCCAACACTAATTACCTCTATTCATTTACCGGTTTTACACGATTGAGTACCAGAACAAAAACCACAACCTCCATCGATGTGAAGGCCCACCAGCGTCTCATTGTCGGGGTGGATTGCGGGGTTTTTGATGCAAGATTGAGAAAGTACTTCGATGATGGAACGGATCCTTACAAGATCAACGACCGATCGCTGTATGGCTACACCAACGTTGATTTCACGGCTGTCTATGCCGGGGTGGCCGGGATAATGAACCACAACCTGAAGGTGAAGGTAGACGGATACGGGATAAGGCGGTCCAACGAGTTTTCCATGGTGTCGTTTGATCTGATTTATGCTTTGAAAGTTAACGCTGACAGCATGACAGTTGCCAGTACCGCATGGGGAGCACTGAACGGCACCTATCACATCACCCAGGCCACTTACGGCGACGACAAGCAAGCTGTGCTGAAACGGATGGGTTGCAGGGTTGCCGCCAGGGGCCACTTTTATTCCATATTGGGCTTTGCGATGGAGTTCAACTGGTATCCGGGGGTATCAGGCAAACGGTTTAGCTTCCTACTGGGCTTTGGATTGAATATCCCGTTTGACGTCTCGCCGGACATGCCACAGTAATGTGTTGAATATAACTTATTTCTTAACTGAGCTGGCCTGAAAAATCCGGGCAGGAACCTAAGTTAGTTGATCCTTATTAATCCCATTTTTTCAATCCTGTTGAGATTTTCACAAATTCCAGAGCATAATAGTCTCGTTGAAGAATAAGCCGGAAAAGCCAAAAAATCATTTCTTGTTTTGTGATCCGCATCCATTTCTTCATGTTGTATGCGAAAGCAGCCAATAATGTGTTGATTTTATCACTGATATCTCCACTTAAGTAATTCTTGAGCATTCTGTGATCAGTCTTTTAGTGTGAATTAAGTCCTTCTACCCCTGCCCTGAATCGCTGCCTCGCCGGAGGGAGTGTGTTTGCAGGTAGAATGATGAAAATGTGGTGAGTTGTTTAGGTTTAGTAAAAAACTCAGTTACCCCGGGAATAACACCTTCATTTCACAAAGGAGGATCAAAATCCTGGTCAAAACTCAAACTCCGAAAGTTGTACGTATTATACACGTCTATGGTGATGACGAGATACCCGATCATCCTACCGGAATAATTGGTAACCTCATTGAAGGACCTTCTTTTATTGGTTTTTAGCTTCTTCAAAGAGCATTTCAACGAATACGGGTCAATGCCCGACACCAGGGGTTGATCTTCCACTACCGGATGTCTTCCCCCCGTCCCCATTGTCCTCAAATTCCTCAGACACGCCCACGTAGCTATTGCTACCATCTTTGAGGACAATGGGGACGGGGTGCCTGGTTTGCATTTCAACCAATCATCCTATTGTTGGCCCTGGATTAACCTGGCCTGATTGCGAAGCCTTGTTAACCCAACGCTATTCATTATCCCTGGAATGATATCCACAGCATGAACGATCCCAAAGGCTTTACTCCACGACATGGTGGCTATCGTAATCTCCTGGCTTATAAAAAGGCAGAGATCATTTACGATGCAACCCTTTTAACCTCACTTTTGTCTGTAAGAAACATTCTCGAAAAAGTCTTATTTTAATCTTATCTTTTCACAAGCATTGCGACATACTTTGAAAAACAAACTGACTTTCATATCGTTCATTGACTTCTTGATATTTCTGGTTTGAGAAAAACTGTTTTCCAGGAGTCCGGTCAAATGCCGGGAGGCTAACAAGTTGCAGGAGCTCATACAATGAATGCTCCAGTTTTATCTGTTTCATATCAAACGATTTGGCACAAGATTGAGTCAGGCTCATTTCAAATCGCCGCCGTCTCAAAACCTTCTCCTAACCAGATATATCAATAGTTTCAAAGAGCTTTCATTAAAGTCAACACATCACTAATGATTAAACTTAAAAATTATGAAAATAAAAACTAATTTCTTGATTTATTCATTGCTCATAATGGGAATGATATTGATTTTTACAGGCAGCTGCAAAAAGGATCATAAGGATGACCCAGTAAATGGTAACAATACACATAATACTTTTAAAGACAACCGTGATGGAAATGTTTACAAGATTGTAAAAATTGGCACTCAGACATGGTTCGCAGAAAACTTAAAATATTTACCAGGTGTGGTTGGTCCTTCAACAGGTTCAGAAACAACTCCATATTTTTATGTATATGATTATGATGGAACAAATGTCAGCGATGCCAAATCCACCTCCCATTACAGCACCTACGGCGTATTATATAACTGGATGGCGGCAATGAATGAAAGTACAAGCAGTACAACCAACCCAAGCGGTGTGCAGGGAGTGTGCCCTGCAGGTTGGCATTTGCCAAGCAATGCTGAATGGACACAATTAACTGCCTATCTTGGTGACTCAAGTGTTGCCGGAGGCAAACTAAAAGAAACCGGCATAACACATTGGACTAGCCCTAACACAGGAGCAACCAACGAAACCGGCTTTACAGCCCTTCCAGGTGGTGGCCGTTATAGTAGTGGTACATTCCTCGATGTGGGCAATTACGGTGCCTGGTGGAGTGCTACTGCGTATGATTCCGGGGACGCCTGGTTCCTGGGCATATATTACGGCATCAGCAGTGTGGACAGACACGACTACAGTAAAGAGGTCGGATTTTCTGTTCGTTGTGTGAAAGATTAATGTGATGGATTCTTCTCACCAGCGTTGCGATATGGTCAGAACAAATTCAATTGGCTTTCAAATCGTTCATTGAAACTTTGAAATTTCCGGTTTAAATAGTGCTGCTTATTAGGAGTCCGGTCAAATGCCGGGAGGTTAACAAGTTGCAGGAACTCATACAATGAATGCTCCGGTTTTATCTGCCTCTTAATATTGGCTACCATCACAAAGGTAAATATTGCAATCCATATTTGGATTTTTACTGCTTTTTTGCTTTGCCTTAAAAAGATTTGATCTTAAGTGCTGTTTTATCCATCATAAGAACAGCTCAATATGCCTTCTGCGTTTATAGCGTCTCGCCACTGGTATCGCATTATGTCCTACTAATCAAAAAAAAAAAAAAAATGAAAAAAATCGTTTTCTTCTCATTCTTACTAATCCTTAACACAGGATTTGCAATTGCCCATTCGGGTGACACTATTAATGTTCTGCAAGGAACAACTCCCACTATTGATGGTATAATCAATGCAGGCGAATGGTCGGATGCCTCCTCGGTCCACATTTCGGGTATTAATGGTACCATATATTTTAAACGAAATGATACCAAGTTGTTTGTTGCTTTTACCAGTGATTCATATTATTATCAGTCTACCGGAATATATGTAGACAAACTTCATAATGGAGGAACAACGCCACAAATTGATGATCTATGGCTGCATGGATCAGCGGGTCAATACGAATGGTGTGGAAATGGTACCTCATGGCAATCTTCTGCTCCATCTGATTGGAACTATGTTGTAAGCGCTGCAAACGAGTATGAAATATCACTATCAAAACTTGATATTATAACAAATACAAATAATACTTTAGGCGTGCTTTTCAGTTTCCTGGATTGGAGTAGTGGCAATGAGATTACATGGCCTGATGGTGGTTACACGAATCTGGGAATTCCTAATTCATATGCTGATATGATACTCAAATTTGAAACATCAGTCATTGAAAATTCCATTTATCCAGATGAAATATGTGTTTTCCCAAACCCATCCAATGACAGAATTGAAATCGAAGGATTAAATAATGTAACAATGGAGATAATGGATATACGGGGACATATT
This sequence comes from uncultured Lentimicrobiaceae bacterium, assembly GCA_964652685.1. Lineage (GTDB taxonomy): Bacteria > Bacteroidota > Bacteroidia > Bacteroidales > SKPS01 > SKPS01. The sequence continues at coordinate 4,384 of CAZZBS010000036.1, forward strand.
ATTAAATCCATAGATGCATCAGATACAAAGACAAGTATTGATATATCAGAATTATCAGCAGGGATTTATATACTAAGAGCAAGGTTGTGTAAAGGAATTATTACAAAGAAATTTTTTAAAGAATGATTTTTTACAAAATGACAGTACATCCGGCAGTTTCTGCCAGGTGTATATTCTATTGCTGAAACAGTGAGGATCTCAGCATTTCTGCAAAAATGAACTTTCGTATCATCTGACAGGGCCGAGGTACGATATCGGCAAAAAAGCACTCCACCCAATCCACCTGTGCTATTGATACTGGAAAAACAATCAATTATTAAAAATCATATGACCTCGGATATATATGAAATATCAAAGCTTAAAGCTTTTTCATGGATCCCTTCACTTTTAGCATTTTTTTGTGTGGCTTTTATGATATATATCACCCATTATGTCTGTATACCATACTATACTCGAATAACCGGACAACCTTATTTGGTTGGGTATCTGATCGGATGGATTATAAATGTAGGGATTCTTTTTGTTGCCTCTTTGATTGCTTACAAACTCGAAAAGAATACATTCAATCTTAGAGATCTTTCTTTAAGATTTCGCCTTAAAAAAATGTTAGGTCAAGACTGGCTCTGGACAACAATATTATTACTTGTGGCTTTAGTTACATATTTCGGATTCAGCTTTACATCTGATTGGCTTATTTCATCCAAGCTCTTCGCACCGCACCCAGATTGGCCTCCTGACATGGGGCATGAAGGTATTTTGAATCTCAAAAAAGGGGTACTTTTTGGAATGACGTTACAAGGTAAATGGTGGATCGCTTTTGCCTATTTTGTTGGTTGGGTTCTTAATATCCTTGGAGAAGAATTCTGGTATCGCGGATGGATGTTGCCCAGGCAAGAAGTTGCTTTTGGAAAGAATGCATGGCTAATGAATGGTACAATGTTTACATTTCAACATTGGATGCAGCCCTGGAACTTTTTAGCTATTCTGCCGGGGGCATTATTCATATCTTTTATAATCCAATTCAGAAAAAATACCTGGATTGGCATTATTCAGCATGGCCTGATGAATCTTGGCCTTTTTCTTTATGTTTTAAAAGGGGTACTAGGATGGTGAGCAATTTACCTCTACCTCTGAAAATTTTACGTATTATGCTCATCTACGGTGTGCAAGGCTTTCCAATCAACTCACCGGAATAATACGCAACCTCATTGAAGGACCCTCTGTTATTGGGTTTAACTTTTTACCAAGAGCATTGCAACGAATACGGATTAATGCCCGGCGCCGGGAGTTGAAGGGAAGTAAACAGTGGCTTCGGGAACCTTAGCCACAAGGGCTACGCATACGGTGCCTCCGGCTCCGCTCAGGCACCTCATTCCTGAACCTGTTGCCCTGCGGATAGAAGTTAAAGGGTGACATTGTGCCCTGCCGATTCACATTTGCTGCCACGGCTGAAGAACATTGAGAAGAATTACATCGGAAAATGCCGCCAGGTTGGCAACATGGACATCGTATCTGTAACGCTCCCGCTGAAAGTACTGCAGCAGATTCCCCATGAGTACAATGGCGGGATGTACGTGAGCTTTGAAGTTGCCCGGATGCAGCAGGCCGACAAGTTCGGGAAAACCCACACCGTTTACCAGGTGGTGAAACCGGAACCGGCCCCCGAGGTTCAGGAACCTGCACCCACCAGGAAATCAATGGGCAAGGCCAGGTCATAAAACACTGGCAACCCTTCTAAGGCAACAGCCCCGGAAACGGGGCTTTTTTGTACTCTTTGGTTTGGATGCATCCCTTCACCAAAACTCTTCTTGTAACAATGGAAATTGAGGATGCTTTGCGGGCAGGCAGAATTCATAGATACCTGTATAGCTTCATATGCGTTGCCATATCGAAGGAGGGATCGTCTAAATTGAGGAGAAACGGTCTCATATCGGAGATATAACACTCTTTCTTGTAGTGTGGGGTAGGCACCGGGATATAATGCGTCCTGAATACTTCGAACTGTTCAGAGGAGATGTCCATGAAAAATGAGTACTCGTTTTGTTGAATCGGCACCCAAAACTCCTTCAGGAATTCCTTTTCAACGGGATGTTCCTGTTGAGCAAGCAGGGCAACCCACTCCAGTTGCGACTCTTCCAACCCTTCCAGAATTAAGGGGCCGGTGACGAAGGTCCACATGGGATAGGAATTCAGGATACGCAGTATGGGCAATACCTGCGAAAACCCATCCCCCCAGGTCAGCAGGAAGTTTTGAAATAGCTTTTGTTTTTCTGTGTATAGCATGTTGATTCAGGTGGAGGTTAAAAGCAAGTCATCCTGGACAAACTGGTGTTTGTAGTTCACGATATGCGGATGGTTGAACCGGGACAACACCCTCATTTCATGAATAATATTATCCTGATAATCTTTATCCTGATTATGCAACTGTTTGATCGCCACATAAAACTCAGCGTTATCCTCCCTGGCCAGGAACACCCTGCCAAACCCACCACCCCCCAGTTCCCTGACAAAATGATACCTGTTATCGAATAGTTGGGGCATGGGAAAAAAATTGTTCTCAGAAATACCAATGTTTATTGACAAAGATACGGCAAGAAGTAATTCAGAGAAACTCCCAGCAATGGCATTGCTCTCTCGTTTCCCCAAGGGATGTCCAGAATTAAGATCAGACTCAAGCATCATCTCTATTAAACATTTTCTTCGTACTTTGCGAAGTGTTTTCTGGTGATACTAAACCTGATCCATTCAACATGATTAACGATTCCTCCGCTATAAGGGACAATAGTGAAAAAAGAGGAACAGTTGCAGGCTTTCTGAAAGAGGCCATTAAATCAGGATCCGACCTCGCAATTGTTTCTGCCTACTTCACCATATATGCCTACGGTCAACTGAAAGAGGATCTTGATTCCATCAGCCGGCTGCGATTCCTTTTTGGTGAACCATCCTTTATCAGAGGACTCGATCCTGCAAAAACCAACCGTCGGGATTTCAGGATTGAGGATGATAAACTCGTGATCCCGATAGAAAGCAGACTGACCCAGAAATCAGTTGCAAGGGAGTGTACTGAATGGATCAGGCAAAAGGTAGATGTAAAATCAATGGTGAAACCCGACTTCCTGCATGGAAAGCTATATCACATCACCCAACCTGGTGGGGTTGAAAAAGCCATCCTTGGCAGCTCTAACTTCACGGTGAATGGACTTGGATCGGGTCACAACCCGAACAGGGAACTCAACCTGATCGTGGATAACGACAGGGACAGGGCCGACCTGAAAGCTTGGTTTGATGAATTATGGAATGATCAGGAAGGCCTTGTGGAGGATGTGAAAGAGGAGGTGCTGAAATATCTTGAACAACTGTACATTGAAAACGAGCCAGAATTCATCTATTTCAAAACCCTTTACCACATCTTTGAGAAATTCATTGATGAACAGCAAACCGGTGGCCTCCTTACAAAACAAACCGGATTCTTCGAGAGCGAAATCTGGGACATGCTCTATGAATTCCAGCAAGATGGGGTCAAAGGAGCAATCAATAAGATCTTAAAACATAATGGCTGTATCATTGCCGACAGCGTCGGCCTCGGGAAAACCTTTGAAGCATTGGCCATCATCAGATATTTTGAGCTACTCAATTATCGTGTCCTTGTCTTGTGCCCCAAAAAGCTGGTCGGCAACTGGACGATCTACCAGTCAAGCCAGAACCATTCGCTGAACCCTTTTCTCAAGGACAAATTCAACTACACCCTGCTCTATCATACTGACCTTCTTAGAGAATCAGGGAGATCGGATGCCAACGGTGTTGACCTTCAAAACTTCAACTGGGGAGCATTTGATCTGGTTGTCATTGATGAAAGTCACAATTTCAGGGGCAACCCAATGGAGAAGCTCCGGGATGACGGAACAATCAGGATGAACCGCGCCCAATGGCTGATGGAGAAAATCATAAAAGTCGGTGTCAAAACAAAAGTGTTGATGCTTTCTGCAACCCCGGTCAACAATAACCTCAAAGACCTCAGAAATCAAATCTCCCTGATCACCGAAGGGAAGAATGAGGCAATGATGGAGTCAACTGGTGTGAAAGATATCGCACTGACAATCAAAACTGCCCAAACTCAGTTCACCAACTGGGCTGATAAGAAAAAGAACCCCAACAAGAAACAAAGCGAACTCATCGAACGGTTGGGTTCTGACTTTATCAAGTTGTTGGATGAACTGACCATCGCCCGCAGCAGGAAACATATTAAAAGCTTCTACAAGGCCGAAGATGAAGTGGGTAAATTTCCTGAAAGGTTGAAACCAATTGCCATCTACCCTAACATCGATACAAAGGACAGATCCTATACCTATGATGAGCTGAACCGGATCATTTTACAGTATAAGCTTGCCGTATTCAACCCATCTGCTTATGTCAGGCCTGAGATGACGGGAAAATATGAGAAGCTTGCCGAAACCAGGGGGGTGTTGGCATTCAAGCAGAGCGACCGTGAACATTTTCTGATCGGTATGATGAAAGTCGGTTTCCTGAAACGGCTTGAAAGCTCCATCGAATCTTTTGAAATCTCCATGGACCGGACCATTCAGAAGATCGAGAACCTGATTGAAAAAATCAAGAAGTTTCAGCAATCGGGGGCCAGGTCGAAGGAGGAGGATATGGATGCCTATCAACCGGATGAAGATGAAGTGGAAGAGAACGGAGAAGAACAGGAACAATGGCAGGTGGGGAAAAAGCTGAAGTTTGACCTGGCAGACCTGGAACTGGGCTTATGGTTAAAAGACCTTGAAAAGGACAGGGATGCCCTGAACAAACTGTATAATTTCGCTGCCGCAGTTACACCCGACAGGGATGCCAAACTGAAAGAACTGAAAGGCCTAATCTCACAAAAGGTGAGTAACCATCTCAATCCCGGAAACAACAAGATAATCATCTTTACGGCTTTTGCCGACACAGCGAATTATCTCTACGACTACCTGAAACCATGGGTAAAAAATGAGTTGAAACTCAACATTGCCCTAGTCACGGGTTCAAATAACTTGACAACTTTCGGGAGAAATGAATACAACCATATCCTCACGAACTTTTCACCCGTTGCAAAGAGCAGGGTAAAGATGAAATCCATGCCGGAACACGGGGAGATAGATATCCTCATTGCCACCGACTGTATCAGCGAAGGGCAAAACCTGCAGGACTGCGATTACCTGATCAACTATGACATCCACTGGAACCCGGTCAGGATTATTCAGCGTTTCGGACGTATCGACAGGTTAGGAAGCAGGAATGAGAAAATTCAGCTTGTCAACTTCTGGCCAACGAAGGATTTAGACAACTACATCAACCTGAAGGAACGGGTTGAAGCCCGGATGGCGCTGGTTGATGTAACCGCTACTGCCGACGACAATGTGTTGGCAACTGATCAGATCGTTGACCTGATCGAGGATGATCTGAAGTACCGTGACCGGCAGTTGAAAAAGCTGCGGGATGAGGTTCTTGACCTTGAGGACATGAACGAAAGCATCTCCCTTACCGATTTTACTCTGGATGATTTCCGGATTGAATTGCTGAACTATATTGAGCATAACAAGGAGCGGTTAAAAGAAGCTCCGTTCGGGCTATATGCTGTTGCACCTTCACCGTCAGGTAGTCATTCCCATCTCCTTAATACAGAAAGGTTCTCATCTGCTGAAAAGGAGATCATCAAACCGGGTGTGGTTTTTTGCCTGAAGCAAAAGGGAGACACTTCAGGGAACGAACAGGTGAATCCGCTCCAGCCTTACTTTCTGGTTTATATCAGGAATGATGGCCAGGTAAGGTTTAACTATACCCACGCAAAACAGATACTGGAAGTTTTTCGGTTGATGTGTTCCGGGAAAAACAGGCCGTATGATGATCTTTGTGACCTCTTCAATGCCGAAACCCAGCAGGGTAAGCAGATGGACAAATACTCAGAACTACTGTTGAAGGCATCTGAAGGGATCAGTCGCATTTTTGACAAGCGCAGCAGTGCGAAACTCACCGGCACAGACAGAGGAGCATTGCTGATCCCCAAATCGAAACGGGTAAACCATACCGATGATTTTGAACTGGTAACATGGTTAATCATCAAATAACGCATGATGAAAAACAAGAAGATGGATGTGAAGGGGACCGAGATCTTGCTGTTTCAGCGCGATAATGAAGATTTTATCAGCCTCACCGATATTGCGCGACACAAGGATCCGGCACATACTGACACCATTATCCAAAACTGGATGAGAAACCGCAACACCATTGAGTTGCTTGGCTTTTGGGAGCAGATATACAACCCTGACTTCAAACCCCTCGAATTCGAGGGGTTTAAAAAACAAGCAGGGTTGAATAGTTTTGTAATGACTCCCAAAAAATGGATTGAAGCCACCCATGCCGTTGGAATAATCTCTAAATCGGGACGTTATGGAAGAACATTTGCCCATAAAGACATAGCATTTGAATTTGCCTCTTGGATTTCTATCGAATTCAAACTCTATGTCATTAAAGAATTTCAACGACTTAAAGAAGAGGAAAACGACCGGCTGAAACTTGATTGGAACCTCCAGCGTACACTTGCCAAGGTAAATTATCACATCCATACCGATGCCATTAAGGAGCACCTGATACCACCTACCTTGTCGAAGCAACAGATCAACTTTGTGTATGCCAATGAAGCGGATCTAGTGAATATGGCCCTGTTCGGACAAACTGCAGGCGGATGGAGGGCAGAGAATCCGGATGCCGACGGCAATATCCGCGACATGGCCACCATTGAACAACTCGTGGTGCTCTCCAATCTCGAAAGCATCAACGCCGTATTGATCCACCAGGGACTAACACAAGGCGAACGAATACAGCAACTTAACACTATTGCCATCACACAGATGAAATCGCTGCTGAACAACAGGAACCTGAACAAATTGAAATAGTATGACGACGGAAAAAACCAAAACAGCCATAAGGGAAGCGATACAGGCTTTTACCTCGGGAGACCTGACCCACAACAGCCTGGCACTGTTCAAGACACTCGGGTACAATACTGAACGGCAGGCACCACTGGATAATCCTACCTATTCAATGTTCAAAGAAGCCTTCATCAGCGATAAGCCATTTAACGAGGCTAAGGCCAAAACTGGGGAATGGAAGCACGTTGATCTCCTGTTCCAATTAACCAAAGAAGAGATACTGCAGCAGACCTCCTTGTTTGATACCGGTAAGGTGGACCAGACCATCATCGAAACCTATCTCTTCTTTGGCATTGAACTTTCCGGTGAAAACTATACCCGAACCGAGCTTTCGCAGATAACCCGCGAAATTAACAGACTCTTCCCTATGCCGGCCATGATCTTGTTCAAGAATGGCAATACACTTACTTTATCGGTAATCAACCGACGATTACATAAGCGCGATGAAACGAAAGATGTCCTTGAAAAAGTCACTCTGATTAAAGACATCAACATTGCAGAACCACACAGGGCACATATTGAAATTCTATACGACCTCTCCTTTGTGAAATTACAACATGAATATAGTTTTTCCAATTTCGTTGAATTGCACAATGCATGGCAGAAAACTCTGGATACTAAGGAGCTTAACAAGAAATTCTACAATGAGTTGGCCAACTGGTATTTCTGGGCTATGGAACATGCGCAATTCCCTGATGATTTCGATAAGAACACAGACATTCGTAATGCTACCAACCTGATCCGGTTAATTACCCGTGTGATCTTTATCTGGTTTATCAAAGAGAAGCATCTTGTTCCGGAACAGATCTTTGAGCGCAAATTCATCAATGAAATCCTGAAAGATTTCCTGATTTCCGAAAAATCACACAACTACTACAATGCCATCCTGCAGAACCTGTTTTTTGGCACCCTGAACCAAACAATTGAGAAGAGGAAGTTTGCTGACGAAGGAGATATCTCAGTAAATGTAAGAGAGTATGGCGTTAAAACCCTGTTTCGCTATTCCGGCATGTTTAAGATTTCTAAAGCAGAAGTTATAGACCTTTTCAAAGAAATACCGTTTCTTAACGGTGGCTTGTTTGATTGCCTGGATAAAACCGATACACATGGAAAAGTAATCTATGGAGATGGCTTTAGTCGTAACTCTAATAAAAGAGCAACCATACCGGATTTTCTCTTCTTTGGAGACGAAAAAGAAGTTGATCTCAATAAGGTGTTTGGAACTAAAAACAAGAAATACAGCACAAAAGGACTTATCAACCTTCTGACAGGTTACAAATTTACAATCACGGAGAATACACCCATTGAGGAAGAGGTGGCTCTTGACCCGGAATTGTTGGGGAAAACCTTCGAAAACCTGCTTGCAAGTTACAACCCTGATACACAAACTACTGCCAGAAAGCAGACCGGTAGTTTTTACACGCCAAGGGAGATTGTGAACTACATGGTGGATGAATCGCTGATTGAATACCTCAGGCAGGCTGTTAATGATATGAGCGAAGAGTTTGAAACGCAATTGCGCGACCTGTTGGCATACAACGAAATCGAAAGCCCATTTCCCGAGCCAATAACCCGAAAGCTCATTAAAGCCCTTAATCAATGTAAGATCTTGGATCCTGCATGCGGCTCAGGTGCTTTTCCAATGGGAATCCTGCACAAGATGGTTCATGTTTTACAGAAACTTGATCCTGACAACAGCTACTGGCGCGAACTACAGGAACATAAAGCGATAGCCGAAACAAAAGAAGCCTACAAGATCGGTGACCAGAAGAAACGTGATCAAAGGCTTACTGAGATCAGCGATGTGTTTGAGAACAACACCAGCGATTACGGCCGCAAGCTTTACCTGATTGAAAACTGCATCTACGGTGTGGATATCCAGCCCATTGCCGTACAGATCAGCAAACTGCGTTTCTTTATCTCGCTGGTCATTGATCAGAAGCCCGACCTGAGAAAAGAGAATTACGGCATAAGAAGCCTGCCCAACCTGGAAACCAAATTTGTGGCGGCGAATACGTTGATTGGATTGGAGGTGCCAACAGCCGATCTCTTCACAGCGCAAAATCCTATTGAAAAGTTACAGAACGAGTTGAAAGCCACACTGCATGCTTACTTCAATGCCAGAAACCGGGAGGAGAAGCTCAGACTGCAGGAGGATGACAGTCGAATCAGAAACGGGATCGCTGCCATGATCAGCGAAACCCTGATGCAAAATCGTGAATCGGATATCAATCGACTGGAAAGCCAGCTTGAGAAATACAAGGCGGAGCTGAATCAGCTCGTACAAAAGCCGGAAGATAAGGAAATCATTGAAAACACGAACCTGTTGGGTGAAGTTGAAACGACTGTTTACAATAAAGGGGAAAGTCGGATTAAAAAGCTTAAAGCACAAATCAATAAACTTGAAAACCAGATTGAAACCCTCAAATCACCGCAGAGCCGGGACCCCATAGAGCAAGTTGCCAAACAGATTGCATCCTTTAATCCCTACGATCAGAACCAATTTGCCGGCTGGTTTGAACCTGAATGGATGTTCGGCATTAGCAAAGGGTTTGATGTTTTAATTGGAAATCCGCCATGGGGAGCAAAGTTATCTGCTGAAGATAAGGAACTATTTAAAGGGATATATCCTGAAATTGATTCTTCCACACCGAATTCATTCGCCTATTTCATTGGTTGGGCAATGAAGAACTACAAAGCTGTTATTTCTTATATTTTACCAGATAGCATCTTGATTAAGGATTATGCGAAAACAAGAAAATTGATAAAAGATCATATTTTAGAAATTCACTGGTATGAAAACTCTGGTATACCTGAAGAGCAAAGACTCTTTGTTTATGTTGATCATGATGTCTGCGTAATTAGTATTTTGAAGTATAAGATTCCACAACTTAGTTATTCTCTTTTTAGATTTGATAGAAATACTAACAAAATCAATGAAACCAGATTGTGTCAGGATAAAACCAGAATAATTCTAGAAGAATTCGATTTCGCATTTAACCTAATTGCTCAAGAAAAGGATCTTAGAATTTTGGATAAGATTAAGCGGTTTGAGTGCTTAAATGATTTCATGCAATGTCATGAAGGAATTCATACTGGTAATAGTCGTGATCTCTTATTTGTTAAGAACAAGTCATGCACAAGTTGTCATCCTCTTTTTTTTGGGGCTAGTGCTGGTGATATTATTGAGAACTATACTAGCACCACATCAGGTTGGCATGTAGACTATCGAACAGAAATTATTGACAGATCAAAAGGTTTTTATGCTTCACTTAGGGATGAAAGAATTTTCATATTTCCAAAAATCTATATTACAAGGACTGGGAATCCATTTAAAGCTTTCTACGATGACAATACTTTTGCTTCAAATAATTTCTTTTCACTACAGCATATTGATTATTCCAAAAACAATGAAATATTATTAAAATTCATTTTACCCTTTATTATTTCTAAAATTGCTCAATATTTCATCCGCACTTTTGCGGCTCCTAGACTGGGTTCTGCTTTCATCGAAACGAAAATATTTCACTTATTGAAGTTCAGAGTCCCCCAATTGCTTGACAATAAAAAAGCGCTCATATTGTCTCTTGTTAATAAAATCATTACCACCAAACAATCCTACCCCTATGCCGACACCTCCTCCATTGAAAACCGTATCGACGAGTTGGTTTTCAAACTGTACGATTTGACGTATGAGGAGGTGAAGGTGATAGCGCCTGATTTTTGGTTAAGTGAGGAGGAGTATGAGGGAGTGAAAATTGAAGAAGAAAGTGCCTAATATCAGTTCCTAAAAAATGCAATCATATGTATCAATTCTCAAAGCCCTATGTCACAAAAAATGCTGCCAACTTGGATGAGTATCTTTTAAATATTCAAGATGTAGAAAAACAGTTAGTTGACACTAATCAAGCAAAATATATGATTTTCAGGGGTCAATGTATTAACAAACATCTTTGGCCAAAAATTGGTCGTCAAGATTATATTAAAACCAATATTGTTGAGACTGAAAAAGAAATTGTAAATGAATTCAAAAGATTTTCCCTGCTTTACATCCATGAAAAATACACTGATTGGGATCTTCTCACAATTGCCCAACACTATGGTTTACCCACCCGCCTTTTAGATTGGTCAGATAACCCATTGATCGCATTATGGTTTGCTCTTCAGGGTAAATGCAAATCCGTGAAAAAGAAAGAAGAAAAGCGCGTTGTTTGGTGTTATGCATTTAATAAGAATAAAATTGTGAATCATGATACTGGTTCACCTTTCGATCAGACAGAGACCATGGTTGTGCAGCCAGAACACATCAACACAAGAGTCATAGCACAACGCAGCTGGTTTACATGCCATTATTACAGTCTAGAAAACGGGCAATATACCGCCTTTGATCTTAAAACAGATGTTCATGAGCAACTACACCAGATTGTAATAACTGCGAACGAAGCCGAGATCTACAAAGCATTCCTGAAACCTCTTGATACATATGGAATCAATGCCCATTCCATCTTCCCGGATTTAGGTGGTATTTGCCAATATCTTGACTGGAAATATTTCAAAAAGCAAAAAAGCGGGAAATCAGAGGAAAAGTATCCACGTCTGGAAGCGAAGCCAACGCCAGCCCCAGATTTTCTTGGCCAAAAACGTAGTTCTCATGATTAAAGTCATTGTGGCAGGTGGCAACATATCATATATAACCAGTTCGTTTAGCTCATAAGAAATAATGCTATGCGTTTCGAAATATATATCCAACCTCTCCTTGAAGCCAAATTCCCCAACTTTCTTTTTTGGCAGGAAGAATTTTTAGATCCAATGACTGACCAAGTTCACGGCAACTGGCGGTCAGATACCCATGAGGATCTCGGCAAAATGGCAATGGCCTCATTCGGGATCATCAAGAGCTTGGTATTCATTCAACACCGGAAAGATAAAATCAGTACAAGTGCCGGTGATTATGATCAATCATTTAAAAACATCTACCAACACTTTACGCTGATCTTTGATTGCCTGGAGGCAATGTGCCACAAGATCATTCTGTTGAGAAACATGGTGGGGTTACCACCGGATTTAATACAACAGATAATATCTGAAGAAGAGCTTGTTCAGACCTTTTCAAAATGGGCCAGGGAAAAGTACCCGACAAAAGCCGAGGATGCTTATCAAGAGGGAATCCCGGTCTTCTATTATCCGCATAAGAATAAATCTTTTCTAAATCTGCTGATAACCAAATCCAGATGCAAGGAGTATAATCAATTCGTTAAGATCATCAAGGACTACCGGAATTTCTTTGCCCACAACCCCGGGGTAGATGTTTTCAGAAAGGGGGATGTCCTGTTTGCACTGAAGAAGGAACATGTTAAGAAAGCAGCCAACTGGTCGGATATCAGAGACCATTATGCAAATGACCCCTCCCTATTCACCTGCCCGAAAGAGATGATCAACAACGATCTGGATTCGCTCCTGAAACATTTGAACGAGATGTGGGTAATCCTGATGGAGAAGACCCGGGAGTTGTATGATCATGAAGGGTTTCGGTCACTGTTTCGGGGGTACAAAAGAGAATATTCTCATCTTAACAGTGGAAAGGATATGAGAATATGAGACAGATATTCAGACTTACCCATTACAAGAACCTGCCTTTCATTCTGCAGCATGGAATTCAGTGCCCAAATTCGAATATAAAGGATGAAGGTTTTATCCCCATCGGCTTTAAGACTTTGGTAGATTATCGGAGCGACAGAGTAGTTCCAGTTGAACCAGGCGGCACCCTGGCTGATTATATACCGTTTTATTTCTGGTATCGCAGTCCGATGCTCTATGTGATTCACAAGGGCAATGATCCTGAGGTGTATAAGACGCCACAACATGAAGTGCTTTATCTGGTTAGTGGTATCAATGAACTTCTGGCCAACCGTTGCAGATTCCTTTTTACCGACCGGCATGCAAAATTGGATTATACTGTATTTTACGACAATCCCGAAGATCTCGTGAAGCTGAATTGGGCGTACATCAAATCAGAGCAATGGGGCTCTCAGTATGGGAGTGATCGAAAAGAGATCAAACAGGCTGAATGCCTGGTTCATCGTGTAGTACCCACTGCCGCCATTTCAGGTATAGCTGTGGCAAATCAGGAAATGGAAACCATTGTTAACACCATTTTGTCAGAAAAAAAGTGCGGAATCCCGGTAAAAGTAAAACCAAATTTTTATTTTTGAGGTATGGTACATTTCGTCAAAGGCAACTTGTTTGATTACAATGCAGAAGCATTGGTAAACACAGTGAATACAGTGGGTATCATGGGGAAGGGCATTGCCCTGAAATTCAGGGAACGTTTCCCGCTGAATTACAAGTTGTATGCTGCTGCTTGTAAAAAAGGAGAGGTAACAATTGGCAAAATGTTTACCACTCCGACCAACAGCCTGATGAACCCTAAATGGATCATTAACTTCCCGACTAAAAAGCATTGGATGCACAAGTCCAGTTATGCTTATATTGATGAGGGTCTTGATGATCTGATTGATCAGATTCATCGTTTAAGCATCCATTCCATTGCTATTCCACCCCTAGGTACGGGTCATGGAGGCCTTGATTGGGACAGAATTAAGCAATTATTGACAAAGAAACTTAACAACCTTAAGGATGTTGATATTACTGTTTTTGAACCCACATTGGTCGCATCCGATCAAACTGCACCCTCCGCCAAGGCATCCCTGACCAAACCACGGGCACTCATTCTTGCGTTGGTTCAAGGATACAGGAAACTTGGTTTTGATACCAGCCTGCTGGAGATTCAGAAATTAGCCTACTTCTTGCAGCGCATGGGACAGAAGGATTTACATTTATCATACAAAAAGTACTGGTACGGCCCCTATGCGCACAACCTCCAACACCTGCTGCATGAACTGGAGAATGGGTATCTCTTGTCGGAAAAATCTGTGATGGATTCAAAGCCCCATGATTTGGTGCATTTGAACATCGAGGTAATGGATGAGGTGAATAAATACATTGAGGATCACTGTTCAAGTGATGAGAAATTCAGACTTGAAAGGGTGCTTCGCCTGATGTCCGGATATGAATCCCCATTTGGGCTGGAATTGCTTGCGAGTGTAGACTGGATTCTACAGGCCAATAATACTGAAACCCTTACTGCAGAGATTGTTAAAAAGAAATTAGGCAGTTGGAGTCCGCGCAAGGATCAAACCTTCAGTATAAGTCATGTCAATTCAGCCATGAACAGGCTCACCGAACTTTCTGTTGATGCACCTTAATCTGATTCATTCCCAATGAACGAAACGTCCGCCACCCCCATCTGAGCTGCCCTGAAAAATTCTAACGGGAACCTAAGTTAATCTTAACATAGATCCTGTCTGTGAAAACATTACAAAAAAAACGCTGTGATGGCCTCATGCTGCCAGGCAATCGTTTAACAAAGATATGTATCGTTGTTGAAACCCGTATTGCTAAAATCCCAGCCCGAACTTCACTCCCAGGGCCAGGCTGGGTGCATAATAGGAATAGGAAAGATCCCTGTCTGCCGGTTCGCCGATGATATCTTCGGAAATGAAAAAGGAATCCATGAAATACCGCCTGAGGCCTATGCCCACGTAACTATCCATGTACACTTTGCTGGTGCGGTAAAGCCGCACGTGTAAGCCATATTTGAAGTGAAAAGCGAGCTGCTGTTTGTGTTTGTCGATCACTGCCCACTGGCTGAATTCGCCGCCATCCAGTTCATACCATTTCTCGTCACGCACCACCCTTATCTTATACAATCCTTCCAAGGCGAAGTAGGATCGGGTGGAAACGGCAACATCCCTTTCCGGATCGCCCAGATAGTAGCGGACTTCGGTTTTTATTTTACCTCCATCGTTGGTTTCCCCGGCTTCAAAGATCCGCAGTCCCTGGTAGGGGGGCAGCCATCCGATCTCATGCTGCATATACACAGGCCAGCGCAACCGGTACTCGCAGGCAACCTGGATGGAGGGCTGGGGGATTTCCAGCAATGCCAAAGGTGAGACCTTCACAATAAAGGATGGCCAGGCAGAAAGGGAAGGGACGGATGAACCACGGCCATCCCCCTGTGCCGGCAGGTTTGACGCTGCAAGCACCAGCAGGATGGCAGAGAGGAGGGCTTTACATCTCATTCTTTAAGGGACCGTAAGGGTGGACAGCAGCACAAGATTGCTGATGTCGGAATAATCATACTGGTAGATACCTCCCGGACCGGTTACCAACAGGATTGAGTTATCAGGGATCACATCATAGGATTTGATATCCGGGAAAAAGTACAGTGAAACCAGGTTGTTGGGATTGGCTACATTGTAAACACCAAGCCCCAGGTTTCCATGACAGATAAAAAGCCTCTTATTGTCAATCCCCAGTCCCCAGGGCTCCGGAACCGTATAGGATTGCACCATTACCGGGTTGCTCATGTTCTGGATGTTGAGGATATGGAGCTCATTGGTGGTCATCCCGACACGGCAGGAACCTCCGCTGCGAAGGGTCACATAGGCGTAATCATCTTCGGCCACCACCGGGTCGCAGCTTATTACATGGGCAAACTGGGTCACATACACCGGATTGGAGCAGTTGGCAAGACTGTAGATGTACATCCCGGAGGTAGAACCGATCAGCAGATAGTCCTTATACGGGAAGATTGTTTCGATCCCGAAGCCCACGTCAATGGTGCGTACAAATTTCGGATCGGCGGGATCGGAGATGTTCATCACATGCAGTGAGGAGTGGTCAACCACATACAGGTGACCGCAGGCAACGGTGAAACGGGCCATGGAGCCCCCTTTCCCGCTCCCCGGGCTTTTGTTGGTGTCACCAAAGGATTCTGATTTGGTACAGGCAAACAGCACACAAACCAGGACTGCCAGAAGCAGTACATTCACGGTACGTAGTCTTATCGGTAACATTTCGGATCATTTAAGGTGGTGTATTCCCAGTTAATAACAAAACCCTTGGTGGTGTCCACACATTCGAAATAGTGGCCGTCAGCCTCATCGGGATAAAGGATGACGCCATGCGGGAACCTCCCGGGAAGCCTTTTTACAAGGTTGATGTTGTCCAGATCATTGATGTCAAAGGCCACGAGGTCCGTCACGTTGTCGGCATAAAGGATCCCGGCACTGACCGCAACATCGTTGCAGCCCGGAATATGCAGGAAAGCAACCGGATCCGGGTTGGAGGGGTCCTGGTTGTTGATTACATGGATCCCTTTCAGCTTCTCAACAATGAAAAGATATCCGCCATAGATGTAAATCTTCCCCGGCTTGACAAGTTGTTCAGGGTCACCTGCATACACATTGAAAGCATCTTGTTTCGTTATATAAACAGGTTTATACCCCTTCACATCTTTCGGGGGTTTCTGCCAGCCATCATCCCATTGATTGCACCCGGTGGCAATCAGCAACACCAGGATGATCAATGTTGGTGTTTTCAATCGGTTCATTTCTGTTTTTGTTTTTTCAGTTAGTCAATCGTGCTGTCGTTTTTATTTTGTCTGAGCTCTTTTATTATCCTCCGCTTACCAGGTGAAGCACCATCACATGGTCACCCTCCTGGATGGCTGCATGCTCATATTGATCACGTTTCACCAGTTTGTCATTGATTTTCACGACCAGAAGTTTGAAGGTAAATTTCTTACGTTCAAGGAGTTCCTTTACAGTAAGGGTATCTTCCCCAAAAGCTTCCGGATTGTTGTTTAAAATGATGTTCATAGGTTCAAAAGGGTTGCTTTAATCTGTGTTAATTTAACAATAAAACTTCCAGCACACAATTGGCCTGCATGTTCGCCACAATACCCACCCGTGGTGCCATGGAGGGAGTTGTTGCTGAGGTTTCTGTCTGCTGATCACCGCAGATGATGATATTGCCGTACTGCTCAACATGGATCAGGTTGCTCTTACCCCATCCTGCCATACCCACGCCGGATACCAGTGGTATCTCCGGCATGGTTTCCATCATGGTTTCCATCATCATCTGTTTCTGATCTGCAAGATCAAAAGCTTCGACCACCACATCACACCCATGGAAAAGCAGCGGGATATTCCGGGCGGTAAGTCTGACCTGATGCGGCTGCACCTTTACCTCAGGGTCGATCAGCGCGATATTGTCGCGGAGCGCTTCCACTTTGGGCAGTCCGATCTGCGTCCTGAAATAGTATTGCCGGTTCAGGTTGGAGGCTTCCACGTTGTCGAAATCCACGAGCACCAGGTTGCCAATACCAACCCTGGCAAGGGCTACAGCGCAATTGGACCCAAGCCCCCCGCATCCTGCTATGCCGACAGTACACCTTGACAGTTTTTGCCTGAGGGTCGCCTCATCCATCTTTCTTTTTTTTACAAAGATACAGCTATTCGATGCGCGGAGTGAAAGGGCCCGTGCATTTCATTTCATTGTATTGATTAGCCGGGAAGAGGCTACTCCGGTTTATTGCTCAGGCACAGGGCCATCCTCTTTCATGAAAGGGTAACGGAAATCGGATGGGGGCACCAGGGTTTCCTTGATCGTTCTCGGGGAGGTCCAGCGCACCAGGTTCATATGGCTGCCTGCTTTATCGTTGGTGCCTGACATCCTGGAGCCACCAAAGGGTTGTTGTCCTACGACAGCACCGGTAGGTTTGTCGTTGTAATAGAAGTTGCCGGCTGCATAACGCAACGCACGGCATGTTTTCCCAAGCACAGCACGGTCTGCCGCAAAGACAGAACCTGTGAGGGCGTACGGGGATGTGGTATCCACCAGTTTCAACATCTTATCATACTGATCATCCTCGTACACATAAATGGTCAACACAGGTCCGAAGATCTCCTCCTCCATCGATTTGAAGTGCGGATCGGTGGTCAGTATCACCGTAGGATGGATGAAATAGCCATTCGACTTGTCTCCTTCACCCCCGTAAATAATTTCTGCATGATCGGATGTTTTGGCATGGTCAATATAGCCCATAATATTGTTAAAAGATGCTTCATCGATCACAGCATTCACGAAATTGGTAAAATCGGTGGGGGGGCCAACTTTCACCTGGGAAAGCATCCCGAGCATGGCATCTTGTATTTCCGGCCAGCGGCTTTGGGGAACATAAGCCCTGGAGGCTGCTGAACATTTCTGCCCCTGGTATTCAAAGGCTCCCCTCACAAGGGCTGTTGCGACCTCTTGCGGGACAGCCGTATTGTGCACCACAATAAAATCCTTTCCACCGGTCTCTCCGACCAGTTTCGGATAACTTCTGTAACAGTGCAGGTTATTTGCCACACCTGCCCAAAGTTGGTTAAAGGTGGCCGTTGAGCCGGTAAAATGGATCCCAGCCAGCCATGGATGGGACAGTACGATATTACCGATCAGGGAGCCCCGGCCCGGGATGAAATTAATCACACCATCCGGAATGCCGGCTTCCCGGAAGATCTTCATCAGGATATAGTTTGAAAGGAGTGCCGTCCCCGCAGGTTTCCACACAACCGTGTTGCCCATCAGTACCGGTGCAAGGTTCAGATTGGCCGCAATGGCGGTAAAATTAAAGGGGGTGACCGAAAAAATAAATCCCTCCAGCGGACGATATTCGATCCTGTTAACGATACCTTTCTCCTGTATCGGTTGATTGTCATATATTTCCGAAATGAAATGGGCATTAAACCGGAGAAAATCGACTGTTTCACAGGCTGCATCAATTTCCGCCTGGTAGATGCTCTTGCCCTGCCCGAGCATGGTGGCGGCATTAAGCAGATGCCGGTACTTTCCTGCGATCAGTTCCGCTATCTTCAGTGTCACGCTTACCCTTTCCACCCATGAGATAGTGCTCCAGCAAGCATGGGCCTCCAGGGCGGCATCTATGGCCAGCCGGACCTCCTCCTCACCTGCCATATGGTAGGTCGCCAGGACATGTTGATGATCATGCGGCATCACCACCTTACCCATCTTCCCGGATCTGATCTCCCTGCCAGCAATGATCAGTGGAATATCGATAACCTCTTCTGAAAGTTTTTTTAACTCTTCATTAAGTTTTTTCCTGTCATGGCTACCTGGCATATAAGTTTTAACCAACTCATTTTCTGGCATTTCATAAGTAAAAATAGCATTATTCATGGTGTATAATTTATATATTTTTGGGATTTATTAAGATGATTTAAGGCTGTTTTCGGTCAATATTGATTTATTTTGGCATATTTAGAATTTCATTTTTTTAAAATATTTACAGACAACTTAAATAACCTATAACCAGGATTTTAAATATACGATCCCCATAATTAAACAGACTAAATAACGATTTGTTTTGGAAGGAATAAAAAAAATGCTGTAGCTTTGACAGGTAAAACCAATACAACCTGATCATGCCCTTTGATCCTATTCGTCATTTTTACAAGAAGGTGGGTTGTCAACAGAATTTCGTACAGGAGATGGTGATTGGGGAAAAGTACACAGCGGTTCTTCTCAAAGATGGAAGAATTGGAGTATGTGCCACACTGGGGAAAGAGATTGAGATCGTACAAGCTGGATTTTTCGCTGATCTGAAGAACCCCACCCACCGGATTGTCCTGAATGCTTATTTCAATGCCATGTTGAATTACGACAATGAGTATGAGGCAAGCAGGGATATTTTCGATGAAATAGATTTCACGCAATATAAAAAGATCATCATGGTAGGGTGGTTCAGGACCCTCCACAAAAAGTTCCGGGATGCGAAACTGCTTGTGGAAGCGTATGATCTGCTGGAACACAACCGGTATCTACATCCGCTGGTACAGATGAACGACGCGATCGCCGAGGCAGAAGCACTGGTGGTCAGCTCCACCACCATATTTAACGGGACTTTAAAGAACATAACCGAGATTGCCCCGGAAAGTTGCGATATCTATATGCTGGGCCCATCCACGATCCTTCACCCCGATATGTTCAGATATACCAGGATCAAAGCTTTGTTCGGTGCTGTTTTCAAACCGCACGATAAGGCTGTTCTTAACATCATCCGATCCGGATGTGGCACCCCGGAATTTTCCGGGCACATGCAGAAGGTGTTTCTGAAACGGCCAGCCGATGTACTCTTCAATGGTACCAACGGCAATGGCGACTAGCAAACCGTTGATCGGGGAAATGACTGCATGTTGATATTTTTTCTTGCAGGATCATCGACTTTTTTTTAGTTTTGCTTCTTCGAAAGCAATCATTCATATATATGGAAAACCGGTTAGAAGGTGTCGTAAGGGAGCTGCTTCCCATCCAGGAAGGAGAAGGCAGAAACGGAAGGTGGAGGAAACAGTTGTTCATCCTTGAAACAGCAGGCGGGAATTACCCCAGGCAGGTTTGCATCATGGCATGGGGCGATAAGATCGACCAGTTCAACCTGAAGGAGGGAGACAGCATCACGGTAAGTGTGGACATTGAAAGCCGTGAGTACAACGGCCGCTGGTACACCGATATCAAAGCATGGAAGGTGGAAAGGAAAAGCGCCGCCACTGAAGAGGTTACCGCCACCGAACCACATGAAAATCATTACCAGGTTTCAACAGATCTGACGGCAACGGACGATGGAACGGATCCTTTTGCTCCTTCCCGGGAAGATGATGACCTGCCTTTCTAAGACCTCAGCCTTATTATTTTTCAGAATATATTAATGCACTAATTATCAGGAAACCATGAATGCCATGATCAAGGTAAATGAATATTTTGAAGGGAGAGTGAAATCACTCGCTCTGGACAGTCCGGACGGGCCTGCTACCGTGGGTGTCATGAAAGCAGGTGAATATGTGTTCCATACATCAACCATAGAATCCATGACCGTCATCTCCGGCATCATGGAGGTTAAACTGCCCGGAGAGGTATCCTGGAAACGGTATCAGCCGTTTGAA
Organism: uncultured Lentimicrobiaceae bacterium; assembly: GCA_964652685.1. GTDB lineage: Bacteria > Bacteroidota > Bacteroidia > Bacteroidales > SKPS01 > SKPS01. The sequence goes on from CAZZBS010000036.1 coordinate 25,199, forward strand.
ACCTTCAGGATCGAGAGAGATGTGAAGTTTAATGTACGTGTTACCGCAGACACAAGCTATCTTTGCCTTTATCAATGAACCTAACCATTAACCCTAAATACAAATGATTATGAGAACTTTTATTACCCTTTCATTGATCACTCTTTTCCATCTCAGTCTGATGGCGCAGACCATCGTATCCACTGTTCCGGAGAACAAGCGGGCTATCCTGGAAGAGTTCACCGGGACCGGGTGCTCGAATTGTCCCGGCGGGCACACCCTTGCAGCCAACCTATTGACAGCCAATCCACACCAACTTTTTATACTGGCCTATCATCCTTCCAACTCCAGTTACACCTCAAGCGATCCGATGGCCAGTTCCTATCCTGCTGCATTTTATACCCAGCCTTTCATCTCACCGTCGAACAGGTATATGCCCTGCGCCATGATCAGCCGCAGGGTATGGGGCGGTGTTGAACGGATCCAGGGAACTGCAAACTGGACCAGTGATGTGGCCACCATCCGGGGTGAACCTTCTCCGCTTAATGTGGGTGTTACCTCCTCGTATGAAGAGACAGGTAAAATACTCTCCGTCACGGCTGAGGTTTACTTCACGGCAGATGTGACCAGTTCATTGACCATTTACGCCATGTTACTCGAAAGCGGCATCGTGGCAACACAGTCGGGTGGCACCTCCCCTTACACCCACAACCATGTTTTCCGGCATGCTTTCGTAGCCCAATGGGGTGATGATGTTGCCGCACCCACGACACAGGGAACCCTGAAGACTTTCACTTTTACCTTTGACAATTCAGTCAAGAATTATGATATGACCCAGGGTGAAGTGGTGGTTTTCATCAGGGATGCCGGCAATGAAGAGATCATCTCGGGCAACGGCGCCGCGGTGAACGAAACCACCCCCATCTCCATTGAAGAGCCCCGGCAGGCATTGTCTGGCGTGACTATTTACCCGAATCCGGCAAGAGAAGAAGCCACCATCAGTGCAACCCTTGCTGAACCAGGGAACGTCAACATAACCATCAGCAACCTGGCCGGGCAGGTATTACATGCCGTGGATTACGGCTCCATGCCGGCCGGCAACCATCTTTTCCGGATTGATGACGAAATCCCCGAAAACGCGGGCATTTACCTCGTTAAGGTTCAGACCGGCAGCCAGTCGGCCGTACAAAAACTGATGGTGCCGTAACTATTTCGGATACTTCCCGAAAAGTTTCATCAGGAAACGATGGAAGCTGTGTACTGATCTTACCGGCTCGACAAACATCATGATGCACCTCTTGTCCACAGCCGACAGGTTTAATTCTTTTACAACAGCCATTGCCTCAGGACTTTCTGCACCCTGCTGCATCCAGATGTCACAGATCCCTTTCGCGGCTGCCTCTTTCAACAGTTTCAAGGTTACCTCAGGCTTTGTAACCATGACCACAGATTGAATTTCCTGTGGCAGGGAGGCAATGTCAGGGTAACATACATCACCGTTTACGCTCTGCATGTTGGGATTCAGTGCATAAACATGATACCCGTTTTTCTTCAGATGATCATAAACGATATTCCCAAACTTCCTGGGATTGCGCGAGACACCTGCCACTGCGATGTGCCGGCTGGAAATGATACGGTCGATGCGTTGTTTTTCGGTCATGGGTGTTACATGTTACTTGTTGGATGTTTCCGGGTAGAGCGGATCGTTACCTCCCCGCTCCCCCACAGATCCGTACGAGCG
>CAZZBS010000037.1:0-23904 GCA_964652685.1 uncultured Lentimicrobiaceae bacterium
TCACCGTCAGCGCAGGATTCTGGCTGATGGTCGTGGTCGCATCGTCGGTGACCGGGGTGGTAACCTCGCTGGTCACAACGCTGGCAGTGTTCACTAAGTCGGTGCCCGCATCGATCATCGCCTGGGTAACCGTATAGCTGATTGTATATGTCCAGGTCTCCCCTACGTCTATTACATTATTTGCGGTTATGCTCTCTGTCGGCCCCGACAACGTTCCTGTCGTGCCATCAGGCAATATGTCTGTTACCGATACCCCGTTCAAGGTCTGGTTACCGGTATTAGTGATAACTATGCTGTAATATAGAACCTGATTGGCTGCCGTCACAGGATCAGGACCTGATGTCTGTGTTTTCACCACCGTCAGACTAGGCGAATAAACTGTTACATCAAAACTGCAGAACGCCGTGTTGCCACAGGCGTCTGTAGCTGTCCATGTTATTGTGGTTGTACCCAGGTTCAGGTTCACTCCGTTAAGCGTCGCGCTGCCGGAACCGGTTGTTGCCCCGGTTAAAATATATGTTGCATTCACAGAACCACAGTTATCAGAAATAGCTGTGTAATCAAACTCAGTACCTGACACAGTATAGGTAGTTTGTGCAGGACCTACTGTTTTAAATTGTGGAGCTCCGGGACAACTTATGGCAGGCACCACCCCATCCTCCACCTCAATAAGCTGCTGGCAGCTCTCTGTGTTGCCGTAGTTGTCGGTGATGGTCCAGGTGCGGGTCACCCTGATGGGGCATGGACCTGCATCGGTGATAACATCAATATATGTTACTGATGCTATGCCGCATATACTGTTTATAGTGCCGTTATTGGGGGCAGAGGTAAATTCAGATACTGACGATGATTTCGTGGTTAATGAGAATGCAGGAGTGGTAATAGCCGATGATAAACAACCATTGATGTTACGTGCCACCGGACAGGCTGTTATAAGGTCTACCGGCCTCACCGTGACATCCACCAACTGGAATGACGCCGACGTGCAGCTCCCAATCGACGGGGATATGGTGTAGCGCACAACACCGTTGGAGGTTCCGCTGTTGATAAGCGTCTCGGAAATGGGTGTACCGGTGCCGCTGCCAAAGCCGGTAACGCTGCCCGACTGCAGTGCTCCTGTCCAGGTGTAGTCAACCGTTGCCCCTGTGATGGGAGTGGTTAATGCAATCGAAGTGGTCTCCCCAGAGCAAATCGTTGCATCCAACGGATCATAAAGCTCTGGAGTAGGATATACAGTAATCACAACCGTCACCGGTGTGCCATCACACGTCCCGATCCAGGGTTTGATGGTGTAAGTGACGGTCTCAGAATTGTCGGCCGCATTAACTAAACTTTGTGAAATGGTATTTCCGCAACTGGTATTACAATCAGAGAAATATCCAATATTAGCTGAACTTCCCACTGCAGTCCATTTATATTCAATTCCAGAAATTAATGAAGACAGGTTTATATTGGTATTATCACCATTACAAATCGTCTTATCTGCCGGCTGGTTCATGATGGGGTGTGGATACACCGTCACCGTCACGGTAAACGGATTTCCCTCACATGCACCCGACCAGGGTGTGATTGTGTATACCACATCAAGGCTCCCTGTTGAGGTGTTGGTAAAAACATCACTCTTAATCGCATCAGGATCTATGGTGGTGCCTGTGAATGCCGTTCCCGTAAGCCCCGGATCTACCGAGGCGCTGATCACGTATTGTGTGATCGGGGATGAATTGGATCCCACAGTCGGCAACGACACATCCGTTACCGCACCACTGCAAATGGTCGTGGAAATGTCGTTAACCTCAGGATCAGTGCAACAGGTTATTGTGATGGTCTGAACACAAGATGTGACATTGCCGTTGCTGTCTTCCACTTTTAATGTTCGTGCTACTATGATGGGATTCGTACCCGACTGACTGTCTTTATAGCTTATGGAAAAATCGCAGTTGTCCTCTGCATCGCCACCAACACCCTGAAACTCTAATAATGTTATGGTAACTCCGGTGTCATCGTAAACCAGATCCGTGATGACAGAGATGTCACATCCATTCAAAGAATAATCAGCCGGACATATTGTAATTGCAGGATCAGTCTGATCCTCAATTGTAGTATTAATAGTCGTGGTATTGTTGCCTGAATCTGAATCATATGTTGTGCTGCTGACGGAGGCACTGTTCGATACAGGGTAACAGTTGTTGATATCCAGAATAACCTTTATGTCGATGGTAAGGGTGTTGCTGCCCGGATCTTTCGATAATGACCCGTTATGGGTATAACTCCCTGTCCAACCTGATATCCATGATCCTCCGTCAACGCGATGCTCAACAGCAGTCATGCCTGCCGGTAACAAATCGGTAACCGTAGGTGCATCTGCAACTGAAGGGCCGTTGTTGGTCACTACAATGGTGTAGGTAAGCTGGGAACCTGCAACTGCAGGATCGGGCAAAACAGACTTTACAATGGATAAGTCAGCACATGCGTCTACATTAACATCAAACGAACATACTGCAGGTCCATTGCCGCATAGATCATCATAATAATATGTCACCGTGGTCATACCAGGTGGGAAGGTTGAACCCGATGCCAAACCTGCCGCCATCGTACCTGTTAGTCCGGTTCCTGTACAAAGGTCATCGAAGGTAGGTAAGGAATAGTGTACTACGGCTCCGCAAGTACCGGGATCGTTGTTTACATTAATATTTGATGGACATGAGGCCACAATGGGGCCTTCCGTGTCATCAAGATAAACCATCCTTACGCATTGAACTGAATTTCCACAAACATCCGTCGCGGTTATCGTAATACTCAATCCTGAACTGAGATCACAACTGAGTGTTGGTGTAGCAGATCCGTTCCAGTCATCCGTGATGGTTACGGTATTCCCACAGTTATCCGTAGCTGTGAAAGTATTAAGCCAATTCTGTATTTGCGTGATATGGTTCCCAACACCACATTCCAGTACCAGATTATTCGGACAATTTAGTATTGGTGGTGTCTCATCATCTACTGTTATAATTTGATCACAATAAGACACATTATTACTGGCGTCTGTCACCGAATAAGTTCTGGTAACTGTATAACGGTTTGCACACGTTTGACTAGTAATGACATCATTAACGTGATTTTTAATTAAATTGGCAGGATCCGTGCAGTTATCAGTAACCGTCAAAACCGATGCATCCGGAACAGGTAACTGATTTGCGCAACTAACCAAGACAGGCGTAAGACAGTTTATAATCGTAGGAGGGGTCTGATCTAGAATCGGAACCGGTGTTATCGAATAACTATTGTTCGTGGGATCAGGATCTGGTGTATTGCTAGTGTAAGTAGCTGTATTAGTCAACGTTTCACATGCTGTAAGCTTTATAGTTCCTTTTATCAGTAGGCTTATTGACGATCCAACGGTAGGAACAGGAGGTATTGTCCCTATTATGAACTGACCATTGACAGGATAAGGATGAAACGTAATACCGTTATCCGTTGAATATTGAACGTTATCCAAGTCATCATCCAATATATCAACTAAAGTAACTCCCTCATCCGTACTAGGGCCATTGTTGGTGATAGTAATAGTAAAAATAACCTCCTGACCGGCAATCACCGGATTGGTATTCAAAACTTTTACCACAGAGATGTCGGCAGATATAATTACCGGAGTCGATGTTGAGGAAGTGTTGTTCCCCGGAGTCGGGTCGGGAGTGGATGAACTCACCGAAGCCGTATTCGGAATGTTTGTGGTAACACCGGGCAATACTGTGCCTCTGTTGTACAGCGTATAAGAGCTGTTTTTATTAAGTGTTCCTATATTCAAGGATCCAGGCCAGGTGGTCCAGGAGCCCGACAGGGAGGTAGTGTATTCGGGATTGGTGATGAAAGATGTGTTGATGTTGTCAGAAATAAGCACATTCTGAGCGTTGAAGTTATTATCCAGATTGGTTACCACGAGTGTATAAGTAATAATATTTCCAGCTATAACGGAAACAGGTCCGGTCTTAACAATCTGAAGATCTGCCTCTTGATTTAGGTTGTTCGTGGTTGTAAAAGAATTATTGCCTGGAACAGGATCATTAACATCTGATGTGACGGAAGCAGTATTCGAAACTGCCGAGCTTGCCTGGGGTGTGACCGTCGCCCTCAACTGCAGGGTATAAGTTCCTCCTGCCGCAATGGTCCCGACATTCAGGCTGCCAGACCAGGTTACCCACGTGGTGCCATTATAGTACTCCGTTCCGGTGAAGTTAGTTGTATTAAAGATATCTGTAATAACCACATTGGTGGCATCACTGGGGCCATAATTGGTAACCAAAACATCGTAATATGCCAATTGATTCTTATTTAATTGTGATGTCAAAGTTTTGACGATTCCGATGTCGGCTGAGGTCTGCACCTGCACGGTAGCGCTGGCCGAGTTTGTTTCAGTCGCATTGCCAAATGAATTCCATTCAACAGAAACGGTGTTGTCAAAATTGCTGGTTACACTGCTCTTTACCTTGGCGCGGATCCAACCACCGGTGGTTTCTCCCACCAGCAGGGTCCCCACAGGATATGGACTTACCCATGGAAACCAATTGATACCATTATAGGAATATTCCATGTTCTCCAGGTTGGTATGGCTATCATACACCAGAACATTATATGCGACACTCGGGCCATTGTTGGTAACATAAATCTCAAATTCCACCATGCCGCCGGCATATACCGGATTGTAAATGCTGGTCACTACTTTTGTAACGGTTATGTTTGCATCATATTCAACTTCTGTTTCTTCTGTATCTGAGTTGTTGCCCGTAACCGGATCATAGGTGTCACTGCTTACACTAGCGGTATTCGAAAGGGAGGTGATGTTTGATCCGGCTGGTATAATACCGCTGATGGTCAAGGTAACAGTGCCCCCATCAGGTAAGGAAACCAGACTCCATTGTGGGTCCGACCAACTTCCTGCCGTTGGTGTTACTGTAACATTGGTAAGATCAGCCGGTATATTATCCGTTACAATAATATTTGTTGCTGTGGAAGGACCATGGTTGGTCAGGGTAATTGTATAAGTAACAGACTGGCCTCCAATGATGGGATCTGATGAGTCAGTTTTCGAGATACTCAGATCAGCAGAAGGTTCAGGTTCGGTTTCTCTTGTCACTGAATTATTGCCCGGTACAGGGTCACCCTGATTACCACTAACAGTGGCAGAGTTCAGGTAATTTCCGCTCACAAGCACCTTAGCAGTGATGGAGAGCGTGGCGGTTCCATTCAGCGCCATGGCACCGATGGTCCATACTCCCGTTGCAGGGACATACGCTCCCAATCCATTATCGGATATATATTGGTATCCGTTGGGTAACAAATCGTTTACCACCACACCGGAGACATTGCTGGGTCCATTGTTGGTAACGGTAATGGTAAAAGTCACATTATCTCCCACATAAGGTTCATCCTCATCAACCGTTTTGGTTATGGCCAGATCAGTTGCCGCCAGACCGAAGTTGTTGGAACAATCGCCGTTACCACAGCCGGTAAAGCTGCCAGTATAAGTAACCGGACTGGATGTTTGGGTATAACCGCTCGATAAAGGGGTAACAAGTCTCACACCGTGGTTTGTAACTGCAGTGGTGGAGTATATAGTGAATGCTATCTGGAAATTGTCAAAAACCATGTAATCACTTGTACTCATATTCGAATTGTTTGACTCAACAAAGCGGATTGTTGTATTTGAAGAGGTATAATCAAAAATGTTGAAACTGGCAGTGCCTGAAGGTTGTGCGGGAGTTCCACCTCCAGAATACCGCGCTAGAACATCCCATTGACTGGAAGTATTATTAAATATCTGGATTTCCACCCAATCATATGCGTTATCAAAACCGGTTGCAGCATATGTGAAAGAAAGAGTAGCTGTTAGGGCTCCGCTTAAGTTTGCGGTCCTCGAAGCGCCGATCTGGGAGTTTGCTCCATTTCCGTTTATTCTCAGTTGGTTATTGGTAACATATACGTTTGCGTTACTAAACCCGTTGGTTTCTACAATTTCAACCCAGGGGCTTGTACTCCAGTTTATCGTTCCATTAGTACCTGCACCACTTCCGTTGGTGCTAAATTCATCCCTGTAGGTATTGTTCTGGGTGGGGCAATCTATCTCAAACTGGTAGCTTCCATTGGGCAGGGTGTTTTGGGTTTGAAGCACATTGTTCGACCCGTCCAGTAGTTCAATGGCAATACTTCCGATGCTTGACTCCCCGGCATCAAAGTTCCCGTCAATGTCAACATCCCCATAAACAATTCCGTTGATTACATTTTTCCCGGGGATAAAAGCACAAGTAACCATTAGATCAACAGTGGCAATATCGCAAACAGCCAGGTCTTCCATGCTGCACACACGGTACTCAAACTGGTCAGTGCCGTTGTATCCCGGATTTGAAGTGTAAGTGATGGTACCGTCGGGATTCACCACGATGGATCCATGGGAAGGTTGTGTAAGGCCGGTTATGGAAACAGTGGCCGGATTGGGTATACCCACGTCATTGGTGAGTACATCTATCACCAATGGGATGTCAGTAATCACCGTCCTTGAGTCGTCGATGGCAACAATGACAGCCTTTACACCCAGGTATTTGATAGCGCTGCAGTAGCCCAGGTTGTCAAAGTTAACGGACTGTTTATCAAGGGATGAAACTTCATAACTTCCACCGGTATTCGAAGGATTTACAACAATAGTAAAACAGACAGGGAAATAAACAAGCTCCACATTGTCTATCCAGAAATGATCATCGGTAAACGTGTTGCCATTGGTGGCAAAGATGAGGGTGTTGGCCCCGTTCGGATTGATGAAGGCCAGGTCGACAGGAATCACCACATCCTCGTAAAACAGATTGGTGCCATTTGCATCACCATCATCAATGGTATAGAGAGTGTGGCTGTTCAAAGTGACGGTAAGCGCTTCGCCTTGGTCATTCAAGCCCTGTCTTCTAAAACTGAATTTAACAGCCGCCCCGCTGGCGCTACTGAAATTCAGACTCCTGCTGGCTGTGACACTTGGCCCGGTAAGACGCAGGGCAACATTGCTGCTGTTCGAAGGGACAGGATCGGTAAGGGAAACAATGTAGGTGTTATCGGATCTTAACCAGCCTGCATTCCAAGATACTGTCCCGTCGTTTCCGCTATAGTCTCCGGGTGTGGGATTGAAATCATCCCTGGCATATTGGTCTCCGGAGGTGATGAAAGAATAGCGCCCGTTGGCATCGGTAACAGTGCTTTCCAATAAAGCATCCGAACCGTCTACAATGCCGTTGCAGTTGATATCGGTGTAAAGATTCACCCCAATCCCGGACACAAAGGTTTCACCATTGTACAGACTGTCATCGGGCTCAAGTTCCAGGAATACTCTTCCTCTCACAATATTGGTGGCAGCCGAGGTCGCCAGGTCGCCACAGGGCTGCACTAACACCGTGACAAGAGCAATATCACAAGTATTGGGATATTCATTGGAACAAATACTGTATTCAAAAACGTCAGTGCCTACGAATCCCGTATTAGGAGTGTACGTTATCGTTCCATCTCCATTAATTGTTATGATACCATTGCCTGGCTGTAGCAATCCGGCAGTAGTTATGGAAGTTGGATCAACCGAACACAAAAAGCCTGCGTCGTTGCTGCTAACCGTTATAAGTACCGGTGTTTCAGGCTCTGTCACCTCCCGGTCGTCGTTGGCAAGGATCAGGTAGGCGATGCATTTGGGCTGCATTACGTAACCTACATCCATACCCGGAGAGGTTTGGGCTGCTGTACCCGCATCTTGTCCCCACACCGCAGCAAATTTGGTATCATCACAAGTGTATATACCCATACCAGACTGATTTCCGCTCGGATTAAGGATCCTGGTCGAACTCAATGCCCCCACCGTATAACTTACGTCATAAGGAATTCCGCAAGGGCTTAGTGGTGGAGTTGTCGATGTGAGATCACCATCATATTTCACATATATCGTTGTTGCAGCTACCGGTGTGACCCAAACAGGATTATAATTTTGATTGGGTTGGTTGTTGGCCGACCCGGGAGCCCAGGCAATAGTGGCATAATTCGTTAGTCTTTCTGCATTGATCATATTGAAGGCCCAGTCATAAGAACCCCCATTATTATCCACATCAATCACAGATATGGCTGTGAAGGCCTCGCCTCCTACACTTTCAAACTTGTAACCGGTAGCACTTGTAAGTGATAAAAAATTAATCCCTTTAGCCGGTAAAATCAAAGAACCTGAACCACTCAGGCCGTTGCTCCAGTTTACCGTTATGGCAGTATTAAGACTATTGAAAAGATAAACCACAACCGGGGCATCAGTTCTTGTTTGATGAACAGGTGTGTAGTAGGTATTCCCGTAAAAAGCAGCGGGAAGGATAGGAATATTACGCATCCCGAATGATGCTGTACTGACATCCCCAAAAACAACATCTACCTTAACAGGAAAATTTGATGTTACAACAGCACCGGCTTTAATGTCATTTACCTGGTTTATATCCCCTGTAACACCAGGCTGGGAAGCTGTACCGTCATAAAACCAAACCTCTCCTTCACTTAAAACCGGTGAAGTGACATCAATTATTGCATCACCATTATAATCCAGATTAACCACTGTACCGCTTTCTCTGGCCCTGACTAATACACCAACATAACGAAAAGCATTAACACCTGCCGGAACAGTGATGTCTTCTCCAACACCTATAACAAACAGGGTTCCCGAGCGGCTTTTGTCCTGCACATCACTTTTAAGGTTCTGCACGGAAAAACGATTCCCGGCATCGCCCGTAACCTTTGAAATAGAAATCCCAGCGGAAGCGTAAACCTTATCTTTACCGTCATAAACAATCTGGACATTGTTTCTGGGATTGTAAGGAAATGTATTATCCAGAATAATAGAACCGCCTCCTGTTATAATGTCCCCCGGCATACCTGGTGCTATTCCGTTCGTTACATTTCCGTCACCCCAGATCTGGGTGGTTGACTGAACCGGAACCGTAATATCTGATTCATACCCATCTTCCCAGTGATCGTAGACAACAATGGTTCCAGGGTAGGGTACTTTCATACTTATGATGGTTCGGGCATTATTAGTCAGAGCGTATGTTCCCGTAGAAAGAGAAAAACCTGAACCGCTGGCAAGAATCTTACGCAGATTGCTTTGGTCTTCGGGAAATGGCAAATAATATAGATGGGAACGTACCGCCTCAAGACAAGCATCGAAATAGTCAGGTTCGATGGTAATATAAACCGTCGCTTGATCGCATTGAACCGGTGTTGAATTATCGCACACCTGATACGTAAATTGATCCGTACCAATGAAATTTCCATTGGGTAAATAGGTGATTTCACCTCCTAAACCTATCTGCAGATTACCGGATACAGGTTGTACCGTTATGGTTAATGTTGATGGAACTATGTTTCCCTTATCATTGGTTAATACGTTAAAAGTCACAGGACTTCCCTGCATGGTAGTCACAATATCGTCATTGGCGATCACAGGGCAGGGTGTCGTTCCAATCACCGGGGTGATGATCACCGTCTCTGTATTGTTCGCTGAAACCGGATCGAACTCATTACCGTTTATGCTTGCTATATTGGTATAATCAATTTCGCTACAAACAATCGCAGCTGTGATGGAAAGCATGGCACTACCCGAGGCGGCAAGATTACCGATGTTCCATATACCGGTAATGGGTAAATAGGAACCTTCTGTAGCCGAATGTGACAAATACCCTAACCCGGGAGGGAGCAGATCATTTACCGTAACACCCGTTGCATTGTATGTGGTGCTTAGGTTATTGGCTGTCAAGGTAAAGGTAACATTCTCGCCATAATAGTGCGGGCCAGGGGTTGATGTCTTCTGGATCTGAAGGTCTGTGCTGATTGGATCTGGATTGATGGCAAACATCAACCCGGCAGCACGTGCTGTGTAGCTTGACCAGGAGAAAGTACGATTACCTGTCGCACCCACTGTAGCAATAATTTGACCTGTACCAAAAAATGATGGAGCATTATCGCTTCCATCACTTGTACCTGAACCGTTCAAAAACCATTCAATTGCCATGCCTCCAGAAGCTGAAGGACTGGTAATGGAACTTCGAAGAGTGACTGCTCCAATGAGTAGAGAATATGCATGAGTGGTGCTGAGCGACGGAACGGTAAGACTACTGACCGAATTACTACCTGAATTAGTACCACTATTTGCTGAAACCGGAATTGCCGGATCATGTCCCGTTACACGGGCAGCAAGTGCCTTCCATTGGGGTGTATTTGAATAGGTGCTAACTGTGCTGGTGTAGTTAGCAGGTTCACTTCCGGTGGCAATCTTATAAAATGCTACAACCTCAGGCCTCGAGTTACTGCCGGATCCGTGCTCAAACCGGATCCGTGTGAAACCATTTGGAATACTGAATCCACTGCTCGCCCCGTCTGTTGAACTGCGTTGTTGGGTGAAAATAAGAATGATCAGGTCTCCGGACGACACATTGTCCGGCTTCGCCACTGATAAGCTGTTGCCACTGCCAAAGCTTGTTTTCTGTCCGGTAGTATGCCAAACCAATGCATTCTGCCCTACCAGTTTTACCTGTATTGCGCACATCATTATAAGCATGATGAAGAACGCGTAAATGAAGCGCAGAAAATGAGATGATTGCCTTTTCAGGTGACGTTTTTTATGTATACTATTTTTCAAGTTCTTCTTTTTTTTCATCCATCGATTTTTTCTGGTATAATCTTATTCTTCCTCAAGGTTCATGGTCTACATAACCCTAAAGCACATTTTATGAAATATGAAACGGATTGTTTTTATCTATTCATCACCATTCTGATCCTGCTCACCGTAGCTACGCTAATGCACCCCACCTCCAGCCAGACCGAATCCTGTGTTGCAGGTACTGTCACAAACCACAGGTCAAGTGGTGTAATGTCCGGTATCCTGATCTTGCCGGTGTACTTTTCTGAACCCAGGTAAAGCGGCTCGAAATTAATACTGTCACTGGCAAAATAGAGAATATAATTTGCACCATCGGCAAAGGAGCTTATGTACTTTAATGTTTGGATCTCCTGTTCCCCTTTCACCTCTTTTTTGCCAGGTTCATTCCCCTTCATGACAACAGGTTCATAAGGCTCACAGGATATCATGAACAATAAGGAACATAGGATGGCCAGCAAAGTCTTCATTGATTATCCTCCTTTAAATCAGGTTTTGTCTCCTCCGCCACAACATCATTCTCTTCTGTCTGGTCAGGGTCTTTTCCACCCAACTTCTTTCTGAGACTCTTCAGTGCTTCAATAAGATCGCGGTTTTTATCAAGAAGCAGTTCAATCTGCTCATCAGATGGCGGTTGTTTTTGGATACCCATTGTAGGTTATAGGTTTTAATAAAAATTAACCTTGCAAAGAGAGAAAATCCACGCGTAGTGCGCAAAAATCCACACTCTACAAGGTCTCTACAACCACCTATATAAAATCTATACAAAAAAAGGCAAAAGGATAAAGGATAAAGGCAAAAGGCGAAAGGCAAAAGAGGCTTTGCTTCGTGTTAAAAATAATCTTTTGTCCTTTGCCTTTATACTTTCGCCTTTATACTTTCTACCTTTTTACAGATCGCACCTAAAATGTTTTTTAGCTCATCGGATTCTGCAATCAATCGAGAGCATTCGATTTTTATTCTTTCTTCCTTATGAATGCCATTTACAATCTTCAACCAGTAGCAAGATTCCCTCATCTCTTTTAACGAAATCCTGACCTTATTAGTAAAATCAGCCTGGCTGCAACCACCCTGTGCCTCTTCGTAATTCGCACCTGCCGAAGTAGCTGACTTTATCAATTGCCGTTTTATGATTGAATACTCATCCGAAACAGGCAATTTCCTCAGAAACAAAATAACCTCTACAGCAAAGCTTAACAACCTATCTGTCAAATCATTCTTCTTCATTCTTTTTCCCCCATTTAACTTTCGCCTTTATACTTTTGCCTTTATACTTTTGCCTTTATACTTTTGCCTTTATACTTTTCATTGATCCACCTTCAGCAAAAAATCCACAAGGTTATCCTCCGGACTCAGGTTCATCTTCTTCCTCAACCGGTACCGCGCCATGTCAACACTCTGAGGGTTCTGCAAAGTGATGGCTGCTATGTCTTTTGATGATATGTTCAACCGTAACAAGGCACACAACTTCTTTTCACCGGGTGTCAGATCCGGGAACTTTTCGTTCAACCGGTTATAAAACGATTCGTACACTTTTTCGAACCTGGTTTCAAAATCCTGCCATACACCCTCTGCGGTCGTTATGTTGTTTTGCTTCACGATACCTTCAATGATCTGCTTCCCCTCCTCATCAACATGGGTTTGAAGTTTTCCAAGTTCGGCGATCAGGTTGTTGTTTATCTCACTGATGTTTATGAGGCGCAAGGCACTTGATATCAACTCCCGCTTTTTGCCTTCAAGGATCAATGAATGTGCATCCTTCAACTCTGTTATATCTGTCATGACGCATATAATCCCCAAGGGTACCCCGGAATCGTCAGTAAGCAGATGCTTGGAAAAAATATACTCCCAGTGATCGTCTTTCATCCTCCCCTCATAAGCTGTCTGTCCGCCCTCATTGATTAGTTTCGTATCCCTCTGAAGATGTTCAGCATAATGGATGCCTTCGTACATCCTGTAGATCAGCGTCCCGATAACTTTCTCCTCCTGTTTCCCTGCCAGCTCCTCAAAGGCTGGATTGCACTGCAATATCAATCCCTCGATCGAATAATAAACCAATGGGTGGGGAACGCCCTGAAACAGGGATTTTATCAGGTTGTTACTCCGGGCAATAATACTGTACTTCTCTTTTAGCTCCCTGACAGAATCGGAAAGCAGCAGCATATTCCGAACCCTCGCCTTTAATTCAAGCCTGTCAAAAGGTTTACGTAAAAAATCAATAGCCCCCTCATCCATGGCCGTCACAAGATTCTCCGGACTGTTCATCACACCGGTTACCATAAGTACCGGTATCTCCTGGGTTATTTCGGATGCTTTCAGGATTTTCAATGCCTCAAGGCCGTCAATGCCCGGCATCTGCCAGTCCATGATGATCATGTCCAGCCTCTCTTTCATCGCTGTTTCAACTGCCTCCTGCCCGCTGTTTGCCGTGAAGAAATTAAAAAACTGCTTCCCCAGCATCTCACATAATAACGATACATTCAAAGGCTCATCATCAACCACCAATAGTTTTTTTTTCATCCGTAAACAGTTTTTAGATCAGGGTCAGATGGAATACGCATAAAAGGTTTTCATAAGTGGCTATGTTTCACAAAACATAACCGTTTCATCAAAAAATGGTTTTATTTTGCAATGAAAAAGATTGCATAATAAAATGCTGACCAAAAGAATCCTACTTACTGTATTTATTTCATTCATATTCCTTTATAATGTCAACGGCAGTAATCAGGTGCTGGAACTCAAAGGATTGAATGAAAAACATAACCTCGCCCCTTATATTTCCTACTTCAGATCATCTGATATTGCGGATACATCAACCCATGTAATTATTGATGCAAAAATCCAAAAAAAATTCATCAAAAACCAACAAAAAGAGATAAACTTTAAAACAACAAAAGATATCTTCTGGTTCAGGTTCAATGCTGTAAATCTGACTTCCGATAATTACTGGTACCTTACCGTTGATTATCCACCCCTAAGCGATATTACCCTTTTTCTCCGGCATGATGACGGAACCATTGAAGAAATCCCCTCTACCCGCTCCGGATCACATGATAAAACCATTATTCAGGATCATACCTCTTTTGTGTTTAGACTGAACCTGGTACAGAATGAACTTCACACGGTATTTATCCGTGTCAATACAACCTCTTTACTGCTTCTTCCTGTCTCCATCATGAGCACAGGGCCATTCCTGCAAAAAAGCATTAACAGATATACCATATTGTTCCTTATTCTTGCGATTCTTATAGCATCCCTTGTATTAAATATTACCCTTCTCATATCAACCCGGGATAGAACTTATCTTTTACTTATTCTGATCGTTATTGGAATCCTCTTTGTTTCCTGGTATCAGTTCGGATTTGGGATTGACTTTTTCCCTGAACTGAATATGTATTTTAAAAACCGGATGCGGGTGTTGGTTTCAGTATTTACCTGTCTGATTTTTAACTTATTTACAATCAGATTCCTGGAGCTTTCGGATTACAGAATTTTCCGGAACTTCTATAAAATTCTTAATATCATTCTGTTATTTTATTTTGCATTAATACTTTTGCCCATTTCCCCTATCAGATGGATGAATTTCATCAATCCTTCTTTTCTTACCATTCTTTTCCTGGTGAATTATACAATGGGTATAATTGCAACATTCCGTAAAACACGGACAACAATCTATTACCTTCCTGGTCTTTCCCTGGTGATTGTCACCGCCCTGACTGGCGTTCTCCTGTTATACGGCATCATTTCCTATCACCCCATACTTTCACATATAAACATGTTTGCAGCTTCACTGTTCTGCCTTTCTGTCACCTTCGGGCTCCGCGAAAAAATAGTCAAACTGCAACAAGAACACAAACGATCAGCACACCTGAAAGAACTAAATGAGCGACTTCTCAGCGAGATATTAAAAAGAAAACAAACAGAGATTGAACTTCGACAAAGCAATGATTTCCTCAAAGCCGAACAGCAGAATACCCAATTGCTGCTGTCTGCCATTGAAAGTACCACAAGCACCATTGTCATCACCAATGTTAAAGCTGAAATCGAATATGTAAATCCGGGATTCTCCCAAGTTACCGGTTATTCACCTGAAGAGGTATATGGAAAAAACCCATCCATCCTGAAAACAGATCATCACCCAAAAGAATACTATGAAAAACTTTGGGAGACAATTCTTTCAGGGAAATCCTGGAAAGGAGAATTTCTGAATAAAAAGAAAGATGGAAATGTATATTGGGAATCTGCGGTTATCACCCCTGTGGTAGATAGCCAAACTGGTGAAATTACCCATTTTGTTGCGGTGAAAGACGACATGACGGAGCTGAAAAACATCATGCTGGATCTTGAAAAATCGGAAAAAAAGCAAAAAGAGATCAACGCTTCCAGAAACAAACTATTCTCGATCATTGGTCATGATCTGATGAATCCGTTCAATGCATTGCTTGGCTTCAACCAGATCCTGACAGAAAACCTAACCAATGCGAATGATGAACGCAATCTTGAGTATGCTGGCATGGTCAACGCTTCGGCACAGAAAATCATTAAGCTTTTACAGAACCTTCTCGTCTGGGCAGGTCAGCAAACCGGTATTATCCGGTTTGATCCCCGAAAGGTAAATCCAAAGGATCTGATTATTGAAACAATAGCTTATGTGCAACCTGCAGCACAGGAAAAGGGCATCAGGATAAGTTTTTCTGTGCAGGAAAACCTGCAACTGGAACTTGATTACCAGATGACAGCTACTATTTTACGTAATCTGCTCTGGAATGCGGTTAATTTTTCGAATGAAGGAGACTCCGTCTCCGTTACAGTCAAGGCTGATAAGCAGGAAGCCTGCTTTTCTGTAACCGATACCGGGCAAGGGATGGAGCATGAACAACTTAAAAAACTCTTTATTACCGATCCTGGCACGGCAAAGAACAGTAACCATGTAGAATCAGGTTTCGGACTTGGCTTAATCCTATGCCGTGATCTGGCTGAAGCCCATCATGGTGAGATCATGGCTGATAGTGCCCCTGGAAAAGGAAGCACATTCACCTTTAAATTTCCACTATCCTTCCCTGAACACTGTGACTAATTACAGCAGGTGGATGACAAAATCCTACCATTCAACCTATATGACCCGGAACCAGGAAATGGCGCTATGTTGTTTATATTATTGTGAGGGCGTTATTAAACGCATCATCACATCCCTGCCGCTGGATGCGGCTTCAAAGCTTCGCTGAAAAATCCATTGCTTTACCGTGCAACCAGGAACCGTTCACGGTAAACATTGCCTGCATACCTGACCCGGAGGAAGTAGGAACCAGCTGCAATATTCTGCAGATCAATCGTTAAAAGGTTCCCATCCCAGACTGTGCTTTGAACGGTACATAGCACCTGCCCCCCAAAGTTCATAATTTCGATGATAGCATTTTCATCCACTACATCATCCAATCTTACCTGCAGAATGTCACGGGCCGGATTTGGATAAACCGTGATACCGGTTTCACTGCCAAAGACAACCGACCTGATATCGGTATAGGTATAAGCTCCGTCAGCATCTACCTGTTTCAGGCGATAATAATTGATCCCAGCCACAGGATGCATATGCCTGTACTGATACTTTTGAGCTTCCGTGCTGTTACGATCGGCAGAAAATACCCGGCCTACCGGTTCAAAATGTAATCCGTCAGCAGCATACTGCACATCAAAATAGTTGTTATTAACCTCCGTAGTGGTTGTCCAGTCGAGGACGACTACGCTGTTTTCTCTCCTTGCAATAAAACTGACGAGTTCAACAGGAACCAGTGGCAATGTAATCGTTGCACTGGCCTGACAACCGTTGTTGTCTTTAATATCAACTGTATAGATTCCCATACCTGGTGACTGCACAATGCCAGAGGGTGTTGCGCCCGGTGGAACCAACCAGACACCCGTTCCGGACCATTGATAGCCGTAACCGTTGCATCCTGCACCACCCATAGCGTTAGCCGTGAGTGTAATCATGTTAATAAAAGGAAAGTTATCCTGTGAGGATATTGAAGCTATTGGTAACGGCAAAACCGTAGGTACATTGGCAATATTGCCAACCCACGCCTCATCAAATGGAATGGTACTGGCTTCCGAGAGATTGGTCACGAAATCCCCTCCCATAACAGGGTGCGTTGGATCATTGTAATTATTGGGAACCGCACCGATGCCTTCCCATAAACGTATACCGTTGATACAATTCTCCCCTAATGTGAAATAGAATAACAGCAGATCCTGATTGGCAATGAGCGCACCAAGCGCCCCACCGTTGTTATCTACTGCATAATAATCAAACGGACCCGAATAGGTAGGTAAAACATCCTTGTCCGCCCACGCCGTGATAACCCAATTGTTGGTTATCGGGGCAACTGTTGTGATTACAAAAGCGCTTCTCCGGGTAGTTGGATAGTTTGTGATAACATCATGGGGAACTGCTATCACGATCTGGGAGCCACCCAGATTGAAAGTGGAGGCAGAGACCGAGGGTATGGCATATACCGCATATCTGCAGGTAACACTATCATATATCAGTTTGGTCCGCATATCGGGCACCTGGGCAACGATGCTTCCCATGAGAAGCAAAAGGCCGAATAAAAGAAATAATTTCTTCATGGTATTTACCTGATTTTTGGTCGTGGTTTTTATACGGGAAACTGATTTTTTGGTTACCGGTTTTCCGTTATAACTTTTAACATACAGGGCATAAAAGGTTTTCAGGTAAGCAAAATTAAGAAATATTTGGCTCTTTGTCATTTTGAGTGGGTAATAAGGTAAGGGTTCTTTTCAATTCCAGGTGGGTAAACCTAGTGAATATCTGAAAGTTCTGTTTAAAAAAGCTGGGGGTGCAATTCAAATTGTGCTTTAATGAATCCTGTAAGGATTTAATATCAGTAGCCCCGGGTTAAGTGAGAGGAATGGTTACATTGTGCATTGCGCTGTAAATGTTCTCCGATCACAAACCCGGGGTAAAAAAAGACCACCACAACCAACAACCCTGAAAGGGTTGAACTATTGAACATTGGCGCCTCTGGTTCAGAATAAATACCGATCATCAAATTCAACACCATGCTCCCTTAACAACTCTATAAATTCCTCACGGAATGTTTTCTTCCTGTGATGCTCTTTCTGTTGTTTTACATAATTAATCAGATTTGGAAGTGCTGATTTCGAATAGGTAAAACTTCCATAGCCATCCTGCCAACCTTCAAAACATTCAAAAATGCCACTCCTTTTAATAAAAGAAGATGTTGATAGCTTGATGTCCTTAATGACCATTGAAACACTTAATGAGGGTGGCATCGAGGTCACAATATGTATATGGTCGCTCATTCCGTTCAGCGCGTATGGATGGCATCGCTTGTTTTTAAGCGATTGCATATTGCATCCTTACCCCGGGTTTGTGACCGGAGCTAAAATCGAACGAAAAGCATGATGCAACCATTCCGGTCACTTAACCCGGGGCTACACTTATTTAACCCACTATGTGGGTTATTGTCATTGACATTTATTTACCCACACAAAAGTGAAAAGAGCCAAATATTTTCATCTTTTTGTTTTACATCAACTTACATTTCTTGTGGGTTTTTTAAAGGCTGTTTAACCAACGAAGAAGCCGGCTTCCCCAAAAATCCTATCTTTGCCCCATTGAATCAAGGCAGAGATGAAAACGCAACTGAAAGTCCACAATACCCTCACCCGGAAAAAAGAGGTTTTCAAACCGGTCGCTCCACCTTTCGTGGGGATGTATGTATGCGGCCCTACGGTTTATGGTGATGCTCACCTGGGCCATGCCCGGCCCGCCGTCACTTTCGACCTGATCTACCGCTATCTGCTTCATCTGGGCTATAAAGTCAGGTATGTCCGCAACATCACCGATGTGGGTCACCTTGAGAATGACGCCGATGAAGGGGAGGATAAAATCGCCAGGAAGGCCCGCCTTGAACAGACCGAACCCATGGAGATCGCACAGCGGTATGCCAACAGCTATCGCGACAATATGCAGGTGATGAACGTGCTGCCCCCCTCCATCGAACCCCTGGCCTCCGGCCATATCCCCGAACAGATCGACTATATCCGCCGGATCTTCGACGCAGGATATGCCTATGAAACCGACGGATCGGTCTATTTCGACGTGGAAAAATACCGTCATAACCACCCCTACGGCATCCTCTCCGGCCGGAAAACCGAAGAGCTTCAGAGCAGCTCCCGCCAGCTCGAGGGACAGGAGGAGAAGCGCAACCCCCTTGACTTTGCCCTGTGGAAAAAAGCGGCTCCGGAACACATCATGCGCTGGGATTCCCCCTGGAGCAACGGTTACCCCGGATGGCACATAGAGTGCTCTACCATGGGAGCCAGGTACCTCGGACAAACTTTCGACATTCATGGTGGCGGCATGGACCTCCTGTTCCCGCACCACGAAGCCGAGATCGCCCAGTCGGTGGCCGCCACCGGCAAACAGCCGGTTAGATACTGGCTTCACAACAACATGATCACCATCAACGGGCAGAAGATGGGTAAATCACTCGGCAATTTCATCACCCTCCACGAGTTTTTCACCGGCACACACGCAGCCCTGGAACAATCCTACGACCCCATGGTCATACGCTTTTTCATCCTGCAGGCCCACTATCGCAGCACCCTCGACTTCACCAACGAGGCGCTGCAGGCCGCCGGGAAAGGGCTCAAACGGCTGCTCGAAGGTATGCAAACCCTGCAATCGCTTAAACCCTCCGGCAACACATCATTCAATGCCGACAAGCTGAACCGGAACTGCCACGAAGCCATGCTCGACGACTTCAACAGCCCCGTCGCCATCGCCCACCTGTTCGACGGACTGAAATACATCAACCAGGTGAAAGACGGTAAAGAAATGATGGACGAAGCAACACTACAAAAGCTTACAGCAACCTACCAGACCTTCCTCTTCGACATCCTCGGCCTGACTCCCATGCAGGAAAACCGGCAGGAACTGCTCGATCATGCTATGCAGATCCTCATCTCCCTGCGCAACGAAGCCCGGAAAAACAAGGACTTCGCCACCTCTGACCGCATCCGTGACGAACTCGCCTCCGCCGGCATCATCCTCAAGGATGCCAAAGAGGGAACGACCTGGAATTTCGGGTAAGGCACAAGGGTTACCCCGGGAAAACTGAAAAAGATGTCAGACTCATCCTGAACATTGATCCATTGTTATTTCGTGTGGATAAAGCTGGTTGAAAACCAACGCGCCCTACTCAGTGGTTAAAATCCCTACTTTTGCCCTGGTTAAAGAATATCCTGATGGCTAAAAAATTATTGTCGGTCCTGATCATATCCCTTGTTCTCTTCTCCTGCGGTGAAAGGCGCAGGAAGGCTCCTGATGAACCCGCCACCCCGAAGAGGCCCACCGTGATGGTACCCTCTTTCAATGGTGATTCCGCTTTCGCTTTTGTGGCTGCACAGACTGCCTTCGGGCCACGGGTGCCCGGCTCATCCGCCCACGAACAATGTGCCCAGTGGCTCGAACATACCCTGAAACGCTTTACGGAATATGTCATCGTGCAATCTTTCCCTGCCCGCGGCTGGAATGATAAAATCCTCAATGGTAAAAATATCATCGCCACCTTCAACCCTGATGCCCGTAAGCGGATCTTCCTCTGCGCCCACTGGGACTCCCGCCCCTATGCCGACCATGATCCCAACCCTGCCAACCACAACAAACCTATCGACGGCGCCAACGACGGCGCCAGCGGTGTGGGCGTCCTGCTCGAAATCGCACACCTGATCCATGCCCGTAATATTAATGTCGGGATCGACATCATTCTTTTCGACCTTGAAGATTATGGCGAACCCGAGTTTGCAGAGGTCAATAAAAAGGATACCTGGGCCCTTGGCTCGCAATACTGGGCCGGCACACCCCATATCCCCGGCTACCACGCCAACTTCGGCATCCTCCTCGATATGGTCGGCGCCTCCGATGCAACCTTTTACCTGGAAGGCACCTCCATGGCCTACGCCCCCGAAATCATGCGCAAGGTGTGGCGAACCGCACACCAACTGGGATATGCCAATCATTTCGTCATGCAGGAAAGCAACCCCATCACCGATGACCACTACTATGTCAACCTCATCGCCCATATCCCCACCATCGACATCATCCACCAGGATCCCGGATCCCCCAACGGTTTCTTCCCTTACTGGCATACCCTCAACGACAACCTCGGCCAAATCGATCCCAATACCCTTAAAGCCGTCGGACAAACCGTCACACAAGTGATCTATAGTCATTAGGCGAGAGGGAAGAGGTGAGAGGGAAGAGGCGAGAGGCGAGAGGCGGGAGTAAGGTTTTCGCTCGCGCTCAATACTCACGTTCTTGCTGTTAATGATCCTTCACGGTGGATCATCCAGGAGAGACAAAACCTTCAGCGCGAATCTGCGGAGGGGATTGCCAGGCAATGAAAGGGAAATGGATTATCTGCGAAAATCAGCGGGAGGCAAGAGGGAAGAGGCGAGAGGGAAGAGTGGCAGGCGACATGATTTGGCGAGCTTGAAAAGCCAAATCATTGTCGATCGCCATCCCGCTGAGCGAAGCGAAGCGGGAGCGAGAGGCTGCCTGGCGGACTTTTATTTAATCAAGGTTTTAATCAGGCCTGATAGTATTTTGCGGATTTCAATGATAGATTCGAAGTAATTTTCTTTTTGATCATTCATGATATAGCCCAGGCTATCAGCAAGGTGCAACATAGACTTTACCTCATTGGCAGAGCCTTTTGCTATTTTCAGAAATCTTTTAAAGTCAGCATCACTGTTTCTGTCAAATCCTTCTGCAATATTATTTGAGATGGATATTGTTGCCCGGATTATTTGATACTTGAAGCCCCAATCATCTATATTGCCAAAATCCTTGTAAATTTTTATAGCCAGCTTCTGAGCCTTTTGCCATGCAAAAATATCTTCAAAATCCCTGATTGCCATAATACCACCCTCCAAAATTTCCCAGTTAAATTCCTGGATAAACATTCTCGTTATAACATCCGAACAAGGACATAAAAGATATATATGCATAATGATCTGAAAACGGAAAAAAAGGAATAATTCTTCCTGAAAACATACCCTCAGCCAGTTTCAACTGTCACCCTTAAAATCCTCCAAGCCGCCTATCCCTTCTTGCCTCTTGCTCCCGCTTCTTCCCTCTCGCCTCTTCCCTCTCGCCTCTCGCCTCTCACCTGAAATTATCGTATCTTTGCACACAAATACAAACATAAGTCACCATGGAACCCAACGAAGAGAAACTTAATGAAGGAATGGAAAACCTGGAGGAACCGGCGCAGGACCTGCTTCCTGACAGGGATGTACTGATGATGGAAAAACCAATGCCCGATAAAAGCGCCGCCAGGTACACCACCGCCGATAAAAAACTGCTCCGCAACATCAGCCTGATCGTCCTCTTCCTCATTGCCGTTCTGATTATCCTGATGGTGATTGTTCGTAACAGCAGTCAGAGAGAAAAGAACGTTCCTCCGGATGCTACAAAAGAGATGGAACATTCTTCACCGTGAGGCCTAATAATGAACCATCATTTTAACCATTTAACCAGGATGACAAAATACATTGTTGTTTGTTTGATCATGACAGTCTTAATCCTTGTGTCGTGCACGGCCTGCTGGACAATCCACCTGAAACAGTACCCACTATTGACTTTTTTGTTAACCATGCGGTGTTAGTATATTTATCAGCATGATCCTGCGATCCTGAAAGCAATCCATTATTTTTACAGCAAAGTAGCTTTGATATTATGGCGAAAAAGGTAGCGTCCGGGAAAGAAAAGAAAATTTTTGTCCTGGATACTTCGGTGATTATCTACAATCACAGTGCGATTCACAGTTTTGAGGACAATGATGTGGTAATACCCATCACGGTGCTGGAAGAACTGGATAATTTCAAAAAGGGAAACGATACCAAGAATTTCGAGGCGCGTGAGTTTATCCGCATCATCGACCGGTTGGCGGGCAAGTACCAGGGCCTTCAGGACTGGATCCCCCTTGACCATCCCAATGCCGGCATGTTCAAGGTGGAGATGAACGGCTTTCACCAGCATCATGAAATGGATGCAGAACGTATCTTCGGTGAAAAAAAAGCCGACCACCGTATCCTGAATGTAGCCACCTATATGCAGATGCAGCATCCCGACCGGAAGGTGATCCTGGTCTCTAAGGATGTCAACCTCCGGTTAAAAGCCAAATCGCTTAATATCGCCGCAGAAGACTTCCAGACCGGGAAGATCAAAGACCTCGATTCGCTCTATTCAGGAAAGACCCTGATGGAAAATGTCGATAAAACCGTCATCGACAAAATCTACCAGGAAGGATTCTGCCTCCCCGAAGATCTGGATATTGCTACCCCTGTTCCGCATCATTACTTCATCCTGAAAAACCACAGCGCTTCGGCCATGGCCTTTTTCAACCCGGTAAACGGACTCATCGAACGGGTTGAGAAACGCACCATCCAACGTATCACCCCCCGCAACGCAGAACAGGTCTTTGCCCTGCATGCCATCCTGAATCCCGATGTGAAACTGGTCACCCTCCAGGGGGTCGCCGGAACAGGAAAGACCCTTCTTGCCCTGGCCGGGGCACTCGAAATGAGGAGGAACTACAAACAGGTGTACCTCGCCCGGCCCATCGTACCGCTCAGTAATAAAGACATCGGCTTCCTGCCCGGGGATATCAGCGCCAAGCTGAATCCTTATATGGAGCCCCTTTACGACAACCTGAAGTTCATCAAGAACCAGTTCGATGAACGGGACAAGGAGTATCACCAATTCGATGAACTGCTTGAAAAAGAAAAACTGGTTATCACCCCGCTGGCCTATATCAGGGGCAGGAGCCTCTCCAACATCGTCTTCATCGTCGACGAAGCCCAGAACCTTACCCCTCACGAGGTGAAAACCATCATCTCCCGGGCAGGGGAAAACACTAAGATCATCTTTACCGGCGACATCTACCAGATCGATACCCCTTACCTCGACTCCCAGTCGAACGGCCTCTCCTATCTCATTGACAAGATCAAACACCACCCTATCTACGCCCACATCCGGCTCGAAAAAGGGGAACGGTCCGAGCTGGCCAACCTGGCCAACGAACTGCTGTAAATAAAGGCTAAAGGCTAAAGGCTAAAGGCTAAAGGCTAAAGGCTAAAGGCTAAAGGCT
>CAZZBS010000038.1:0-23726 GCA_964652685.1 uncultured Lentimicrobiaceae bacterium
GCAATAATCTCGTATTTTTGCCTAACTTACAAATTGCAAACGTACGAGTCGATAGACAAAAGAAAAGAGCAACAAGTTACAGCAACCAGCAACAATGAACCAACAACAATAAACAAGCAATGAATTACGACCTGATAGTAATTGGCAGTGGTCCGGGAGGTTATGTGGCGGCGATCAGGGCATCGCAGCTCGGGCTCAAGACCGCCGTGGTAGAGAGGGCGGAACTGGGTGGCATCTGTCTGAACTGGGGGTGTATCCCCACCAAAGCTTTGCTGAAAAGTGCACAGGTTTATCGTTATGCAAGTCATGCAATGGAGTATGGCGTGAATGTCGAAGGAACGGTAAAACCCGATTTCCCTGCCATGGTTCAACGTAGCCGTGAGGTAGCCGCCGGCATGAGTAAAGGGATACAGTTCCTGTTCAAAAAGAACGAGGTGGCACACATCCATGGTGTTGGCAGGCTTACACCCGATCGCAAGGTTTCTGTGAGGGGTGATGACGGGACGGAACAGGTAATTGAAGCGAAGCATATCATCCTCGCAACAGGTGCCCGTTCCCGTGAGCTGTCCAACCTGAAGATTGATGGCAGGAAGGTGATTGGATACCGTGATGCCATGACACTTCCGGAACAGCCTGAAAGCATGGTGGTGGTAGGTTCAGGAGCCATAGGAAGCGAGTTTGCATGGTTTTACCATACCATAGGGACCAAGGTTACCCTGATTGAGGTGCTGCCGAATATCCTGCCCCTGGAGGATGAAGAGGTTTCGAAACAGGTGGAGCGCAGCTTCAAGAAAAACGGGATGAAGGTGATGACCTCTTCCACGGTTGAATCGGTGGATATCTCCGGCCGGCTCTGCAAGGTAACGGTAAAGACGAAGAAAGGAGTAGAGTTCCTGGACGCTGAAATCATCCTTTCGGCCGTGGGAATTACCCCCAACCTCGACGGTCTCGGGCTGGAGGAGGCAGGTGTGTTGGTTGAAAACGGAAAGGTGAAGGTGGATCCGTATTACCGCACCAGTGCAGAGGGCATCTATGCCATTGGCGACATCGTTAACGGCCCTGCCCTGGCGCATGTAGCCTCCCATGAAGGGATTACCTGTGTTGAGAAGATTACGGGACATGACCCTGAGCCGGTGGATTATAAAAACATCCCCGGTTGCACCTATACAGTGCCTGAGGTGGCCTCGGTCGGTATGACGGAACAGCAGGCCATAGATGCAGGTTATGAGATCAAGGTGGGCAAGTTCCCCTTCACGGCAAGCGGAAAAGCAAGCGCATCGGGATTTAAAGAGGGTTTTGTCAAAGTTATCTTTGATGCGAAATATGGAGAATGGTTGGGGGCACATCTTGTCGGGGAAAACGTTACCGAGATGATCGCCGAGGTGGTGGTGGCCAGAAAACTTGAAACCACCGGCCATGAGATCATCAAGTCGGTACATCCGCATCCTACCCTGTCTGAAGCCATCATGGAAGCGGTGGCCGCGGCATATGGAGAGGTGATACACATATAGTCAGAAAGTTAAAAGGTTTGAAAGATTATGAGGATTATCAAAGGTGACATACCGGGATTGCTGATCATTGAGCCTGTTGTTTTCCGTGACGAGCGGGGCTGTTTTATGGAAACCTACAATCGTGAATTACTTGCATCACTGGGTTTCACAGAAGACTTTGCCCAGGATAATGAATCGGTTTCGATGAAAGGGGTGATCCGTGCACTCCATTTTCAGAATCCACCCCTTGCACAGGGGAAACTTGTAAGGGTTGTGAAGGGGGCGGTGATGGATGTGGCGGTAGATATCAGGCGGGGATCCCCGTGGTATGGGAATCACCAGAAAGTATTGCTTACCGGAACCAATAACCTGATGTTATGGCTTCCTCCCGGTTTTGCACATGGATTTGTCTCCCTTGAAGATGAAACCATTTTCAGTTATAAATGCACCAATCCATATAGCAGGGAGCTTGAAAGTTCCATTTTGTATAATGATACAGAGCTTGGTATCGATTGGGGTGTGAAGTCTCCCATCGTTTCTGAGCGGGACAGGAATGCCTTGCTTTTCAGGGAGCATAAGGGGCTGTTTATCTATAATGCCGAATAAGGGGATGATCTGACATGCGATTGGATGAGCCTGTTGACCCGGTCCACACCGGTGTGGTTGATTCGGAAGAGAATCTGGAGATCCAGGGTGCGAGGGTGCACAACCTGAAAAACATCGATGTGACGATTCCCCGCAATAAACTTGTTGTGATCACAGGGCTGAGCGGCAGTGGTAAATCCTCCCTTGCTTTTGATACCATCTATGCGGAGGGGCAGCGTCGGTATATGGAAACCTTTTCAGCCTACGCCAGGCAATTTATCGGGAACCTCGAACGGCCGGATGTTGACAAGATCACAGGACTGAGCCCGGTAATCAGCATTGAACAGAAGACGGTCAGCAGAAATCCCCGTTCCACCGTCGGCACCATTACCGAGATCTATGATTTTCTGCGGCTTCTGTATGCCCGGGTGGCAGACGCTTACTCCTTGGTTACCGGAAAAAAAATGGTGAGTTATACCAGTCAGCAGATCATTCATCTTATAGAATCTGCTTTCGATCAGAAGCAGGTGTTGATCCTGTCGCCTATTGTCAGGGGGCGCAAAGGTCATTACCGTGAGTTATTTGAACAGGTTCGCAGGCAAGGGTACCTGCGGGTCAGAACAGATGGGGAGATGCAGGAGCTTGAACCCGGTATGCAGTTGGACAGGTACAAGGTTCATGATATTGAAGTGGTGGTCGATCAGCTGCGCGTCAATGCACTGAAACCTGAACGGCTTGACAAATCGGTGCATACAGCCCTGAAAACCGGCAAAGGGAGCATCATGCTGCTGGAGTCTGAGAGCGGCCTGGTGAAGCATTACAGCCGCAACCTGATGTGCGAGGATACCGGCATCTCCTATCCTGAACCGGAACCGAACACTTTTTCGTTCAACTCTCCTTACGGTGCCTGCACCCGGTGTAACGGACTGGGGCAGATCACGGAAGTTGACATCAGAAAGATCCTTCCCGATGAGCGGCAAACCATACGCAAAGGTGGCATTGCCCCCCTTGGGCCGTACAAGTCCAACTGGATATTCAAACAGGTGGAAGCTATCGGGATCAGGTATGGTTTCACCCTTGATTCCACCGTCGGGGAGCTGACCGATGAAGCCCTAGGGGCATTGTTGTACGGCACCAATGAGGTGTTGCAGATCAAAAACGATTACCTCGGTATCACCTCCAGCTACACCGTTTCGTTTGATGGTATTGTGAATTTTATCCGTAACCAGGACCAGGAATCACAGTCGGCAGGTGTGAAGCGTTGGGCGAGTGCCTATATGAATGACCTTGAGTGTCCGGGGTGCCATGGCACGCGACTGAAGAAGGAAGCGCTGCAGTTCAGGATCCTTGACAGGACCATTGCTGATTTGTCTTCCATAAGCATTCTGGAGCTACGTTCCTTTCTGACAGGACTGGAACAGCAACTGGAACCACAAAAAGCACTGATAGCAAAAGAAATATTGCGGGAGATTATGGCCAGGACAGGTTTCCTGCTGGATGTCGGGATTGATTACCTGAACCTTAACAGGCCATCCAGAACGCTGAGTGGTGGGGAGGGACAGCGCATCCGACTGGCGACACAGATTGGCAGCAAGTTGGTTGGTGTGCTGTATATCCTGGATGAACCGAGCATCGGCTTACACCAGCGGGATAATGTAAAGCTGATCCAGGCACTCAGGGACCTGCGCGATGTAGGTAATTCGGTGATGGTGGTGGAACATGACGAAGAGATGATCCGTTCAGCCGACCATGTGGTGGATATCGGGCCTGGTGCCGGAAGACTGGGTGGAAGGATCGTAGCACAAGGTCCCCCGCAGCAGATGCTTCAGCGTGATACCATCACCTGTCAGTACCTTTCCGGAAAAAAGCGGATCCCTGTCCCCGTGAAGCGAAGGGAAGGAAATGGCATGAGGATCTGTCTCACCGGCGCCAAAGGGCACAACCTGAAGGAGATAACGATGGATTTGCCCCTGGGCTTATTCGTCTGTGTCACCGGCGTGAGCGGCAGCGGCAAATCAACCCTTATCAACCATACACTCTTCCCAATCCTTTGCAACCACCTGCATAATTCACAAAAAAATCCTCTGCCTTATCATACCATTGAAGGATTGAAGCATATCGACAAGGTCATAGAGATCGACCAGTCACCCATCGGCCGAACCCCGCGTTCGAATCCGGCTACCTATACCGGCGTATTTGATGAGATCAGAAAGCTTTTCCATCACCTGCCGGAATCAAAAGTCAGGGGATATGCACCGGGGAGGTTCTCCTTCAATGTCAAGGGGGGTAGGTGTGAAGAGTGCAAAGGGGCGGGGGTGAAGATCATAGAGATGAATTTCCTCCCCGATGTGAGCATCCAGTGCGAAGTGTGCGGGGGCAACCGCTATAACCGTGATACCCTTGAAGTGAGATACCGGGGTAAATCGATCAATGATGTCCTGAACATGACCATCAACCAGGCGGTAGAATTCTTTGAAAACATACCGCTGATCCTGAGAAAGATTAAAACATTACAGGATGTTGGATTAGGGTATATCACCCTGGGCCAACAGTCAACCACCCTGTCAGGTGGTGAAGCCCAGCGGGTGAAACTGGCAACAGAGCTTTCCAGGAAAGAGACCGGGAAAACACTGTATATCCTGGATGAACCAACCACCGGGCTCCATTTTGAGGATATCCGTGTGTTGCTCGAAGTCCTGAATAAACTGGTCGATCATGGTAATACGGTGCTTGTGATAGAGCATAACCTCGATGTCATTAAAATGGCAGATCATATCATCGATCTTGGTCCCGACGGAGGAGATCATGGTGGTGAAATCATAGCCACCGGAACCCCTGAAGAGGTTGTCTGTTCGGAACGCAGTCATACCGGACGCTTCCTGACAAGGGTTCTCGGAAAAGCCAACCCGGAATGATTTGCCCCTTTTCTCCGCTCTAATCCTTATTTGTGTATTTTTATGCCGCAAACTTTCAACCTGGTGACCTGATAATCCGGTCGTAACATGGCATCCCGCAGCGACTGGATCTCCGTACATAAAAATATGATATAATCAGCTCGTTGTAACAATTGGCCCGCATTCAAGGGATGAATCAATTAAAATCAAATATATGATCAATCATGAACAACAGATCCGGGAAGCATTCAAACCCAAGGACTGGAATGAAACCATGTCAGCAGATTCATGGCAGGTATTTAAAGTGATGTCGGAGTTTGTCAACGGTTTTGAAAAAATGTCGAGGATCGGACCATGTGTCTCTATTTTCGGTTCTGCCAGGGTGAAGGAGACATCTTCTTATTATAAAACAGCTGAAGAGATAGCTTTTAAATTGACCAAGCATGGGTTTGGAGTGATCACAGGTGGTGGTCCCGGTATCATGGAAGCTGCTAACCGGGGAGCCTACAGGGCAAGAGGGAAGTCCGTGGGGCTTAATATTGCACTGCCCCATGAACAAAAGGCCAATAATTATATCGACAACGACAAACTGCTCAATTTCGATTTTTTCTTTGTCCGTAAGGTAGTCTTCATGAAGTATGCGCAGGGATATGTGGTCATGCCCGGGGGCTTTGGGACACTGGACGAGATGTTCGAAGCCATTACATTGATTCAGACACAGAAAATGGTACACTTCCCCATCGTCCTGGTTGAGAAAAAATACTGGCAGGGGCTGATAGATTGGATAACTGAGAGATTGATTGCTGAAAAGATGGTGCTGAAGGAGGATCTTGAGATCATAAGGATGGTGGATACTGCTGATGAAGCGGTTCATCATATTGTGAAATTCTATGAAAAGTATGCGATCAAACCTAACTTCTGATGTGTATCTTTGACCCTTTCAATACCTCCTCTATGAAAGCAATCCTTATTTCTGCCCTGATGCTGCTGACCTATACCATGACTGCCCAGCAGCCGGCCCTTACGCGGGAATCTCTTCAGAAAGTCATCGTCAGTCAGGGTCTTGATGGTGTGGAGGTTCATTATTCGGTCCCCGGGATTACCAGATCACCTGTCAGCACAGAGGGGAAAAATTTTGACTTTCTGCATATCAACGGTATGGGTCTGATGCGGGAACCAGGCAAGCCTGCATTGCCGGCAGTGACAGAGATGATCGCCATCCCCATGCATGCAGGGGCAACGCTTTCATCATGGTCAGAATCATATTCTGATTTTTACGAGTACCGCATTCATCCCGCCTTTGAACCGGCTACGGATACATATGGGGCATCCGATCCCCCATTCGTGATCGACAGTGCCTTGTACGCTACCGATGCTTTTTTCCCGGAAAAGCTGGCAGAGGTTGTAGATACCATCCTGATCCGTGGGCTCCGTGTTGCCGTGGTACAGATCAGGCCAGTACAGTATAATCCTGTCCAGGGATTGATCAGGGTACATAAGGATATAACAATGCAATTCGGTTTCACGGGGGAGGGAAGAACTTTCAACCCGCTTGCTTCTGAAAACTCGGCCTATTATAACCAGTATTTGTCATCCCTGCTGCTGAATGGTGATATGATCCCGCCGGGCATCATGAAAACAGCCGGAACATCGACAGCTGATTACCTCATCATCACCATTGACCCTTTCATGCAGGCCGCCGACAGTATTGCCCGCTGGAGGCAGCAAACAGGATTTCATACAGAGGTGATCAGCCGCCCTTCCTGGACCGTGCAGCAGGTTATAGACTCAGTGCATGGTCGTTATCATAATTCCATCCCCAGGCCCGATTACCTTCTTATCCTGGGAGACCATAACCACGTGCCTGCCCAGATGTTCCCCAGCGGTTCCTCCTCCTTCCCCACCGACCTCTATTATGTCTGCATGAATGGCTCTGCCGATTATTACCCGGATATGGCCAAAGGAAGGATTTCGGTGGCCAATGCCTCACAGGCGCTTTCAGTGGTGCTGAAAATCATTAATTATGAAAGATATCCTTTGCAGGACACATTGTTTTATCAAAATGCCCTTCATTGTGCCCAGTTCCAGGATGATGATACCTCCGGATATGCTACAAGACGTTTCACCCACACATCCGAAGAAATACGCGATTATGTGATGGGTAAAGGATTTGATATTCAGCGGATTTACTATACAGAACCCTATATCAATCCAACGAATTACAACAACGGTTATTACAGCAACGGTGAACCTTTGCCCCC
Organism: uncultured Lentimicrobiaceae bacterium; assembly: GCA_964652685.1. Taxonomy (GTDB): domain Bacteria; phylum Bacteroidota; class Bacteroidia; order Bacteroidales; family SKPS01; genus SKPS01. The sequence goes on from CAZZBS010000038.1 coordinate 7,231, forward strand.
CGACTTACTCAGGGTAAACGGATTTACCTGGAGTGGTAATCAAACCCAGATTGCCCAGGCCATCAATGAAGGTCGCTTCTATGTGTTGCACCGTGATCATGGTTATGTAGGCGGTAGTGGCTGGGCACACCCCTATTTCACGACCACCTCCCTCAACCAGTTAAGCAACGGTCCGAAACTCCCGATGGTGTTCAGCATTAATTGCCATACAGGTGAATTTTCCCTGAATGAATGTTTTGCCGAGAAATTCCTCCGGTTGTCATCAGGGGGTGCTGCAGGTGTGGTAGCTGCATCCTTTGAAAGTTACAGTGGGTACAACGATGCAATGACCGTGGGTTTGTTTGATGCCATATGGAATGATCAGGGCCTGCTGCCGCTCTTTGGGAGCGGAGGGATCGCCAACCCGGTTACTTCATCCCATCCGCCGATCCTGGCCATGGGCGATGTGGTAAACCATGGCCTCCTTAGAATGGTACAGACCTGGAACGGATCCACCAGTGGCAATACCTATCAACACAGGCTCTTCCATTATTTCGGTGACCCTGCCACCCGCATGTTCACCGCTTCACCCCAGCAGATCATGGCACAGGTGCCGGATACGATTGTTAAAGGGACTTCACACCTTACCATTACAAACTGTAATGTATCCGATGCACTGGCTACCCTGGTGTTCAAGGATGTGCTGGTTGCCAGGGATATACTTCTCTCCGGTGCCGGAACCCTGCATTGTTCACCGATGAATGATACGGCTTTCCGGGCACTGCTTACCATCAGCAAGCATAATTGCACCCCTTTCATAAAAGAAGTTGTGATCGTCAGCCAGGCGGCTGCCGTGAATGATCATCCCTGTGGTGCTGTTTCACTGACTGTTAACAAATACTGCGACCCGGTCATTTCCGGTTTTGCCGGCGCCGATACCTCTTCCGTTCCCTATCCGGGTTGTGCTGAATTCCATGGGAAAGATGTCTGGTTCCGCTTTGTGGCGCCTGCCTCAGGTAAAGCTGAAGCAGAGGTGGGGGATGGGCTGCAGCAGGTCGGACTGGCCGCTTACACATCCACATGTAATACCCCTCTTTTCGTGGCATGCGATACCTTCACCAATGCAGCAGGAAGAGTGGTGTTGCCCATGTCAGGGCTTACACCCGGCGATACCATCCACCTAAGGGTGTGGAAGAATGGCTCTAATGCTCCGGAATCCTTTTCCATCTGTATCCGTGAACCGGACACCTTCCTGTACGCCACATTGCCCTATTATACCGGATTTGAAACCGGCATTGATGCCTTTTGGCAAATGATCAGCAGTAACACTGTCGGCAGGATACGGATCGATACGGTATGTGATGCACGTTACGGAAATGCCTCCCTGCTGTTGGACCAGAATGTGAGCGGAACCTATGCGCAGAACGAAGCCAGGTTAAGGATGAATCTTCGTGATACAGAAAAGGTGAAACTGAAATTCTGGTGGCGTGAATACGGAGATGAAAACAATGAAGAAGATGGCCTCTTTTTTTCAGATGACGGAGGAGATAACTTCGTGAAAGTTCTGGAACTGAAAGGTTCTTTCGAAGCCTGGACCCAATATGTGCTTGATGTTGACAAACTCGCCGGACTGCATGGTCTGACATTGACCGAATCATTTGTGATCAGTTTTCGTCAGTATGACAACTGGTATATGATATGTTCCAATCAAACGGGAGGGGATGGATTTGCTTTTGATGATATTTATGTATATGCTGACACAATCCCGGTGGTATACGCCCCCATACCCTATTATACCGGATTCGGGGATGGATTTGATGCTTCATGGAAACTCAGTTCAACCGATCTGTTGGGCCGTATTGTAGCAACTGGGGCTTATGGACCTTATGCGGGTGGTTACCAGCTGCTGATGGATGTCTCCACAGGTAGCAACTACAACCTGAATAAAGCCGATCTTCACCTGAACCTGAACAATCTGAATAACCTGGTAATGTCCTACCGCTGGAAAAGTATAGGCAATGAAAACCATGGTGAAAACGGCATCTGGTTTTCCGATAATGGTGGAATTTCCTTTAAAAAGGTGATGAATCTGACAGATACAAATACCTATTGGGCTGAAAAAAACATCAATATCAACGCGGTAACTGCGGCATACAATCTGGTGCCCGGACAGCAGTTTGTAGTACGGTTTGCACAATACGACAATCACCCGGTTACTTCAGATGGTTTTGGTTTCGATGAAATCAAGGTGCAGCAGCTGTCCCAGCCGCTGATCGACCTTTGGCCTATTGCACTTTCCCTGAATGTAGATACGGGACAAACGGGTACGAAAAGTTTTTATCTGTTCAATCCGGGTACCAACATCCTATATGTGGATTCTATCCGGTTCCCGGAAGCTTTTTCGGCGGGTGTAACCCTTCCGGCAGCCATTCTGCCTGGTGATTCCCTGATGGTGAATGTTGATTTTTCACCTGACAGCGTAAAACAATATGATGGTTGGGTCCGTGTATATCATCAGGCATCGCAGGGACTTGATACGCTCAGGTTGCACGGATTGGGCATGTACAGGGAACTGATACCTGATATTGCAGGGCTTGTTTTTGACACACTGGAAATCCAGAATACAGATACCATAGAATTCCAGCTTACGAATGCAGGAAACGGTACTGTGGCCATGAGCGCTGTGACTGCCCCGGCCGGCTTTTCGGTTCTTACACCCCAGTCGCAGAATTTTTCCGTGGGGCAGTCAAGGGCTGTAAGGGTCATGTTTGAACCACTTTCCCCCGGCACATATAGTGGTTTACTGACCATTACAACAGATGCCAACCAGATAAGCCTGCCGGTTTCGGGATTTGCTTATGATCCCCTTTCTGTGGTTGAAAAAGATACAGAGCCCCCATTTGTTATCTTCCCAAATCCCTGTAATGATCAGATAATGATTGCCTCCAGTATCAACCGGTCTGTTCAGGTTCGTTTGCTGGATATGACAGGACGTCTGTTATTCCATGAAAACCTTAACAGCCCGGGATCAATCGATATCAACCTGTTCGCTGAAGGTATGTATCTTCTGGAAATCAGGTCGGATGCAGGGAAAATCCTCCATCGCGAAAAAATCATTAAAAACCGTTAAGTTACAGTCCGCCGCGGCGGAGCAGGTTGCAGGTTACTGGTTGCAGGTTCAACATCTGATACCTGGCTCTCTGATCACCAAAACACCAAAACACTTACCCTTCTATCGTTTCACCACCAGCTTCCGGTTAAACCTACCCGTGGTGCCCTGCATGGGTGATTCCACTTCAACACGTAGCAGGTAGATCCCGTTTGGCAGTTGGGATATATCTATCTGGAAATAATCGTCGCCGTTGTTGATGACCTTCATGACCTGCTGTCCTGTGATGGTCCAGACCGAAGTGACACTTCTCATACTTTGGTCGCCGCCTTGTATGGCAATATTGATCCGGTAGCCGGCCGGATTGGGGAATAGGGTGATATCCCCCCCAAATTCCCTGATCGGTTGGCTAATGCCGATACCCAGCGGGGGCGTTCCCTTGAAGTAGTTGAGGCCGCCGGCAAAGTTACCGATGATCATATCGGGGTACCCGTCCTGGTTCAGGTCACCGACGGTCATAGAAGATTTCAGTTTCATGTCAATGATCTGCATGTTCTTGTCCTGGTTTTCAAAATGCTGCACAGAATAGAAGACATCATACTCGGTGGTATGCACCATATTGGAATCCTTGCCAAAAGTGCCGGAAAGGTTGTTTGAGATGTCACGGTAATAGAAAACCAGGCCCGGCCCACTTCCCACGAAGAGATAGATCACCCCGGCCGTATCACGGAAGAAGCAGGGGGAGCTGTAACCGTTGTAATAATGGAAATAGCTGTCATTCACCCGGACTCCGCCCAGGGAGTCGGTCTGGTGTGTAAACTGGGGCACAGTGGCTGTACCCGTATTCTTGTACCATGAGAGGGATGTGTTCCAGTAATAGTTGATCCCGTTGCTGGTCCAGGTTCTCTCTTTGTAGCCAATTACCAGGTCCAGTAAGCCGTCATCATCCAGGTCGAACAGTTGCGGAGTGCTGAACATCCCGACATCAATGTTCTGGTAATGGGAGGATACAAAATTCAGCTGCATGGGCTGGCCTGTCGGGGCGATGTTTTCGAAATAATGGAGACGTCCGGTGGTGTCGCCAAGTACCATATCGGGTTTTCCGTCACCGTTGAGGTCGCCGAAGGCCGGATAGGCACCAACCAGGCCGAGCGAAGATACATTGGCGAAATCGTCGGTGACAAAGGTGAAGGCAGGCTGAGCAGCCGTCCCGGTATTCTCATACAGGGAAATTCTGCTTACATACTTCGAAGATAGGATGAAATACGGATCCAACCATGATGAATCCCGAAGGCCGAAAGAACCAACGAACAGATCTGGTAAACTATCGCCATTGTAATCGTATAAAACGGGATAGCTGTTTGCCCCGATGTCAATCATCTGATTCTGTAAAAAATATTTTGACTGGAGATTAAAAACCGGAATTGTATTGGATCCTGTATTCTTGTACCACCAGGAACTGGCAAGGTTGTCGGTTTTGGTTACTTCCCAGTTGGGATCAAAGGCACCGCAAAGCAGATCTTTTTTACCGTCATTGTCAACATCCAGAAAATCGGTGCTGGCCAATGCGTAGATCAAAACGGGGGTATCATAGGAAGGATAAAGGGTATCCATGGATGTCATCCGTGCCTCTTTCTTTGTGCCAGTGTTGAAAAGTGCAGCTACCGTTGGGAAATCGGTATCTCCGATGATGAGGTCCTGCAAACCGTTCCCGGTAAGATCGAGCAGCAACATGGTAGAACCAGTGTGTTTTGGAGTCTTACTCTCCAGAGGTAAAGGGTTGCTTTTAAGGTTATTGACACAATAGTTGGCCATATATGGATCAATAGAGTCGATATTCAAGGTGAGGCTGTTGTCGTCATCGCTTTCAGAAAACCAACCCCAGCACCTGTGGGCCAATACCATCCATAGCGTATCCAGGGTGCCGGTGCTGTCCATGGACCGGTTGTCGTAATGCTGAATAAGGGAACCAAGTCCATAGAAAACCAGCATATCCAGATCACCGTCACCATCGATGTCAGCAATAGCCGGATAATCCACATCAGTCACCAGAATGTTGGTATAATGCCCGCCTTGAAAAGCATTAAGGATCGGTGTGTAGAGCGAAAAAGAAAGCCCGGTTGTGGGGGTTGATGTGTTGAGATAAACCTTGATACCGGCAAAACCGTAAGTGAAAATATCCTCCTTACCATCTCCGTTGAAATCCCGGAGTTTAATCCAGGAATAGAGTTTCGGGAAAAACAATTCATATTCGGGAGCATACTGGTAATCAACCATGCCCGTTGTTCCGTTGTTAATGTAGGTTGTCAGCTTATTTGTATGGGTATCAAAGACAACCAGGTCCTTGACCTGGTCGAAATTCAGATCCATTTCATTGAAATGGACAGAATTCATCCCACCAGCCCAGGCATTTTTCAATAATTGGCTAGCGCTGTCGTATACAGGGATGGACAGGTCACGCTGGAAGCCAAAATCAAATACATTCTGGCCTGTGGCAGCGCCAAACAGACCTGATAACAGCAAGATGACCATGAGCCGGGGTAAAGTACTTTTCTTCATTTGTGCGGGTATTGTTACATGATTTTGGCAACGATAGGTTCAGATGTCTGTTTGGTTTTGGGAATAGAAATTCACGGATGTTTTACAGATCATGATGTACCAAAGTTTTACAAAGGTAATTCATTTTACCTGTCAAATACATGAGTTAGACGAGGCATAGCGGCTAAGGTTTAATGACTGCAAAAGGGGTATTCTGATTTCTTTATCATCTGTTGTATTATAACGAATGAAAATTCTATCTTTGCAGCCTTAAAAAACAAGGTAGTCAGATATAATATAATCAAACAGTTTAGCAATGCAGAACAAAGGAGCCGTAAGGTTATTGGCAATACTGCTTTCATTGATCTGTTTGTTTTACCTCTCGTTTACCGTGGTAACGCGCGTTCATGAGAGCAGGGCAGACAGGTATTCACACCGGCCTGAGGTGTTGCAGATGGCCGAAAAAATGGCACAGGGCGATGAGGTAAGAATTAAGGTGTTATATGATTCACTGGTTTCGGTGAACCGAAAATATTATCTGGATTCGATCGCAAACGTCAATATTTACAACATTGGCATCAGGAAGTACACCTTTTCGGAAACCAAGGAGCGTGAGATCAATCTGGGTCTTGACCTGCAGGGGGGGATGAATGCCACCCTGGAAGTAAGCGTTGTGGATGTGATACGTTCAATGTCAGGATATTCAACCGATACTATCTTTAACCGTGCCCTTCAGCTTGCGATTGACAGACAGGGTAAATCCCAGAGTGACTTTGTAAGTTTATTTTACGAAGCATTCCAAGAGATTGATCCTGAAGGTAGGCTGGCCCCCATTTTCTCTTTTGAGTCAAAGGAGCGGATACCACAGGATGCAACCAATGAAGAGGTGATGAAGGTGATCCGTGAGGAGGCTGATGGGGCCATCAGTCGCACTTACAATATCCTTCGGACACGTATTGACCAGTTCGGTGTGTCTCAGCCCAATGTTCAGCGATTGCCGCAAAGCGGCAGGATCCTGGTGGAGCTGCCGGGCATCAAGGACCCCGAGAGGGTAACCAAACTGCTGGAGGCCACGGCACAACTGGAGTTCTGGGAAACCTATGAGTTTAAGGAGGTAAGGAAGTACCTTGACCTGATGAACACCAAACTTACCGATGTTAAGTTTTCGGGCGCCACAGTCATTGAGGCCATCCAACCGGATACCGGGGGGACAGATCTGACCGGGAATATGTTGGAGGACACAACCCGGTTAACGGAGGCACAGCCGGAGGGTTCACTCCTGGATGAAGAGGGCGCAGAACCCGGCACAGGTGAGACCCCTGCGATGACAGATGAAACGGGTGCAGATGCCCTTTATAGGTACCTTGCCCCCAATTTCGACCAGCAGGGAAAAGAGGCTGACGGGCCCGTCATCGGAAGGGCTGCTGCGAAAGATATCGCAAGGATCAATTACCTGATAGATGTAGCCTATGAGCGGGGGATCCTGCCGCGCAACGTGGTGCTTAAATGGACCAATAAGCCCAACAAATATTTCCAGTACAATACCAAGGAGACCATCCTTGAGCTGGTGGCACTGAAAGACAAGACCGGTAAAGGTCTTCCCCCCCTTGACGGAAGCGCTATTTCCAATGCCATGCAGGACTATGACCAGAACGGTGAGGTGGTCGTCAGCATGAGTATGAATTCCCAAGGGGCAAGAGTGTGGAAAAGTCTAACCGGTCAGAATATCGGGAAGTCCATCGCCATTATTCTGGATGATAAAGTGTACTCCTATCCGACTGTTAACAGCGAGATCCCAACCGGTAATTCCCAGATCAGTGGCAATTTCTCCATCGAAGAGGCCCTGGACCTTGCCAATGTGCTGAAAGCCGGCAAGTTGCCTGCACCCGCCTCTATTGTGAATAAAGAGGTGGTCGGCCCTTCACTGGGAAAAGAAGCCATCAGTGCAGGTTTGCTTTCATTCGTCATTGCTTTCATCCTGGTGCTTATTTATATGGCAGCCTATTACAACAGGGCTGGTATTATTGCTGATATAGCCCTTTTGCTGAACGTATTCTGGTTGATCGGGATACTGGCATCCCTGCAGGCTACCCTTACACTCCCGGGGATTGCGGGTATTGTCCTTACCCTCGGTATGGCAGTGGATGCCAATGTGATCACCTTTGAGCGAATACGGGAAGAAATCCGTATGGGCAAAGGGATGCGACTGGCCATCCATGATGGTTATCGCAATGCTCTCTCTGCCATCCTCGATGGGAACGTCACAACTTTCCTGACAGGTTTGGTGCTGTTCATCTTTGGCAGCGGACCCGTCAAGGGATTTGCTACCACCCTGATGATCGGTATCCTCACATCCCTGTTCAGCGCCCTTCTCATCTCCCGCCTCATCTTTCTCAGGCAAATGGATAAGAACAAACCGATTGACTTCGGGAACAAATACACCATCAATGCATTCTCAAAAATCAGTTTTGATTTTATAGCAAAGAGAAAGAGGTTTTACTATATCTCCGGCGCTGTCATTCTGGCTGGTATAATATCTCTGGTCATTCAGGGACTGAATTTAGGAGTTGATTTTTCAGGCGGCCGTACCTTTATCATCCGCTTCGATCAGGATGTGAAAACCACCGAGATCAGCAAAGCACTGTCGGCCCCTTTTGGATCTGCACCCGAAGTAAAAACCTTTGGCCCAAACAGCCAGGTGAAGGTGGCAACCAAGTATATGATCAACGAAGAGGCGCCCAATATCGACAGTATCATCAATACCAAATTATACGAAGGGGTAAAAGGGTTTTATAAAACCCCTGTATCATACAGTGATTTTACGACTGAAGAGGAAGGGAAAATCATTGGGCTGCTCAGCTCTCAAATGGTGGGGCCAACCATTGCAGCGGATATTAAAGTAGCCGCCGTTGAGGCTATTACATTTGCCCTCATCATCATCTTTCTTTATATTGCTGTACGTTTCCGTCGCTGGCAATATGGCCTGGGCGGGGTGGCAGCCCTTTTCCACGATGCCATGATCACCATCTCCATGTTTTCCATTTTCTACACCATCATGCCCTTCAATATGGAGGTTGATCAGGCATTTATCGCTGCTATCCTGACCATCATCGGTTATTCCATCAACGATACCGTGGTGATTTTCGACAGGATAAGGGAATATCTCGGGTTGCACCCGAAAACGCCGCTGAAGGAGAATATCAATAACGCCCTGGTCAGCACCCTCGGCCGGACGATCAATGCTTCAGGTACAACCTTCGTGGTGTTGCTCGCTATCTTCATATTCGGTGGCGAAGTGATCCGCGGATTCGCTTTTGCCCTGATGGTTGGCATCGTGGTAGGTACCTACTCATCCCTGTTTACAGCCAGCTCGATAGCGTTTGACCTGATTCAGATACAAAACAGGAGAAAGGAAAGAAAACTTATTGCAAAAGGATTGCTGCGCAAAAAACAATAAGAATGCTTTACATATCTTTAAAGCAATCTTGTAACCTTGATAAAACACAGATTTCAGGCTTTATTTTTTTATATTGATATTCAAACGATAAAATATCCAATATGCATTGAATAAGGCTTGATATCTTCTTTTTCAGAATGCGTTGCGAAATATTGAATGGTTCAGAGCTGCACAGGTATTTCCGGTAAAATAAATCTTTAGCTCAGCAGGTTAACTGTAAAAAAATACCGGTTAAAAATATTTACCTGTTATTCTTTTGAATAATTCATTATTTTAGCAACGATTATTTGTATCCTTAATCCGAGTTTAACATGTCATTATCCAGAATCTTTGCTGTAGTGATGCTGTTTTCTTTTGTAGCGCTGGCCATTCCGGCAGCAGCCCAGGAGAATTTTACAGCCAAAGCAGATGAGGCATACAGGCTTCAGAAATATTATGAAGCCATTCCGCTTTATAAAAAGGCTTTTACGAAAGTCAGTAACAAACCCGAAAAGAGAAGGATTCTCTTCCAGATCGCGGAATGTTACAGGAAAACCAGCGACTTCGCCAGGGCTGAAGCTGCTTACGACCGCGCCATCAGGGCCGAATATCCTTTACCGATCATTTTCCTTCGTTATGCAGAAACATTGAAATCCCGGGGGAAATATGAAGAATCACGCACAGCCTATAACAAATACCTGGAGAAAGAACCGGGAGATAAGCGGGCCAGGATAGCCAGGGATTATTGTGATACAGCGCTTAGATGGATGGAATTCCCTTCGCGGTGGCAGGCGGAAAACATGAAAAGATTCAACTCAAGAAACAATGATTTTTCTCCTACCTATGCCGATAATAAGAAATACAACGTGCTGGTTTTCACCTCCGACAGGGAAGAATCCAGGGGTAAAAAAAGTGATGAATGGACGGGTGGAAAATTCACTGATATCTTTTATGTTACACTTGACAGGAAGGGGAACTGGAGCAAACCCCAGTCGTTTGATGATGACAACATTGTCAATACCCCGGTGAACGAGGGGGTGACTGCCTTTAATGAAAAAGCCAATATTCTCTACTTCACCCGTTGCAGGGTTGCCACCAAAGAAAGGCTGGGCTGTGATATCTATACTTCCAAAAAAATGGGGAGGAAATGGAGTGAACCTGAAGCATTGGGCATCGCTGCCGACAGCATCAGGGTGATGCACCCCACCCTCAGTGAGGATGAAAAGGTGATCTATTTCACATCAGATATGCCGGGTGGTTATGGCGGCGGGGATATCTGGATGGCCAGGAGGACCAGTAAGACTAAACCCTTTGGAACACCGGAAAACCTTGGCCCTGTGGTCAATACATCAGGAAATGAAATGTTTCCGTGGCTTCGCCAGGAAGGTGTGATTTACTTCTCTTCCGATGGACACCCTGGCATGGGTGGCCTTGACATCTTCCGGTCCATAATGGTGAACGGGGTATGGACAACTCCTGAAAATATGCTGCACCCCATCAACTCCGAAGGGGATGACTTTAGCATCATCCTTCAGGGACTGGAGAAACGTTTTGGCGAAGAGGAAAACGGTTTTATTTCCTCCAACAGAAACATCAAAGGTTCCCGTGGCGGTGATGACATCTATGCCATCCATCTGCCTCCCATCCTTTTCACACTCAGTGGTATAGTGCGCGATGCACAAACATTGCAACGTCTGGAGGGCGTAAAAGTGGAACTCAAAGGGAGTGATAAAACCGCCATCGAAACCAATACCGACCGTGCCGGAACCTATCGCTTCAACAACCAGCAGATCCTCCCCAATGTTACCTATACCATCATTTTCTCACGGGATGGGTATTTCGGCGCTCAGGGCAAGGAATCAACGGTAGGCCTGATGGTCAGCAAAGACCTGATCCATAATAAAAACCTGGAACCCATACCCAAAGAACCCATTGTGCTGCCTGAAATCAGGTACCTTCTCGACAAGGCAGATCTGCTACCCCAATACCAGGATTCATTGGCCGGCCTGATCAAAACCATGAAGGATAACCCGACCATCGTGGTGGAGCTCATCTCCCATACCGACTTCCGGGCATCTCATGAATACAACGATGACCTGTCACTGCGCCGTTCCAAATCATGCGTTTCCTACATCATAACCCAGGGCATCGATCCCGACCGGATCATTGCTGTCGGACGTGGCGAACGGGAACCAAGGAAACTCACCAGGGATTTCTATGTCCCTGAATGGAGATCCACCATCAAAGCCGGTTCCCACCTGACAGAAGCCTTTATCAATGGTTTGAGGACCAATAATGAAAAAGAGGCAGCCCACCAGCTTAACCGTAGAACTGAGTTCAGGATTGTTAGGAATGATTACGTGCCCAAGGATAAAAACATACCCATCGACAGCCTGGCACTCGAGAAGTTTCAGATTCAGGTCAACCCTGAAGAAAATGTGATCCCCTTCTTTATCAACGAAGCTGGTGAAATTGCAGCCACTACCGTCGTCAATGGACTCACACTTGGCTTTGTTTACAATGAACCCCTGAAAGGAAGCTCCATGTCGCTTGACCAGGCCATGGCATTGCTGCGCGATGCCTGGATCACCAAAGGCAACTTCACCGAAAAGGATGAAGCCATTCTGGAAGACGGAACCATTAAAGACGGAGCTGAATTCAAGCTGACAACCGTAAGCTTCGGCCGTAATATGGAACTGAGAAACGTGGTGGTTAAAGTTTCCCATGATCAGAAACAGAACTTCATGATAGGAAAGGAACTGCTCCAGACCATCGCTCCCATAACGGTCGACAGGAATAAGAGTCAGATCATCTTTAACCTGGAACAATAGTTACGCCCCATGAACGATAAAGCGTCCCGGCAATAATATGGCGGGATGCTTTGTTTTTTTATCAACATGAAACCAATGTCAAAATATGAAAAGCGGGGTGTTTCTCCCTCCAAGGAGGAGGTGCACACCGCTATCAAAAAGCTGGACAAAGGGTTGTTCCCACATGCTTTTTGTAAGGTGGTTCCCGATCTGTTGACCGGTGACCCGGACCACTGTCTTGTGATGCATGCCGACGGGGCAGGCACCAAATCATCCCTTGCTTACCTCTATTGGCGTGAAACAGGTGATCTGTCTGTATGGAAGGGTATTGCCCAGGACGCCATCGTGATGAACCTTGACGACCTGGTCTGCGCCGGCATCACCGACAATATGCTCCTTTCATCCACCATCGGGCGGAACAAGCAACTGATCCCGGGAGAGGTGGTGACCGCTCTCATCCGGGGAACCGAAGAATTCCTGGAAAAGATGCGTAACCTGGGAATCGGGATCTGGTCAACCGGTGGTGAAACAGCCGACGTAGGTGATCTGGTGAGGACGGTGATCGTTGACAGCACCGTGGTGGCACGTGCCCTTCGTTCGGAGATCATCGACAACAGCAGCATTGCACCGGGTGACCTCATCGTCGGGCTGGCCAGCGACGGACAGGCAACCTATGAAGAATCCTACAACAGCGGCATTGGTTCCAACGGACTTACCTCCGCACGGCATGACCTCTTCTCCCCGGTTTACAGAAGTCTATTCCCTGAAAGCTTCGATCCGGGTATCCCGCAGGAGTTAACCTATTCCGGTGGATACAAACTTACCGATCCCACAACCTTACCCGGTATCAATGCAGGCAGGATGGCCCTCTCACCGACACGTACCTATGCACCGGTGATGAAAGAGGTGCTGAAAGCATGCAGGCCGGACATTCATGGTATGATCCACTGCACCGGGGGGGGACAGACCAAAGTACTGCATTTCATCAGGAAATGCCATGTGATAAAGGATAACCTGTTTCCTGTACCGGAAGTGTTTTCCATGATCCGGCATCATGCAGGTACAGAGTGGAGGGAAATGTACCAGGTCTTTAATATGGGGCACCGCCTGGAACTGTTTGTGCCTGACCAGGTGATTGCAGAAAGGATCATGGACATTACAGCCACCTTCGGTATAGCCGGTCGCATCATCGGCCGCTGCGAAGTATCTGACCATGCTGCCGTAACCATCCAATCACCGCACGGCACCTACCGTTATACGCTCTGATTTCTGTTACCACAGGAATTACTAATTTTGCACCCTGAAAAAGGAGAAAGAAAGGTATGTTGGATAAGTTGAAAGATTTGTACGCCAGGTATATTGAGATTGAAGGGCAGATCAATGATCCGGATGTGACCGGAGACATGAAGCGTTTTGTGAAGCTGAACAAGGATTATAAAGAGTTGCAGCCGGTAGTCGATGCCTATAAAGCTTATAAAAGCATTCTGGATAACCTGAAATCCGCAAGGGAACTCCTCGCCAGGGAAAAGGATGAGGAATTCCGTACACTGGCCAAGGAGGAGATCCTTATTCTACAGGATAAGAAGGAGAAGATGGAGGAGGAGATACGGTTGCTGTTGCTCCCCAGTGATCCGCAGGACAGTAAGAATGCCATTATGGAGATCAGGGCAGGGACCGGGGGCGATGAGGCAAGCATCTTTGCGGGGGATCTTTACCGGATGTACACCCGGTTTATTGAAGACAGGGGATGGAAACATGAGCTGGTCAGCATGACCGAAGGGACAGCCGGAGGGTTCAAGGAGATCGTATTCGATGTGATCGGGGAGGATGCCTATGGTATCCTCAAGTATGAAAGTGGGGTCCACCGTGTGCAGCGGGTTCCTAAAACCGAAACGCAGGGCAGGATACATACATCGGCAGCTTCTGTGGCTGTACTGCCCGAGGCGGATGAATTTGATGTGGATGTCAATCCGGCCGACATCCGTAAAGACACCTTTTGCTCCAGCGGGCCGGGGGGACAGTCGGTGAACACCACCTACAGCGCCATCAGGCTCACCCATATCCCTACCGGCATCGTGGTTTCATGCCAGGATGAGAAGTCGCAGATCAAAAATTACGATAAAGCATTGAAGGTGCTCAGGTCCAGGATTTTTGAACTTGAATACAAAAAATACCTCGACCAGATCGCATCGAAACGGAAAACCATGGTTTCAACCGGTGATCGCAGTGCCAAGATCCGCACCTACAACTATCCCCAGGGAAGGGTCACTGACCACCGGATCGGGTTGACCCTGTATAATCTGCAATATATTATGAACGGAGATATCGGGGAACTTATCGAGAAACTCCAGGTAGCTGAAAATGCTGAACGGCTCAAAGAAGCGGTAGCAACGGAATAAAAACCATACAGGATGAGCAGGGCTTTCCTGCTCCCTGTTTTATCTACATCTAACATGGACAAGCAGCAGCTTACGGACCTGATCAGAAAAAAACGCAGTTTCCTGTGTGTGGGGCTCGACAGTGACATCGAAAAAATCCCTCCTCATCTGCTTGCAGAGGATGACCCTGTGTTTTCTTTTAACAAGCAGATCATCGATGCCACCCTTGATCTTGCGGTTGCCTACAAACCCAACCTTGCCTTTTACGAAAGCCGGGGGCTGGCAGGCTGGCAGAGCCTCGAGAAAACCATTTGTTATCTCCATCAGTTCAGGGATGAGGTGTTTACCATTGCTGATGCCAAACGGGGTGACATTGGAAACACATCCCGGCAGTATGCCAAAGCGTTTTTTGAGACACTCCCTTTTGATGCTGTGACGGTGGCACCTTACATGGGCAGGGATTCCGTGATGCCATTTTTGGGATACCCGGGGAAATGGGTTGTGCTGTTGGTGCTTACCTCCAATGAGGGGGCCGAAGACTTCCAGCTTATCCAGCCCAGGATCCCTTCCACCCTTGACAGGTTTGGTATCCGGATGCAATATACCCAGCGGAAACTATATGAAAGGGTGATCCTGAAAGCTTTTGAATGGGCCGATGACCGGCAGATGATGTTTGTGGTGGGGGCCACTAAGGCTGACATGCTGCAGGATATCCGAAAAATGGCCCCGGATCATTTCCTATTGGTCCCCGGTGTCGGTGCCCAGGGAGGGAGCCTTGAAGCGGTAGCGGAATATGGGATGACCCCCGATTGCGGACTGCTTGTCAACGCGTCACGGAGCATTATTTTCGCAGCAAACGATACTTCTTACGCTGACAAAGCCCGCGAAGAGGCATCTGCCATGCAGAAAGAGATGGAAGAACTTCTCCTGAAACATCAGGTGATCGGCTGACCTCAGAAAAGCCAGTTTGTGCCGATATAGAGCCCGGTTTTCCCGTCCTGTTTGTCTGCTGCTATGCCAAAATTGACCGAAAGGACGAAATTTTCGTTCAGCGCGGCATGCAAACCCATCCCATAGGTATAGTGCAGTTTGTCTTTTTCTTGCAGGAAATAGTCAGATTCGGTTTCCCCTGCAGGCAGAAGGTTTTTATCAATTTTGTCGGGTTGAAAGACCATCCCGACATCGATGAAAGGATTCATGGCCAGATAAAGGTTCTGTTTAAACAGGGTTGTGCGAAGGAATTTGTATCTGAATTCAAAATTACCGTAGCTGAAACCATCCCCGACGATCCTGTTGCGCTGGATGCCGCGGAGTGACTTGGCGCCACCGAGCCCTTCGGTGATAATGCTGGGAGAATAGGAGCTGAACAGATAGGATTGCATGTAGAAGGGTGCATCACCGGCAATGGTTCCCTGATACCCTACACGGTAAGCAAAGGTGAGCCTTTTCGGGATCAGGGTGAAATACTGGCGATGGATCAGGACGATCTTGGTGAAAGCATTCTCCTTGTTGTAAAGAAACTTCGGCGCTGCCACGATGAGGGCTTCAGTCCACATCCCTTTGTTGGGATTCGCTTCGATGTCGCGGGTGTCATAAACCACCCCTGCCTTCAGGTAGTTGTTCATCCCTCCGTCGGCCTCTTTGGCCGGGATAAGTCCCCAGTCCATATACTTGTCATACAGCAGGGTCGTGTCGGGAAGCCGTTTGTCGGGATCTTTCCCTTTGTTTAACCGGTCAATGTCAACCGTTCCGATCCGGTTGGTAAAGTGTGCCACCCCCAGCAGCCACCGTAAATTCTCGGTGAGCAGCTTTCCCTGGAAATCGGTGGTGAACCGTATCATCTTCCTGTCGAAACGGTAATACATTCTCGATATATACTTATCGGATCCGTCGTCTTCAAACAACGGGTTGTAATTCACCTCGGCACCATTGAATCCGTAAAAGTTCAGCGCCTGTTCAGTAAGATAACTCAGGTCGGAGGTCACCCTGATCTTCCGCTTTTTGAACAGTTGGTCCGTATCAAAGAAAAGTTGGTTGGCCCCGCTTCCTTTCGTGGTCCGGTTGATTTCCAGGTAAATGGAATAGAGGTAATTGGGGTAGGTGGATCCGTTGCCGAAATAATAAAGGTTCACCAGGGCTCCGTACTTAAACCCAAGGTCTGAATCGTAAGCCACCGCCGGAAGGGCACCCAATGTCCATCCGGTTTTTATCTTTTCCGCTTTTTTCGGTGGCACACTGTCCTCCTG
>CAZZBS010000039.1:0-23624 GCA_964652685.1 uncultured Lentimicrobiaceae bacterium
TATTAACATATAGTGTTGTTATTCTAATCATTATGAATTTTTGTCATGTACTAAGCCCAAATATATTAAAAAATAATCTTTCTCATCCATTAATTAAAAAAACTGCAGGCCCGGGAATCGTCCTTCTTGCCTTCGAATGTCATATTTGATCACTCCCCTGATATTCTATTTCTTTTTTCAGGTACACCTGTTTGTTAAATGTTGATGTTTTTTTCTGTTCCATCCGTCAGATGAAGGGAGCATTTTATGTATTTTAGCAGATCGTTAATTAAATCACCTTTAAAATCATGGAAAAAATAGCCCTGAACCTTCACAACCTTGACAAAGCTTTCCCGGATCATTTCACCCAGGACCAGATCGCCAAGGCCAAGACCCTTTTCCTTAAAAAACTTGCCGAAAGTGCCCATGGTCATTACGGTGGTAAGATCGAGACGGTACCGAAGGCCCCGGTGCCGGCATTCAACTGGTTTAATGTATGGTACACGCCGGGTGTTTCAAAAATTTCCACCACGATACGGGATGATAATGATGCTTCCTTTCATCTGACGAACCGGGGAAATCTGGTTGCCGTCGTATCGGATTCCACGCGTGTATTGGGTGATGGCGACTGCACACCACCGGGAGGCCTGGGGGTAATGGAGGGCAAGGCATTCCTGATGAAATACCTGGGTGGGGTAGACGGCGTAGCACTTTGTGTGGACAGCCGTGATGAAAACGGACACCATGATCCTGACCGGATCATTCAGTTTGTAAAAATGGTACAGTACAGTTTTGGTGCGGTAAACCTGGAAGATATTTCCCAGCCGAACTGTTACAAAGTACTGGATGTGTTGCGCGAGGAGTGCGATATCCCGGTATGGCATGATGATGCGCAGGGGACCGCCTGTGTAACCCTTGCAGGGCTTATCAATGCATTGAAGCTGGCAGGCAAGATTATGGGTGAAGTGAAGATCGTCCTCAACGGGGCGGGTGCGGCCAACACCACCATTGCAAGACTACTGATCAGCGACGGTGCAGATCCGGCAAAGATGATCCTTTTTGATACCAAAGGCTCGTTGCATAAAGGGCGTGCTGACATTGAGGCCGACAAACGTTTTTACAGGAAATGGGAACTATGTGAGAAAACCAATCCCGGGAGGATTGCCACGATAGCGGATGCCATGAAAGGTGCTGATGTGCTGATCTCCTTGTCCAAGTCGGAACCTGATGTCATAAAAGCCGAGTGGGTTGCTTCCATGGCAGAGAAATCCATCGTATTTGCCTGCGCCAATCCCGTCCCCGAGATTTATCCGTACAAGGCAAAAGAGGCAGGTGCTTACATCGTTGCCACGGGGCGGGGCGATTTCCCCAACCAGGTGAACAACTCCATCGGATTCCCCGGGATCCTGAAAGGGGCGCTGATGGTAAGGGCAAAAAAGATCACCGACAATATGGCCATTGCCGCAGCCCATTCCCTGGCTAACTATGCCGAACGGAGGGGCATTCACCCCGAGAACATTGTACCTACGATGGATGAGGCATCCGTCTTCCCGGAGGAAGCTGCCGATGTAGCCATGCAGGCAATCGCCGATGGTGTGGCCCGGGTGATACTATCACGGGAGGAGGTCTTCAGGGTTGCTGAAAGCGACATCCGGCATGCCCGGGAAATCACCCGGTTTCTTACCGATCAGGGATTCATTGCGCAACCCGATCCTGCCATGCTCGACAAAGCCCTTCAGTGGGCCATTGCACAGGTCGGCTGATTCACCTGTTGCCGGATTGAGATAATTGCTATTTTTGCCAGCCAAAACACTGACATATGTATGCTTTTATCTCAGGAGACCTCGTTGAAGTAAATCCTGCCTATGTGGTTATCCAGACCCAGGGTATCGGATACCTCATCAATATCAGTCTTTATACCTATACTCATATCAAGGACCTGAAATCCTGTAAATTATACACCCACCAGGTGATCAGGGAGGATGCCCACACCCTGTATGGATTCCATACGGAAGATGAAAGGGATATTTTCAGGCAACTCATATCGGTAAGCGGTATCGGGCCCAATACAGCCAGGATGATACTTTCATCGTTGAGTTACGAAGAGGTGGTTTCTGCCATCCTGCAGGAGCAGGTGCAGCCATTCCAGAAGATCAAGGGGATTGGCACCAAATCGGCGCAACGGATCATCATTGATCTGAAAGACAAGGTGGGAAAGACGTTGAAATATCCCGATTTTTCTGTACCCCGGCACAATACACATCAGCAGGAAGCGTTATCAGCATTGATTTTGCTTGGCTTCAACAAAGTCCAGGCAGGGAAAGCCGTTGACAAGGTTTCTGCCGAACTGGGTCCAGAGGCGTCTGTGGAAAGCATCATCAAAACATGCCTGAAAATATTGTAAAAGTGGCAAACAGGGAATAATCAGCAGCAGGTTGGAGAAGATCATCAAATACATCATACGAGGTAGCGGCGCCCTGATGCTCTTTTTAATCATCTGGTCTTCCAATGCCAGATGGTATTCGTCACCTGATAGTACAATAGAGCCATTCACCGGGGTGATGGGTCCTCCCGACACCATGCCATATCCTTTTAAGGACCACACCGGCAATCCGTTGAACGACACCGACAAACATCCTCTGTATCTTTATCCATCTGCCATTCAGCAACAGGTTGAATATGACCCTTCGACCAATTCCTATCTTTTCACCGAAAAGATAGGAGAGTCAACCTTGGGAAGCCCTGTAACAGTGAGTTTTGATGATTACCTCCGTTTCAATTTCAGGCAGTCGCAAAACCGATACTGGCGTGAACGTGCAAAACTGGATGGTCCGGGTGACCGGGGTGGCCTCATACCACGGCTGACCATCCCGGGTGAAGCATTCGCCGGTATCTTCGGAAGCAATACAGTAGATATACGCCCTCAGGGATCGGCAGAACTTATTTTCGGGGTGAAGTCCAACTTCAGGAATGATCCGGCACTCAATGCCAAACAACGCAGATACACCAACTTTGATTTCCAGGAAAAGATCCAGATGAACGTGATGGCAAAGGTTGGCGATAAGATCAACTTTGGCCTGAACTACAACACAGAAGCCACTTTCGAATTCGATAACAAAACCAAGCTTGCCTACGAAGGGAAAGAGGATGAAATCATCAAGCTTGTAGAGTTCGGGGATGTCACCATGCCCCTTAACGGAACCCTTATTACCGGCAGTCAGCGTCTTTTCGGGATCAAAACCAAGATGCAATTCGGAAAAGCAACAATAACCAGCATCTTTTCAAAACAGGAAAGTAAATCCCAAAGTATAACGGTATCGGGTGGAGCCCAGATGAGCGAATTTTATTTCAAGGCCGACCAGTACGAAGAGAACAGGCATTTCCTGCTGGGCCACTATTTCCGGAACAATTACAACAAAGCTCTTTCCAGTCTCCCGATCGTCAACAGCCCTGTCAATATCACCAACATTGAGGTGTGGGTCACCAACATCGGAGCTGCCACCACCGAAAACCGCAACATCATTGCGCTGCTTGACCTGGGCGAACAGAATCCCTACAACCCGGCCTACAATCCGGGCGGATTGCCCTTCCCTGACAACTACGCTTCCAACGATATGCTGCAGCAATTGATGCCATTCGGTTCCGCCGATTCCCTTAAGATGAGGGACATCAACACCGTAGGCACCTATCTGAAAGATGAAAAAGGGCTTACCCAGGGAATCCATTTCGAAAAAATCGAAAATGCCAGAAAGCTCAGCCCCAACGAATTCACTTACAATGCCCGGCTGGGTTTCATCTCTCTTAACATGCGCCTCAATACCGATCAGGTGCTTGCCGTATCCTACCAATACCAGGTGATCGGACAGAATGAGGTTTTCCAGGTGGGAGAGTTTTCAAACGGAGGGATAACAGGGCAGGATGTACTGGTGACCAAGTTGTTGCGCAGTACAACAACCAACGTGGATGTACCGACATGGGACCTGATGATGAAGAATGTGTATTCTTTGCAGGCATTCCAGGTCAATGCTGATGATTTCAGGCTCAACATTGTTTATACCCAGGATGAAGAGGGTATCCCTATGGGGTATTTCACAGAGGGTAAGATCAATGGTATTCCGTTAATCCGGGTCATGAACATGGATAACCTGAATACCAACATGGAACCGGTGCATGATGGAGTATTCGACTTTCTTGACAATGCTGCCACCGGTGCCGGAACCATCCAGGCCAACAACGGCCGGATCTATATTCCGTTGCTGGAACCCTTTGGCAAGGATCTTCGTGAAGCATTCGGGGACGACAAGGTAGCCGACAAGTATGTTTTTGAAGAATTATACCGAAAGACAAAAACTGATGCCCAGCAGCTTCCGCAGAAAAACAAATTTTACCTTGAAGGGCGCTACAAATCGGCTGGAGGAGCGGAAATTTCCCTAGGCGGATTCAACATTCCCAAAGGATCGGTCAAGGTGACCGCCGGGGGTGTATTACTGACCGAAAACGTACATTACACCGTTGACTATACACTGGGCCGGGTCCGCATCATCGACGAAGGGTATCTTAATTCCGGAGTTCCCATTACCATCAATACCGAAAGTGAGGACATATTCAATTTCCAGACGAAACGGCTGATGGGGACCCATGTTGATTACCTGATCAATCCTAATTTCAATGTAGGGGCTACCCTTTTAAACCTGCACGAACGTCCCATCACCCACAAGGTAAACTATGGTGATGAGCCGATCTCCAATACCATCTGGGGTTTGGATATGCAGTATCAGAGTGAGTTTCCGTTTATCACCAAGATCATCGATAAACTCCCCTTCATCAATACCAAAGCACCTTCCAGCATCACCTTTGAAGGTGAGTTTGCCCACCTTATTCCCGGCCATCCCAAGGTGATCGGAAAAACAGGAACCTCCTACATCGATGACTTTGAAGGCAGCTCATCGGGCATTGACATAAAAAATGTAGGTTTATGGAAGCTTGCCAGTACACCACAGGGACAGCCGGATATTTTTTATGAAGGCAACCTATCCAACAGCCTTGGATATGGGTTCAACAGGGGCAGATTCGCCTGGTATGTGGTGGATCCCATCTTCTTTGAAAAGTCGAATCCGATTCCGGTAAGTACCGATGACAAGAACAACCATTATACCCGCCAGGTGAGAGAACAGGAGGTATTTCCGAACCGGGAGAAAGACAACAATGTGGAGATACCGCTGTCGGTGCTGAATATGGCCTTCAGTCCCACCATCCGTGGACCACACAACTACGAAACATCCGGGACAACTTTTTCCGCCGGCCTCAACCCTGACGGTACCCTGAAAGACCCGTCATCCCGATGGGGTGGTATTATGCGAAAAATCGAGACCCCCGACTTTGAATCCACCAACATCGAATACGTCGAATTCTGGCTGATGGATCCCTTCATTGACCCGGATGAAACCAACCAGTCGAACGGGCAAGCCGAGCCGCTCAAAGATGGCGGATACCTGTACATCAACCTGGGGGACATCTCGGAAGACATTCTGAAAGATGGCAGGAAGAGCTGGGAAAACGGGCTACCCACCTCGGCTACCGTTACCAATGTCGACACCACCATCTGGGGACGTATTCCGGTTGGCAACCAGATCGTGAAAGCTTTTGACAATAACCCCGATTCAAGACGTTATCAGGATGTTGGGCTTGATGGCCTGGGTGATGATGATGAACGTTCCTTCTTCAATACCTACCTGGCAGAGGTTGCTACCATTGTCAATCCCGGCGTTTATGCAACCTTTGAAAACGATCCCTCTGCCGATAACTACCACTATTTCCGCGGCCCTGACTTTGACAATTCCAATTTGAATATCCTGGAACGTTATACGAACTTTAACGGGATGCAGGGGAACTCCAATACTTCGGAACAGGACCAGGCTATGGGGATCACTAACTATGCAACCCTGGCCAGCACACTGCCCGATGCGGAAGATATCAACAACGACAACACCCTGAGTGAAGGGGAAAAGTACTTCCAATACAGGATCGACCTTTCACCCTCTAAAATGGTCATCGGAGAAAACTATATCACCGATATTTACATTGCCCAGAATGTTCCCCTGAGAGATAACAAGACAGCCACTGTCACCTGGTATCAGTTTAAAATACCTATCAGGCAATACGAAAAGGTGGTGGGAGATATACGGGATTTCAAATCAATCCGCTTCATGAGGATGTTCATGCGTGGTTTCAACGAACAGGCAGTCCTTCGCTTTGCCTCCCTTGAGCTGGTGCGCGGTGAATGGCGGAAATATGCCTTCAGCCTTCTGGAACCGGGCGAATATATCCCGGTTGATGACCAGAGCGGGACCACCTTTGATGTGTCCACCGTCAACATCGAAGAAAATGCTTTCCGTAATCCTGTCAACTATGGCCTGCCTCCCAATATTGAAAGGGAAAAAAACATCGTTTCCACTAACCTCGCACAGCTGAACGAGCAGTCATTATCGATGAAGGTATGTAACCTGCTCGACGGTGATGCCAGGGCTACCTATAAGATCACCGATTTTGACCTGAGGCGTTACAAGAAGATGAAAATGTACATCCACGCGGAAAGTGCATGTTCATCCACAGACCAGGTGCAGGCGGGGGATTTAAAAAACGGCGAACTTACTGTATTTGTCAGGTTAGGTACCGATTTTACGGGCAATTATTATGAATACGAAATTCCACTGGCATTCACAAAATGGGGTGTTACCGCCACCCAGACCAATGGCCGGGAGTTGATCTGGCCCGAAGCCAATAACATGGAACTTAACCTGGAACTGCTTGCCCAGGTCAAACAGGAAAGGAATACAGCCATGCGCAGTGGCGATCCAAATGTGTCGCTCGCTGCACCCTATGTGTATTACGACGGGGACCGTAAAGTGACCGTGATGGGTACACCCAACCTTAGTGAAGTCAAAACCATTATGATCGGTATCCGCAATCCCAAACGAATGGGATTTAATGATTTACAGGATGACGGGGAACCCAAATCAACTGAGGTATGGGTCAATGAACTTCGACTGACAGACTTTAACGAACACGGCGGCTGGGCTGCCAACAGCAGGTTGAGCGCCACCCTTGCCGACCTGGGCACACTGCAACTTGCCGGTAATATCAGTACACCCGGCTTCGGCTCCATCGACAAAAAAATTCTCGACAGGCAACAGGAAACCATTTATGGTTATGATATCGCCTCGAATATTGAACTGGGCAGGTTCTTCCCCGAAAATACCGGTCTGAAGATCCCCATGCATTTCGACTTCTCGGAAAGTTTCAGTGATCCGGAATACAATCCGCTGAACCCCGATATCATTTTTAAAGATGATCTTAAATCCTATACATCCAAAGAAGAACGTGATTCCATCAAACATTTATCCCAGGATTATGTGATGCGTAAGAGCATCAATTTTGTGAATGTTTCCAAAATGAAAACCAGCCGCGGTACACCCAACCGGTTCTATGATATTTCCAATGTTAATGTATCTTATGCTTATAATGAAACCTTTATCCGTAACATTGATATTGAATATGACCGGAAACAAACCTACATGGGGATGTTAGCCTATAACTTCACCAGTAATCCAAAGCCTGTCAGAATATTCGCAAAATCGAAGTTCCTCTCAAAATATAAAGCCCTGGCGATTATCCGGGACATGAACTTTTATTATTCCCCCAAACTTCTTTCGTTCCGGACTATGGTGAACCGCGAATACCAGGAACAAAAGCTTCGCAACAAATCAAGGGCAATCATCATTATCGATCCCTCCTATGTCAAGAAATTTGAATGGGGCAGGATGTATGACTTCAAATATGACCTGAGCCAGGGAATCCGGCTTGAATACACAGCCAATGCCATGGCATTGCTGAGGGAGCCGGAAGGAAAACGGGACCGTGGCGATCAGGTGTATCGTGATACCATCCTGACCCAGTTTAAAAATCTGGGTGACCTGAACAACTTCAGTCAACAGATAATCCTCAACTGGAATGTTCCCATTAACAAACTGCCGTTGATGGATTGGCTTTCAGCCAATGCCCGCTATGCAGGAGATTACCAGTTTACAGGTGCCAGTCTCGCCGCACAGCAACTGGGCGGGGTGATCGAAAATTCAAATAATATCATGCTCAGTGGTTCAGGCAATATGAACACCCTCTATAACAAGATCCCCTACCTGAAGAAACTTTCACAGGCAGCTTTACCCGGCGCAGTTCCCGGTGAGTCACAACGCTTCACCAAAGAAATCAAGGAACTTGAGGCCGAAGGTAAAAGTCCTTCAGATACCATTGTCAAAAAGAACTTTACGAAGCTTGTTCTGGATAATTTCCTCAAGATACTCATAGGAGTGAAGAACATCTCGGTTAATTACAATGAGACCAAGGGATTTGCACTTCCCGGTTTTGCTCATAAACCCAGTTACCTTGGTAATGTCTGGGATATCAATGCACCCGGACTGCCTTTTGTGGCCGGATGGCAGGAAGAGAATCTCCTGGAAAAAGCTTTCCGCGATAACTGGATGATTGAAAATGATTCCCTTCTCACTGCATCCTACATGCAAAATGTATCACAGAACCTGACGATGCGTTCGACCATAGAACCATTGCCCGGTCTCCGGATTGAACTTAATGCCAACCGTACCCTGCAGCAGACAGAAAGCGCAGTCCTCCGGCGGGTTGACACCCTCCCCTATTACGTGAAATATACACCAACGGTTATGGGGAATTTCTCCATTTCATTCCTTACCTGGAAAACTGCATTTGTGAAGATGGATGAAAGCTATTCCAATATCACATACCAAAACCTTTTGAATTACAGGATGTTAATAGCCCAGCGACTGGCAGATGCAAATCCGAACTGGACCGGAACCTATAAACCGGATGAGGCCACAGGCCTTGATTTCCCGGATGGTTACGGTGCTACTTCACAGGATGTGTTGCTGGCCTCCTTTATCGCTGCCTATACCGGAACCGATCCCTCCCTTGTGGCTTTGACACCTTTCCCTAAAATTCCTATGCCCAACTGGATGCTGACTTACAACGGACTTACACAAATACCCTTCTTCAACAGGTATTTCAGGAACATTACCATCAACCATGCTTATCGGTCCAATTACAACATCGGCGGATTCACACGAAATGTAAGATTTGTTGAAGATGAGGATGGATTCCAGATCATCAGGGATGAACTCGGCAATAATTATCTCCCCCGGTATGAGATCGGACAGGTAAGCATTTCAGAGCAATTCAGCCCTTTGCTTAAATTCGACCTCACCATGAACAACAGCTTTATGGCAAACATTGAATTTAAGCGATCCCGTACCCTTTCCCTCAGTTTTGCCAACTACCAGATCACCGAAGTTTTCAGTAAAGATTTTATCATTGGAAGCGGATACAGGTTCAAGGATGTTAAGTTCTCCATCAGCTCTGCAGGCCGTACCCTCAACCTTGAAAGCGATCTTACTCTCCGCCTCGACTTCTCCTTCAGGAATAACATAACCATCCTGAGAAAGATCGTCGAAGACATTGATCAGCCCTCCCAAGGACAAAAGAATGTTTCCATCAACTTCTCGGCTGATTATATGATCAGCCAGCAGGTAAATCTCAGATTGTTCTACGATCAGATCATCACAAAACCTCATGTTAGTAATCAGTTCGATGTAAGTAACACCAATGCGGGGATAAGTATCCGTTTTTCACTGGCTCCCTGATAAATACGGGTTTATTCATCCTTGCATACAAGGATTGGTAGCACAACCAGTAATGCATAAAAACCTGTCTCAAATCATGAACCGCATCCTCGGTTTCTTTTCAGGAATCCCTTCATCTGTTTGGTTCTGGTTAACGTTACTTATATTGATTTTCATTCTGAAAATACCCGCCTACCTGGATTCACCTCCTGTTTCATGGCACTACTGGCGACAAAGTGACGGTATTTCTATTGGTATTAATTACTATAACCAGGGAATGCATTTCTTTCAGCCAGCCATTCACAACCAGCTGGCCGACCAGGGCATGTCAGGAAAAGCCGTGGGTGAACTACCCATTGTCTATTACCTGAACGGTGCACTGTATCATCTCTTTGGTATCCATCCCATGGTTTATAGGTTGCTCAACCTGCTGCTGTTTGTGTTCGGCCTTTGGTTTTTATTCCGCCTTGCAGCACATGTGCTGAGAGATACCTTTTCAGCCCTGCTTCTTACTTTCTGGTTCTTCACCACCCCCGTAATCCTCTTCTATAGTTTTTCCACCCTGCCCGACACAATGGCAGTGGCCAGCAGTTTTGCCGGATTGTATTTTTTTTCGAGATTCTCTGAATCCAGATATGGTTGGTTTTTCATTCTATCGCTGCTCTGCTTTTCACTTGCATCCCTCTTTAAAATAACGGCAGCTACCGGGCTTATCATCATCTGTTTTATCTGGTTAACCGACTTTACAGGATGGATATCCTGGAAAAAAGACCATCATCTGTTTAAGCACCATTTGCTTACCTTACCGGCCATCCTGTTGTGCTTTGCCCTGATTGCAGCATGGTACCTGTTTGCCATCCGGTACAACAACATCCACCAGAACAACTATTTTTCCACTCGGATCTGGCCAATATGGAGCCTTACATTTACTGAGATAAAAGAAACATTGTCCTTTTTCCGGAAACAGATCCTGCCGGTTTCCATACGTTTCTATTCCCTGCTTTTTATAGCATTGGTGCCTGTTTTGGTCCTTATCTTCCGTAAAAGTATACACAAATTGTGGGGAGGGTTTCTAATACTTACATGGGCAGGTTTTGCCACTTTTTCCATCCTCTGGTTCTATGCTTTCAAAGAACATGATTATTACCTGATTTACTGGTATATATTACTTGTTTATTCTTTTCTGGTTCTTATGCTCCTCATACGTGATCGTTGGCCGAAATTTTACTACCATCCAGGTTTTAAAATTCTCCTGGCTCTTATTGTTCTTTTTAACATCGCTCAGGGAGAAATGCAGACCCGGAAAAGAATGACAGTGAACCATTACGGGACTGAATACCGTGCATGGTACGGGGCAGAACCCTGGTTGCTTTCACTGGGTATTGAACGGAATCAAAAAGTCATCAGCCTGCCAGATGAAACGCCTAACTACACACTTAGTATCATCAACCGTGAAGGGTGGACCCAGTTCTATAACAAAAACCTCGACAGTGCCTCCGTCTCTGAAAGCATAAAGTTGGGGGCCAGATGGTTGCTTATCACCGAGGATGCTTTCCGTGAACGTGATTACCTCAAACCTTTTATCCTTGAACGGATCGGTCAACGGGAAAATATGCTGGTTTTCTCCCTGGCAATGCCCTGAAAAAACAGATCGGAAACGAATATTAATAACCCCCTGCCCTGATAAATTTCTTTCGGATTGTTCCGTATTCAGAAATCGCTGTCGCAACATAAACACCTGCGGGAAGTGTTGAGACATCCAGTGTGACCTGATTGGGTGCGCCCGACCAGATCCGTTGCTGCATGACCTGTTTACCGTCAGTGGTATGGATCAAAAAATCTGTCAGGGTCCCTGTCCATGGAATGGTAACGGTGATCTGCCGGTCTGTCGGATTAGGATACAATGAAAAACTTATATCCTTCATCTGGGTTGAAATTCCGGTAATTTGGGATAACCATATGATCTGGCTTGAAAAAACCTGTGCCAGAGGATTAAAGACAACCTGTATAAGATTACTTTCGTATCCGGGATCTTCTGCAACAAGCCAGTAACTACCATAAGGTATCTTGTCAAGCATAAAGAAACCGGATGAGTCGGAATAGGTAAAGACCACCGGTGCCTGGTCCGCAGTATTGAGCAGCATCACCAGCACATTGGTCATTGCAGATCCCACGGTAGAAAGTACCATTCCGTCAACGGAACAGGTGCCGGGTGAAATGGATTTTTTCCTGACCAGGTGAAGATCATAATTGGAAATATCCCCATTGAGGATAACCTCGTGCGCCTCTTTCCAGAAAAGGGTATTCCCTGAATAGGTGGGCAGGAAATCTGCACTGAGCGGATCATTTTGATCGGGTAAAACTCTGAGGAGATAATTGTGCTCTATCCGTTGAGCGAAAAAGTATAATCCGTAACTCCCTACCGTGATTTCATCCAGCAAAGGAACATCCGTCTGCAGCGGATTCAGAAGTTGAACCGATCCGGAAAGCATGGTGGTACTGCCCGAAAAAACCTGCCCCCACAGGTTATGATATTCCGGAATGGTGATCTGCATACAGACAGTATCATAAAGACCTCCTGAAACTCCCGACCGGAGACAGACCTGGTAGGTACCCGATTGCTGAAACTGGTGAACCGGATCAGACATCAACGCACCTGTACCGTCTCCAAAACTCCATACATACTGATTGATCGGAATATTGGACTGAGTTTCGTTATAGAAACTGACAATCCTGGGCATAACCGAAAAAGAATCAAGCTGATGACTGAAAGCAGCCTGAATGACGACTCCCTGTGTCATGGTCACTACATTACACCAGGTGTTCTGGCACAATGAACCCGAATCGGAAATGGTCAGGCAAACCAGGTAAGCTCCGGGTGAATTGTATTGCTTCTGTGGATGCTGAAGGGTGGAGGTGGTTCCGTCTCCAAAGTTCCACAAAAAGTCAGAAGGGGTTCCTGTCGAAGTATTGGTAAAATTTACCAGAAATGGATTCAGTGTATCCATGGTATAGGTGAATCTGGCCATACATGCAGAGGGGGAAACAGCATGACAGACCCCCAGAAAAAGAAATAAGGTATCATTGTTATTCACCAACAGAGAGTCATAAAAGTCAACCGTATCCTGGTTGCAGTCTACCATACTGAACGAATAGCCATACCACATGGAATCCTGCAGTAATATCCCAGGCGTGATGATTTCACCGTTACTGTTGGTGATATAACCCTGCTGATACAATGGCTGGGGCATACCTGCCTGAAGAATATGCATATCAACAGCTTTTCCGGCAACCGGATCATAGGTGACAATATCGTACACCATCACCACGAATTTGATGGCCGTTCCCTGGCTGTGAAATACCTGTATCAACAGGAACAGGCTTATCAGCATTTTCAACAGTATCCATTTCGACGTTTTCATGGTTGAATGATTTTTACTTTTTTGGTGCTCTTGATCTGGTGGTTCTCTTTTTCTGCCCTTTTTTCATAACCAAAAACCCATTCCGGCCGTAACCAGAAATGACGTTGGTTTGCCTGCCGGTTCTGGCTTCAGGTACCATCCCTCCAGTGGCTTTCTTACAGCGAAACATCCTTCGGCAAACCATTTATCTCCAAGCATATATCGCAAATTGAAACCTAACTGGTATTGCCAGTACTGTTCCCTTCGGGTCAGACCCAGATCGACGGCTGGCGAGACCAGCGTCTCACCGGGAAATACCGGAACCGGTTGATCCTTTGTTACGATCAGGTTCCAGATCATCCCCCCCGATACACCAACCGTGAGATGTTCATGATGTAAAACTGTATAACCCAGTAGTAAGGGAATCTGTATGAGAGTATAATGGTTTTTAACCTCCCGTAAGATATCTTCTGTCACTGTATCAACAGAGGGATGATTCGCTGTAATGATGTTGGCCGGTACATAACCTATTATGGTAGAATCAATGGGATCATAGACCGGTTGAAAACTGACTGAGGTGACATATTTGTACCAGGCAACAGTATCGGATCTTGTTATGGTCGCCTTCCAGGGATTGATATCGGTAAAACCAGATAAGCCAATTCCGGTGGTGAATACCAGGTTCCTGTACTGCAGATGTCCGTTCAAGGTGCCTTCATAGCCTGATCTCAGCGTGCCGGGATAGGGTTTAACCGCTTTATATAGTTCAGGTCCTGCATGAAACGAAAGGCCTAACAACAATTCACGCATCATGGATTTCATTTCTTTTGCCACTGGGATGCCCCGGGGTGTGGACCTGACCGGAGATGTAGTATCCGGATTGATTGTAGGTTGAGGTTCCGAAGGATTCTCCGGGGTTGTTCCATTTGCTTCGGTATTCATCTGCTGGTCAGGAATAAACTCCGGAGGTGGGATGATTGCGCTTCCGGGTACGGGTTCAACATCCGGAACTTCAATGCTGACGGGATGGGATTGTTCCGTTATAAGTATGGATTCCTCATCATGGGTTTCCGGAATGATGAATGGAGATTCCTGAATAGTACCGGCATAAACCGGTGATTGTCTGATCGGTTGTTGACGTGTATGGGAAGGTATTGCTGCGATGGAAGATGTTTCCGGGATTACTGCCTGTTCTGGTTTCATCGGGGATACAACAGGTTGAAGGATTGTCACCTGTTCCGGGGAAGGTACGGATTTATCTATAACAAGCCATAGTAAAGCAACCAGCAGGATGGCTCCTCCGGCAATCCACCAGCCTGTAACCTTCCGTCTCTTTCGGTTGCCGTTCACAGTGCCCGGTTCTTTAACCAGAGCCGAGATATGCGTCCAAAGGTGTGCCGGCGGTTCCTTCCCTTTTCCCGCAAGGCCCTCCCTGAAAAGTTTATCGATTTGGTTATCCGTATTCATGATATACTCCCTATTTCTGATATGTTTCTATTCTTGTGTTGGTTTTGTTCCCCGAAAGCTTTGCAATCATACGTTGCAGATATATCCTGGCACGAGCCAACTGTGATTTTGAATTCCCCTCAGAACATCCCAGCATCTCAGCAATCTCTTTATGACTATAGCCTTCAATGGCATAAAGGTTAAATACCAACTTGTAACCTGGTGGCAATGCATCCAGCATCGTGAGCAACTGATCTGCTTCCATACTACCGATCACATCTCCAACCTGTGTGTCTGCAAGGTCAAATACCGTGTCTATCTCCCTCTCCTGCTTGTCGAACCGGTGATATTTGCGGTAATGGTTGATAGCGGTGGTAATGAAAATTCTTCTTAGCCATCCTTCCAGGGAACCTTTACCGGAAAACTGCCTGATCTGTTCAAAAACCCTGATGAAACCCTCCTGCATCACATCCTCAGCCATCATCATGTTACGGGTATAACGAAGACAAACGACCCACATTTCAGGAGCAAACCTGTAATAAAACTGCTCCATCAATTGCGGGTCGCGGTCTATGCAACCCTGTATCAGATCAGGCAGTGAAGGCATTCATACAGGATTATGGTATCATTCGTTCTTAACAAGTTTTCTGGTGACCCTGGAGCCATCCTTTGATGTTATACTGACCAGGTAAATCCCTTTGGAGAGGGACGAAATATCCAAACGGATCATCCCGGGTCCGGCAGGTAGGGTTTGTTTTTCCGCATGGTAAACTTTACCGGTAAGATCTATAATCTCCAGGTTCACAAGTCCGGGGTTTTCAAGTTTCACTGGCAGGAAACACAAACCTGAAGCAGGATTCGGATGTATGTTGCCTATATTTTCTGCCGTGAATGCCATGGGTGATTGAATGAAGGAGATAACCTGACTCCCAACCACAACCTGGATCCCGTCAATGCTGGGATTACCGGCATCGATGGATACCACGACAGGAATGGTGGTTTTATTGATCATCTCTGCATACACTTTATATGTACCATAAGCAAGGTTGCTGAACCCGAACATTCCGGCAGCATCAGAGTAAGTGACTGCGATCGGCTGATCACCGTTGAGTGCATCCAGCAGCAACACCTCAATTCCTTCGATGGGATCGCCAGGTCCTTTGTTGGCCCCCTGGGAGATCAGCCCCCCGATAAATCCCGGGCCTCCTGGATTGATCCCCTGAATAAAATTGACAGAGGCTTGTGTTATGGCATTGGGTAACACATTGACCATGGTGGCCTGGCTCCAGTAAAGGGATGAAAGATGATAGGTGGGCATATTGGACGCATAATTCGGATTCTGCGGCAGCATTGCTGCTTTTATCAGATAATTTCCTGGTGTAATGCCCGCAAAATAATAGGTTGTCATACCGGCAGAATCAATGCTGTAAGTAGTGTCAACGGCCGTCAGTATTCCAAGCAGGGTATTGTGTTCAATCAGGTAAACCTCTGAAGGACCTGCTGCATTGTTGTTGCTGGTCAGGATGCCGTACAGGAATCCTGTCTGTGCTGGTCCCGACCCTGCTGTGACCATCGTGCAGAAAGTGTCCATACAGACGACCGTATTGGTCGCAATATCGGTCACATAAATGGCGATGCATGCCAGGTAACTGCCTGGCTGGGAATAGACGTGGGTAACCGGATTGTAGTTTTGGGTTATTTGGGTTATGCCATCTCCGAAGCTCCATAAAAAATGTTCTGTATAGACTGCAGGCATGTAAAGGTTACCAGAGGTGTTGGTAAAAGTTACCGTCGTGGTACCTCCAACCGGGGTAGCAATAAAACCTGCCACACAACCCCCTGGCCCTGTGTTAGATACAACTACCATCTGGCAGAAGGTGCTGCTGCAGTTTATACTATCGGTGATGGTCAGGCATACGTTATAGGTACCAGGCTGCGCGTAGGTATGGGTTGCATTTTGAAGTGTACTGGTGGTACTGTCTCCAAATTCCCAGAACCAGGACACGATCTGGGAACCTATGGAAGGACTGGACATATCGGTGAAACTGACCGTCGTGGTACCTCCAGCCGGTGTAGCAGTAAAACCTGCCACACAACCTCCGGGCCCCGTGGTAGATACAACCACTACCTGGCAGAAGGTGCTGCTGCAATTTATACCGTCGGTGATGGTCAGGCAAACATTATAGGTGCCGGACTGCATGTAGGTATGTGTTGCTTGCTGAAATGTACTGAAGGTGCTGTCCCCAAAATCCCAGAACCACGAAACGATCTGGGACCCCATGGAGGGAACGGAGATATCGACAAAACTGACCGTCAGGGAATTGGGCATCAAACCAACAGCAAAGGAAGCATTACAGTTTGTGCTTACAGCACTGTCGCAGATGGTGAAATACATGGGAGCCATCCCTGCCGGTGAATTGTACCAGCTGTAATTGTGCTGGGGTACATTGTTGCAGTCCAATACATAACCCGTCACCATGGCTGTGGTTGCACCGGCCGGAAGCAACACTGTATCGATGAAATATCCAAACTGATTTGTGGTTGTGGTACCGGAGTAAGTGAAGGGGATGAAAACCCCGAAGACACTGTCTACATGGATGTAAACCACTTTTCCCGCAATGGGTTGGTTGTTCAGATTATATACATATCCTTGGATGGCAAGGGGGATTTGTGCTTGCATCACCTGGAGTGCAGGCAGGAAGAGGAGTAAAAGCAGCATGCTGCGGAGAATCTTTTTCATGATCTTTGTTTTTTAAGGTTTAACGTGATGTATACTGGTTTGATCGGTTCGAGGTTATTAAAAGTGGCAGAGTGCAGGTGTGTTGCCTTCAACATACCATTAATATTCATGCGGGCCGCAAACTTTAAATGTTGCACCTACTCCGCCATTTCTTATAGTCTGTATTGTGTATTCATTTCATTTCTTGGCTATTCGTTTTGTTATTTCAAAGAACATTTTCAATTCCTCTTTCCTGCACTTGTCCAAATCATGCCACCTGGTTTGTTTTATAGCACCTTCTAATGCATATAAAGAATTGATACACGCTTCGCTATCAATTGTTTTCAATTTTATAAATGCATTCTTGCTTCCAATTGACTTTAATTTTTCAATCGTATCAATACCGACAACTTTCAATTTATCCGCTAAAACTTTCCCGATATTTGGAAGAGTTGTCAAGTCGTTATTTTGCATTGTCATAGATTTCTAATGCTTTTATCAAACAAGTATTCACTCCTTTAAGTCCACAAACAGTCAAAGTTAACAGGATTGTTTCTTTAACTTCGTCACGACTTGCTCCTGCTTGTTTTGCCATAGGTACATGAAATATCACAGCAGTTTCGTCACCCTGGGCAGCCTTTATTCCTAAATAAATCAATTGCTTGGTTTTCAGATCAAGTCCTTTCGTATTGACCAACGATTTTATCAAGCTGTTGAATCCCTCAAATACTTCTGGCGCTTCCTGTTGGAAGATTTTATAAGGATTTTTATTTTTTGTACTCATTGTCTTACTATTTTCATGTGGTTACTTTCCCATTTTTACACGTGTCCGCCGCACATTGTCTGCACACACACAACTGTTATTTATACTGATATTTTTCATTCACTTCGGACGAGTTTCCTGGTCACCCTGGAACCATCACCGGATGTGAGGCATACCAGGTAGATACCGTTTCGGTAGTCTGACACATCCAGGCAGATATTGACCGGTCCGGCAGGCAATTCCAGGTAGGTTGTCCGGATGATTTTACCGGTGAGGTCCATGGTCTCCAGTTTCACCGATGCCGGCTGTTCCAGATCCACCGGCAGATAAGAAAGACCGGTAGCAGGATTGGGATGGATGTTTCCAATATTTCCCGTTTTGAATCCAGGTTTATCCTGGATGTAAGAAATGATCTGGGTTCCCACCAGGATATGGATACCATCGGTGCTTGGTGTGGTGGTATCAATGGATACCACAACCGGGTAGGTGGTTTTGTTGATCATCTCTGCGTACACTTTGTAGGTACCATACGCCAGGTTACTGAATCCGAACAGGCCTGAAGCATCGGAGTAGGTGATGGCCACCGGCTGGTCGCCATGCAATGCATCAAGCAATAAAACCTCTACCCCTTCAATGGGATCGCCCGGCCCTTTGTTGGCCCCCTGGGAGATCAACCCACCAATGAACCCCGGGCCACCAGGATTGATACCCTGGAGATAGCTGATGGAGGCTTGGGTAATGGCATTGGGCAACACATTGACGGTTGTTGCCTGGCTCCAGTAGAGCGATGAAAGGTAATAGGTGGGCATATTGGCCGCATAGTTCGGGTTAGCAGGTAGTATGGATGCCTTCACCAGGTAATTGCCCGGGGGTACATTGGAAAAATAATAGGTTGTGACCCCTGCTGAATCAACGCTTAACGCGGTGTCAAAAGCCGTCAGGGTGCCCAAAAGGGTGTTATGTTCGATCAGGTACACTTCTGATGGGCCGGCCGCCGTCGCATTGGCGGTGAGCATACCGTAAAGATAACCGGTTGGTGAGGTCAAACCGGGGAAATAACGGCAATATTGATCATTCAGTGGCCAAAAATCGTTAGGCAATTGTGTTAGGGCACAAAGCATATAGGGCCCCGCCGGTACCGAAAAAGAAATTGGAAACGTAAATAATACCGTATCCTGGGTAGGAAGAGTCCCGGTCCAGGTTCCAAAGGCTACCATCAAACCTCCCAGTTCCAGGGAGACAGGTATAAGATTTTGGGTAATGGTTCCGTAGTTCTTGATCTGAATGGTAGCATAAATGGGTGTGCCCGGCAAGGTGTCATTGACCGGAAAAACAATGTTCAGTACACCCACATCGTGGTTCGGCCATACCTGAGTGATGGAGAAGTCGTCAATGGCCCAGCCATCCGATGTATTTGCCGCATTGGACCAAAAATGGAACCTGAACTTTACGTTCTGCTGACCGCTGAAAATATTGGGATCAAGTCGGTAAGATGAATACATCCAGCCCGTGTTGGTAAGACTGAAATAATGTACACCACCACTTTGGGTATTATACCAGTTGGTGCCCAGGGGATCTCCCATGAAACCCAGGGTGGCCCATGTCAGCCCTCCATCAAGGGAGTATTGCACCCTCCCCCAATCACCCGGATCAGCCACAGCCATCCATTGTTGAAAGCTGAGTACAGCGGTATCCATAGGGCTTAACCCCAAAAAACTGAATGTCGGGGAAGTAAGGTATTCGTTACTGCCATTGGGGTACTGTCCGTTAAGATTGGTCACCCAGGCATTGGTCCCTGAAAAGGCGCCGTTAATGATGGGACCGTTCGGAGCCCCGCGCTGCCATAACGAAACAGGGGTATTGGTGGACCAGACATTCAATGAATCAAAGTTGTCAGTAAAAGGAATGGAAAAGACACCGGTGGTGTTTACGGTTAGATAGGTGGTATTATTTGCCGGGTTCGAATCGCAGGCCAGGATAGTATAAGCAGCCAGTGTGTTCCCCCACGGCTGGAAGGTGATGTTGGGGATCACAAGAGAGTCCATCGTCATATAACCGGTAAGGTTTGATCCTGTATAGGGAAATAACATGGGAGTACCCCCATTCAGGATGATACCGACACTTAACGTGTTGGGAAGCACAGTGTCTGACCCGAAATTCATGATCATCACGAAGAAATTCACCGGTGTGTTGGCCGGTATTTGCCCCGACAAGCCCATGATGCTGATGACACCCGCATCACAGGGAATGGGAGGTGTGGCGGTATCACAGATCGAAAAATTGATCAGGGGTAAACCGACCGGAGCATAGAACCATTGAAAGACGTTTTGGATCTGATTGTAGCAGTCGTGCACATAAACCCTCACAAGGGCCATTATGGTTCCCGCAGGTAAAAACACAGAGTCCATATAAAATCCGCTCGGATCAGTGTACTGTGTGTTGGTATAGGTGAAAGGAAGAAGGCCGCCAACGACTGAATCGACCTGGATATGAACCGGCTTGTTTGCCAGGGGCTGATTGATAAGGTTGTTTACATACCCATGTACCACCATCGGGACCTGGGCCTGCAGGTTACCGGACAATGAGATGAACAGGGAGAGCAGCAATAGATTGCG
Source organism: uncultured Lentimicrobiaceae bacterium (assembly GCA_964652685.1). Classification (GTDB taxonomy): domain Bacteria; phylum Bacteroidota; class Bacteroidia; order Bacteroidales; family SKPS01; genus SKPS01. The sequence goes on from CAZZBS010000039.1 coordinate 20,631, forward strand.
TAATATTGACTTCATGTTGATCAATTTTTGTTAAAGATAAGATTAATCAGACTATTTCGTGAATGTATCATACAGACAAAAGAGCCATTGAAAGGGTTGCATGGGAGGGGGTGGAGGGTTGGAATGTTGAGGAAGTTGAGAAAGTTTAGAGGGTGTTTGGTAATTCTGGGTACCTTTATGCACTTAAATATTGATACATTACCTTCCAAAGAAACCACAGATGGCAAGATCCAGAGACAACAATCCCAAGCGGGGCAAGGCAAAAATCAGGGAACAGCGATCCGGGCGGGGAAAGCCGGCCCGGCAACTCCATCAGAACACCTTCGTCAAGTCGGTGATGGATATCTTCATTCACAACCCTTTGTATCAGTTCGATGTCAACCAGGTCAGCAAATCGTTGGGCATCCGAGATAAGGAGAGCAGGGAACTGGTGAGGAAGATCCTTTTCGACCTTGAATCGGCCGGCACCCTGAAAGCCACAGGTAAAGAACGTTTCATCCTTAACCCCGGTGCGGATACCTACCGCGACGGATCGGTGAAGGTAACTGGCATCGTGGATATGAAACGCACCGGAAAGGCATACCTGATCCCGGATGACGGCAGCGACGACATTTACATTTCGGCTGCCAACACCAACCAGGCCCTCGATGGCGACAAGGCCGAGGTGCACCTCTTCCCGCAGCGGCCCGGACGGAAAAGGGAGGGTCAGGTTGTAAGGATCATCAAACGGAGCAGGGAAGCCATTGTAGGGATACTCCAGCTGAGTAAAAAATTTGGATTCGTGGTACCGGATGATACGTCCGTCCCTGTAGATATTTTTATTCCCCTTTCTTCAGTCAACGAAGCCAGGGATGGTGACAAAGTGATTGCCCGCATCACCGAATGGCCCGCTCAGAGTAATAATCCGTTCGGTGAAGTTATAGACATCCTCGGAAAACCGGGTCTCAATGAGGTGGAAATGAACTCCATCCTTGCCTCGTTCGGATTTCCCCTCCGATTTCCCGCTGCCGTTGAACAGGAAGCGGAAAAAATCCCTGAAACCCTTCAGGAGCAAGAAATCAGGCAACGGAAAGATTTCCGGAGTGTTCCTACCATCACCATCGATCCAGCAGATGCTAAAGATTTTGATGATGCTCTTTCCATTGAACAGCTCAGCAACGGCAACTGGGAAGTGGGAGTTCACATTGCCGATGTTTCATGGTATGTGAAACCTGGATCTTCCCTGGACCAGGAAGCCTTTAAACGTGGCACATCCGTTTACCTTGTTGACCGCACCATCCCCATGCTGCCCGAAAAACTATCGAATATGGTGTGCTCTCTCAGGCCCCATGAGGATAAATTCTGCTTCTCAACCGTATTCGAAATGACCCACCAGGCCGAAGTTAAAAACGTATGGTTCGGGAGAACCGTGATCAATTCCGATCATCGCTTTGCATACGAAGAGGTGCAAAAGATCATCGAAGGGGAAAAAGGTGACCTGAAACCCCAGATCATGACATTGCACCAACTTGCCACCATCCTCCGCAGACAACGCTTCAGCAAGGGAGCCATTGCATTTCACTCACAGGAGGTGAAATTCATCCTGGATGAGCACGGAAAACCAATAGATACCTATGTGAAGGAACAAAAAGAGGCCAACTGGCTCATCGAAGAATTCATGCTGTTGGCAAACCGCTTCGTGGCTGAACGTATCGGTATCACAAAAGAAAGAAAAAATCCGCAGACCTTTGTGTACAGGGTACATGATAAACCCAATCCGGAAAAGCTGCAGACTTTCGCCGTGTTTGTTGGTAAGCTGGGATACAAAATGAACACAGGTTCCCGTAAAGGGCTCGCCAGCTCCTTCAACACCCTTTTTGAACAGATTGCCGGTAAAGGGGAACAACACATGATCGAAACCATTGCCATCAGAACCATGGCGAAAGCCATCTATTCAACCCACAACATCGGCCATTACGGCCTTGCGTTCAAACATTACACCCACTTCACCTCCCCCATCCGACGCTATCCTGACCTGATGGTTCACCGCTTGCTTGAAAAATACCTCACCGGTGGCAATACTGTCAATAAGCAGGAATACGAGGAATATTGCGACCATTGTTCCCAGAAGGAAAGCCAGGCGACCGAAGCGGAAAGGACCTCCGTGAAATACAAACAAGCTGAATTCCTCATGGAAAGAATAGGCGAAGTATTTCCTGGAGTGATCAGCGGTGTCAGCAAATGGGGTATCTACGTGGAACTCGAGGTCAGCAAATGTGAAGGAATGATCCCGATCACCCGCCTCGATGACGATTTATATACGCTGGACGAAGACAACTACCGTATCATAGGCCGCCGCTTTGGTCGGATCTTCCGCCTCGGCGATAAAATCAGCATCATCGTCCGAAGCATCGACCTCCAGAGAAAACAAATGACGTTTGATCTGGAAAGATAAAAGGCTAAAGGCTAAAGGCTAAAGGCTAAAGGCTAAAGTAAAAAAGTGTAAAGAAGAAAGGTTAAATTTTTCTGGTTGTTTTAACGCAGATGGAACCAAGTATGTTTTTCAGTTCTGTGGATTCCTGTATCAGGATATTGCATTCTGTTTGTAATGCATCATCTTCGATTATACCATAAATTATTCTAAGCAAATAATTTGATTCTCTCATCTCTTTTAAGGAGAGCCTCACCTTATTGGTGAAATCTGCCTTACTGGATCCCCCTTGCGATTCCTCATAATTTGCCCCCGCCGATGTGGAAGATTTTATGAGTTGTCGTTTGATGATTAGACAATCTTCCGTATTTGACAATTTTCTAAGAAACAGAATTACATTAACGGTAAAAGCAAGCAATCTATTTGTCAAATCATTCCCCTTCATGAAAAACATGTATTTGTTTGTCAACTAAACAATTATAATATACTATAACTTCATACTTTATACTTTTTCCTTTAGCCTTTTTTACTTTAGCCTTTTTTACTTTAGCCTTTTTTACTTTAGCCTTTTTTACTTTAGCCTT
>CAZZBS010000040.1:0-19951 GCA_964652685.1 uncultured Lentimicrobiaceae bacterium
GAATTTTATAAATTATTGCAGTAAATTTACCCATTCGTTTTTACATAGAACCTTTATTTTTGACATCCCGTTTCTGCGGCAACCCATGTTTTCAGGATATTTCAAAGATTCCGGGGATTTGTCAGCGTTCTTCCATCCATCACAACCATCCTCCTGATGAGAATACATCCCCTTCTGTTCCTACTCTGCCTGATCGGTTCCGGTTGCCTGCAGGCCCAATCCACCGTTACGCTGACCTTCACGGCTATCTTCAACGGCCTCCATCAGCCGCTGGACAGCATCACCATCCTGAACCTCACCCAGGGGGGCGACACGATGCTGTATGGCCCGGACACCCTCCTCGTGCTTCATTCAAACGTGGGTATACCTAATAACGATCAATCAACATCCTCAGGATTATTCCTTTATCCCGCATTCCCCAACCCCTTCAATGGAACGACAACCGTTCGGTTTTACCTGGCACAGGCAGATCCGGTGGCCGTACGGGTCTGTGACCGGCTGGGGCGGGAACTGGCAAGGTTTACCGGGAGACTGCAACCGGGTGATCATCAGGTGGATTTTTATGCCGGGGAGGAAACCCTGTATCTTCTTACAGTTGAAACGCCCCTGCAGCAACAGGTGCAGAAGCTTATTTCAACGGGCTCTCATGGTGTCCCATGCCGGCTTGATTATACCGGTTGGCAGCAGGGTTTTTCGGGGCTAAAAAAAAGCAAAAGCACCTTCCCCTGGGCACCGTGGAATAACCTCAGGTTTATCGGTCATACATCGTCAGGAAAGGATACCATTGATGCTCAACCTTATCAATCAACCCAGTACACCTTTCAGTATGTTTCGGTGCTGTGCCCTCTAACGGTGACCGATATCAACGGGAATATATACAATACCGTCCTTATAGGTTACCAATGCTGGATGAAAGAAAACCTGAAAGCAAGGAATTACAGGAACGGCACCATCATTCCGAATATCACCGACGGTCAGACCTGGATTAACCAGTCAACCGGTGCAAGGTGCTGGCACAACAACGATTCAGCCACATACGCTGCAACCTATGGCGCTTTGTACAACTGGTATGCGGTTGTCGATGCCAACGGTTTATGCCCCACAGGCTGGCATGTGCCCACGGATCAGGAGTGGCAGGCATTGGAGATGTCCCTTGGCATGGGTGCATCCGTAACGTTAACAGGGTGGCGTGGTACAGATGAAGGAGGCAAAATGAAAGAGACAGGAACTACCCACTGGAACAGTCCGAATATCGGAGCAACCAACAGCAGCGGCTTCACGGCACTTCCGGGTGGCTGCCGTGACAGCAATCTCAATGCAAATTACGTCAACATGGGTTACAATGGTTACTGGTGGTCAACTACAGCCTACTCGTCTCCATGGGCATGGTACCGTTGCCTGAGTTCCGGCAGCAGCATGGTCAACCGAAACTACCACGGTAAAAACTACGGATCTCCTGTACGTTGTGTGATGGATTGAGTGAACCGGAAATCAGTTTTGGATCGTCGGTCAGGAAAAAATCCTTCTGCGCATATCTGCGGTGGGTGGTACAATGCCATGAAAGGAAAAATGATTATCTGCCAAAATCTGCGGGATAAAAGCCGACCTTATTTCTGTTTGTCATGCTTCACCCAAATCAGGTCAGTTGTATGATAACCAAAATCCCCTGCAATCTTTAAATAGTTGCTTTTTATCTCTTCAGGAATCGTGTTTTCCCGCGAAAGGATCCATAAATAATCAAAATTATCTCCGCCAACCAAAGCATATCGATAATCAGGATCAAGTGCTATTACATTATAACCTGAATAAAAAGGTCCAAAAAATGAGACTTTGAGCATAGCCACCTTGTCATCTCCAACAAACTTTGCTTTTCCGATTGCTTGCTCCCATTCCCCTTTTTTGGTATTGTATCCCTTATTATCAACCTTGATTGTTCCATTCGGATTTATTGAATATTCGGCCGTTGTGTTATTCAAATCCCGCTCATATTTGAAATCTATTCTTGCAATCTCGTACCATTTACCAAGATACCTTTCTTTATCAAAGGATTTAACTGCCACTACTCCTTTGGGTATTGTTGAACAGGAAGAAAATCCGATCATTACCGCTAAAGCTCCAAGTAAATTGATTTTTCTTTTCATTTTCATTTTTTTTGGGTATAATTTACAGTTCCAATTATTTGACACAAAACAAACCAGGATTCAAAAATATAAAATAACTTCGACAAAACAAGCAAGAGATGTCATTCGTTTCTTAAAGTAAAATTCCGGACTTTTCTCCTGATTTCCAACATATTGTCATTGCAATTCAATTTATTCTGATATGGGCCAATGACATTATTTTCAATGCATCTGCAATACTCATCCCCAATCTTTGAAATCGTGAATAGTTCTTTTTATGCTCATAATACATTGATTCGTGGCTGATCACTTTTATATAATCAGCCCATTCCTCTATTTCCATGATATCATTAATACCCCACTTTAAATAAGCAGATTTATCCATTCCCCCTTTTTCAAGAACTTTTTTGTTTGAAACTTTTATTCCTAATTCAGAAGCATAATCCATAACAATTTCCACTCCGGGAATAAGCATATGGAAATCACAAAATAGTCGTTTTATGTCAGGTTCTTCAAAGTAATAGAGCACCCCGGCAATCAGAAGCATAACATGATTTTTTCTTCCAATATCATCATACCAGCTTGTATCAAATACTGATTTGGAGATGAATTTCCTTCTTTCCGATTCAGAAATATATTTTTTTCTTAATTCAATTGTATCCGGTAAATCCAGATCGTACCATTGGATTTTTCCATTATCAACACGATCGAATGTTGTATCAAGCCCGCAACCAATATTAACAATCGTTGCATCAGGAAAAATGTCGAGAAATGCTTTAATCTTTCTATCAAAGTAGATGCTTCGTGCAATCCAGCTTATACGGGTTAACGGATAAATATTTTTAGCAATCACAGTAAAATCATAAGGAATATCACTTATGACAGAGACTGCTTTTGGGTCTACAAGAAGAGGGTTTGGCTTCTGCGTTTCAATTGCCCTTCCCCATAATGGCAGCAAAAGTGTTTTCTGTACGCTACCCAGTTGTAGTTCATTTGTGTTTTCCATTCTATAACCATTCTTTTATTTGGCTCTATGTCATTTTGTGTGGTAAAGATCCACAAATGTAAAAAAACAGTGCTCAGTCTGTTCAGGTGGCCTGAAAAGATAGCTGCCATGGGTAAAGCGAATGTGATTTCCTGACAGAGGTCGGATGCGGAGGTAATTTTACATCTCAGGTCTGGTTACCCACAAAAAATGACACAGAGCCAGGATATTCAGCCATTATGTAGATGTGCTAAAGAACAGATAAGATGATTACCTTTACACTTTCAATCCAAACATCAACAACATGGAGAATAAGAACCTTTTAATGAGCACGACCCCTTTCGTCACCGGGTATGAGATCACTGAAATTCTGGGGGTATGCCGTGGCAGCACGGTAAGGGCCCGTAACATCGGTCGAGATATCCTGGCGGGATTCAAGAATATTGTGGGGGGAGAGATCGAGGAATATACGAAGCTGCTGGCTGTCAGCCGTGAGCAGGCGCTTCAGCGTATGATCGATGATGCTGCCGGGATGGGCGCCAACGCGGTAGTGAACGTGAGGTTCATGACCAGCCAGGTGATGCAGGGGGCAGCCGAAATGCTGGCCTATGGCACCGCCGTGAAGATGACCAAAACCTACTGAAATCCATCACCATGAAAGCAGAAATCATCTCCCTGGTGGTGATGGGCTTCTTTGCCGTCGCGTTTGTGGGCCTGCTGGTTTATGTGATCATAAACCGGCTCAGGCAAAAGGAGAAGGAAAATTTTCCCGACCGGAAAACATAGGAGACCGCATGCATATCTGCGGTCCGGAGGAGGGAAAAAACACTGAGCACCTGCATATCCGCCTGTTCTCCTGCTTTCCGGATTGGACACCCATTTTCAGAAACGGCAATTAATGATATGCATCATCTGTTCCTGGTTTGGATTATTCTTTAAGTATGACCTTTTGGTGGTTGCCGTTTGGGTGAGTTGCTTTCACAACGTTTCATAATGCTTTGATAATTTAACCCATATAGCCGCCCAAAACCTGGCTACACCAAACCTCATCGAAAAGTTAACCTCAGTAGCCAGGATGTATCCCGTGTATTTTTTACCTCATTACCTCATTTTTTTTGAGAAAAGCATTCCGTTTTCCGATTCCCAATCTAATATACATAAAACGGTCTCGTATGAAGGTAGCTTATCACAACCTCTACATTCATTTTGTGTTAACAGTCAAGGACAGAGAGACCAATATCCGGGAGGTTCATCGTGAGAGAATAGAGAAATACATAATAGGTATATTCCGCAATCATGCCTGCCGTGTATATAGCATTTATGTCAACCCTGAACACGTGCATGTATTGATCTCAAAAAGTCCGTCAATCTCCGAAAACGAATTGATACTTCGGGTAGCCATCTCAACGGCTTCATTTATCAATAAAGAGAGGCTGTCTTCGGGGAGGTTTGTCTGGCAGGACACTTGTTCGGGATTTTCTGTTTCAAAAAGGGATGTTAGCAGGGTGTGCCGCTACATTGAAAATCAACCCATCCACCATAAGCAAGTAAGTCATGCAGAGGAATTGAAAACTTTTCAAAGCTTCTATCAAATGACGATCCGACCCAGTCTGCCGAAATAATGAGGTAATGAGGTTTGATGTACGAGGGAATCCACCGGGCTACTGAGGTTGATGATGGCATGAGGTTTTTCTTTTTATAGGTACCACGGGACACCTACTTTTCAAAGAAAAAAACATATAAGCCTGGTTAATAACAAGATGTATTTTTTGCTTTATAACCAATCCGGCAATAGATCAACTTTTCATCCGGATCCCTTCCGGGTTCGACGGGCGTTACAACCTGAGCATCCGCTCCATGGAGGGGATCACCCATCTGAGCAGCGAGGCTGAAATATCCGGGCATTGCACCCTTGATATTTCAGCCTTGCCCTGTGGAATCTATTTTCTTTCGCTGCAGGGGGATCTCTTACAGGCTACCCTTAAGTTTGTGGCATCGAACTGACCGGCCCGGATGCCATAAACCTGCATGCGGTGTTTCATCACCAGGATCACTGTACAATCTTGTACACCTGGCCGTTGAGCCTCAGCACCACCTGTTTGTCGAACGTCATAAGCTGGTTCATCTCCTGGTTGTTCTGTCTGGAAAGCTCGAACCATTCTTCGGTAAACTGCCTCACCTCTTTCGCAGCCGTGATATCCTTTTCATTGAGGGTTCCGTCGATCCATGTTTCATTTTTATAATAGAAAGCCCTGCCACCCACATTCTTCACCGAATGTACCACCTGGACAGCCCCGGCTTCATCATGGAATTCGGCTACACCGGTAGTCACTGCCTTGCTGTTCTCTTTCATGGTTGATTTGGCAGCCCGCTGGTTGACGGCACTGGCGCCACTTACCTGTTCGAGCTTCCTTAACTGCATGGTGGTCTCCTGAACGGTGACCTGGGTATCCATGATGTTCACATCCTCCCTGGCCAGGAAAGAAGTGTAAGGGGTAAGGATCCCGTACTTTTTACTTAGCTCTGTCAGCGATGTAATCAATTCCTGGGTTCTTCCCTGCAGGTCGATCTGGTCAATCAGGTAACCGATCTTTCGGGTTGCCCAGATGGTTTCTACATGGGCATACTCCGGATTTTCCCCTTTTGCCGGGAGAACCACGTCATATTCAAATCTTCTGGGTTCGCCGTAGGATTTGCCTTTGAGTATGATCTTCGTTTTGCCCGGTTTCATGTACCTGCCGGCGATCTCAATCTGGCTTCCTTCAAAGAAGTCGGGGATCCGCACCGGGTACACGTCCGACACCTGTCCTGAGGCCAATTCGATGGTGATATCGGTCAGCAGGGGGGTCTGGATGCTCCGGTAGAATTCTGAAACGGCCACTTCAAGGTTCTCCCCCGGTTTCACATAGGTTACCGATCCCCCATGCTCAGCACTGATGCGGTCGAGAAGCCTGGCATTTACATCATACCCAACCCCGAAGCTGTAGATCCTCGCATTGTGTTTATTGGCTGCCAGGGCGTTAGATGCGATCTTTACCTCGCCGGTTTCACCCACCGTAGGCATGCCATCGGTGAGAAACAGGATATACTGGGGCCGTTCCCCGGAGGAGGTATAGGATAGCGCCCTCAGCAATGCTTCATTGATATTGGTGCCGCCACCTGCTGAAATCGTCTGTACATATGCAACCGCATCCCTTATCTCATCCGGAATGCAGGATCTCATTGCGCTGCTGTAATTACTGACGCTGCTCTCATAAAGCACCATGTTGAAACGGTCCTCCCGGTTCAGGTTGTTCAGCACAAACTCCGCGGCCAACTTAGCCTGCTCCATCTTCTGTCCCGACATGGAACCCGACTTGTCGATCATGATGATCACATCCTTGGGTACCTTATGGTCGTCTCTCCCTTTGATGTCAGGATTTACCAGCAACAGGAAGGTTCCGGCATCTTCCTCCTGAGGCATATAACTCATCATCGTCACACTTACCTCCTGCTCACTGGGGGTGAAATAGAGCTTGAAGTCCTGCATGGGAAGGGTATTCAGTTCCATCCATGTCACCGTCGCTTTTTTCTGAACTGCCCGCTCTACGATAATTTTGTGGGAAGGGCTGAAGATGTTGCGTATCTCTTTATCAGCTGAAATGCTGGCAGTGAATTGTACCTTGCCGATCTGGCTGCTGGAGAATTTCTGCGTTCCGAAGGGGTAGATGAACTGTACATTACCTCCTTTCTGGCTGCAGAGGATGGTGTATTTCAGGGAGATGGTCCTTGAACCTCCGGCCGGTACCGGAAATACGGAGGTCTTGTACAACCCGTAACCGGCATACTCCATCAGCGCCGGGTCCTGCTTGCGGCGTACGATCCCTTCGTAAATCGAGCGGGCTTCAGCTCGGTCAAGGAGTTTGCCCGGCACCTCCTTTCCGTCCACCATCAGGATAAAATGCTGAATGGCGCCTGCCGCCGGCAACGGGAAAAGGAGCTCAACCTCCACCTCCCGCCCCGTGACGTTGCGGATGGTCTGCGTTACCATCACCCCTGCCACCTGGTTGTGGATGTCGGCATGTACCAGCAGCTCGCTCACCTGGTAAATCTGGTTGACATGCACCGGTTTTGTCCCGGTACGTTCAAACTCTGCCCTGTCGTAAGATTCAGAAGTGATCGCAAACTGGGCGCTTACAGGCACCCATGACAGCATCAACATGCTGCAGAATGCCACAACGAAAAAAAGGTTTGTTTTCATGATGCGGTATTTTTTTTACCGCTTACAACTCATCCGGAGAAAGGTTCACAGGAGGGGACAGGGGAGAGGGGACAGGAGGGGAAAGGGGACAGGAGGGGAAAGGGGACAGGGGACAGGGGGGAGGAGGTTTTAGGGTTTTAGGGAGTTAATGAGGCCGGAGAGGATTTTACGGATTTCGTCGGTTAGTAACTTCATGGTGTTAGCTTTAGTAGTATCAATATATTTTAGTTTTTCTGCCAGGTAAAGCATAGATTTTGCTTCACTGGCTGAACCCTTTGCCATAATGAGAAATCTTTTAAAATCGGCATGGGTGCCTCTTTCAAAACCTTCTGCTATGTTATTAGAAACTGACACAACCGCCCTGTATATCTGATCCCTGAAACCATAATCCTGGCAGGATCTGAAAGAGTTATATACATCCAGCGCAAGCTCCTGGGCCTTTTGCCATGCAATGATATCCTCCAACTTCCGAATCGCCATATCAACCTCCCCTCATCATTAAACCCAACCCATTACACTCCCCTGCCAACCCTAATATCCCGTCCACTATCCCTCCTGTCCCCTGTCTACTGTCCCCTCTCCCCTATTTGAAGTAATGATCCTTAAAAAACGCCTGGTATTTGTCCAGGTTTTTGTCTTTAAAGAAGATGGGGTAATTGTCGGATGAGATGGCAAAGATGGTTGCCTGACCTTCGGAATCCCTGCCGGCTAAGACGTTATCATTCATCAGTGCTTCGTAATAGATCATGACATCTTTGGCATTGGGGAAACTGCTGACAGTAATCATCTCGATGGCGCCGGAGAGGATGGTGTTGGTTATATTGAGATTTTTCATCGAGAATGATTTTCGGTTGAAGTCGGTGAGTTTGGTTTTGACACGGTCGGTTTTACCGAATTTGGTATCGACGATCAGCAGAACGAGATGAGGTTTTTCGATGGCGAAATTATAGATTGAGTAATCGATCTTTCCTGACCCGGAGGTTTCTGCATCGGTAACTTTGACTGTATCCTTCTGCAGGGCTTGCAGAAGGGCCAGGGCGTGGTCAGCTTCCGGGGTTCCTTTATACTGGGCAACTGTACCTTCCAGGGCGTTGATATAGGCTTCTTTTCCCTGCAGGCTTCCTGCAATCAATGCCTTCAGAAGGCTGAGCCGTGGATGTACATCGGTATAAGATTTTTGTTCAAGGGCAGAGTCTGCTTTTAGTTTTGCCTTGCTATAGGATTTATCCAGGTAAAGTGCATAGACTTCGGAATAATATGCTTTGTGCTGATCAAGTTCTTTGGCTCTTTTGCTGAAATAATCAGGATCCGCCAGAATCTTGGTATATTGATGATCAGGATAATCACTGGCAAGAAGCTGGTTGTAATTCGCAGCTTTATCCTGAAACCCGAGTTGTGTATAGATCTGAATAAGCTGATAATAGGCGGGTGGAATATACTCGCCGGAAGGAAACCTTTTAATTTGTGAATCGAAGGAACTAATGGACTTATCAACATCTGAAAGGTCATGGTAGTAGATATAACCCATATTATACAAGGCTCTTTCAATCTTCTTATTGGATTCTTCCAATGCTTCCGGTGTGACAGGGATGTTTTTCAGATAGTATTGCGGATCTTTAAGACTGGCTGTCAAAGCTTTGATGCTATCCTGCCGGATGCTGTCCAGTCTGAGTTCCTCTTCAGTCATAAGTCCTCCGGCTCCCCTTTTACTGGATATGCGCCACATATCCTCCAGCGGCCTGTCGCCCCATTTGTTGCGGAACTCAGTATATCCAAAGCTACGGGAGGCAGGATTGTCGAAGATCCATTCACTGGCAGCCTGCTGCGTACGCTGCATCTGGCGGTTCTCCATTTCAAGGAATCCGAGGTTCTGGAATTGTTCCGATTCCATCGATTTAGCCTCCTGCTCCTTTCGGTTGATCTCCGCGATGATGCCGTTGACAATCCGCATGCGCTCGGCAGCCGACATCTTTGCCAGCCGCTGAAGACTGTCCTGCGTCTGAACGATCAAGATGTTCGTTACCAATTTACTCAGGATATTATGCTTCTTTATGAGTGCATCATAGTTGGGATAATCCTTCTGAAGATAAGTGACAGCACTGTCGTAATATGCCTGGGCATCAGGATAGTTCTCATACTTGAACAGCAGGTCTGCCAACATCAGGGATGATATGGCTTTCTGGTTCTGATTCTCGACCGAGGCAGCAACCGACAACCTGAGATTCTTCATCGCCATGGTATCGTTCTGTTCTTTCATGTAAACTTCAGCCAGGGCAAAATAAACCTGATCCAGATACTCCTTGTTCTTCTCGTCCCGGATCATCTTTTCCAGGTATTTCTTGATGGTCTTACCACCTCCGTTTGTAACATTGAAGCATTGCGCCATCTCAATCTTTGCATTGAATGCCATCTCATACTCCGGATTCATCTTGACCACCTTCCTGAACAGAGGTGATGCCTCATCGCACCTGCCCAGCTCCTGGTATATCTGGGCAAGGATGTATGTGCTCCTAAGCCTTATGCTCTTTTTCCAGTTTAAACGTATGGCCCTTTTCAATGGTTCAATGGCTGCTTCATAATTACCCTGCTGAATGAAAAAATCGGCCCTGACCAATGGAAACATCCTTTTTACCGCCGGTGAAACCTCGCGTGAGCTGATACTCTTCTGCAGCAAACCCAACAACGCTTCATTGTCATCGAACTTCTTCAACTGATTGTTGGTGCGGGCCTTCCAGAGCATTGCCTCATATCGCGTGGATTGATCCTTGTACCGGGCTATCACAAAATCAAAGTTCTGCATGGCCATTTCATACTCCATCTTGTAAAAATGGGCTTTACCAATCAGCATCCAACAATCGTCGATCCACCGGTTTTTTTCCTGCCCCCGGATAAACATCGTATGCTTCTGAATTTGTACCGACGCTTTTTTAATGGCAACATCCATATAACTGTTTGCTGAAGAGGCAACAGCCTGGTCACCGTATTGAAAGACCGGTAACACCTTATTGAAAATATCCCGGTGCTGCCGTTCGACCTGGAGCACACCCTCCTTGAAGCTTTCCTTCCCGTTGAAGTACCCGTTAAACCGTGTGGTGATACTGTGGTAATTACGGTTCAGCCAGGCATCCCTGTCGGTGGCACAGCCCGCAAGCAAAAGAGCCATGACAGGAATGATATATCGATGAATCTTATGGATCTGAATGGGCAACATGCGTGATTTTTCCGTTTCTCTTTTTATCCTTTTGATCTACAAACTGAAAACGGGCAAAATTATTTTATTTTCAGATGACTGACAATCATTTTATGGAATGGAAGGAAGTATCTTCATAAAACAACTGCTTATCCGGGCTTTCCCCATCATGCATTATCAGAAACATTTGCTTTACCAGACAGGGTTGTAGGTGCCTGCTTTTATTAAAGTCAATTAAAATGTAATCTTCCTCTTTTATTATTCAACCAACCACCGTATTTTTACATTCGACAGTAGTTGATTTTTCAAAGTACTTCATGAAATCCTTCATTTTACCGGTTATCCCGGCATTGTTTTTTCTGATCGCCTGCAACAGCGGGGGGGCTGGTGATGCCGGAGATTCAAGCTATACCATTGATTCCAACAGGTTGGTAACCATCCGATATTGTATTGAGGGGATGACTTGTCCGGGCTGTGAATACACGATCAATGATGCGGTTTATAAAGTGCCCGGGGTCACAAAGGTCCATTCTTCATTCAAAGAAGAATCCGCGGAAATAACATACGATTCCTCCCTGGTGATAGACAAACAGATAAAAATAGCTGTTGAAGGTAAGGGTTATACATTTAAAGGAAGATGCCCGAAAGAATAGGTTTTTATACTAATCCAGATGAATTTACCGGAACAGGAACAGGAATGCAGAAACATCTTCATGAGGGTGATCCGTTTTTACATTGACGGATTCAGGTCCATGACCTGGGGTCGGGTACTTTGGATCATCATCCTGGTAAAACTGTTTGTTATGTTTGCCATTCTGAAGATCTTCTTTTTCCCTGATTTTCTTAAAACCCGTTTCGACAATAATTCTGACAGAGGTAATTATGTGATAGAGGAGATGACCAAACCAAAATGATAATCTATGTTTGAATTTGACTATTCATTGATTGACTGGTCGCGTGGGCAGTTTGCCCTGACGGCCATGTACCACTGGTTGTTTGTGCCGCTTACCCTTGGGATTACCTTCATCATCGCTATCATGGAGACGATCTATGTGCGGACAGGTAATCCCGAATGGAAAAAGATCACCAAATTCTGGATGACCCTTTTCGGGATCAACTTCGCCATCGGGGTTGCCACCGGGATCATCCTTGAGTTTGAATTTGGGACCAATTGGTCCAACTACTCATGGTTTGTAGGGGATATCTTCGGGGCGCCGCTGGCCATCGAGGGAATAATGGCTTTTTTTCTGGAAACCACCTTCATCGCGGTGATGTTTTTCGGGTGGAATCGTGTCAGCAAGAGGTTCCATCTCACTTCAACCTGGCTGGTGGCGATCGGTTCCAACCTTAGCGCTTTGTGGATCCTGGTAGCCAATGCATGGATGCAGGATCCGGTGGGGATGCGTTTTAATCCGGAAACAGCACGCAATGAGATGGTCAACTTCTGGGATGTCTTCCTCTCCCCGATGGCCATCAACAAGTTCCTGCACACCATCACCAGTGCCTACACCTTAAGTGCTGTTTTCGTGATCGGCATCAGCGCCTGGTTCCTGCTGAGGGGCAGGCACCAGATGCTGGCCAGGAAAAGCATGATCATCGCTTCAGTATTCGGACTGCTCGGCATTGTCATGACCATCGCCACCGGTGACCTGTCAGCAAGGCTGGTTGCCCGGAAACAGCCCATGAAGTTTGCTGCCATGGAAGGATTGTACGACGGTACAGAGGGAGCCGGGCTGGTCGCTGTCGGCGTGTTGAAAAAAGCGGATGATGATCCTGACGGACTTAAACGGAAGGATTTTCTGTTCAGGATTGAAATCCCCAATATGCTTTCCTATATGGCCCATCTCGACTGGAATGCCTTTGTGCCCGGAATCCGGGATCTGATTGCAGGAAATCCCGAACAGGGCATTCTCCCTGCAAAAGAGAAAATTGGGTCGGGACAGAAAGCCATACAGGCACTGGCTGACTTCAGGGAGGCGGGCAAAAACAACGATACTGCCGCTGCGGAAGCCGCCCAGCTGACACTGGAAAAACACTTCAGGTATTTTGGGTACGGCTATTTCGCCAACAATGAAAACGCCCTTGTACCCCATGTTCCCATCACCTTTTATAGTTTTCATATCATGGTTATCCTCGGTTTCTTTTTCATATTGCTGTTTATGCTTACCCTGTTTCTTGTGCTGAAAAACCGGATTACCAGATACAAAGGGTGGCTTCGGATTATATTCCTGTCGATCCCGCTTGCCTATCTTGCTTCCATGTGTGGCTGGATCCTGGCGGAAATGGGCAGGCAACCCTGGGTGATCCAGGACCTGATGCCCACCATGATCGGCGTCTCACGCATCGACAGCAGCGCTGTACAGACTACTTTCTGGATGTTTGTGGTGATCTTCACCTCCCTGTTGATTACCGAAATCTCCATCATGACCAGACAAATCAAAATCGGACCTAAAGAGGAAGGAGGAAATTAATCATGTTCGGAAATCTGTCACACCACGCGCTGCAGCAATACTGGTGGATTATCATTTCGATCCTCGCCGCCATGCTTGTTTTTCTTATGTTTGTCCAGGGAGGGCAAACCCTTCTTTTCACACTCGGGAAGAATGAAAATGACAAAAGGCTTATTATCAATGCCCTTGGAAGGAAATGGGAACTCACCTTCACCACACTTGTTACCTTTGGGGGGGCATTTTTTGCCTCTTTTCCGCTGTTTTATTCCACCAGTTTCGGTGGTGCCTACTGGGTCTGGATGGTCATTCTGATCGCTTTCGTGATCCAGGCGGTCTCGTATGAATACAGGGCTAAACCCTCCAATGTCCTCGGGCGAAAGACCTTTGAACTGTTCCTTTTCCTGAATGGGTTCCTGGCTACCATCCTGATCGGCACCGCAGTCGGCACCTTCTTCAACGGAGCTAACTTCGTAGTGGAATTCGGTCACCAGGGTATTAAGAGCTCGTATTGGACACACCCTGCCCACGGGCTTGAAGCGGTGCTGAACCTCCACAATGTCGCACTCGGCCTCGCTGTCTTTTTCCTGTCACGCAGCCTTGGAGCCCTCTTCCTGATGAAAAGCGTCCAGTCCGACACCATCGCACAATCTATCCCCGGAATCCTGAAAAGAAACATGATCCCATTCCTGGCCTTCTTCCTCTATTTCCTGATCCACCTTATGTTCAAAGAGGGTTACGGTTACGATCCCGAAACCGGGATGGTATCCCTGGTGCCGAACAAATACCTGCACAATATCCTCGAAATGCCGCTCAACACAGCTTTCCTCCTGATCGGAGTGTTATCGGTGCTTACGGGATTCTACATGGGGATCTTCAAAAAACACCGATATGCTTTCGATGTTGCCGGTGGTGGAACAGTACTAACCGTCCTTGCCCTCTTCCTGCTGGCCGGTTTCAACAACACCTGCTACTACCCTTCCCTTCACGACATGCAGAGCTCGCTGCACATCCAAAACAGTTCTACCAGCCATACAACCCTGACGGCCATGAGCTGGGTATCGCTGATGGTGCCGTTCGTGATCGCATACATTGCTTTTGTATGGAGGGCCATGACACGTAAGAAGATCACAACCGGGGAGCTGCAAAAGGAAACGCATGTTTATTAACGATCGGGACGCACATGGCACATTCAGATTGAAGAAGATGATACGGAAACACCTGGTAACACATAAAATCGGAATACATGAAATATCTTCCTGAAATACTGTGGCTGGCAGCCTGGCCGTTGGTGATATGGATTACCTATATCATTTCACGCTGGCTGATTCGTTGTTTCGAGCAGAAACAGGCAGAGAGATAACAAATGATCAACCTTCGCGGTATGCTCAGAAACATTGAAAAATTCAGGCAGAAGCGGCCCGGCAACATGCAACTTGAGCTTGAGGGGTGGTGTATTCCCCCAAAAGTCTTTCAACTTATACTGACAACACGTTCAGGAGAATGCTTTACCGCTGATGCAGTCATTATTACAGCACAAGGAAGAGCCATCCAGATGGAGATGAACATACGGCGTGACCTGCTTACCCATCGGCAATGGCAGACCATCTTCAACACCCATTACATGTCATCAGTAAAGATTTTTCTTGAGACAGAGACCACTTTCTGGAAAGAAACCGGATCGGAAATTACCACCACCATCAGTGACCTTCCCATCCGGGGCACCTACCTGTTCGATTTTGCAGATACCGATAGTGGGCTGATCTGTGCCAGCTATACCTGGGAGGACGACAGCCGGAAGTGGCATTCCTCCGGCATTGAAGGAAGGGCAGGCAAAGCCATCGGGATGCTGGAAGAAATTTACGGAAAGGACAGTATCAGGCCTCAAGTGGTAAGTGCTTACGGATTCAGTTGGGAGGAGATGCCTGGCTACCGGGGTGCTTTCAAACAGTATTATCCGGGTCAGCAGCACTATTATGAAGCGTTAGCCACACCATCCAACAACACCTGGTTTGCCGGTGATGCTGTCTCTTATGCCGGAGGCTGGATCGAGGGTGCCCTGCAGGCAGGGCTGAGAGTAGCAAAGGACATAGCCATCAGATTCAGATAACACCATGGATCGTTTCTACCATCCCTCCATTCCCGACCCAGACGGCATCTTTAGGCTGGATCCGGGAGAATCGAGACACTGCCTTCGGGTACTCAGGAAACGCAAGGGCGACAAGGTTGAGGTGACCGATGGGAAAGGAAATCTTTATACCTGCGTGCTGATGGATGAAAATCCGACCGGTTGTTGCCTTTCGGTTGAGAATGGAATCCGGGGGGGGGATACCCGTTCCTGCCGGCTGCACATGGCCGTATCCCTGCTTAAAAATCCCTCCAGGTTCGAATGGTTCCTCGAAAAAGCCACTGAAACGGGCATTGATATCATCACCCCACTGATATGCTCCAGAACTGAAAAACAACACTTTAAACCGGAACGGTTTCAAAACCTTCTTATTTCGGCCATGAAACAATCGGGCAGAACCCATCTTCCCGGACTGAACAATCCGGTACCATTCAACGCGTTGATCCAAAAAGAATCACCTGGTACGAAATGCATTGCCTGGTGCGGCACTGACTCCAAACCACTGCTGAAGGATATGCTCAGGCCCGGAGAAAGTGCCATCATACTGATTGGACCGGAAGGAGATTTCACACCGGATGAAATCGATGAAGCCCTGGCTGCCCGGTACCTTCCGGTAAGCCTGGGAGGGGCACGGCTGCGCAGCGAAACAGCTGCCCTGGCAGCATGCTTCACTTTCAACCTGCTTAATCTTCCGTGAGCATAAGGTTATTCTCTATCTTTGCTGATATAAAATAAGTTTTCGTTTCATGTACCGTTTGTCATTTCTTTTCATTGCGCTGGCATTCATCTCTGCCTCCACTGCCCCTGTGGTTACCCCCACGGTTCCCATTGCATTGCTCAAATACAACGGCGGAGGTGACTGGTACGCCAATCCATCTTCCCTTCCGAACCTGATTGAATTCTGCAACAGGAATCTGGGAAC
This sequence comes from uncultured Lentimicrobiaceae bacterium, assembly GCA_964652685.1. Taxonomy (GTDB): domain Bacteria; phylum Bacteroidota; class Bacteroidia; order Bacteroidales; family SKPS01; genus SKPS01. The sequence goes on from CAZZBS010000040.1 coordinate 16,033, forward strand.
CAACATCGCAAAGGAGCCCCACACTGTCATGCCCGGAAGTGATGAGATATTCAACTATCCCTTCATCCACATGACCGGACATGGCACCGTGGTCTTTACCGACCAGGAGGCGTCAAACCTGCGTAACTACCTGATGGGTGGCGGATTTCTCCATATCGATGACAACTACGGTATTGATCCCTTTATCCGGCCTCAGATGAAAAAGGTCTTCCCTGAATATGACCTGGTTGAACTACCCTTTTCTCACCCCGTATATCACCAGAAATACCCTTTCCCCAAAGGGCTGCCGAAAATCCATGAACATGACGCAAAAGCTCCTCAGGGTTTCGGCATCATTCATCAGGGCAGGCTGGTCTGCTTCTATTCCTATGAAACCGACCTGGGCGACGGATGGGAAGATGCCGAAGTGCATAAGGACAGTGAAGAAACCAGGTTGAAAGCACTCCGGATGGGGGCTAACCTGATACAGTATGTCTTTACGAATTAACTCCTTCAGACCATGAAACTGAACCTTATAGCCCTCTTATTCCTGCTTACTGCCATCACCCTTACCGGTCCGGGATGTAACAAGGACGATGATCACATCAAAATTGACGGCACAGTGACAGACCCTGCCCTTTCCATCCCCGTGCAAGAGGCCGAAGTGTATCTCTACGGTAAAGTGTTCGAAGGGGGACATTTCAATCCCACCTCATCCGTGATCACTGCCGTTACTACCGATGAACAAGGGAAATTCAATATCAATATCAAACAGGTTAAAGCAAGCAATTTTGAGCTGGTGGTTGAAAAAAACCAATATTTCACCTATACGAAATCCCTCTCCACCCAGGATATCTCATCCGGAAAATCTTACACAGCCTCCGTGAACCTTCATCCCGAAGGATGGCTGCACCTGCATGTGCAGAACACAAATCCCTATAACAGTTCTGACCTGATTACCTATCGGATCCTTTCCGATAACCCATCCTGTCCCGACTGCTGCAACAGCACCTATTTACAGGGCCAGGGAAAAACCTACAATGTTGAATCATACTGCAGGTCAAAAGGGAAAACTACCGTTTCCATCGTCTGGAATGTGCACAAAGGGGGAAATTCGAAAGCAGATTCAGCCTTTGTTGTTCTGCCTGTTTTTGACACTGCATACTATCACCTTGCCTACTGACATTCACCTTCCAATTTTTATCTGATTTATACCAACCTGATAAAAATATGTTATTTTTTTCAGAAAAATTTTTTTTTGTCTATCTTTACCCAATCATACAACACTTTGATAATATATTAATAAACTTTTCTCCTGAAATGAGAATGAAATCAGACCATTCTTTCCATCAGGAAAAGCAAAAACGATTCTGTAATCAATAAATCCTATCATTCACCCATAAAACTATAATCCTATGAAAAGAATAATTTTTACATGCATTATGACCTGCCTAATGACAGCCCTATTTGCACAGGTTCCCGAGTTGCTTTATTACAAGTTCAATACGCCCGGCACCTCAGTTCAGAATTATGCCCAGGCAGCAACAGCCGTTGGAAGCAATCCTGCCACGATTTCAGGTACAGGATTATCGGTCGGAAGCACCGGTCTCACCGGTACAGCACTGGTTGGGACAGGCACCTCCTCCAGTACCGATGTCATTAACACCGGCTGGCTTACCAACCTGAGTGGCAGTTTCACCATTGCTTTCTGGACCAGTAATATCACCCCGAGTAGTACCTTGTGGTATATCTTCGGTGATGCAGGTGCCACATCCTTACGATGTTTCACCAATGGAGTGGCTGGCGCCAATAACTGGCAAATCAGGGGGGGCGGGTTACCCGACCTTACCTTCACAGGAGGGGCGACCGCTGCTCCCAACATGCTGCATGCTGTTTATGATGCCTCAACATCTCAGTTCAGAGGTTACATTAATGGGGTACTGGTCAGCACGGTTACAGTGTCTGGCACCATTGCCATGGCAGGTACCGGATTCCAGGTCGGTGGCTACAGCTCCAACAGCAACCTGTCTGGTCTTATGGATGAGTTCAGGATCTATAACCGTGCGTTAACACAATTAGAGATCACAGCTACCTATAATGTTGAAATCGGAGCATTCAGTGCACCCAATGATGCGGGGGTCACCCAGATAAATTCTCCGGTTGCTCCTGTTTCTCCCGGGCTGCAAAATGTTACAGCCACTATAAAGAATTACGGGTCAAACGTAATATCCTCTGTCAATGTCAACTGGTCTGTTAACGGAGTACTTCAGACACCTGTTCCATTCATCGGCACTCTTGATACTACAGGAGGAATAGGATCAAACACTTCACTAATAACACTTGGCAGTTTTACTTTCCCGGCGGGTAACAATACGATTAAAGCATGGACATCACTGCCGAACAATCAGCCCGATACAGTTAACCTGAATGATACAGCACAGGTAACAATCTATTTTGCCACAACTTTGAGTGGCACTTACACCATTGGGGGCACAACACCTGATTTTACCTCCTTTGGCAATGCATTAACGGCTCTCTATTCCGGGGGTGTTTCAGGGCCTGTAACTTTCAATGTGGCACCGGGAACCTATACAGAACAGCTGACATTGAACAGCAACCCACCGGGAGTCTCCGCTACAAATACTGTGACCTTCAAATCGGCAACAGGCGATAGTTCCAGCGTTATCCTTCAATACACCGCTTCAGGTACCGCCGATAACTGGGTAATACTCCTTGAAGGCGCAGACTATTTTACTTTTAAGCAAATGACTATCAGGTCATTGAACACAACATATGGACGTATATTCGAATTACGAAACGGTGCAGATTACAACACGGTCCAAAATAACCGGCTTATATGCGACGGCGCCAGTAGTTCTACAACTGGTGCAGTTTATCAGTATACAGGCCTTTGCAACTACAACACATATAAGAACAATTTTATCAGTGGCGGATACTATACAGTATATGTGCGTGGAAGTAGTTCAACTGTCTGGGAAGTAGGAAACGTGATACAGGGAAATGAAATAGTGGCTTGTTATTATTACCCCATCTATTCCTACTACCAGGATGGCGTCCAGATTGTGGACAATTATATTCATGATGTTGCTCCGGCTTATTGTTATGGCATCTATTGTTATTATCCCAATAATGCATACCGGATAACAGGCAACAGGGTGCATATTATAGGAACCTCTTCAACAGCACTTTATGGAATTCGTGATTACTATGGCAATTATTATTCATACAATGCCAGCCCAACGGGTTACGGGCTTGTTGCAAACAATATGATAACCCTTGAAGGTGGAACAGGAACGAACTATGGACTGTATGCTTATAATTCTAACGGAACAGAATATTATTACAACTCAATCCTTGTTACCGGAACAGGCACGTCAGGGCGCGCTTTACATCAGTACAATACGGCCTCCAACACCTTAGGTCAGACATTCAAAAACAATGTATTTGTTAATACCGGTGGTGGATATGCAGCCTATTACAGCACTGTTGCGCAGGTGACAGCCACTGATTACAATAACTATTACACTACCGGAGTTAACCTTGCTTACTGGGGAGGTAACATGGCAAATCTTGCAGCCCTGCAGACCGCCAGCAGCAAGGATACCTATTCTATAAGTATATCTCCGGATTTTGTTTCAAACGGTGACCTGCATTCAACATCTGTTGCCATGTGGCAGACAGGTACACCAGTTACGGCAGTTCAGGTCGATATCGACGGCGAGCCTCGTCATGCGTTAACACCGTGAATAGGCGCTGATGAGTATATGCTCTTTTCAAATGATGCAGGGGTAATTACCATGACCGAACCTATGGCGATCTGTCCGGGTGTTGCCAGTGTAAAGGTGAAGATCAAGAACTACGGTATTCAGTCGTTTACCGGTGTAACCGTCAACTGGTCCGTGAACGGCGTGGCCCAAAC
>CAZZBS010000041.1:0-19870 GCA_964652685.1 uncultured Lentimicrobiaceae bacterium
TCGTACGGATCTGTGGGGGAGCGGGGAGGTAACGATCCGCTCTACCCGGAAAGTATAAAATAGGAAAAAGGAAAGGAAAGAATGAATGAGGAAGTTTGATCTGGAAGAGCGATTGATTGAGTTTGCTGTTTTGATTCTAAGCATTGCGGCATTTGTTCCCAAGACAAATATTTCCATGCCACTGGCTGGTCAGTTGAGTAAATCAGGAACGGCTGTGGCATTGAACTATGCTGAAGCGCAGAGTGCTGAATCAAGGAAAGACTTTGTGCACAAGCTGAAAGTTGCGCTCAAAGAACTAAGGGAAACACAGGTTTGCCTGAAAATCATCAACAAAATGAACTGGTTGAATACTACTGAACAACTTGATCAGGCTTTATCTGAATCCAACCAACTGATTTCCATTCTCATGAAAAGCATCGAAACAGCAACCAACAACATGAATAATGAAAAACTCAACAGATAACCGGATTTGGGGATTAGGCGCATCCGAAAACCCAGTGTCATACCAATGCCCATTACCAAGCCGGTTCGGTACAATTAATTCTAATTTCAATATTTCTTCATTCACTTTAGTGTTCGGTGTTCAGTATTCGATGTTCGGTGTTTGTCATCATTCGGTATTTGATATACGATATTCACGTCGGTGTTCATGATTTGCATCGCACTACGGTAAAAATCGCCACGAATGCACGAATGTTGATTGTCGTAATGCCTGATTCGTGGAATTCGTGGCAATGAAATCCCCTGCGTTGCCGGCACACTCCTAATTTTCGAACACTGACCCGCTGTTCATCAGCTGATCCATGGTTTTGATAGGGGAGGTTTTACGGGCTTCATCGACCTGATGCTGAAGCACCTGGTCATAGCAAACACCCTGGTAGTTCCTGATTACGCCCAGTGCAAGCGGATATTCCGGCCGTGCCATCCGGACCAGCATATAATGCATCGTGGTATCTTCACAGGTGGCATCATGTACCAGGATATCATCCATGGTATAACCATCCTCACCTATTTTTACCACCTTTAGCTTCAATCCATCCAGCACAAGTCCTTTGTCCCGTTCCCTCCCAAAGATCATCTTCTCACCATGTTGCAGGTAAATGGTGTTATCGTCCTTCTGGTCCTTTTCGGTGATGTCGGCATGGGCGGCATTATTGAAGATAACGCAGTTCTCAAGGATTTCCGTCATGGCGGCACCATGGTGCATGGCTGACTGGTAGAAGGCATCCTGCATCATTTTCTGATCCGTATCCACCACACGGGCAAAAAAGTGAGCACTTGCCCCGATAGCAAGCTCACCCGGCTTAAAGGCCTCTTCAATCGTTCCATCAGGGGAGGTTTTTGTTTTGGATCCGATGGGAGTTGTGGGGGAATACTGTCCTTTTGTAAGCCCGTAAATTTTGTTGTTCAGCAGCAGGATATTGATGTCGATATTTCTTCTGAGGAGGTGGATGAAGTGATTGCCTCCGATGGCCATACAGTCGCCATCGCCAGTGATCTGCCATACATTGAGTTTCGGATTGGCCACTTTTACGCCTGAAGCAATGGCTGCGGCACGTCCATGCAGGCCGTGAAATCCGTAGGTTTTTATGTAATAGGGGAAGCGGGAAGAGCAACCTATTCCGGATACAAAGCATACATCCTCTTTTCTGACGTCGATTCTGGGAAGTACGTTGATGACGGAGTTCAGGATGGCATAGCTGCCGCACCCGGCACACCATTTAATCTCATTTTCTACCTGGAAGTCCTTTTTGGAAATTTCTGGTATGTTGATGTTTTCTGTAGCCATGGTTTATTTCTCCTCTAATATTTGGATAAATTTTTCTTTCAGTTCGAAAACCATAAAAGGCAGGCCCTGAATCTTGTTAAATTGTATATAATTGAACTGTGGGTATTGTGATCTGAGATAATGTGCAAATTGTCCGAGGTTGTTTTCGCAAACGACGATTTTTTTAAATCCGTGGAAAACCTCAGGTGTGTTTTTCGGCAGCGGTTTAATAAAATTAAAATGCACCATGGAGATGCTGTGGCCTTTTAAGCGGAGGTCTTCCACAGCGGAAAGGATGGCTCCATGGGTACCGCCCCAGCCAACGACCAGCAGGTCGGCACTTGATTCACCCACGATGGTGAGGTCAGGCAACATATCCGCCACACGTTGCACCTTCCCTTCGCGGTATTCTGACATTTTCTGGTGATTGATGGCATTATGTGACACCTCTCCGGTTATATCGGCCTTTTCCAGTCCTCCCACCCGATGTCTTAATCCCTCCATGCCGGGGATTGCCCACTGTCGTGCCAGGGTTTTGGGATCACGTTTAAACGGTTGATATTCGGGGTCGTTTTCTTTTGCATAAGGGGGGTGGATTTCAGGCAGGTCTTTCATGGCCGGAACAGGCCAGAGTTCCGAACCGTTGGCCAGGTAACCATCGGTCAGTAGGATGACGGGTACCATTCTTTCGAGGGCGATTTTGCAGGCCAGGAAAGCGTAGTCAAAACAGTTTGCAGGACTGCTGGCAGCAATCACGACAACAGGACTTTCTCCGTTTCTGCCATACAAGGCTTGCATAAGGTCGCTCTGCTCGGGTTTGGTAGGCAGCCCGGTAGCTGGGCCACCACGTTGGACATTCACGATCACCAAAGGCAATTCTGTCATAACCGCAAGACCGATGGCCTCCCCTTTCAGGGACAGACCTGGGCCGGAAGTACTTGTGGCAGCCAATGCCCCTGCATAACTGGCGCCTATGGCGGAACAGACGCCTGCAATCTCATCTTCTGCCTGGAAAGTCTTTACATTGAGATGCTTCCTCTTGCTGAGTTCCTGGAGAATTTCACTGGCAGGTGTAATGGGATAGGATCCCAGGAACAACTGCAGCCCTGCTTTTTCCGCTGCTGCCATCAACCCCCAGGCAACAGCCTGGTTACCGGTCATGTTCCTGAATTTCCCTTTTTTTCCTTCGGTAGGCGCTATGTAAAAAGTGGTTTTCAGGGCTTCAATGGTTTCTGCATAATGATAGCCAGCCCTCAATACCTTCTGGTTGGCGATGATCAAATCAGGCTTATCCTTGAATTTTTTCGCCAGAAAATCATCCGCAATCTTGACATCCCGGTTGAACAACCAGTAAAGGATGCCCAGGGCAAACTGGTTCTTTGTCTTATCAACCACCTTGTGATCCAGCCCCATGTCGGCAAGGGTGGCACGTGTCAGCGCAGTGACAGGGGCCTTGATGACTTTATAACCTTCCAGGCTGCCATCTCCGAGCGGATCCTGAATATAACCGGCTTTCTTGTAACTCTTATTATCGAAATTATCAATGTCGATGATGAGAGTGGCTCCCGGTTTGACCCATTTCATATTGGCCATCAGGGCAGCAGGATTCATGGCAACAAGTACATCTGCGAGGTCGCCCGATGTATGAACCTCCTTGTGCCCTATGTGCACCTGAAAACCCGATACTCCCGAAATGGTTCCCTGTGGCGCCCTGATCTCGCTTGGGTAATCAGGAAACGTGGCCAGATCATAACCCGATATGGCCGACGTGTCGGAAAACTGTGATCCCGACAACTGCATGCCGTCACCTGAATCACCGGCGAATTTTACTACTACTTCTTCCAGTTGAATAACTTTGGTCTGTTTGTTCATATCTCTTATCATTATGATTTACCTGCAATGCAGAATTCATGATTCTGAGACCGGATGAGCAGGCGTTCTGATGGTTTGCTCTTGCTTACTTCTGTTACCAGATCAAAAAAAATGATCCTTGAAGATATTCTTCAATGATCAGCCAGGTGTTAAATACTTTTTCCACCTGTGAAAACACGCTGCGAAATTACTGGTTTTATCATTTATGAAACAATTTATTAAGATGTTTTTAACCGATTTACCATTGATTTTACTCAATAATCCATTATGTCAGGGAATTACCGAAGATGTTCCTTGCCCTTCACCTGGTAAATGATCCGATGATCATGCAGTACAGGCCTGGTTTTTTTTGTCATCCCCTTTTATATTCCGTTTTAAAAAAAATTGTAGGTTTGCAGGGTAATTATTACAGAAGTCAAATTAAAACAAGATTGCCATGGCTTACAGAATCACAGAAGATTGTACAGCATGCGGGACCTGTATCGACGAATGTCCGGTAGATGCAATTTCTGAGGGTGATATCTATAAAATTGACCCTGATGTATGTACCGATTGCGGTTCCTGCGCTGACGTATGTCCTGTGGAAGCGATTGAACCGGAGTAAGATCTGAATCTGAAAGGGTAAAGGGGTGTTTCTGATCGAAGCACCCTTTTTTTATTTAAGGGATCTGTAATACAGCACGGCAAAGATGCTGAAGATCTCAAGACGGCCAAGCAGCATGTTGGCAGAAAGTACAAGTTTGGCAGGGGAGGGAAGATCAGAGAAGTTTCCCATTGAACTTACCCTGTTGAATCCCGGTCCTACATTTCCGAGTGTAGCGGCAGCGGCTGAAAAAGCTGACATCAGATCGATATCTGACAGGGTAAGGAGGATGGTGCTTACCAATAAGATCAGCACATAGGTACCAAGGAAGATGGCAACCATCGCTTCCATGGATGAGTCATATACCTTCCCGTCAATTTTTGTTGTAAACACTCCTCTGGGATGCTGTAATTGTTTGATTTGCCTGCCAATGGATTTTAACAAGATGAATACACGGTCAAACTTCAATCCACCGGAGGTAGATCCTGCCATGGCGCATTGAATCGTGAAATATAACAGGATGATCTGCGCAAAATATGGCCAGCCTGATGTTTCAGCTGTAGCGAAACCGGTGCTGGTGCCTAAAGTTATCACCTGGAATGAACCGTAACGTATAGCTTCTACCGGATCATATAAACCGGCTTGCCATAGCTTCAGTGCTACAAGGATAGAACCAATCAGTAAAAATAGAAGGTAGTATCTGGCAATACTGGATTTGAATATGTTGTTTTTCGGATTGAACGTTATAGTCTGAAAAACCAGTCCGAAATGCATCCCTGAAATGATCATGAAAACAATAATGATCAGTTCAATACTCCATGAATTATACCCGGCTATACTGGTGTTCCGTGTGGAAAATCCACCAGTGGCAATGGTGGCAAATGAATGGTTAACAGCATCAAATAAATTCATTCCGGCCGCAGTCAGCAGGATGGTTTCGAGGAGGGTCAATCCGATGTAAACCCAGGCAAGGATCTGCAGGGTTTTTTTTGCCCGGTAGGCGAAGTTGCTTTTAGCCAGGCTCGAAATTTCGGTATGCAGCAGGATAACTTTCATAACACTTGCCTGTGGTATGATCAGCAGGGCAAAGAGGATAACACCAATTCCACCGATCCAGTGAGTAGATGACCTCCAGAACAGAAGCCCCCTGGGAAGGGATTCCACATCCGTCAGGATGGAAGATCCTGTGGTCGTGAATCCTGAAACACTTTCAAACCAGGCATTGACAATATTGAACTCCCCTCCCCACATCAGAAAGGGAAGCATACCGACCAGGCAGACGGCAAACCATCCAAGAACAACGATCATCAACCCTTCCACAGAGGTGATGTTTTCGGTCTTCCTGACAAAAATCATCGGAAATACACCGAAAAGCGCTGTAATCATAGCGCTGAAAAGTAATGGGATATATGAATTTTCCTGCAGGAACAGTGAAATCATGCCTGATATAAACATAAATAAGGCACAAAAAAGCAGTACATGACCCACATACCTGATGACAATTTCCGTTCTCATGGCATGTCATTGTTTCAATTTCTGTACAAGATCTTCCACAGCATTTCCAAGTTCTCGAAGCTCATCTTCCGATTCAATGTCGGCTATCAATATCCCCTGTGGATTTTCCAGGTATTTTCTGATGACCCGGGTAAGTCTAAGGATGGGTTGAACAAAATATTTTGAAATGAAGAAATTCAACAGAAGCAGGAAAATCAGAGATGCACTGATCGCAATAATACCAGGCATTAATGCTCTTTTTGATTGTTGTTCAAGCTGGGTTGCCTCATGGAACATTGCATCCTGGTTCAGGTTGATAAGGGTATGAACCAGATTTTTAATGGAAAGGAAGTTCTTATGCACAACATCCTGGTACCATTGCAGGTTATTGACGGAATCCATGTCGTCTGCCCGGTCAATCGAAGCATGATAATTTTGGTAGCTTTTCCTGATCTGCTCAATCAACTCTTTTTCCCCAACCTCGGTGACGTTATTGGCAGCAATGGTCAGGGCATCCCTGAAAGTAGTATCGGCACTTTTCAGCACCTCCGTCCCCTGATTGAATTGACCCAGTAGCAGAAGCAACACCCCGCTGTCTTTCCGTTCCAGTGCTTCCAGCATACTCTTGCCTGCCTGGATGGTTTTATAGTTGTCTTTGATCAACGCCTGCACCAGGTTTGAGATCCGGACAAATTCATAAATAGAAACTCCTCCTGCAGCAGCCAGCATACAAATGACAATCACAAATCCGGAAAGGATTTTGCTTTTAATTCGTTTTCTCATGACGCAGCGTTTAATGAGGGAATACGATAATGGAATTAGTATATGATCAGTTTTCCTGTTGAAGTACCGTCAGGGGTAATGATGCGGAACAGGTAGATACCATCGGCAACGTCGGGATTGAAAAGATGTTCCTGTAACCCATCATGGATCTGTATTTCTTCACTGAATATCTCCCGCCCGTCCAGTCCCATCAGATGGAAGGATCCGTTGCCGGGAGTTTTTGCATGGATATGCAGGGTAAACAGGCCATCAGAGGGATTTGGGGAAAGGCGGACATCATTCATCGAGCGGGGCCAGGTCTGTAACGAAAGCGGCACCCCCAGCGCCCACCGTTGCATGAATTCCTGCAGGTAAAGGTTGGCAATGGTCAGGTCGTGGATCACAAGGGAATTCTCATCATTGCGCTGATCGGCTGCGCTGCTCCAGTTATGTGATCCGGTCCATACCAGCGGATCTCCGCCCAATGGCGGATTCGGATCGATGATCATGAGCTTGTTGTGTAGGATATAGGATTCGCCGAATTCCCTGAAGTTTGCACCCAGCTGCGTGGTCAGTTCATCAACAACAAGCTGTGTGCAGTCACCGTCGCTGTTCACAATCACCCGCACATCCTTCCCGGCGATAGACTTATCGCGCAAACCATAGGCGATATCAGACCGGGTGATCAGCATGGTGTTGACATAAACCTGGTTCATAGCAGATTCGATATGACTGATGATCTGCGCATTCACCCCGTCAGAAGGGCTGAAAAAGGACTTAACCCTGGTGTTGCCGATCAAAAATTCATGTGGGGTGTTGTTGATCTTGTAAGGGCCAAACCTGGCAACAGCCGTGTCGGGTTGCAAACCGGTGGATCCGAACATCTCCTCGAACTCCAGGGTATAAGCTTTCGCCAGGCTCTGGTCCTGGATGATCACCACATTGTTTGCATATTGGTTGACACAGGTCTCTGTCCAGTTCATCGATCCCGTCCACACAACCGGTTTGGTTGGATCGGTATGAAAAGCATCTATGATCATAAACTTATTATGCATAATGCCATATTCGGAAGAGCCGGGGCTGGCTATTTTTCCGATGGCAGGATCGAGACTGCTCACACCCTGGTTGGCGGTTGAACCGTCATAGACCACCCGGATATCGATGCCGTTCGAATGAGCAGTGTTCAGTGCCGCGGTGATGTTGGAAATATTCTGCGTATTGAAGTTGTAAATGGCAAAATCGATGCTTTCCTCAGCCCGGTTGATATAGGCGATGAGGGTGTCATCCAGCAGGTCATCGAGTTGGGTGGCCTTGACCCCGGTATTGTAAGAGGTATCCACGGTACTGGTGAAATAGACTTTGATATCGCCGGTAGAAAGTGACCGGGTTGCATAGACATTGGTGCCTGCAAATGCAGTATCCGTTCCTGCAACGGAGAAGGCCTGTACATAGATAATGTCAGCTGGCTGGAGGCCGGTAAGCTGAAGGTAGTGGTTTTGGGTTTGCCCGGTATGGGAGGCATAGGATCCGAGGGAGGGGGTATAGCCGTAAAAGATTTCGGTTGTACCACTGATGTTGGTGGTCCAGGTAAGGGTAAAACCGGTGTTGGCGATGGTGGATACTGATACAGGAGAGGTGAAACTGATGGACACATTGGAGATGATATCCGCCGTGTCGCGCAACAACAGTTGGTAACCGGCATTCGGATTGGAATAACTGAACTGGGAGCCGATGCCCACGAGGTCGATAACCCCTGTGGGGATGAGTTGACCGACCAGCGGGCTGCCGTTCGTGATGCGGATCTGGGCCTGCTGACCGTTGGAGATGATATTGTAATTGGTGTTTCCGGAAAATGTTCCGCCGGGAGTGGAAAAGGTAGCATTGTTGATCCGGATCATGATGGATTCATGGACCTCACCGAACTGTGAAGGGGTGATCACCGCCGGAGCCGGTAAAGGATGGCCGCTTGAATATACCGTGTCATTATGGATATTCCGCAACTCCAGGAGTTGGTTGTAATTATCCATGATCCCGGAAAGCAATACGGAATCACCTCGTTGCAGAAAAGTCATCGCCCCGTCATAGATCGCCAATCCTCCGGTAGGGTCCTGGATATAGCGGATCACCCCCAGCTCACTTCCGTTCAGCACCACACCGGTAATGGTAACCGTATCACCGACCGGCGCCAGCCTCGCCTGGGCAATGGGCACTGCTATCTGCCCCGAAAGAAAACCGTAACCTGCCAGACAGATCATCACAAAAACCATAACTCTTTTCATCGCTGTATCAATTTTTAATCATAATAAATATCCAAATCATCCCGATTCCCTCAACCCCTTAACTCCGCTACGGCGGGACAAGCAAACGTAACTTTCTCAACTTCGCCGCAGGGGGGCTCAACCATCTCAACCATCTTACGCTCAACTTTCCAACTCACAGGGTAATCCTCAGTGACACATTAAGCCTCCTTCCTGCTCCGATGAACACGGCGGCCGATTTGGCATCAAAGGAATTGAATGTTTGACCTGTATAACTGTCGTTGTTGCTTGCATCGGATAGGTACACCTCATCCAGCAGGTTCAGAATGCTCATGCGCAGGTCGCACCGCAGGGATTTCAGGTTAAAACTATACCCTGCATTGGCATCGATGAGGTAATAATCGGGAATCTTCCATGACTGGCGTGGATTGCCTTCTTTGTCAAAAGCCCATTTATTGTTTACCGGGTCCATATCCAGCGGGTCGAAATTGGCGTAATGTTTTCCGAAGTAGGTAATACCGGCACTCAAATAAACCTTTTTCCGCCATTCATACCGCAGACTCTGGCGCAGCTGGTGTTGGGCGGCATCCCCCACGTAAAGGCCGCGTGCATCGAACAGGCGGGTTGTCAGCACCTCACCGGTGTTCTGGTCGACAATCCTGGCAGAATCCTGTGAGTTCCATTTCCAGTCGCCCAGTGAGATCACTGTTTCTGAGATAAGACCAGGCATGATGTGAATTCCAAGTTCCATCTCAATCCCTTTGTGAACTGCATCTACGCCATTGATATTGACATTGTAGGTGACATCATCAATTATCACGGTCGGGGTGTAGTCCGCAGGTTTGTTTTCCCAGAAGGTGTAATAAGTGTTGAGATTTAAAGTAATCATTCTGCTGAAATAGCTGTACCCGATTTCCACCGCCTTAACCCTTTCATTCTCGATGAGGCGGTAAAGCCTGTTGTATCGGTCGTATACATTGTTGAAACGGGGGGCTTTGTTAAGGTATCCTACATTTGTATAGATGTTGGAAGATGCGGAAAGGTTGAAATTTGCACCGGCTTTGGCGGTGTATCCTGGGATCCATTTTACGGCAGTGGTGGCTGTTCGTGCTTCGGGGGAATGGATGGTGTAAGCCTGGTCATGGTGATAGAATGTGTCGGGGACAGAAGTGAAACCGCCCTGTTGCAGGTCAAACTTTCGGATATAGCCAACGGCTTGTTCAAAGACCTCATCCCCGATCACGATGTCTTTTTTCAGGAAGTAATCTTTACGTTGAAATCCTGTATTGGCAGCGGTCACATTCAGGAAGAAATTCCATCGTTTGAGTTTGTATTCTGCCTGTCCGAACAGGCCACCCCACTTGACGATCCCATCGTCATGGTAATACATGATATCACCCTTTTCCCGCTTGTTCGACGGATTGGTTTTATCCCTGAGTTCACTTGATTTGATCTCATCGATGATGTAGTCGGCACCCAGCATGTCAAAGGCAACCTCGTAATGTTGCCCGACATAGTAACGCAAATCAATCCCTCCGGAAAATTTCAGGTTGTGGGTGAGTTTGTAATCGACCGTGGACAGGAATCCGGTCCAGAAATGATTGTTGACGGAACTCTGCATGATGATACCTTTACCGGCCATGGGGGTGCCGTTTTGTTTGATATTATTGTCGAACACCTGTTGGAAGTTGACCAGGCCAGCCTCTTCCCCTGTGAGGATGGGAGGCGGGGTTGCGGTAAGTCCGGTCCCCCCTCCGCTGCCAATGGAGAGGTAGAGGATATTGGAGACCGAGAGTTTCTCGTTGATATGCCAGAAATCACGTAGTGAAAACTGGGGCTTATGGTAATAGTTCTTTTTTTCATTGAGTTTTTCCGTTGTTTCGGAAGTGCTGTCCCTCGACAGATATCCCCAGTGTGGATTATGGGTCAGACCGAGGTTAACGGGGCCGGGGCTGTATTCATTGGAGTCGACACCGAGGGAATGGGCCAGGGCTGTATCGAGTCTTGACAGGGCCATGGTGTAGGCACGCTGTCCATGGCTCTGAGGTGCTCCCATTCCAGTGAGGCTGATCAGGTGCCGCCCCAGTTTTTTATCGATCCTGAAAAAGTAAAAATAGCCTTTGGTCCAGGTCATGTCCACCTCCCCATCGCCCTGTTTATAGGAACCGGCGGCTGTAATGCCCCATCCGTTGTTGGTCCTGCCCGAAGTGAAAGCAAGGGAGGTTCTGAGGAACATGTCGGAACCCACCTCCTGTTTGATGCTCAGGCTCCGTTTGGCTTCTATGCCTGTGGTGATGATGTTCATGGTACCCCCGACCGATGGGAGGGCAAGCTTGGAGGCTCCAAGCCCCCGCTGTACCTGGATGGAACGGGTGGTCATGTCAAGCCCGAACCAGTTCGACCAGTAAACCCATCCGTTCTCCATGTCATTGACAGGGATCCCATCAATCATCACGGCAATGTTTCGCTGATTAAATCCCCTGATATTGATCCTGGCGTCACCATCACCCCCCCCCTGCTGTGTGGCATATACCCCGGGGGTTTTGTTCAGGATCATAGGGATATCCTGGGATGCAAGCTCTTCCTGGATTTTTGTCACAGAAATCGTACTGAAGGCCACCGGCGTTTCACGCGACCTTGCAAAATCGGCCACCACTTCATACTCCTGCAATACGGTTCCCCTTAAGGCAAAATTAATCTCCATGTTCCTGTCAAGGGTTATCATCTTTTCAATCTTTTCTGTTCCAACATAACTCACCACCAGTGTATAAGTGCCGCGTGGAAGCGAGAAGGAAAAATTTCCGCTGGCATCGGCCAGCATCCCTTTACCTGTTTCATACAGTACGTTTGCAAAAGGGAGCGGTTCACCCGTGATGGCATTGGTTACCGATCCGGAAAGCTGATAGGTCTGTGAAGAACCCAGTAGAGGTAACAATAATCCAATCAGGCAAACTGACAGTAATCGTGCAATCATGGTTCTTTTCCTTGGGTTGAAAAAACCGTAACCTGCAGCATGAACGGTAATTGGTTCATGGCGGTTACGGTGGATGTTATATTCAGAATGTTTAATGAACGATCACTTTTTTCATAATGGAGCGCTGATCCTCAAAGGTGATTCTGACCATCAGCAGTCCGGGCCTGATCTGCTGATCAAGCTGTATGATCATTTCACCGCGGGGTTGGGTGTTTCTGTGCGTTGCAACCACCTGACCGTTGGGGGTGAAAAGATCAACCCTGTCGATGATCCTGGTGCCTTTTACCATAAAAGATTCTCCTCTGACAGGGTTAGGGTAGAGGAAAGCCTGGTGTGCAGGCTGGTAGTCCACGATGCCGTAGTTGGGATCACATTCACACTCGTGCCAGCGCAGATGGGTGAAGGTGTTCTGGGATAGTGAATCCCACTCAGCACAAGGATTGAAGAAAGGGGGATTGACTGTGATACCGCTTTTTACGGTAGGTTTCCTGATCAGGGATTTGTTGGCGGTCATCCAGCGGCCACCCAATGCGTCGGTAAAACCGGCCGCCGTGTCGCACGTCCATGCTACCCCGGGATCTTCCCCTATCTTCCCGATGATATCTACATACACCGCCCCGGCAATGAGTTCAAGTGTCACCGCGTCATCACCGTTGAAATAATGCATCCGGTTCACATTGTAATCGGGACACAGGAGGGTGTCTGCCAAAGCAAGCAACTCAGCAAAGACAGAAGTGTCCTGACCGGTGAGTGTTGTATCGGTTTTGTCCAGCACCGTTACATACGTACTGTATGGTTGAAGGGTCCCGGCAATGGCTACTGCATAGGGCGTGGTGCCACCGTTGGAATACCGGACGAGCTGGTACAGGCCCAGGTTGACCGGGTTGGGCGTCGGATTATAAATTTCAAGCGCTTTGTTGTTGTTGGATCCCTCC
Source organism: uncultured Lentimicrobiaceae bacterium (assembly GCA_964652685.1). Taxonomy (GTDB): domain Bacteria; phylum Bacteroidota; class Bacteroidia; order Bacteroidales; family SKPS01; genus SKPS01. Next base: position 12,647 of record CAZZBS010000041.1, read on the forward strand.
ACATATTCGGAGAAGAAGAGCTGATTGCACTGGGACGAAATGGTCAGGTTCATGGCAATCATGGCGGTTAACACAAGTAAAAGCTTTTTCATCTTATTTTGATTTAATGATACCTTCCGATACAAAGCTACAGGTTTTTCATGTTGTTTTTTCATCTTCAGGAAAAATTATTGACACCTCCTCAGGGGTGAAGCAGCATCAGCATGAAAGCATACTCCATGGCAATGTCCCTGTACACTGTGAACCTCCCGGAAGCGCCGCCATGACCGAAATCCATGTTGGTATGTAACAGGATCATGTTACCAGAGGTGTTCATTTTTCTGAGCCTGGCCACCCATTTGGCAGGTTCCCAGTATTGAACCTGTGAATCGTGAAATCCTGTGGTGATCAGCATATGGCAGTAATCCTGGCGGGTAACATTGTCGTAGGGTGAATAGGACAACATATAGTCGTAATACTCTTTCTCATTGGGATTGCCCCATTCATCGTACTCTCCGGTTGTGAGGGGGATGCTTTCGTCAAGCATGGTGGTTACCACATCGACGAAAGGGACAGCTGCGATGATACCTTTGTATAAATCCGGCCGCATGTTGCTGATGGCACCCATCAGCAACCCCCCTGCACTTCCCCCCATACCAAACAACCGTTCCGGTGTGGTATATTTTTCCCTTACAAGAAATTCCGAGCAGGTAATGAAATCGGTGAAGGTGTTCTTCTTCTTCAATAATTTTCCATCTTCATACCAAGCACGCCCCATCTCTTCACCTCCGCGCACATGAGCGATGGCGTAAACAAATCCACGATCCAGGAGCGACAGAATGGATGACCTGAACCAGGGATCTGAACTGTAACCATAGGATCCGTAACCGTAAACGACCGCAGGATTTTTTCCGTCATGCTTCAGCCCTTTGCGGTATGCCAGTGTGACCGGGATCTTAACACCGTCCCCGGCTGTGGCCCAAAGACGTTTCGTCACATAATTTTTTTTATCAAACCCACCCAGTATTTCGGTCTCTTTCTTCAGGGTCTTTTTCCGGCTGTGGATATCATAATCGATGACAGAGCGGGGTGTTGTCAGTGAAGAATAGACATACCGGAAAACCCTGGATGTGAGTTCAGCGTTCACCGACCTGTCCAGCACATAGCTCTCCTCATCCATGCTGACAAGGTGTGCATTGCCCTTGTTGTCCAGGACCAGGAACCTGCCCAACCCCTGGTGCCGTTCCTGAACCACGATAAAATCGTTGAAAACTTCAATGTCTTCTACAAGCACATCTTCCCTGTGCCCGATCAGTTCACGCCATGATGACTTTCCGGGGCTGGCGGTTTCAGTCACCATCACCCTGAAGTTCCGGGCCTCAAGGTTGGTCCGGATATACAACTTGTCAGCCGTTGGATAAACCGTGTATTCATGGCCCCTGGTGCGGGGTTCAACCACGGTGAAATCCCTGTCAGGGAAGCGTGCATCCAGTAGGCGCATCTCGGTGGTCATGGTGCTGTTGGAGGCAATCACGATGAAGTGGTCCGACTTTGAATTATACACAGTAACGGAAAAGGCCTCATCTTTTTCTTGGTAAACGGGCTTGTCGGTCGAAGGATCTGTTCCGAGAATATGTTTCATGATCCTGAAAGAACGGAGGGTCTGCGGATCTCTTTCGGTGTAATAGAGGGTTTTGTTGTCGGCAGCCCAGGCAACATCGCCGGTGGTCATGAGGATCTGGTCCGACAGGAATTCCCCCTTTTCCAGGTCTTTAAACCGGATGGTGTAGTTCCTCCGGCTTACGGTATCGAATCCTATGGCTGCGATCCTGTTGTCAGGACTGATGTAATGGTAGGCATCACTGAAGTAACTGTACCCTTTGGCCAGCTCATTGATGTCGAACAGCAGCTCCTCTTTTTTTTCTTTTCCCTTCTTCCAGCGGTAATATACCGGGTATTCTCCGTCACCCCGGTAACGGGTCTGGTAATAATACCCGTTCTTCAGGTAAGGAACCGTTTCATCATCCTTTTTGATCCTGCCGGTCATCTCGTCGAAAAGCTCATCCATCAGCCCCTTGACAGGTTCAAGCATGGCACGGGTGTAATCGTTTTCGGCATTGAGGTATCCGACCACCTCCGGGTTTTCTCGCTGGTTCATCCAGTAATAGGGGTCGATACGGGTGTGCCCGTGGGCAGTGAGTTCATGAGGGATCTGTCGTGCGATGGGTGGTTCCATGAGGTTTTGGTTTTGGGTGTGACATCCTGCGATCAGTAAGACAGCACCGATGATCAATTGAAATGATTGAATACGAATGTTTTTCATGAATCTGATTTTGCTCTTGAATGTTATTAGCTACCTGGATTTACATGAATTGGAGTACCCGGCTACTGCTATTTACATCAATAGGATTGGTTGAGTATTTTATTCATCTGATGAACCTGTTCAGGGATTTATTGGGTGATATTCCGCCACCCTGTTTTTTTCATGGTGAAATAGATAAACACGGCAGCTATGGCTGCAATGGCAAAATACAACAGGGCGGCCGGGTATTCCGCAAAGATCAGCTTGCCGATGGCGAATAGGGTAAACAGCACCATCACCGAACCTGCGATCCAGTTCGCAAAGAGATAGATATAGCCCGAATCACCCTTCACATCCGGCAACATGCTGCTGATCCTTTTCCAGCCTCTTCCGCCGGGATGGACCCTGCGGTAGAAAGCTTTCAGGGTCTCATCAGGTGTAGGTCGGGTAAGCAGGGTGGTAATAAGCCAGATCAGGGTTGACCAGATCACGATGATGATCAGCATCATTTCATAGGGGAGGGGAGAGGGATTACCTGTGAAGAAAGCCAGGAATGGCGGATAGTGGAGCAGCGGGTAGATTACGAAGGGGGCCACCATGGCGGATATTTCAGACCACGCATTGATCCGCCACCAGAACCACCGGAAGATCAGCACCAGTCCGATGCCGCCGCTGCAGACCAGGATAAACTTCCATGCATCACTGATCATGGTGAGCTGTGTGGTGACGATGAAGCCCAGGATGAGCAGAAGAATGGCAGTCAGGCGTGAAGCCCTGATATAGTATTTTTCCGTACCCTCCTTCCGGATGTATGGCCTTATCAGGTCGTTGATGATGTAAGAGGTTCCCCAGACCGTTTGGGATGCCACAGTTGACATGAAAGCGGCGAAAAAGGCAGCCAGCAGGAGCCCCAGCAGTCCCTTAGGCATATATTTCACCATCAGTTTGGGATACATCCTGCCAGGATCCACGGTATTTTCATATTTTTCATAGAATGCCGGATACCCGTCATGATGGATCATGGTCTGCTCTTCCGGATTCAGCATTTTCCCGCTGAACTGTTTTTCTGCCATCAGGAAGTAACGGCTGTTTTCATGTTTCAGGCTTTCGGTATCCGGGGCTTTTGGCATCACGGCCAGCGCCACCAGCGCCACTATGATCCAGGGCCAGGGCCTAAGGGCATAATGGGCTACCTGGAACCAGAGGGTAGCCAGCACCGAATGCTTCTCATCCTTCGCCGACATCATCCGCTGGGCTACATACCCCCCGCCACCCGGCTCGGCGCCCGGGTACCAGCTTGCCCACCACTGAATCCCGATGTAAGCAATGAATGCCAGCATGGTCAGCTGCAATCCACCCGAAAGGCCTTCACCATGCCCTACCACCGGAAAATACCGGAATACCTCCTTCGGCAGACTCCCTTTCAGACCTGCAACACCCCCCACATCCGCATGGTTCACCGCGACCACCGCAAGCACGATGCATCCGGTCATCGCCAGGATAAACTGAACTGCATCGGTAATCGTAACCCCCCACAACCCCGATAGTGACGAATAAAAGGCAATGAAAAGGGTCAGGAACCCTACCAGTACCAGGTGTGAACTGAACGCTATACCCCCGACGGTGAAAGCGGCATACCCGAAGAGGGTGAAGCCGGGAAACACCACCGCCAGGATCTTTGCCATGGCAAGGTTTACCCAGGCAATGACGATCATGTTCATGACCACACCAATGTACACAGCCCGGAAACCGCGCAGGAAACGGGCAGCCCCGCCGGAATAACGGATGCTGACAAATTCACAATCGGTCATGATGCCGGCACGGCGCCATAAGCGGGCAAAAAAGAATACCGTAAGCATGCCGCCAACAAGCATGTTCCACCATAACCAGTTCCCTGCAATGCCTCTGGTGGCAACCAATTCCGTCACCGCCAGCGGGGTATCGGCTGCAAAGGTGGTGGCCACCATGCTGGTACCCGCAATGTACCATGGCAACGATCGGCCGCTCAGAAAAAACTCCCCCGTATTCCGGCCGGCCCTCCGGCTGAGAATAAAGGTGATGAGAACCATAACCATCAGGTAAACACCGATGATCAGCCAGTCGGTAAAGGTAAGGTGCATCGTTTCAGTATTAAAAGACTGCGAAGATAAAAAGGATATGATGTATATCAGAAATACGGGGGGGATATTTATGCTTGTTTTGGTTTTTCCGGTTTAGGGTGTTATTTCTGAAATATAATTTAATCAGGATTATTCATTTGAATTCAGATAAAGAAACTTTAATTTTGACACTGTAAATCCATTTCAAGCATAACCCAGCCAAAGTATCATGAAAACAAGAAAAGAAAGAGACACCATGGGCGTAATAGAGGTGCCTGCTGATAAATACTGGGGAGCCCAGACCCAGCGTTCGTTTGAGAATTTCGAGATAGGAAATGAAAAGATGCCGCAGGAGGTGATCAGGGCCTTTGCAGTCCTGAAGAAGGCTTCCGCCATCGTTAATGCTGATCTTGGTGTTCTTCCACCCGAAAAAAGCGATCTCATCAGCAGGGTTTGCGATGAGATCCTGGAGGGGAAGTTGAATGATCAGTTCCCTCTTGTGGTATGGCAGACAGGTTCAGGGACGCAGACCAACATGAACCTGAACGAGGTAATTGCCAACAGGGCCCATGTTCTCAGCGGGGGGGTGCTGGGGGAGGGGAAAACCATCATTCATCCCAATGATGATGTGAATAAGTCGCAATCTTCCAATGACACATTTCCCACGGCTATGCACATTGCTGCTTATACGACCGTGGTGGAGAAGACCATTCCAGCCATCCATGCCCTTAAGGAGCGTTTTGCCGAAAAGTCGGAAGCGTTCAGGGATATTGTCAAAACGGGCAGGACCCATCTGATGGATGCCACGCCGCTGACCCTCGGGCAGGAGTTTTCTGCTTACCTCGCTCAGCTTAACCATGGCCTGAAAGCTTTAAAGAATACCCTGTATCACCTGAGCGAGCTCGCCCTGGGCGGAACGGCCGTGGGGACAGGACTCAATGCTCCCAAAGGATTCGATGTGAAAGTGGCTGAGAAGATCGCCGAACTTACAGGCCATCCTTTTATCACAGCCTGCAATAAGTTTGAATCACTTGCAGCCCATGATGCCATCGTCGAGACTTCAGGTGCACTGAAACGGCTGGCCGTAAGCCTGATGAAAATCGCCAACGACCTGCGCCTGCTGGCCTCCGGCCCCAGGTGCGGCATTGGCGAGATCATCCTTCCCGCCAACGAACCCGGCTCCTCCATCATGCCAGGGAAGGTGAACCCCACCCAGCCGGAAGCGGTCACTATGGTTTGCGCCCAGGTCATCGGCAACGATGCTGCCATCGCCATCGGTGGCATGAACGGCCACTTCCAGCTCAATGTGTTCAAACCGGTGATGATCTACAACTTCCTCCAGGCAGCCAACAACCTGGCCGATGTTTGCGTCTCCCTGGAAAAACACTGTGTGGCAGGCATCGAACCCAATAATGCCGTTATTAAGCATAACCTTAACAATTCCCTGATGCTGGTAACCGCGCTGAATCCCCATATCGGTTATGAAAATTCGGCCAAAATTGCCAAGAAAGCTTATGAGGAGAACAAGACGCTGAAGGAGGCCGCCATCGAACTTAACCTGGTAAGTCCCGAAGACTTTGACCGGTGGGTCGATCCTTCGAAGATGGTTTGAGCTGAAGCATACCGGGAAATCTTCCTCCAGCCAGCGTGAAGGTTAGAGGTTGTCCGCCTGCGGCGGAGTTGGAAGTTTGAAGTTGCAGGTTTTAATCCGTCACGGTAGATAATGAACACCGAAGGAATTTCTGATACTGAACACCGATGAAAGAAGTGCATTGATCAAATCCGGTATCCTGTCCCCAATCCTGTAAACCCTGCAATCCTGTCTGATGAAAAGGTTGCAGGGCTACGCGGTTGGGAGTGAGAGTGAGAGTGAGGGCTTTCTCTTGCTCAAAACCCACACTCTTGCTGTTATTGGACCCCTCCAGGGTCCATGGTGGTGTCGGGGGCGCTTTTAACCCCGGGTTCCGTAACCGGCATTTGCCTGAAGTAACCGCTACTGTATTACCTTCGGTTACTCCACCCGGGGCTACCATTGTTCATTCCGCATTCGCGGAATTGGCCAGTCTGATGATTGAATGCGTTAATGGAACTGAAGGTTTTTCAATTACATGCTTTTCCTTTTTAGGGATAGCGCTGCTACGCAGTTGGGAGTGAGAGTGGAAGACTGAGGACCGGAGACCGAAGACCGAAGACCGAAGACTGAAGACCGGAGATGGAAGACCGGAGACGGAAGGCCAGAGACCGGAGACAGGTGACGGGTGACCGGAGACCTCCGCCGCAGCGGACATTGAATATTAGTTATTGCTGATGTGATTGATTATCAATGTTTTTAATTTTGATTTGCTATTGCTGTTTTGATGCTTTTAACAAAGATGGAAATCAGTTCATTATTTTCCTTGATTGCAACGATAATTTGGTCTTCAGAATGGTGTAGTCCGGAAAGATAGATCATTTTGAGATTGACGAGTGTCTCACGTAGTTCTTTGAGTACGAGACTCATCTTATGGACAAAATCCTTTCTGGATTCGCCACTTTGTGCTTCACCATAATTCAGGGCACATGAAGTGCCGAAACGCAGTAACTGACCTGAAAGATGAGTTCCGGCTTTTGAAACCGGCATTTCATTAACAATCTCAATGATCATTACACCAAATTGTATAAGTCTTTCTTCCAGCTCTTTTGCTTTCATAATCAATTTTTTTGGTTCTCAATATTCACAAAACAAAAACTACCCACATTAAAGACCTGAAAATTTCCTTCATCGAAAAATCAAAAATCCAAAAAAATCAACTGTCCGTGACTGAAATAAGTTGACCAAAATTACACTAAAAGGTCAATTAAAAA
>CAZZBS010000042.1:0-15266 GCA_964652685.1 uncultured Lentimicrobiaceae bacterium
TCCAATGATTTAGATAGATTTAATGAATGTTGTAAATTTTTGTCATGTACTTAGTATTTTAATGTAAATTTTTTTTGTTATGACTAAAGTATTTAAAAAACTAAACAGAATGATTGTAAGTCCGATTTTCTTTGGATTGAAAGCGGACAGAATTATAAGAAATTTTTCCCACAATTCGATAATAAACTTAATGTATCACGGAGTAGTTGAAAAAGACAGTACATACTTTTCTCCCCGGCATATGACAATCAAGCAATTTGAAAGACACTTGAAATATTACCGGAAAGAGTTTGATATTATTACTATTTCAGATGCATTCAGTTATTATCGTAATGGTTATAAACCCAAACGAAAAGCTATCACAGTCTCATTTGATGATGGATATAGTAATAATCTATACAATGCTTTGCCATTGTTGGAGAAGTATAGCATTCCAACGACCATCTTTGTATCGGGGATATGTACAAAGGACATGCGTGTAAGGGCGCTATGGTCTGATTTGATAGATTGTTTAAAGTATTTTAATCATGATGAAATCATTGAGCTTGATGGAAACATTTTCAGGAACTTTAAGCATGTAGATCATAAGATGACCATTAATGATTTTATGAAAACCTGTACCGTCGAAAACAGAAATCGTTATCTGAATGATTTGGTCGAAAGGTATCATCTTGACAATAAATTGAATTCTATACCGTCCGAAATTTGGCAAATTCTTGATAAGGAGCAATTGATAAAGCTCGCATCCTCAGCAGTAGTTGAAATTGGATCTCATGGACATACCCATCTCAATTTGGCAGAAATCAAGAAAGAAGAAGCTGTTTTTGAATTACAACATTCTAAATTATCATTAGAAAACGTGATAAATAAAGAGGTCAATAGCTTGGCCTATCCTGATGGGAATTATAACAATGAATTAAAAAATATCTCTGAGGCATTAGGATATAAATTTCAATTGGCTGTTAACTATCTTCATGATGCTGATTGGTCTGATAAAAGGATTTTGAATAGGTTTGGGATTTCATCCACAACTACTTTTGAAGCAAATGTATTATTGTTAAATAATGCTTTTAGGGGTCATGGTTTTAAAACCTATTCATGAAAAATAATCTTAAAATACTTATTCTCGGATTAACTAATAAATCAGGCCTGGCGGTTGCAAGAAACCTCTGCAAATCAGGCTGTGATGTTCATGCAATCTTGTTTGATGATGTTGCCGCCAAACATTCAAGGTACATAACCAAATCATTTTATTTAGGAAATCCCGAACACAATGTTGAGAAATTTAATCATGCATTAATCCGACACATAACTGAAAATAAGTATGATGTATTAATCCCGATTCATGATGGCGCATTAGAAGTAACAAGATTGATTGTAAATGACATTTCAGCGTTCGTAAATATTGCAGGATTAAATGAAGATAATATTTATAAATACTCGATTGACAAGTCAGAATTACTCAGTATTGGGCAAAAGCATGGCCTTATAATACCTAGTGGAAACGTAATCAGTTCATTGGATAAGGCAGAATGCATTAATTTTTCTAAATTGAAATTTCCCGTTGTAGCTAAGCCGGTTTCATCTGCCAAAGTGTATCATAACAAATTAATGGGATTTTCTGTGAAAATATGCCATAATGAAAAAGAAGTAATAGATTTCGTCAGGGAGAACATTTGGTGTACTTCTATTCTTATTCAAGAATACATACAGGGTTATGGAATAGGATATAATTTTATTTCGAAAAACGGAATCATACTTAATGACTATATTCATCGAAGAATCAATGAGTTTAAAGGAGTAAGTACATTGCGTGAATCACTTCCGCCTGATAAATATGACATTAGAGACAAGGTCAAGAAAATGATCTCTGATATTGGGTGGAATGGAGTCGGAATGGTTGAATTTAAAATTATGCCTGATAATACTCCTGTTTTAATGGAGTTCAATGGTCGTTTTTTTGGTTCAACAGAGCTGTCTGTATATGCAGGTATAAACCTTCCTGATCAATTCTTAAAGGCCTTTATTATTAATGAAGAAGTTGAAAGAATCAATAAAATAAAGCATTGTAGTGTGCGGTATCTTCATGATGAGGTTTTACAATTCACTCAAATGCTTTTTAAATTAAAGACCAAAGACTTTTTTAAGTGGTTTTTGGGCCTTATGGTTTCTTTCTTTAAACGCAATTCTTTTATCGAGGATTCTATATTTAAAGATCCAAGCTTTGTCTTTGCATTGTACATCTATGATTTAAAACGATATTATAAAAAAGTAAAATTGAGCTTAATTCATAAATTAATTAAAATAAAACCTTTAAATGTAGAATCACTGCATGGGGTGAGAAATATTACCTTTGTCTGTTATGGTAATATTTGCAGAAGCCCATTTGCACGGTTATATGCTGCAAAGATCAACCATGAGTATATTTTTGATTCTTGTGGTTTTGTTCTTCAAGAAGATCGCATGCCGCCAACCAACGCTGTTCTGGCTGCAAAGAAATTTGATATTGATTTATCTTGCCATACTTCGAAATCCTTATTCTCAATTGATGTTCATAATGTTGATTTATTCATTGTCATGGATAAAATGAATTCTATATTACTAAGAAGAAATGGAATAACTGAAAAGAAGATCAGGTTTATTTGCTCAAATGAGATCAGGGACCCTTATGGGAAAGAACTTTCTGCATTTGAGGATAACTATGAAAGTATTAAGGAAGCAATGGATAGATTATTCTTGCCATTGCAAAGAGATATCAAGAAATAAGACTTATAGCATGACCATGTAGTAATATTCTGTAAACAGTTAATTTTTTCAAATCTAATATATGTTAGTTCATTGATATTATGTAATAGGGTATTGTTAAGTAGTTGATCCTTAAGCGACATTAAAAATCAACTACTGGACCAGATTGAAAAATGGTCCCTTTTAATCTTTGGTGATTACGATCTCACTTCTCTTGAAAATCTGACCAGAATAGCAATTCTTTTGTTACTTGAAGATCGTCACGGAAGGAAATCAACTATGAACACCTCTCAACACCCTGTTCCCAATTGTCATCTCTACCTCAGCCACCTAACCCACGACTCAGCCATTGTGAACAGATGATCAGGTTTTAATCACCGATTTAAGATAATGAATCGCTAAAATGAAATCAATACATAAAAAGTAGTACTTTATATCAGCATATAATTCTTTTAAAATGACTCACATTAGACCTGGAATATTTAACACTGCTTAATCAGAAATGAATGGCCCCATTTGCCCGAAGTATTTAAAAATGCGCTCAGTATGAAAGTTATACATATAGCCCATTGGTTCCCATCGGAAAGAAATGCCCAGAGTGGTGTGTTCGTCAAGGAGTATTGCAATGCCATTCATGAGGATGCCCCCGGTGAGGCCCTCATCCTGTTTGTGGATATCATTAGGTCAAACAATATTTTACCAGACCTGAAAATCAAAAACGATGAAACATCCAGGCATATCAGGGTGATCCGTTTGGAGATAAGATGGATTCTGTGGGCATTGCTGTTTACCTATCCCCAATTGCAGTGGTATTTTTATAAACGAGTACTGTTGTCTGTTGCCGGTGAGTTTTCGCCGGAAATCATCCATGCCCATGTTGTGCACCCCTCCGGAGCACTGGGGTATAAATTGGCAGGAGCAGTGAAGAAACCGCTGATCATCACGGAACATTGGTCGAACCTTCATGCGTATGTCAGAAAACCTGTAAGTTCGTTTCTGGGGAAAAAGGCTTACCGTGCTGCACTTCATATTCTGCCGGTTTCCCGTTTTCTTGAGGAGATGATTCGGCAAGTGCTTCCGGACCTTGACCCGGGTAAGATTATCGTGGTCCCTGACGTCGTTGATGAAAATGTCTTTTCATACAGGGAAAAACCAGAGAAACAGGAAGGTACATGCAAATTTTTAGCCGTTTCATCCTGGAACCGATATAGGAAGGTTTCCAAACGCCCTGATCTGATTATTCAAAGCCTTGCCCGGTTTGCAAGAGAATCGTCATCAAAGGTGCAACTCACCATGATCGGAGATGGAAACATGCTGGACGAGCTGCATGGGATGGCAGAGGCTTTAAGCGATACAGGTCTTACCGTTGTATTCGCCGGAAAGAAAACGAAACCTGAGATTAGTGCTTTTTTGCATGAAACCGACTACTTTATCCATGCCTCCAATATTGAAACTTTCAGCCTTGTCACCGCCGAGGCCCTGATGACCGGAACCCCGGTGATTGTATCCAACGAAGGGGCATTACCCCATCTGGTCAATGATCAAAGTGGTGTGGTTTGCAACAACACCCTGGAGGAATGGGTTGTCGGACTGAAGGAGCTTGTCATCAGGAAATTTAACCATCTCCAGATAGCAGCGGAGATGAAAGGCCGTTGCTCATACGCAGGTGTTCGACACCAGGTTCAGACCATCTATAGGAAAGTGACAGAAAACAGTGCCGGTAAACGGTGATCACTGCACGACCAGTTTCCTGTTCAGTTCTGTGCCATCCGATTGAATGCTGATGATATAGGTTCCCTTTGACATTCCGGAAAGGTTCAGCTCTATGCTGGTGGCATTGTTAAATGGTTGTTCCGATATTTTCTGCCCGGTAAGGGATTGGATCATGATGAGGCCTTCAGGATAGCGTTTATCCAGTTGGATGAATACTTTTCCATCTGTCGGATTGGGGATAATTCTGATGTCAGGTTTATCCGCTGGTGTTCCGGGCACGGAAATATTGCCTATACGGACACAGGGAGTAAGGATGGTGCATCCGTTTTTGGTTATGATGACAGCGAAATTGCCATTGGATGACGGTGTAAAACTCTGCAATGTGGCACCGGGTATAGGGGCGAAACTGTTCTCGCAGTCAACCCACTGGTACGAGGCCCCGGCTTCATTGGCCGTAAGGGTATTACCGGTCACGGTAATGGTGCTGTCGAGGATTATCACTACAAGCTGGTTCAGTTGTATGCTGTCGCAGCCCAGTTGGCTGGTGAAATACTCAGGATAATACCCTGCTGTTTTCCGGAAGGCCCCGGCAAGCCAGATGCTGTCCCCGTGACATATCGTATGAACCTGGATGATGTTGATGGGGGGCTGAACAAAGAGGGCTGTTACAATGATGCTGTCCAGGTTCACGATGTTGGTGAGCGTGTCGAAATATTGTCCTGTTGTTTTCTGGTAATCTCCTTGAAGAAAGGCGCTGTCCCCTTCACAAATGGTTTGCTGATGAAAAACGTAGGAAGGGCAGGAGCCACCCGGGTATGTGTAGGTGATCTCCAGGGTGGGGTGTTTGGTTGAATCGGGAAAGTCCTTGGAGGCAAAGACCAGGGCGTTTGTTACCACCTCATTTACCAATCTGAGTAAAAAACCGTAATTGTTGGTTGATATCATATCCTGAATAAGCTGGGTAACAACGATGTTGGTGTAATCCTGCAGGGGTACGGTGTTGGCCGGTAGGGTTACCTGGTTTTGCGTGCTGGCTGTAGGTTGGTTGCTCCATGTTACGGTAAGCGGGTTCCATGGTTGGGTAACCCTTTGAAGATAAGCGCTGTTATTGGTTCCGGTATGACTAATGGTGATTTGGGGCGGACCAATGGCATAAAGGTTCATAAGCGCTGATGTGACAATCGCGCACGGGGGGATGACAGATAAGTCAAAACGTATAAGAGCACGGTTCCCATTCAGGCCGCCTTGTGGGTGGTCTCCCGGACGGAGATAAGCAGCATTCTGGTATGCATACTCATAATTAATATTTCCGGTGTTGAAATGATCATGGTAGCCGAGGGATACATCTGTATCACAGGGAAGCAGAATCGTAGTCTGACCAGATAAAAGAGCTCCTGAGGTCAGAAAGAATACGAACAAGGGAAGAGCAATGGGTTTCATAGCATATCTTTTATATGTTGGTTAGGTAAATGTAAGGATTATCATTCAATATAGTTCTATTGATGCAGGCTTATTATCCGAATGAGATGCCCGAAGGAATGAAGTTAGCGGATAAGTGTGATGGTTCCTGCCTTTTTAAACATTTGTCCCTGTCGGGTCTGCATGGATAACGTCCAGGCATAGATCCCTTCCGGTACCGGTTTTCCCAGGAAGGTGCCGTCCCATCCCTGTTGATAATCATCGGTGGTAAAAAGCATCTGGCCAAACCTGTTAAATACCGTGAACTCATAATGATCATGAGGGAGAAACCTACCAAATGGTTTGAAAATCGCATTCTGCGGAATGGTACCATCAGGTGTAAAAGCGGAGGGAATGAAGATCCCCGGGTATATTATGACACTCACCTCATTGGATTGTGAAGATTCCTGTAATCCCCAGACATTACCCGGGCCTTCAACAGCTTCAATGATATAGGAAAAAATCCCTTTGCAAGTATCACATGGTGAAATCCGATCGATGTAGATGCCTGTGGATGGAGGCGCTATGAACAGCGGCAATGGATCAGGTATGCCATCTGTCGTACGGTGGACGATATGGGTGGTCGGAGAACCGGAAAATCCTTCGTAATCGTTCCAGTAAAGGATATTGGTCGACTGTGACTGGCGGGTTTCCAGGCGCAGCAGGATGGTTTTAACAGTATTGGATGTAGCGTCCATTGCGCCACACAGATCAATGATTTCGGCACGGTAGTAATAAGAAGATGATCCGACATCAGTCGAATGATCCTTGTATGCAATCGAGGGTTGGTTAGTCCAGGGAATGGTTGCAATGGGGTCAAATGAACTTCCGTCTTTGGATCTGTAGAGTTGATATGAGTTTGCCGGTAGAAGGGTATCATTATGAAGAATGATTGTAACAAACTGATTATCTGTTACAGTGGCGGTTTTAATGTAGATAGAGTCAATGGGTTCAGGCATAGTAAGCATATTGCAGACGACGCAGCCGTCTGCCAGCTTTTCATGATTTTGATCAAAGGCACGGATCAGGTAGCAATACAGTGATCCCAGGGACAGATTAAGGTGACTGATGGAGGTGTTACCGGCGGGATTCGTAGCCAGCAAAACAGGGGTGCCACCGTCAGACATAACATAAATTTCGTATCCACCCAATGAAGGTACCATATGGATATACGGATTCCATGTCAGTTGATGTTCTTTCAGGCAATAGGGTTGAGTTACCACCGGCAGGATGGAATTGTGCTCTAAGCTGTATGTGCTGTGGTTCCCGCAGCTGTCGAAAGCCGAGATGGCATAGGTGACCGGACCCAGACAGGGATTATTAACATGATCAGTGTATGATGTTGTAGAACGTCCCCATACAGTATCCAGTACGTTGTAAATCCCTGTATTTAATGTATGGATAATATATCCTTCTGTATCGGGAGCCGGACTAATCTCCCAGGAGATGATGCTTAACTGGATGGTGCTGTCAACCGATACCGTTCGAATGGATGGTGGAGGTGGTGGATCGATTTCCTCAAAGAAATCTCCGTCGGTACTTGATACGGATCGGCAGAAGACAGGGCCTGTCAGCGGATCGGTCATCAGGGTATCCTCGATCTCAACGCGATATTGAATGTACTCGTGGCACACGATCATACTGTCAGAAGCAGTGGTAAGAGGGGTTGTCCCGATCATTTGCCAGTTGCCTGGCGGGTGTTCCCTCCAAATCTCGTAGATCCCCGAAGAGGTAGGCAGCGGGGGTGAACGCAGGGGGTTCCAGGTCATATTCACAACGCCTGATCCAACACCAGCACTGATGACATCCAGGTAAATGGAACTGACAGTATCAAAAGGCAGCAACATTGGATTTCCGTAACTCGCAGTACGTACCGTGAGGATATAATAAACCGGTTGGGTATTTGCTCCGGCCCCGGTATGGGTGGTTGTAAGGGTGTTTATGTTCAAGATGGAATCAAATACCGTGAAGGGTCCGGTTGGAGAGTGGGAGTACCAGACGTGGTAACTTTGGAATGGTATGAGGGTCTGATCAAATGGATTCCAGGTAAGGGCAACATTCCCGTTGGGCAGTACTTCAAGACAGTGGATAGGAGGCGATGGCAGCATGAAAGTATAAGTAATCTCCAGGGTTGGAAACTTTAAAGGATTTCCGCAATTGATGGATCCGAAAACCAGGGCGTTGGTCAAAGCTTCATTCACCAACCTGAGCATGAAACCATAATTGTTGGCAGATAGCATATCCAGGACAAGTTGCGTGACGTTGATATTGGTATAATCCTGCAGCGGGATTGTGTTGGGAGGCAGTGTGACCTGATTCTGTGTAGTGGTGGTGGGCTGATTATTCCAGGTGACGCCATACTCAGTCCATGATTGGGTTATTCTCTGAAGATAAGCGCTGTTGTTGGTTCCCATATGGCTGATGGTGATCAGCGGTGGCCCGATGGCATACAGGTTCATGAGGGCAGAGGTGACAATGGCTCCTGGAGGGATGGCAGACAAATCAAAATGAATAGGTGCACGGTTTACATTGACCCCTCCCATCGGATGATAGCCAGGGATCATGTAAGCGGCATTTTGATAAGCGTTTCCGTAATTGTTATTAGCTGTATTATAGTAATCATGGTAACCTATTGACGCATCATAATCAGCTGTCAGCAGGACCGTTGTCTGAGCGAACGCTAACCAAGGAAAGGAGAGTAACAAAAAAGAAATGATATAGTGTATTGATTTCATGACCAATCATTCTATATCAATCCATTATATGATGTATTTTAATATGTAACCAGATTGAGATAAGACATTATTTTCAGTGAATGGTTTAATCTTCGGCCTCTTCGATCAGGTTGCCCTCCAGATCGAAATAATGTTCGTAACTGAGGTTTTGCCCCTGTTTTTTCATCACGACGTAATAGAGGATGCCATGGGTCTCGTCTTCGATGGCACGGCACACGCGGGTACGCCATTCATTGTCATAGTTCTTGTTAAGGTATGCCTGGGCCTTGGTAGGCAGGTCTTTTCTGGAAATGTCCTTTTCACTGACTTCACCTCCGGCAGCGGCGACTTTGTTATCACTTGCCGTTTTCTCCCATTTCTTGTCGGTGGGTTTCTGGTACCGTTCCACGCTGTAATCGGGGTAAAAAGTTGCCACGTGTTTGCCCGATTTGGTAAAATGGAGCTGGGTGGGCAGCAGTTCTTCGCCTGCCAGGGGATCATCGGTTTTATCAAGGATGACGACGTTGAAATATTTTTCATTGGGGGCTTCGTGCACATCTTCTGCATACTGGAAGGAAAATGCCTCCATGTTTTCGGCGAAATACCGCTGGATTCCCGGGTGCAGGTTTTTGAACTTGGCCTTCATTTTCATCGAAGTCTTTATCCATTCCCCTTCCTTTGTAAAGAGGGCATAAGCATCACTGTTGCCCGTTTTGAAATCGGCGCGGTAAGCGGTATCCACATCGAGCCATGAAGTCTCATTGGCCTTTTTGACCCTTCTTGTGAACTCCTTGAGTACAACAGGGGGAACATCGGGGCCGGTCTCTGCTTCAGTTTCTTCCTGGGAGTCCTTCAGGGCGCCTGCACTCATGAACTGCCCCGTGGAGTTGTAATACAGAATGGTCAAAGGTGCATCCTCCTCATCTTTGTGCCTTTTCTGCACCATTTCCACATAATAGTATTTCTTGTTGGGGAGTTCCTGTACATATTCCGCTTTTTTCAACACATACGCTTTGTATTTCTTCCGCAGGTGATCCTGGGTGTTGGGCCTGAGTTCGTTCTGTGTCATTTCGGTGCGTTGTACAGTCAGCTTTCCGCTTCGTTCAAACTCAGCATATACACGTTTCCCTTTGAACAAAAACGTAACACCGTAGTCATTGCCTTTCATCTCCCATACGGGTTCGGTGGATTTCCTGAACTTCCGGCTGAAAAGGTCCATGACGGCGGGGACCACCTCTTTTTCGTCGATGATTTGTGCAATCATATCGGGCAAAGCAAAACATAATATAATGATTGCCAGCAGGATTGCCCTGTTAAGAATGGGATGTTTCATCGGGATAAGGTTTTGTGTGTTGGGTGATTTTCTTCGATAACGAAAATACATCATTTATCAATGCGATGCAAGTATGCTGAACATTTTTCGTAATGCACGGAGGCAGATCGTTATAAAAATATCATATCGTATTACCCCTGCGGATGATCTGTTCACGACCGGGACCGGTAGAGATGTATGACACTGGCCGTGTTAATCCCTTTTCAATGACGGCGGTATATTCCTTCAGTTCAGCGGGGATCTCGGCGGCGTGATGGAGGTCACTGATATCACAATGCCAGCCGCGCATCTCCCGGTACACAGGGGTGACCTTGCTGCTGTCACATGCGAAAGTCCACCGGTCGATGGTCTCATGGTCAAGTTCATACCGATGGCATATCCGGATGAGGTCGAAATCATTCAGTACATCGGCTTTGGTCATGATCAGGGAGGTGACGCCGTTCACCATGACAGCATACCGTAGTGCAGGCAGGTCGAGCCAGCCGCATCTCCGGGGCCTTCCGGTAGTGGAACCGAACTCATGGCCGCCCATACGCATCCTTTCTCCTGTTTCATCATGCAGTTCGGTGGGGAAAGGTCCGGAGCCTACCCTGGTACAGTAAGCCTTGAACACACCGTATATCTCACCGATGTATTTAGGGGATATGCCCAGGCCTGCGCAAACGCCTGCTGTTATGGTATTGGATGAGGTCACAAAAGGGTAGGAGCCGAAATCAACATCCAGCATGGCCCCCTGTGCCCCCTCGGCCAGTACCTTTTTACCTCCGGCGATCAGATCGTTGATGAACCATTCGCTATCAACAAGCGATAACTTCTGTATCTCTTCCGAGGCAAGCAGCCATTCTTGCTCATACTCTTTCAGGGTAAGCCCTTCAATCCGCCTGGTATTAATGTCAACCCCCAGCCCTTCCAGTTGTCTGATGTGCCATGTTTTCAGGGCATCATACCTCTTCCTGAAATCATCCCGTTCCAGGTCCCCTGTACGCAAGCCGTTCCGGGCGGTTTTGTCGGTATAGGCCGGACCGATCCCTTTCAATGTTGATCCGATGCGGGCATCCCCTTTCAGCTCCTCCAGACAGGCATCAAGCAGACGGTGGGTAGGCAGGATCAGGTGTGCCCTCCTTGAAATGTACAGCGTTTTACGGTAATCAATATAGTGCGGATCCAGTTTTCTCAGTTCACCCACGAGTATCCGTGGATCAATGATGACACCGTTTCCGATAAGGTTGATCTTATCAGGATGAAAAATACCGGAGGGGATGGTATGCAGTACATGTCGTATCCCGTCAAATTCAAGGGTATGTCCTGCATTGGGGCCACCCTGGAAACGGGCGATCACGTCATAATCCCTGGTGAAAACATCAACAATCTTCCCTTTTCCTTCGTCACCCCACTGAAGCCCTGTGATAACATCAACCTTCATCGTATTTCTCTTTTCATGATTGTTCAATTCCCGTTCCTGTACTCCCTGATGGCGCGTCATACTCTGACCCGGGTATGGTATCCTTTCAGCAAAAATAGATATTCGGACGGATTATGCAAAAACCCTCAGAGCGGGGAATTCTCATCCTCGCAAAGTTTGTTACATTTGGCGTAGAAAACCAATGCATGTTGTGTGATTTCAATACCGAATGCCTTTGCAACATCATTCTGGATCTCCTGGATCCGGGGATCACAAAACTCCCTAAGTCTGCCGCAGGTGGTGCATAGTACATGATCATGCTGCTGAAACTTGTAGGATTTTTCAAACTGAGCGCTCTGACTCCCGAACTGATGTTTGATCACAAGCTTGCAGTCCAGCAGTAGCATGATCGTGTTGTAAAGGGTTGCCCTGCTTACCCGGTATTTGTTATTTTTCATCCTGATATAAAGGGTTTCGATATCGAAATGCCCTTCACTGGAATAAATCTCCCTGAGTATGGAATAGCGTTCCGGGGTTTTACGGTGCCCCCTTTCTTCCAGATACTTGGTGAATATTTGCCTCACCGTTTCGTACTGTTCCATCGGATTTTTTTCCGGCTTCATCATGGCGCTTCAACGTATTGGTATGTAATGATTTTTACAGCCCCTTATTCAGAGGTTGTAAAAATACGAAATAAAACTTAATTTGGATTGATTAAAAATTAACTTTCAGATCCTGGTAACTTTGACAACGCCGGGGAGTTTGTTCAATTTTTTAATCAGATTGTTGAGGTGCTGTGTGTCAGAAACATACAACATAGCCGTCCCTTCTGACAAACCGTCATAGGTATTGATGTTAAGCGACCGGATGTTAATATTCAGTTCTTCTGACACTACTTTGGTAATATCGTTTATAAGACCCATCTGGTCCACGCCATGGATGCGGATACCGGTAAGGAAGGCGATGGATTCCTGGTTGGCCCATTTGGTTTTAACGATATGTTTACCAAAGGTTGACATGAGTTTGATCGCTTCAGGGCAACTGGTCCGGTGGATGGTGATACCTTTATTGGAGGTTATGAATCCGATGACATCATCACCCGGAATAGGATTACAGCACTCGCCAAGGTTGTATTTAATTTCATTGATATTGCCGGTCAGCAGCAGCTCTTCGGGCTTTTCCTTGAGTTGGTCCTGGATGATGCGGTTCAGAGTACGGCCATCCGGTTTGTTGTTGCGGGGATTCCGATGGAACGGGTGGATGATATAGCTAAGCCAGGAGCGTTTTCCTGATCTGGTAAGGAAATCTTTCATATCCTGAAGGGTGATCTCCTTGATGGCGATCTGGTAGAAGAAGTTGACGGGACTTTTGATCTTCAGGTAATCCATGAAGGCTTTTTCGGTCGAAGGGTCATACGCTATTTTCAGTTCATCGAACATCTCTTTCAGCAATGCTTTGCCTTTTTCCACCTGTTTTTTTCTGTCCTCTTTCAATGCATCCTTGATCTGTGTTTTGGCACGTGCGGTTGTAACATATCCGAACCACTCTTCGCGCGGTTTCTGCACTTTGGAGGTAATGATCTCGACCTGGTCACCGCTTTTAAGTTTGTGGCTCATCGGCACCAGCCTGTGGTTGACCTTCGCACCTATGGCACGGTTACCGATTTCGGAGTGAATGTTATAAGCAAAATCAAGGACGCTGGCATTGTAAGGAAGTGATCTTAGTTCGCCTTTAGGGGTGAACACATAGATCTCTTCCGAAAAAAGGTTGAGTTTAAAATCATCCAGGAAGTCAAGTGCACTCTGGTCGGGATTCTGCAGAAGTTCCCGTATTTTATTCAGCCATTCGTTCAGTCCTTGTTCCTGATCCTCTCCGTTCCCTTTGTATTTCCAGTGAGCGGCATATCCTTTCTCTGCGATTTCGTTCATCCTGTTGGTCCGGATCTGGATTTCCACCCATCTTCCTTCATGGCTCATCACGGTGGTATGGAGCGATTCATATCCGTTGGCTTTGGGGATCGACAACCAGTCACGCAGGCGGTCGAGCTTGGGTTTGTAATGTTTGGTCACCACGGTGTACACCCGCCAGCAATCCACTTTTTCACGTTCAAAGGGGCTATCGAGGATTACACGGATGGCAAAGATGTCAAAAACCTCTTCAAAAGGGATCGATTTTTTCTTCATTTTGGAGTAGATGGAGTAGATCGATTTGGTACGGCCAATGATTTCATGGTCGATCCCTTCGGCTTTCAGGTCTTTTTTGATGGGGGCTATGAAATTATGGATGAAACGTTTGCGTTCTGTTTCGGTCTCAGCCAGTTTTCTGGCCAGGGTTGAGTAAATATCGGGTTCGGTATATTTGAGTGCCAGGTCTTCAAGTTCGCTCTTAATGGCATAGAGTCCCAGGCGGTGGGCTAGGGGGGCAAAGAGGTAGGAAGTTTCGGAAGAAATTTTCAGTTGTGATTCAAGCGGCATCCATCCAAGGGTGCGCATGTTGTGGAGGCGGTCAGCCAGTTTGATGAGGATCACCCGCACATCATCAGAGAGGGTCAGAAGGATTTTTTTGAAATTCTCGGCTTGCTGCGATGCATTAGGATTTTCGAAAATGCCTGAAATCTTTGTCAATCCGTCAATGATCTTTGTCACCTTTGGACCGAATTGCAGCTCAATATCGGCGAGGGTATAGTCCGTATCTTCAACCACATCGTGAAGCAGGGCGCAAATGACCGAAGTGGGGCCGAGGCCGATCTCGCCAGCTGCAATGATAGCCACCTCCAATGGATGCAGGATATAGGGTTCGCCACTCCTGCGCCGCATCCCGGTGTGTGCATCCAACGCCAACTGAAAAGCTTTCCGTATCTGTTTCCGGTCCTCTTTGTCCTTACACCTTACAACCTTCAGCAGGTTCCTGTATCTGCGTAAAATCAGCTTCTCCTCACTATCCGTATCTGAAAGGTACATACACAATCTTCTCTTCATGCAAAGATACGCTAATCTGGCAAATCAGTCTGGAGTATACAGGATAATATTCAATATTTTCATCACAGGCTGATGGATCTTTCATTGTAAAATGAAAATAATACTATCTTTATACCTTTATTATTTCACCAATTCACATAGGAAAATATTAACCTATAACCTTATAATACAATGAGATTCCTTATTACAATTTTAGCAATTTGTTTGATGGTACCTTCCGTGAGCAGCCAAACCTTGCTATTTTCGGAGAATTTCGAAACCAACTCATTGCCCGACAGTGTGACAGCTGTGGGCACTGCGACCTGGGCGAAGAGCGCCACCTTGTACTCACAGGGTGCCCGAAGCGATTCATCGCGGATTGTAAATTCGGGTGATACATCGGTGCTTACCACCAATTCGTTTTCAACGGTAGGTAATTCATTCGTGATGCTTCATTTTGATCATATCTGTAAGATTGAGTTTTTTGATGAAGCCATCATAGAGGTATCAAACAACAACGGTTCGACATGGACCAGGCTTACAGGTGCCCAGTACCAGGGCGCAAGTCAGTTCGCCACACAGGGAGACAAGTTTACGGCGGCAGCCTATGCGATCGACTGGGCAGCGGGTTCTTATGCTGTACCAACGAATTCCTGGTGGAAAAGCGAGGTGTTCGACATCTCCCTGCTGGTGGGGAATGCCCCCAATGTGATGATCCGGTTTATCATGCGTGATGCGCAACCGGGGAATACCATGCCCGACAATTATGCATGGTTCGTTGACAACATCCGGGTGCTGGGGGCTTACTCGGAACTGATCCCCCCTGTGCTCACCATGCTTCCCCCCATTGTGCAGGACACGGTTTACAGTACCGGTCCATACATGGTGAGGGCGCACATCGTTGACCAGTCGCTGATTGATACGGCGTATGTGGTTTACTGGGT
>CAZZBS010000043.1:0-15179 GCA_964652685.1 uncultured Lentimicrobiaceae bacterium
ACACGGGTGGAACGGCCTTAACGAATGTGCTGGTGAACGACATGCTGAACGGAGCACCGGTTAACCCGGCAGATGTCACCACAACGTTTGTCGGTTCGACCCATCCGGGCATCACCCTCAGCGGCACCGATGTGTTGGTGGCAGCAGGCACCCCGGCGGGCAGCTATACGCTTACCTACGAGATCTGTGAGGTCCTGAATACGGCAAACTGCGATAATGCCATTGTGAATATCCAGGTGATATCGGCAATTCAAGCCTGTCTATTACCCAAAGTCTTCCTGCAAGGGCCGTTTGATGCATCAACAGGACAAATGTGGGACAGCCTGAGAGTGAATAATTACATTCCAACGACAGAGCCTTATTCTTCAGCACCTTATAATTCTTCCTTTATCCATGTTGGGGGTGGTGGAGGCGAAACGGTTGCATTACCTTCGTTCGTCTTTGGAGTAACGGGGAACAACGCAATTGTTGATTGGATCTTTGTTGAGCTTCGGGATAAGATGGATAGCAGCCATGTATTACATACCCGTTCCGCACTGTTACAGCGTGATGGAGATATTGTAGATGTTGACGGAGTAAGCCCGTTGTGCTTCACAGGCCTTACGGATACCTGGTTCTATATAGCTATCAGGCACAGGAATCACATGGGTGTCATGACAGCAGCACCTAAAGAGCTATTACTGACAGGTACTGTGGTTGATTTCAGATATGGGGCAGAACCTGAATTTTCATTCGGAACATCATTGGGGAATGGTTTTGACTATTCCGGTCTGGCACAATGCCAGATGACCATCGGCACAAGAGGCATGTGGGCCGGTGATGCGAACATGGATGGTAAGGTGAAGTATCAAGGAGGTAATTCTGATCGTGCAGAAATACTGACAGATGTTCTCAATCATCCAGCCAATATTCTGAATAATTACAATTTCGATTATGGTTTCGGATATTACAAAGGTGATTTGGATCTCAATGCAAAAGTTAAATACCAGGGTGCAATGAGTGATCGTACGTTACTGCTTAGTTATATCCTGAATTATCCGAATAATGAGGTGCTGAAATTATATAATTTCGATTTCTTCCTGGAGCAATTGCCCTAAAAGCAGGCGTGGGGAAGAGTTATTGTTTCATGATCATTTCTGTTTGCGATGGAGGGTGTCTCAAAAGTCTGAGACGCCCTCTATTTTTGTCAATTTACTGGTTATCAGGTTCATGTTGATAATTTGGTGATAACTTAGGCGTGTTTTTACGTCATAAAATGTTAATATTCATTATATTAACAATTATTTATTACGGGAAGACATGGCAAAAGCAGTCTTTGGATGCTAAAGCATGATAAAGGCTTCCGCAGGTTTATGTTGAAAGGATTAAGGAAAGTGGAGGTAGAGACTGGATTGCTGGCCATAGCCCATAACCTCTCGAAGATGGTCAATTAAAAGTGTAAAAGAACCTAAATCAGTAGCTGCGGAGCGACCTTGGCTGGAGCGGTCCCGTTGGAGGTAAGTCCAACGGGATCATTCCTGAGCCGAAGGCGCAAGGAATGAAGCTACAGGCGCAGTCGCGGAGCAGCTACGCGGCCTCACGGCCGTGGAGAAAAAGAAGAGAGCGCCTCTTTTGAGACGCCTTCTTTTCTATTGTTTCGGATTTATAGCAATTCAGGTTAGTTTGAAACAAGACTGATAAATATAGTCATATCATCATCATGCTAACATTTTCATCGAAGGAGGCTTTTATTTTAATGACTTACTATCATCCCATCATTTCATAAGTTTCAGGCGTATTCCTTCGGAATGGGATGAGAACTCGGGAGCATACATGCACTGGATGGTAGTGGTGCCGTTGGAGAAGTTGCCAGCATGGGTGGCCACGAGTTTATATTCGAAGAGCCAGGTACCTTTTCGGAGGTAGTCGAAGAAGAAATTCACTGAGGCGTCACGGGGGCTTTCGTAGTAGCCCAGCCCCTGTTGCCAGCGGTATCCCGACACAGTAGAGAGGGGCTCCAGCGCAGAGGCGCGCATATCCTTCATATGGACATACTCCATATCCCTGTCCACGCGCAGTTCAATGCGTACCACCACTTTGTCGCCCACGTTAAGGGGTGAGTCGTCGGTGATGGGTTGAATCAACACTCCGGTGGGGGTGTTCTTCTCTACAAACAGCTTCTTGGTAAGCTGAAGCGGTGTGGCGTGTGGGGTGATTTTATCGAGCTGTTCAAAGTACTGCCAGTAGAGGGCTCCCCAGGATGCGCTTTCGCTGGTTCCGGTCACTGTGACGTTGCCCATGGCCGGGGTAATATCTGTTCCATCCCACGACACTTTGAAATAGCCGGTTCCCGCTTCTGGGGTGGTGGAGCCGTCGGTGTAAGGGTCCACCGGCTTGTCACCTACGGTGACCTGTGCCAGGGCGGTTTCGGACAGCAGATCGGTGCCCTGCAGCAGCAGTGCGTAACATGCTTCCGTGGTGGCCTTGGTTGATTTCCAGTCATGCGTTTGTTTCTGTTTCAGCAGCCATATTTTCATCTGTT
The DNA here is from genome assembly GCA_964652685.1 of uncultured Lentimicrobiaceae bacterium. Lineage (GTDB taxonomy): Bacteria > Bacteroidota > Bacteroidia > Bacteroidales > SKPS01 > SKPS01. The sequence continues at coordinate 2,522 of CAZZBS010000043.1, forward strand.
CTACCGCAGTGTAGTCACCTGTCACCTCCGCAAAGGCCTCGATCAGCAGCGCCTGCCGTTCGATGGGCGCCTCGTACCAGTAGTATCCTGCGTTGGTCCGCCAGTACATACCCAGTTCCTCATTCGCTAAACTCCGCTCTTTAAGCGACTTCATGATGAGCAGCGCAGTGGAGCGCTGGTCCAGCCGGTTCAACGCCATTGCCAGATACCCCTGCATCATCAGATCCTGCTTCGTCCAGTATTTCATTCCCTGCTTCTTCACCCATTCAAAAGCCTCGCGCGTGATGTTGTTTGGAGGGTAAGTCGTAAGGTAGAAACTACGGGTGTAAAGGTACATTATGGTGAGGTGGCTCAGGTGGTCATTGTCCAGCTCTGTGGGTTTATCCTTGTACAGCTTCTTCAGGTTGGCATAATACTCGTCCATCCGCTGGTCGAGGTATCGGACAGCATTGGTGGTCATGAGGTCCAGTCCGGGCCATATACCCGTCTTAACCACCCCCATCTTGGTGAGTCTGCCAATGCCGGTTGCAATATGCTGGGTGATATACCAACTGTCAGGTCCTCCTTTGAACCAGGGCCATCCTCCGTTGGGGCTCTGCTGTTCCTGCAGCTTGTGGAGGGTGACGCCCATCTCGTTCGACATGCGGTTCAGGTCAAATAACAGCGCCACCCGTTGTTTCCTTTCACTCTCTGAAGCGGCCTGCAGTAACCAGGGAGTCTCCTCCAGCATTAATGCCTTGAGTTCCTGGTTCTTCTCAAGGTTCGATCGTAGAGCATCAGGCGAGAGGCTCTTCCAACTGTCGAAAACCTGTTTGATCTTCGGGCTTGACTGTGCGATGTAAGTAGCCAGGCTGTTGGCATAGAAGCGGCTGAAGAGCTGTTCAGAACATTCGTAGGGGAATTCCATCAGGTAGGGGAGAGCCTGCACGGCATACCATGCCGGGTGAGAGGTATATTCGAGGGTGAGCCGGTGATGAGTCAGGGTGGTCGAACTTCCCGATTTCAGGAGCTTCTCCATCCTGAAACTTTTCGTTTGTTTCCCGGTCAGGGGAAGGGGGAGGGTTTCAGTCACCAGCATCCGGTTGGTGAGTACCGGGATGGTCATCTCTTCGCCGTCGGAAAAAGTCGCCGAGGAGGCGGTAACCCGGTAGGTAATGGCACCCGCTTTTTCGGGGATCTGCAGCTCCCATGAGGCTACACCGCTCTGTCCCGGATCCACAGACAGGGACTGGTGCGGCTGCAGGTTATGGCAAACATTGTCAAATGGTTCACCCGTAAGGCCGTTGAATAGTTTTAAAACGACATGGCATGACTGTACCGTATCCGACAGGTTGGTAACTTTGGCAGTGAAGATGATCCTGTCCCCTTCGCGGAAGAACCTGGGTGGATTGGGTATAACCATCAGCTCTTTCTGGGTCACGAGGTTCTTTTCCAGTATACCGGTCTTCAGGTCGGGGGTATGAGCCAGGCAGAGGAGCTTCCAGGAGGTGAGAGCTTCCGGCACGCGGTAGCTGAATACCACATTCCCCTCTTCGTCAGTCTTCAGTTGGGGGTAGAAAAAAGCGGTCTCGTCGAAGCGTGTACGCGGGACTACAGCAGGCGCTTCTGCCCCGGGGGTGCTCCCTTCATCCAGGCTGTCGGCAATGGGTGCTTCCTCCACGGCTGCTTCCTCCAGGTATTCCTCTGCCTCCGGTTCCGACGTCGGTGCATACAATTTCCCAGGTACCTTTAAGGCCGCATCGTACATGACGAGACCTTCCCCCTCGGCACCCCCCTCCATGAAGTACCGGCGGGAGCCGACATAGCCGTAACCCGGTAAGTAGCCGAACCAGTTGAGCCGGTCGAACAAGAGCCTGCTTACCTGATAGTTGTATGTCGGCCATTGGCCGTAGTTGCTGCCATGGGCTACATCGAAGCTGTAGTCGCTCCACCGGAGGAGCGAATTGTGGGATGACCAGGGGTTCAGGCGCCAGTTGTTGACCGCAAACACATCGAGGGAGGCGTCGTACATGCCGGTGAGCAGCTCGGCCATCACCCTTTCCCCTTTATTCCCGGTGATGGTGACTCGGTACTCTTCTGTCTCTCCCGGCTGCAGTTGATCACGGAAAGTGGCGAACCGGATATCGAGCTGTTTGTTACTGTAGGGAACATTTATATCAACGGTTTGGTTGAAACTGCGGTTCTGCCATACCCCGGCGAAGTGTACACTGAAGCCGCCCCGAAAATGTTCCTGTACAGGGATGGTGATAGGCTGTTGCTGCCCTTTCAGGTCGATCCATCGCTCTTCCAGCACTTTTCCTTCAAGTTCAAGGGTATAGCGCAGAACGGTTTTCATGGAGGAGCCGGCAAGAAGGGTGATTACCTGGCCCGGTTCAGCAGTGGATTCCTTTTGCCTTACATGGAAGAAGGCAGGCACCGGCAGGGTTTTCTCCCTGTTGTCGAAGAGGAGGAACCTGGTCTCACGTGTGACTTTTTCCCCTGAAGGATCTGCAGCTTCGAACACCACGCAATACTTACCGCTTTTCGCTTTCCGCAGTACCGAGAGGTCGAGGGTACTTGCTTCCGTTGTGGTGAAGCTGCCACCGGTCACGCGTGTATGGGGAGCTTCCTGTATATCCTCGTCACGCCAGGGATCCAGTGGGAAGAGTTTCCGGAAGGGGGCCTCCTCCAGGATCCATGTGTCGGGCATATTCCAGAGACGTTCCCTGTATAGCTTCGCCGGTGGCTCCAGACGGTAAAGAGTCCAGGTGCCCGTTACCACCTGTGGTACCCCGTTGAGGTTAGTGGCTGCCACAGGGAAGGTAAGGACGGCATCCCGGTCTATTTCGGAAGGTATCTTATCGCTGAGGAGAAGCATCGTGTAACCTACTCTGACGGTGGAAGTGCCGCTGTGGGTTTCCCCGTTCAGGTCGGTGACATCGGCATAGACACGGAACCGATATACCGGCTTTTTATCCGGTGAGATCGATGGATCGGGCAAGGCGTTGAAACGGATGCGGAAGATTCCGTTGTCACTGATGATCCCTTCTCCTTGAGCCACATCGGTTTCGGGAGTCGGGGGCCACGGGTAATAACGGTCGTACCGGTAGTAGGGATATTGTGCCTGACGGGTGACACGCCATGACACGGTGGCGCCGGTGAGGACAAAACCAGCGTAAGCCTCAGCTTTTCCCTCCACCGTCACCTCGTCACGGGGTTGGTAAATCCCTTCCACCGGTAACATCTTCACCGAATACTTTGGCCGTTTGTACTCTTCGACCGAGAAGTATTCTGAACCATGCTCCGTCTGCAGCAACATGCTGCCGGTAAGTCCGGTCGACGGGATCATGAAACTCCCCTGGAAACTGCCGAATTCATTGGTCACGAGTTTAAGGATACTTACCTCCTTCCGGTTCACATCCAGCAGTTTCACAGTGGTCTTCTTTCCCGTTGCCACCGACTGTTGCTTTCCCTCCTTCCTGATGATGATCCCTTTGAACCAGAGGATTTGTCCGGGGCGGTATATCTTACGGTCTAGATAGAGATGTGCCTGGTATTCAACCTTTTCTTTCTCTGTACCGGGGGCATTGATCCACATCGACTGATCGCTAAGGAGGGTATCCCCTCCGGCACCGATAAAGGTATAACTGAGCATCCGGGTTTGTTTTCCTGCATAGTCAGCCGGCCGGATGGTGACCACACCCTCCCTGCTGGTTGTGAATATTCCGATCTGGACCTCCTTATAGCGTCTCTGATGATAGTCATACTGTTCGCTGGTGGCAATGACCTCCACGCCATTCATCGGCTGGCCCGTGTTTCTGTCGGTCACCAGCAACGCTGCTGTACCGTCACGGCCTGTGCGGCCCATCCAGGCGATGTTGCTTACCTGGAACTCCACTACCTGGATGACCCCTGCCTTCACATCAAATTCGGGGGAGGGTGATGCCAGGAGGAGGTAGAATCCGGGTTTCAGCGACGGGGCAGCATATTCGAATGAGTGATCACGATAGTCCCCTGGATTGGGGATGGGTATGCTCCAGCTATGAAGGGGAACCTGTTGTGCATACCAGGCTGCCATATCATCAATGCTATTACGTTTTATCTCGCGGTATTGCTTCGGGTTCACCCTGACGATACGATAGGAGATGTCTGTCAGGTTCTTACATTGGGTGAGATACAGGATTGCCGGTCCGGGGGGGCTCACCTCAGCGGTCTTCAGTGCAAGGGAGGGTGTTTCGATGGTAGCCATCATCTTTTTACATTCGGCCACCCCTTCGCCGCGGGGTTGTTTTTCAATGGCTTCGCGGCAGATATCATAAGCTTTGGCTAAATACCACCTGCGGGGATCATCCGTGTTTTCTTTGTCGTACCCGGCTGCCGCCCGAAAGTACCAGTCGGCCACATGGTGCCGGAGCCGGGGATAATAGCTATGGCTGGCATAGGTCTGTGACAGCTCACCGAACTGTTGCAGGTAGAGTGAATCGCGGTGGGGTATGGCATTTCCATGTTGGTACACATATTTCAGTCTACCGATCGTCACTTCGAGCAGGGCCCGAGGGTCAGTGTCATCCAGGTGGAAGCGGGTGATTTCCTGGTAGATGCGGAGAGCATGCCAGGCAGATGAGAGGGTGTCGGCAGAAAGGATTGTCATCTGTGCAAAAGTGGTGTTGCCGGCCAGGTAGCCCGGATTATCGGGAAGGAACTGTTCTGCCGGACGGGTGAGGTCATAGTCGCCTGAGGTAAAGTATTCCAGGGCGCGGTGCGCCAGAAAGTCATACAGGGTGGGACGATAGATCTTTGATCCGTCGACGCGCTCCAGGATGTTATCCCACTCTTTCAGGGATACCTTCTGCAGAATGTCAGCCGGCGTCAGCGAATGGTTGTATAGGGTGGTGATCTCCCGGAGAAAGCGTTGAAAATCCCATAGTGTGAAATCCTGCTCGTCGTAACCTGAAGTAACACTTCGCTGGTTGATGTTCCATCTGTCGTTCCGGTAATACCCCCAATAAACCTCTGCCAGCATCGACTCCAGCAAGGCCGTCACCGCAGCGTCACGGCTTGCATGAATCTCCTGTTTCAGGACATTCACCGTGTTGACTGACACCTCTTCGATCGACATGCTTTGTATGGAAAGGCGGTAGATCACCGCCCTGACACGCTCTGGCTTCAGGTTTTGCCGGTTGGCTTCAAGGTAGATTTGTTCCACGATCTTAAGTGCCGACTTCGGCAACGATTGTTTCATCAGCGAGTCAACCTCATTCCACAGAAGGTCGAACGGCCCTTTCCGTTCATTCTGTTGTGCATCGGCTATCAACGGAAAGCCGATAAAAAGGAACACCGGGACGCATCCAAAGAGCATCTTTCGCATAAATCGGGTTGTAAACATGATGTAATTGTTTGATGATGCTTCAAAGGTAAGGATTATAGGAAAACCGGGTGGAAATTTGAAAATGTGCCAATATGCCAATAGGGTTTCATTGCAGGGATCTCAGATCTCAATATACATCATTCATTGAAAAAAGTTTTTACCTTTGCACGCTCTTTTTGTTCCGAAAAAATACGAAGTGGTGTTGAAGGATTACACGGTACAGTTCAGCGGATTGGCAGAGGGGATGCACACATTTGGTTTTGTGCTGGAGCGGCCATTTTTTGCTTTGTTTGAGGATGAGGTAATACTGGATGGAAGGGTAGAGGTGGCTTTGGAGATGGAGAAACAAACCCGCATGCTGATTCTCCGTTTTGGCATTGAGGGGGTGGTTGAGGTGCTGTGCGACCGTTGCACCGATCCTCTGCTGATTGCTGTCGGGGGGTCCAGGCAACTGATTGCAAGGATTGGCGACGGTGGAGTATCAACAGACGATGACCTCATTTATCTTCATGAAGATGCTTTTGAACTGGATCTTGCCCAGCATCTGTTCGACTATGTACATCTGATGTTGCCCATGCGGATGACACACGACATAAGTGCTGACGGCCGGGCATGCGATCCGGGCATGATCAGGCTGCTGGAACAGTACCGCCCCGGTCACAGTGAAGAAGAGGATATAAAGGAAAAGAAGTCCGACCTAAATGAAGGTCAAGAATCTGAATAATAACTTTTTGAATCCATTATACAGTAAAACCGAATTAACCACACATTATCATGGCACATCCAAAGAGAAAAACCTCCAAGACCAGGCGGGATAAGCGCCGCACCCATTACAAAGCGGTGGCTCCAACGGTGGTGGCTTGCACCAACTGCGGATCTCCTGTTCTGTATCACCGGGTATGTTCCAATTGCGGCTATTACAAAGGTAAGCCTGCTATTGAGAAACAGGAAGCCGTATAACATTTTGATCTTACTTCAGCCATGAATATCGCTCTTGATGCCATGGGCGGTGATTATGCACCCAGGGCTGTGCTCGAAGGTGTAGCTGATGCGCTGGAAGGATTGCCGGAAGGTGATCGTTTATACCTGGTAGGTAAGGAAGAGATCATCCGGCAAGGATTGCAGGAACTTGCTCTGACCTCAAACCGGATTGAGGTCGTTGATGCTCCCGATATCATTGGTATGAATGAAGCTCCTACCATGGCCCTCTCGAGGAAGCGACATGCCAGTATCCCTATGGGATATCAGCTTATGAAACAGGGGGTGGCTGATGCTTTCATCAGCGCCGGCAATACCGGAGCGATGCTTGTTGGGTCAATTTACAGCCTGCATACCATCCCCGGCATTATTCGTCCCTGTATTTCTGCTATGATACCACGCTCCCGGAAAGGGCATACCCTTATTCTGGATGTGGGTAGCAATCCTGATACAAAACCTGACGTGCTTTACCAATACGGTCTGATCGGTGCTGCATACGCCACCCTGGTCATGGGAGTGAAAAAACCAAAGGTAGCCCTGCTGAACATTGGTGAAGAGGAGGAGAAGGGAAGTATCCTAACCCAGGCAGCTTACCGCATCATGAATGGCACACCCGACTACCATTTCACCGGAAATATTGAGGCAAGAGACCTCTTCACCGATAAAGCTGATGTGATCGTTTGTGACGGTTTCACCGGCAATATTATCGTGAAACAAATTGAAGGTTTCTACAACATGATGAAGGAACATGGTATCCATGAACCTGTTATCGATCAATATAATTACAAGCATCATGGAGGTTCGCCGGTATTGGGTGTCAATGGTATCGCAATCATCGGGCATGGCATCTCCGACGGCCCTGCCATCAGCAAGATGGTGTATGAAGCACGGAAAATCCATGATTCGGGATTGATCCCGCAACTTCAGGTTATGTTGGAACGTTTTATTGATTAACTTCGGCCGAAAAATTATTCATATGACAAAGCTTAGGGCAGCGATCACAGGGGTAGGGGTACACCTGCCGGATTATATACTCACCAATGATGAGCTGAGCAGAATGGTAGATACTTCGGATGAATGGATCATGACAAGGATCGGCATCCGTGAGCGGCGTATTCTGAAAGGTCCATACGGGCCTTCGGACATGGCAGTGGAGGCTATCCGGGAGCTCTTTGTCAAGACCCGGACCCGTGCTGAAGAGATCGAAATGCTGATCTGTGCTACCGTGACTCCCGACCATCCGTTTCCGGCTACTGCAAACATCATAAGCGACAAAGCAGGGATTACCAAAGCTTTTTCCTACGACCTTAATGCCGGCTGTTCCGGCTTTCTGTTTGCCCTGGCCACCGCCAGTCAGTTCATTGAAACAGGAAAGGTGAAGAAAGCCATTGTGGTTGGTGCTGAGAAAATGTCAGCCATCGTTGATTATGAGGACAGGGCCACCTGCCCCATTTTCGGAGATGGCGCCGGGGCAGTATTGCTGGAAGCCACTACAGAGGAGTATGGTGTGATCGATTCAATGATGCGGGTTGATGGTTCCGGCCGAATCCATCTGCACCAGAAAGCAGGTGGCTCTGTTAAACCGGCAAGCCATGAAACGGTGGATGCACGTGAACACTTCATCTACCAGGAAGGACAGCCGGTGTTTAAAGCTGCCGTATCCAACATGGCAGACTATGCCGTGGATATCATGAAAAAGTATAACATGACATCGGATGATATCGCCTGGTTGGTCCCCCATCAGGCCAACATGCGCATTATCGAAGCAACTGCCCGAAGGATGAACCTCAATCCCCAAAAGGTGATGATCAACATTGAAAAATATGGTAATACCACCGCTGCCACTCTGCCGTTGTGCCTTTACGACTATGAACCGAAACTGAAAAAAGGAGATAACATCATCCTGGCCACCTTTGGGGCCGGTTTCACCTGGGGCTCCATCTACATTAAATGGGCTTATGATGGCGCAGAGGCAGCAAAAAACAATAAGCACTTCTAATGCTCCCTTACCCTCCGGCTAAACCCCTCCGGCAACGACACCTTCCCGTCTGCCTCCACTGCATCACAAAACCATAAAACCTCTCAGCATTCTCAACATCCTCAACATCCTAAACTTCCTCAACCTCCTAAACAATTTTATCAAACTTTTTAACCTTCTGACTTCATAACATTATAACCAACGTGGAAAGAGTAGTAAGCGGCATCAGGCCTACAGGCAATCTTCATCTGGGCAACTACATGGGAGCGTTGCGGAATTTCGTCAGGATGCAGCACGAAAATGACTGCTATTTTTTCATTGCCGATTACCATTCCCTTACGACCCATCCCAACCCTAAAAACCTTCATGGCAGTGTGAAGGATGCATTGTCCGAATACCTTGCAGCCGGCCTTGACCCGGAGCTGGCTACCATCTATGTCCAGAGTGACCTTCCGGAAACAGCGGAGCTATACCTCTTGCTTAATATGAACGCATACCTGGGTGAACTGGAAAGGGTCACCTCTTTCAAGGACAAGATCCGTCAACAACCCGACAACATCAATGCAGGTCTTTTAACCTACCCTGTGCTGATGGCTGCCGACATCATCATTCATAAAGCGGCTAAGGTTCCTGTAGGCAAGGATCAGGAGCAGCACCTTGAAATGACCCGTACCTTTGCCCGGCGTTTCAACCGGATCTATGGGGTGGATTATTTCCCTGAGCCTGAAGCATATAATTTCGGTGAGGAACTGATCAGGATCCCGGGGCTGGATGGGGGCGGCAAAATGAGCAAATCGGAAAACCCTAACAGTGCTATCTTCCTGGCCGATGAGCCCTCCGTGATACGGAAGAAGATCATGCGGGCCGTCACCGACGAAGGACCTACAACACCAGGCCAGCCAAAAGGACAGGCCATACAGAACCTTTTCGACCTGATGAAGATAGTATCATCACCGGAAACCATCACCTTTTTCGAAGAGTCGTACAGCAATTGTTCGATCCGTTACGGGGAACTCAAGAAACAACTGGCCGATGACATGATCCGCTTCATTGCCCCTATCTATGAAAGAATCCTCACCCTCCGGGGCAATGACAAATACCTTCACAAGGTGGTAAAAGCCGGTAAAGAAAAGGCGGCTGCCTCCGCTGGTGAAACCATTCGCGAGGTGCGTGACATCATCGGATTCAGAAGCTTCTGAACAGTCCCTCCCGGTTGCCATTATAGTTTCCGAAGGTTTTTCGTCATCCGGATTTCAATACCGAGAGACATTTGACAAAGGTCCGGGTTGAATATCGCTTTCATTTTTCTTATCATTGCATCTTCAACCGGGGATTCCGGCAAACCTTCCAACATACTCCGCCATGATCCAAAAGATACCCCTGCACTGGCAGATCCTTGCCGCATTGATGCTGGCTATTGTGTATGGCGTTATTTTTCCTGACCGTTACCGTATTGATGAGTCTTTTTTCCGCAAGATTGAGAAGAAAAATTATGAGTGGTCCGTGGATGCGCAGTTTATTTTCAGTGATGATATGGGACGCACCTTCCAAAGAAAGCAGTTCGTAAAGAAGTTGGAGGATCATCTTAACCCTGAAGAGTTTAAAGAACAGCAGGGGACCTATCTGGAAGCGGCAAGGACTAACAGACCGATGGATGCGGTAAGCTGGATGGGTATCCTGTTCATGCGGGCCCTCAAGATGCTGATCATACCGCTGGTACTGTCCTCTATCGTAAGCGGTGTGGCTGGCATCGGAACCGCTTCAGGATTGGGCAGGCTTACCCTGAAAACCATGGGATATTATATCGCATCCAGCCTGGCAGCCATCCTCACCGGATTACTGATGGTGAAACTTTTCAGGCCCGGGATGGGGATGGGGCTGGTCTGGCAGCATGGTGCTGACGGGGAACCAACCCTATCGACCTTCAGGGAAACACTGCTGAACATCATTCCTGACAACATCTTCAACGCCATGGCTTCGGGCGACATGTTATCCGTGATCTTTTTTGCTATCCTCCTGGGATTTTTTATCACCCGGTTATCGGATGCTTACCGCACTAAAATGGTGAACCTATTCAGCGGTTTTTTTGAATTGATGATGAAGATCACCCTGTTTGTGATCCGGTTCACCCCTTTGGGAGTTTTTGCACTGGTTGCCGGGATTGTGTCCACGCATTCTGATCTTGGCACCCTGGCCGGCAATATGGGTATTTACATGATTACCGTGATGGCCGGTCTTGCATTCCATGGTATTATCACCCTGCCTGTTTCAATCCGTTATCTTGCCCGTGTGCGACCGCTGGAGCACCTGAGGGCGTTGCGGGTTGCGCTGCTCACCGCCTTCAGCACCTCCTCCTCGGGAGCCACCCTGCCGCTGACAATGGAGGCGGTGGAACATCGCATCGGAGTCTCGAACAAGATCACCAGTTTCACCCTTCCGCTCGGAGCCACCATCAACATGGACGGTACAGCCTTGTATGAATGTGTGGCGGCCCTTTTCATCGCCAACGCCTATGGTATCCACCTTGATTTTGGGCAGCAGGTGATCGTGGTACTTACCGCCCTGCTTGCATCCATTGGCGCAGCTGCCGTGCCTATGGCCGGACTGGTGATGATCACCATCGTACTCACCGCCGTAGGCCTTCCGTTGGAAGGGGTTGGCCTGATCCTGGCCGTGGACAGGATCCTCGACATGTTCAGGACCACCATTAATGTGTTGAGCGACACCTGCGGCGCAGTGATCGTGGCAACCTCGGAAGGGGAAAAACTTAAGGTGAGCAGGTAGGGGTTGCCGGTTCTGTCGGGGTATCATCCATGTTTCAAGAAAAGGCAATTCTCCTGAAAAGCAATGTCACAACAGATAAGACCAGATGACTCATGATGCATCCGCAAGGGCTTTAGCCGGGATCCTGTCGAGTTTCAATCTGAGTTCTGAAATATCCTGTTTGTACTGTTCCAGTCTATCCGGCTCTATAGGTTTGGCAGGAGGTGATTCAACTTTCAGCGGATTGACAGGTGTTCCGTTTTTATAGATCCTGAAATCGAGGTGAGGGCCAGTGGAGAGGCCTGAGCTGCCCACATAACCGATCACATCTCCCTGTTTAATCCGCCTCCCGTTTTTGATCCCTTTTGCAAAACCGCGAAGGTGCATATAAACGGTCGTATAGATACTGTTATGTCTTATTTTTACCATCCTGCCTGCTCCTCCGGCATAACGGGCTTCCAGCACGGTGCCGTCACCGATGGCTCGGACCGGTGTGCCGGAGGGGGCAGCATAGTCAACACCATGATGCGGCCTGTACCTTCTGAGGATCGGATGCAACCGGCTATGGGAGAAACGGGAACTGATACGCCGGAACTCCAACGGGGCCTTTAGGAATTCCCGCCGGAGCGAATTCCCCGTTTCATCAAAATACACCATGGCGCTGTCCTGCAAATACCGGAATGCATAAAACTCCTTACCGGCATGCTCAAACCAGGCAGCGTAAATATTCCCTGTACCGATGCTCTCCCCCTCTACAAACAACTCATCATAGATAATCTTAAACCGGTCACCTTTCTGAATGCCGTAAAAATCTATCTCCCAGGCAAAAATATCTGACAACTTCAGTATCAGGTCGTAATTCTTATGATCTGTCACCATGGCATTCCATAAGGAAGATAGGATGATACCACTGTACTGGTGCTCCATCGTGTCCACCTCCAGAGCATATTGTGCAACCTGCAGGGGATCACCAAAATCAAACAAAACATAATTCACCACATCAACATGATAGATGAACCACTTCAGGTTCGCTTCCGGGCCCATTTCACGGATATAAACACAAGCGTTACCTGCACGTATTTTTCTAAGGTCAAATACTGTATCGGCCAGGGTGACCATTTCATGGATGCGGTGCCCCGGCACTCCGGCAGTTTCCATAAGCACACCAAAGGCAGCCCCTTGAGGAATCACGCTGTCGGTAAACCTATAATCGTTGACATTCAGGCCATACCGGAAACGGGCACTGTCTGTCTTTTGCGTTTCTTTCTGCCTTGCCCCTTCATGATTACACGGCTGCTTCAGCAAGAGGATCAACAGAAACAGGATGGCCGGGATTGAGACCGCTAACAGGATCCGTATGTATTTCCGATTCATGGTTTTTCTCTTCACACTGAACCTAATCATCTTGCTGTGGGTTGAAATGGATCATCCTATACACCTGCATGCATACGATTAACGGATTTATTTTAAACTATTGCGCCAGCCGGTTTCATTAAAAAAGGATAATCACCCTGTGGCAATTATCCTTGTTTGTCAAGAGGTCTCGAGCGGATTCGAACCGCTGTACGCGGTTTTGCAGACCGCTGCCTAGC
>CAZZBS010000044.1:0-14578 GCA_964652685.1 uncultured Lentimicrobiaceae bacterium
CTGCCAGTTTTTCTCAATTGAAGGTCGTAATCAAGGGCACTTTTTCAGCGCCCTCATCATCCTGGTAGTGTTTTTATGCACAATCGGATTAATGGCCCAGGTGCCCCAAAAGATGAGTTACCAGGCAATCGTAAGAAATGCAGGAGGTGCCTTGGTAACGAATACATCCATCGGGATGCAGATCAGCATCCTGAAAGGTTCCGTAACCGGCACACCTGTTTATGTGGAGCGACATTTTCCGAGCACCAACAGCAATGGTCTGGTGACCCTGGAAATTGGCACCGGTATACTGGTATCGGGCAGTTTCAGCGCGATCGACTGGGCTAACGATGTCTATTTCTTGAAGACCGAAACGGATGTCAACGGGGGGGCAAATTATACCATCATTGGAACCAGTCAGTTGTTGAGTGTCCCTTATGCTTTACATGCCAAAGCTGCGGAGGAGATTACAGGGCCACTTAATGAGACGGACCCTGTGTTCATGTCGTGGGATAAATCAACAGGAATTACAATTACTGAGAGCCAGATCAGTAACCTGGGGAACTATCTTACAACTGAAAACGACCCGGTTTTTCTTGCATCCCCTTCTTCAGGGATAACTACCGGGAACATGAGCAACTGGAGCACTGCTTTTAGCTGGGGAGATCATTCAGGTTTGTACCGCTCTGCTTTCTGGGTGCCTTCGTGGAGTGATGTAACGGGAAAGCCAACAACATTTACCCCATCGGCACATTCACACTCCGCTGCTGACATCACAAGTGGTACGCTCCCGGTGACGTTTGGAGGTACCGGAGCTACAGGTTTTACATCCGGCAATGTGTTGATAGGAGGTGGCACCGGTATTCTAACTACTTTATCAAGAAGCGGAATAGACTCCAGAATCAGTTTTCCGCCTGATATCCATAGCCATTCTGCAACTGACATTGCCAGCGGCACTTTAAACATAGCCAGGATACCCACAGGTACAACACCCTCCACGGTTGCTTCAGGAGATCACACACACGGTAACATCAACACTGATGGTAACATTGGCACCACGGCCGGTAGAATCATTAAAACAGGCACAGGTGGAGCTTTGGAGGCCACAGCGGGTACAACAACCGGGCAAATGCTTTATTGGAACGGCTCGTCCTGGATAAACGTTCCACCGGGAAGTACAGGCCAGGTTTTAACGCTGGATGGTGGAGTGCCAACCTGGTCTACGTTATTTGGAGCCCTTACAGGTTGTTCAACAGATGTTTACAATCCGGTTACAGGCAAACTTTGGATGGACCGTAATCTAGGTGCAACCCAGGTTGCCACCTCAAGTACCGATTCCAACGCTTACGGCTATTCATACCAATGGGGTAGGCCTAACGACGGGCACCAGGTAAGAACATCCGGCACAACCTCTACATTAAGCAGCGGTTATTTTCCTTATTTGCCTGGTCATGGCAATTTTATTTTAGTGTCCACCCCACCTTATGACTGGTGCTATCCACAATTTAGCAATTTGTGGCAAGGGGTGAGTGGAATCAATAACCCATGCCCGACCGGTTACAGGTTGCCTACTGAAGCCGAATGGAATGCCGAACGTCTGAGTTGGAGCAGCAACAATTCGGCAGGTGCTTTTGCATCGCAATTGAAATTGCCTGCAGCGGGTTACCGCTACTTCCAATACGGTGTTTTCAGCGGGGTGGACTCCATTGGTGTTTATTGGAGCAGTACGGTGAGCAATACCTATTCGTCCTACCTTAACTTCAACAGTGGCAATGTCATCATAAACAGCGAAGCCAGGGCGCACGGACTCTCTGTCCGGTGCATAAAGGGAAATTAACATTTTCTAAACGGGTACTTCGGGTACCTCAGCCATCGGCCATTGGTGATCATGTTGATGGTTTTATTTGGTTTTTCTTTGCGAGGGCAGGGGAGAAGCAATGGCAATGGGAAAAGTCTTCTTGCAGCTACGCCGGCGCTTTGGGGGCGAGTGCCATTCGCTTTTTTCGTCTGTCCTCAAGCCGGGCGAAAACAAAGCCTCGGGAAGGATCCTCATCTCGTCTAAGGACAAGAGAGAAAATCAAAGATTTTCAATCTTTCGTGACCTCCAACCTCTAACAACTAAACAACTTAGCACGTCAATATCTGCAGCCTGACCTCCTAATCCTCTATCTCCCTAAACTTCGTTTCACCTATGTCCAAATATTAATTCCTACAGACACGTGTCATCTTAATAATATTGTGTAATATTGTACAGTGCAAGCCTTAAAGCCGGACAATAAGGCAGTGACATCCCTGAAAGGTCATGCATTCTTTTTATGTTCAACAAAATGATGCCGTATGAAAGATAAGTTTTGGCTCAGGAAGAAGTTGATGCTGTTGACAGCAGCAGCTTTGATGACATTTGCCATCTCACCCAACCTTGTATCGGCGCAGGAGGTTTTATCGGCAACAGGGGGAAATGCTTCCGGCAGCGGAGGATCGGCCAGTTACACAACAGGGCAGGTGGTGTACACCACCCATGCAGACACAGGTGGTTCTATAATCCAGGGAGTGCAACTGGCTTATGAGATCTTTACAGTTGGTATCCATGTGACAACCCTGGATATCTCACTTACGGTTTTTCCCATTCCCACGGAAGGTAACCTTACACTCAAGGTAAACCAATATTCTGGTGAAAACCTGAAGTACCAGGTTTTTGACATGCAGGGGAAATTGCTCTTTGCCGGCCTGGTGCAATCAATCCTGACGCTTATTGACATGCATAGTCTGGCACCGTCTACTTACATGATGCACATTAGCCGGAACAATGAAATGGTTCAGGTATTCAAGATCATTAAAAACCATTGATTGTAAAGGAAGTGTTTACAATCATACTTGCCATTCTGATCATTGTGTAACTATCTGCTCAGTCGCCTGATAAAATGAGCTGCCAGACAGTCATCCGCAATTACAACAATCAGTGGTCGTCCATACAGCCGTAAGTGTTCAGGAAAGAATCCTGCAGGGTACTGTCACCGCAATACCGGCACAACTTCAGGGCAAATGCTTTACTGGAACAATACAACATGGGTAAATCTTCTATCTGGCTACGAAGGCCATTTTTAACATTTGTGAATGGAGTTTATGCTTGTAAACGCAACCATCAGGTTGTGATGTTTTAACACAAATACCAAGGGCAGCATGGGCGGAATGCATGGTGTTAACCGGGTAAGTGACTTCTCAGTTCATTGCATGAAGGAACAGGCACTTTCCCGGTGGTGGCCTTGAAAATCTAAGCCATCGCCCATAATTGCTGATGTTGATGGTTTAATTAGGTCTCTCTTCACCGGGGCAGGGGAGTTACAGATTCCCTGTGATGCTTGATAATAATATTCTATCTTTATTCATTTATTCATGATAAGCACACCGGTCTATGAAAAAAATGGCTTTTGCATGTATCATGCTGCTGTGCGGGAATGCCGTTGCATATCCCCAAAATACAATTACGGGTACCTTTCCTGCCCTCTCTGGCCAGCAGGTTAAACTGGCAGGCTTTAAAGGATTTGACACATATTCCATCGGCAATGTGAAAGTTGATGAAAAAGGGGGATTTAATCTTTCTTATACTGAAAATGATTTTGGTATGGCCTACCTTGCAGCCGAAGACAAGATACCTTTTATTGTCATTTTAGCATCAGATGAAAATCTAATCCTGCAAGGTGAATCACTGGCATTACCGGAAACAGTATCCATACTATCCGGCAGGCAAAATCAGCTTTTCGGACAATATGCTTATGAGCACCCACTCCGGGAACAGGCATTGAGTGCATGGGATTTTCTGGCGAAAATATACCTGTCGGATTCATTGTTTTCGGTACATCAGCAATCCCGAAACAGCATTCAGGCTGAAATACGGCGAATAAAGGAGGAAGATGATGTTTTCCTAGCAAGTCTGAGCCCTGACTCTTACCTGAGTTGGTATTTGCCTGTGCGTAAACTGGTCAGTTCGGTACAATCCATCGCCCAATACCGCACGGATGAGATCCCGGGTGCCATTGCCGCTTTCAGGAACATAGATTATACAGATCCGCGGCTTTACAAAAGCGGACTGCTTCGCGAAACCATTGAAGCCCATTTCTGGCTGATTGAAAACAGCGGCCGATCATTGGATTCGGTCTTTCTTGAAATGAATAGCTCTATCGACCGTATGTTTGAAACATTAATCCATGACGAGGAGAAATTCAATGAAATCACCGGGTATTTGTTCAATCTGCTGGAGCGCCGCAGCCTGTTCGTTTCATCTGAATATCTGGCGCTGAAATCGTTGAATGAAGTCAGCTGCACGCTCAACAACGACCTTGCAGCCCAGTTGGAGAGCTACCGTGCCATGAAGAAAGGGAATAAGGCACCTGACTTTAGTTGGAAGGATGATTTTCTTGCTCCGGGTTATCAGAACGAAAATGTTCCCCGGAAACTATCCGATATTCAACATGATTACATCGTAGTTGTTTTTGGCGCAAGCTGGTGTCCTGCATGCCCTGATGAGCTTGAGAAAATGGCCAGACTCTATGATAAATGGCGAAAATATGGGATTGAAGTGGTTTTTGTTTCTTTGGATGAAGACCAACGGGCTTTTAAGAATTTTTCGGATGCTTTTCCCTTTATCAGTATATGTGATAACAAAAAATGGGATAGCCCGATCGTCAAAGGTTATCATGTGTTTGCAACCCCGACCATTTATTTGTTGAATAGTGATCAGGAGATTCTGCTTCGTCCCAATTCGGTCAATCAACTCAGTTCATGGGTTGACTGGTTCCTGGTGCAGGGGAATAAGTGATGTGAGGATGTCCTGTTCGGGGAAGATTTTCTCCCTTTATTTCTTATCCTCCAGCTTAAATCCCACGGGTAGTACCATCTGGACATTCACCGGTTTTCCATCGGTTTCGCCCGGGATCCAGTCAGGCATCATGGAAACCACCCTTATGGCCTCTTCATCAAGTATAGGCTCCAGGGGTTTCTTCACCTTTACATCGGTTATTTCCCCTTTGCTGGTCACTGTGAAACTGATATACACCGTGCCCTGTTTGCCTGCCTTACGGGCTGCCTCAGGGTATTTGAGGTTGGTCTGCAGGAACTTCATCATGGCCTGTTCGCCTCCCGGGTACTGGGGAGGATTGTCGACGGTTTTGCCATCCTGTGGCATGGCCACATGGTTTTTGTGTGCCCTGGCCAGAAGCATGCTCTCAGTCCCTGTCATCAGGGCGACAGCATTGTTCCTGCCCGAAAAACCCATTACAAGCAGGAATCCAAGCGGTAATACCAGGAGCATCTTCAACATTGAAAACCTCCCGGAACGATTCTTTGTCATCATGATCATTCTTTTTAAGGTAAGTGATTGATTGAAATGGTTGGCGAGGTACGGCTGCGCGCCAGCCATGCTTTGATACAGAAGGAGCAAATATCCCGCTTCATCCGTCATCTTTTCCGATACACCGGCGTCGGCAAGATATTCATGGACCTCTTTGAGTGCAGTTCTTATTTTCCAGCTCACCGGACTGAACCAGGTGAAGCAGCATACGATTTCCGAAATAATTACATCCAGGCTATGTCGCTGTAAAACATGTACCCGTTCGTGCAGCAGGATCTTATCCAGCTCCTTGTGATGCAGGATTTCCTTGTCGATGTAAATGGTACCGAAGAAGGAAAAAGGTGAGATAGTTTCCGTGCTGATGCACAGGGAGTCCTGATCCCGGGTGTCAATGATGGAATTTCTGCGGATTTTCCACAGTATGGTGCATTGCCGGCAGAAAGAGCCAAGACAGATCAAAAGGCCTCCAAGGTACAGCATAGAAACCATCATCCATGGAAAACCGGAGACAGAAGAGAGGTATTGTTCTGCCGGTGCGACAGTGACGGTGTCCAGCCACAGGGCCGTGGGGCCCGCTGAAACTATGATGCCGGCTGGTAACGTGATGAGGGGAAGTAACCAGGGGAGGAGCAGGGTGGCGAGGAGGAAAAACCTGTTCAACCGGAAATGGGTACCCCGTGCAAGGAACAGGATGTAAAAGAGCCACAAGGCTGCCTGGCACAATGCCACTTTTACAAGGTACATCAACAGATCATTCATGGTTTTTCTTTTTGTGGATTTCTTCATCCAGCAGCTTCCTGATCTCTTCCAGGTCCTTCAACGAAAGTTTATCGTCAGTAGCAAATGCGGAGACCAGGTTCCGGTAAGAATTGCCGAAATAGCGATGGACAAAACTACCGAGCCAGTTCTTCGAGTATTCCTTTTTACTTACCAGAGGATAATATTCGTAAGTGTTGCCGAAGTTTTTAAAGGAGACAAAACCTTTTTTTTCCAGGATCCTGATGATGGTGGAAACCGTGTTGTAGGCAGGCTTCGGGTCAGGGAAATGCTCCACAAGGTCTTTCACAAATCCTCTTTTCAACTTCCAGAGGATCTGCATCACCTGCTCTTCCGCCTTCGTCAACTCTTTGATTCTCTGCTCCATAACTTAAATTTCTAATTTCTGATTACTGAAAGTCCCGCCATGGGACAAAGGTATAACTAAACATTTCGTTTTTCAACTAAAATATTAGTTTATAGGGGATAAATCAGTTAACGGTTAGTTTTACAGAGTAAACGGTATCTTTTAATTGCTTATACACAGCATAGATGCTGGTGTGATTTTGATCTGAAACCATAGTTAACCTGAATGGGTAATTATTATATTTGCTTGATGAAAAATGTTTGGCTGATGTGGCAATATGTTGCCCAAAAGGGTTTTCTGTCATGCATAATGTGTCTGATACTTTCCGGGCTGCTCATGGTGCTTCCGGGTTGTGAATCGCAGAAAAGGGTAGTGCCGGAAATCCGGAAGGGTGTCTGGTTTATTGCTGATGATCTCAAGCTGGCGCTAAGGTTCGATGAAGATGACGGGATTCTGAAAGGTAGTTATATCAGGATAGATAAAGGTGTTTCAGGGGTATATCCATTTGAAGCCCGTCGCATGTTTCGCAAATGGGTGTTTTCTTTTGAAGGGGATCCGAAATTGGATGTTAAGGGATGCATCTCTGTGGCTGAGGATGGTTACAGGGTGAAAACCTCAGGAAGAAAACAGATATTTCTTCGTCCTGTCCCGGTATCGGTGTTGCCTGCCTATCCCGGGCGTTATGCCGCAACGATCACCAAACGGTTCCTCCGCACCGCAAAGACATACGGTTATGCATCCGGCTATTATGCTTCCAAGCCGGTGTCAGACCTTTCAGCAAGTCGTTACCCTGAGATCATCCTCGGGGTTGTTTCGGAGGTAACCACCAACATGTTTTCCGACAGCATCAGGTTGGATATGGACATCTACGAGCCCTCCGGTGACACCTTGACGAAGCGTCCCCTCATACTCCTGATTCACGGTGGCGCCTTTGTGGTAGGGGATAAGCGCGATTCTTTGCAGATGAAGCTCGCCTCTTGGTTTACACGCCGCGGCTATGTGGTGGCCTCTGTCAACTACCGGATGGGATACCCTTTCGTTCCGGGGATGTATTCGCAGCTTGATCGCTGCATGTACCGGGCGGTTCAGGATATCCGGGCTGCCCTCAGGTATCTGGCGGCCCATAAGAAACTTTACAGGATAGACCCTGATAAGGTATTCCTGGCGGGAAACAGTGCAGGCGGGTTCCTGTCGCTGTTGGCTGCCTTTATGGATGATCATGAGCGGTGGGAAAGCACAGGCGGACTGCTGTTCGGTATGCGTAAAGAGCTGGGATGCCTCGACTGTAGCACCAACAGATACAAGGGGAAATACAGGATCGCAGGGGTGGTAAACCTCTGGGGAGGAATCACCGACCTTGACATCATCAGCGCAGGTGAGAAAATACCTGCACTCCTCATACATGGCACCGCCGACCGTATCGTACCCTTTGGTTATGATTACCCTTTCAAGAATGTCGATTCCCGCCTGACAGCCTTCTTTTCACGAAAGCTCTACGGATCGGAATCCATCGCCTCCCACATGCAGAAGCAGGGATCTGATGTTACACTGATCCCCATCCCCGGCGGCAGTCATGAGCCCTACCAGGATGATACAGTTACATATCCGATGATCCGCAGGGAGATGACCAGCTTTTTCTTCCGCATCCTCGCAGCGGCACCGCTGAAGATCGTTGAACCGTCACCAGCTTCCATGGAAGCCTCGCCAGCCCGTTATACAGTGCAGAATTGTCGGGGAGAAACATTGTACTGGCGATGTAAAGGAGGACTGATCCTGCGGCAGGGACCCGCCTCGGTGGAGGTCGTGTGGATTCAAACTGCATCAGACAAGATCCTGACGGTATTCTCCAACAGTCCGGATGGCCTCGTCCGACGGGACGTTTATCATCTCAGATAATTCCTGATTCCCGACTCCCGACTTCCACTTCAGGTTCTTTTCAGGTTTCTGATCTTCATACGTTTGTCGGGAATCTCTCATCTTCTGTAGTTTCCGGGTGATTCTTTACCCTCCTCCATATCTTTTTCCGGATATGACAGACCCGGAGCCAGTTATGGTCTGCTTTACTCATGGTTAAGTTTTTCATGACATTGCTTTCCTCTTCGGGAATAGGAGATAAGGAATCGGATCCAGATCTGGTTTCATAATAGAATCAATCATGTTAAAAAACAACAATCAAATTTGATACTGTAACTATGTATTAAGTGTAAACAGGCGAAAAAGATCCTTGATCCTGCAAAAAAATTTACCATTAGATAACGACAAGCTTAAAGGAGTGACTAAAAGCTGTATCCAATGCTCAAACCACCCCAGGGCATGGCAAATAACTTAGCATCTTCATGTATGGGTAATCCGAGAAAAGGGGTGAAACCGATCCGGAAAATCAGCCCTTGTTTTTTCTGGTATCTGTACCCTGCATTGGCAAAGATCATCATAGCCAAAAGGCTTTGTTTTGTCCCGATAAAAGGGCCCATCCCGCCACCCAGTTCAAACCTGCGCTTCTTCCCAAGAAAATAATACCCCGAAATACTCGGTAGCCATAAATGTTGATATATTTCATTTGTATTATCATCTGTTTCATTCCAATACATACAACCTAAACCAATCGCGTAGTTTATTTTTCTCCTGAAATCAATATTAACTGAATACATGAATTTCCCCCCTATTTCAAGGTATAGCGATGTAGCAGGTACCTGTCCGGAATCATTCATGGCAGGTTGCGGATAGTATGCTCTGTCGGAAGGTCCCATATAGCTGAAAGAGCTTTCATAATGGTTAACCTGGCTGGATGATCTGTGTGCTGAAAGGATCACCATCAGTACAAAACAGCTTTTGAGACCATAAGCAATCAGTTGTGTTTTCATGGTTGTTTTAATTAAGTTGCTATCAGATTAGCCTGAATATTACAGATGATTTTATCGATTTTCAAATATAGAGCAATGCAGGAAAGATGAATTATTGCGAATGGTATTTTTCCACGTATTTTTTGAGTATTGATTTTGAGATTGCTCTTCCGTGACCCGGCAGAAAGAACTCACATCCAGTATTCAGCAGAATCTTCCAACTTTTGATCATCTCAGGGACATCATCGGCAAATGGAGGGAAAATACCATTCCGGAAAACCCCGAACAGTGTATCCCCTGTCAGGGCTATTTCATCATCAATGATCATGCTGATAGAATCGATCGAATGTCCCGGAGTTTTGATAATCCGGATCGTTGCATACGGATCGGATAAGATGTATGTTCCATGGATCAGCAGGTCAGCAGAAAAGGGTTGATAGGTAAGCAATTTCAGATGTAACTTCCTGCCGGCACGGACCAGTACTTTTGAAAAAAAACCCGTACCTTCCGGGATCGGGGTGTAACCCTGTCTGACAAACGGGTCGGCATGACTATCTATGATGATCGAGCAATCTGTCAGGCGTTGAATGTGGGCAGCGTTCTGGCAATGGTCGAAATGGGTGTGTGTAAGAAAAAGATAATCAATCTTGTAATGGATCCTGCCAAAATGTTGGAGAAGTTTACAGCGGGTGAATCTCATACCGGTATCGACCAGAATGTTTCTGTTGCCAGTGCTGATAAGGTATGCATTGAATCTGATCGTTGAAATCCTGGTGATCCTGCAGCCCGATTTGGTATGCCAGGTTTTCATGGGATTATCCTGGTATTTGGAAAGAGATCCTTCACAATGTCAGGTATAGACAAGCTATAGATCATAATTGACATGTTATCCGGAATCCATCCGGGTTAATCCATATCCACTCAGTTTTTCATTGCCTTCTGGAAGAAACTGTTCACCCCTTTTGCTACAAGATAATACTCGAGCAGTACATCCGGAATATCAGGTCGTGTTATGGTATCTGTGGGAAGGGTGGCTCCGTAATAGAACTGTTTATTTGCGATCAAGGGTTCTGTTTTGAGTATTTCCAGAAATTCAGGGGGAATGCGCTTATTCTTTTCACCCTGAATGGATCCGTATTTCTTTACAAACGCCGGATCACCGGTTACAGCTTGAAGTTCTGGGGTATGGGCTGCAATGAAACATCGTATCTTAAATAAAGTGGGATTATCTACCATATACACACCTCCGTAAATGGTGACATTTTCCGGGGACAATTGAAAAAAGAAGCCGGGATAGCCAAGATTTCGTTTGCCAAAAGGTGATATGTTTGCACATATATGCAACTTGTAAGGGGTTTTATCCTTTGAGAAACGAATGTCGTTGTTGATCCGCATGATGGCATCAGCCGGCTTGATCTGAACATCAGGCTCATATTTCCGGATACGGCTGATCATCTCCGTTACGAGACGGGTAAAAGGCTCTTTTACCTCTTTTTCGTATGTCTTCCGGTTGGCGTTGAACCAGGTAGTGTTGTTGTTAGATGCCAATTCAACAAAGAACTGAAGAAAGGCAGGATTGAAGTAGCTCATGATACAAGGGGTGAATGACCCACTGTTTATTTTCTTCAAAAATAAAGAATGATAGAATAACAATGTCGTTTTATAAAAATCAATTTGTGCAGATGTCAGGCATTACTCTGCGTCTGAGGAACGGCTGTGATTTGCTAATCCGGTTCCCTGCGTGAAATCCAATGGATGAAGTGGCCGGGCCGGATATGGTTCAAATATTCCATTGTAACTGTTTTCTGCCACTGAATCACTGGTTTGGGGAAGAATTGTAAAAGCAGCAGCAGAAAATTAAAGTAAGGTTTCGGGCCTTTATAATTTCAGGATTTGAGCGCCATAAGGGCCGCATCGTAATCGGGTTCCTGTACGATGTCAGGTACCTGTTCGGTGTAGATCACCTCTCCCTTGTCGTTGAGAATGACAACAGCACGCGAGTGAAGGCCTGCAAGGGGTCCATCGGTGATGGTCACGCCGAAGTTGACGCCAAAGCTGCCATCACGGAAGTCGGAAGCGGTGATGACGTTGTTGAGTCCTTCGGTGTTGCAGAAACGGTTATGGGCAAACGGCAGGTCTTTGGATACACAGACCACGATTGTGTTGTCGAGGTCTGCAGCCAGTTGGTTAAATTTCCGAACCGATGCAGCGCAAACGCCTGTGTCAAGGCTGGGGAAAATGTTCAGTACGACTTTTTTGCCGGTCAGATCGACTTCGGTGAGCATGGAAAGGTCGGTTTTAACGAGGTAAAAAGCGGGAGCTTTGATCCCTTTCGGCGGTAGTTCGCCGATGGTGTGGATAGGGCTGCCTTTCAGATTAATGGTTGCCATGACGGTAAAAATTAAGGTTAATATTTGGTTTTCTTTTGATATGTTTTTTTGCATGTTAATGGTCCATCTTCAGCACAACATCTTCGAGCTCTTCGTGGAGTTCATGTTTCACGATGATAAATTTCTTCCATTTTCCAGAAAGGTAATAGGAGTAGGAGGCGATGGCGCCAAAGGCCCATGCGACGGGTATTCCCCACCAAATACCGGTTTCAGCGAGTCCGCTCCAATCCCTGGAGAGGATATAGCTCACGGGGATACGGAGCATCCAGATGGAGATCAGGGTGATGAACATAGGGATGAGGGTGGCACCTGCTCCGCGAAGTACACCGTTGGTGATGAACATACTGCTGAATACCACATAAAAGGCACAGACGATTACCAGGTATTGGCTTCCGTTGTGAATAACCAAAGGATCATTGGTGAAAAGGGACATGAGGGGGGTGCGGAAAAGGACGACCACAAGGGTTACAAGAATGGAAACTCCTGAAGACATCCACCAGGTAAGGATGAAGCCTCTGCGGACACGGTCTATGCGGTTGGCTCCAAGGTTCTGCCCGACAAAGGTGCTGAGGGCAGCGGCGAACTGCATGGCAGGCAGCGAAGCAAGTGAGTCGATGCGGAGGGCAGCACTGTACCCGGCAATGGTATGTGTGCCGAAATCGTTCACGATCCAGAACAAAAGGATCCCGCCAAGTGCCACAAAGGTTTGTTGCATACCGGAGGGTAATCCTACCCGCATGGCCTGCCTGAAGATCTCCCGGTTAAACTCAAAGCTCCTGAAATGTAGATTGATAATGGAGCCTTTCTTGCGCAGGTACCAGGCACCCAGGAAAAAAGCAACACCCTGTGAAATGACGGTGGCAATGGCAGCCCCCTCGATTCCCCAGCCCCAGCCGAGGATGAAAAGCAGGTCAAGACCTACGTTGAGAATGGTGGAAAAGATCAGGAAATAAAGTGGCGTCTTGCTGTCGCCAAGGCCCCGAAGGATACCTGCCGTGGCATAGTAGCCGAACATCAGGATGAAACCGCAGGTGTATATCCTGAAATAAATGAGTGCATGAGGCATGATCTCTTCGGGTATGTTGATCAGTATAAACACAGGCTTGCTGATCAGCAAGCCTATCACAGTGAGCAATATGCCTGCAAAAAAGGAGAAAATATAGGTTGTATCGATTGCGGTTTTCACCTTTGCATAATCTTTTGCCCCGAAGTATTGTGAGATGATGATGTTGATGCCATTGGCAATCCCTACGGCTAACGCAATCAGTACAAAGATCATGGGGAAACTGGCGCCGATGGCAGCAAGGGCTTCGTTGCCCACAAATTTCCCCACGATGGCGCTGTCGGTAAAACTATACACCTGCTGAAAAAGGTTGCCCAGAAGCATTGGCAGGGCAAACCAGAGTATCAGTTTCAGTTCGTTTCCCTTCGTGAGATCCTTCATATCCTTCTTTCAGGGTGCCAAAGGTAAACCTTTCCCTGAAAACATCTCACAACACAATGTAATTGGAGGATTAGAGGTACGTTTATGCCCATGGCTCAGCCCTGTATTTCAAACATCGCATACCGCCTGATCTTTCTCCTGTGAAGGATATATTTCATGGAGGTTGCGAGAACCCCTGTACCGTATTTGAGACTGCGCCTGAAACTGATGGAGGAACCTTCCGGGAAATATTTCGTGGGGCAGGTGATCTCAGCTATCTGGAATCCGGCGTTGAAGATCTGTGCGATCATTTCATTGTCGAAGACAAAGTCGTCGGAATTGGCGTCGAAGTTTATTGTGTTCAGCACGTGGGCGGTAAAGGCGCGATAGCCTGTGTGGTACTCTGAGAGTTTCTGCCGGAGCAGGAGGTTCTGCATAAAAGTGAGGATACGGTTTGCAATATATTTATACATGGGCATGCCGCCTCTGAGGGCCCCCTTTCCCAGGATGCGGGAAGCCAGTACCACCTCATACAGACCGCTGGCGAGCAGATGTGCCATGGAGGGGATAAGCAGTGGGGTGTACTGGTAATCGGGGTGTACCATGATGATGATGTCGCCACCGATTTCGAGCGCCTTTCGGTAGCAGCTTTTCTGATTCCCTCCGTAGCCTTTGTTCTCTTCGTGGGTGACAATATGGCGGATACCCAGTCGATGGGCCGTCTCGACCGTATCGTCATGACTGGCATCATCCACTAGTACCACCTCATCTACTATGTCGAAAGGTATATCCCGGTAGGTTGTCGTCAGGGTTTTTCCGGCATTGTAGGCCGGCATCACAACCACCACCCTTTTGTTGTTGATCATCCCGTAAAAGTTTTACCCCACGAACATACTACATTTTTGGGGAATGGCAAAGAATGGGTGAAAGTGGAAGTGAGAGGTGGCCATTCAAGATCCTGAACCTTAGTGCCAAAACCAACCGAAACACAGTTTCCCGGATTGTGATTTAATGTCTTTTTTGTATTATCTTTATCGTATTCAATCTTGTAGCTGACATTCGAAGATCTTATAAGCCTACAGTTCTTAGTCGATTAATGTAACTTACCTGTTATGAAACGATTATCTGTCATTATCGTTCTTTTGCTTTCCCTTTCTGCTTTCTCGCAAACACCAGCATGGGAGTGGGCAAGAACTACCGGTGGGCCGGGGAAATCCTGGTTTTATGGAGCAGAGGTGAGCCCGGATGGGAATATCTATGTCACAGGGGCGTACAATGCCAATGCCGGTTATATAACCTTTGGACCTGACACTTTACTTCCCTGTAGTATTCAATGGCCAGATATTTTTCTAGCTAAGCTAACCCCGTCCGGGAATGTGCTATGGACAAAGACTTTCTGTGGGTTTGGAGATGAATCGGGTAATATAATTCCCCCCAAAATTAGGACAGTGGTTTAAGTTTGATTTTTAACTAAAT
>CAZZBS010000045.1:0-14091 GCA_964652685.1 uncultured Lentimicrobiaceae bacterium
GTATTATATATCTGTAATTTATGATAATATTTTCAAAGTTAACGCATCAGTACTAATTGAATAATACTACTTTTCCACACGGTTTTCTTTTCCTCAGACAGGAACTATCTAAACACAATGATCTGATGTTGTTACGCAGGAAGGATGTATTCATCCGGACAGCATGGATGATTGCCTTTATCTGGATGGTGGCGTGCCAGGACCATGATGCAGATCCCCTGCCGGATCATGATAAGTCCAGAGAGCCACTTACTGCTGATGAAGCATTCCGGCAGGCCAGGACCTGGAGTGACAAAATGGAAACCGATACAACTTTATCATTGTATCTACGGGCTTCATCACTGTATTCGGAAATTCATGATACTGTAAACGAAATGCGTTCGTTGCTGATGGCGGGTGATATCTTCAGGCAGACAGGGGATAACGGGCAGGCCGATTCATTGCTGGCAGCTATCCGGCATACCATCCTCAGAGAAGAGAAGTTGTTCAGAATATTGTCACCTGAACTGTTTTTCGTTCAGGGGGCGCTTTACAAAGCGAAAGGATATACCGATTCAGCCGTTGCAAGTTACACGGAAGCCATTCGTTGCCAGGAGGCATTTCTGCCTGCATCAGATACCCTGCTGATCCCTGTATACAATAACCTAGGCAACATATTTTATGTAGGTGGTGATCATGATCAGGCACGCCTTTTTTACGAAAAAGGCCTGGAGGCTGCCTGCAGGAAAAAAGCACCAGACCGCCATACCGGGCTGCTATATCAGAATGCTGCACTCCTGATGTCTGTGAAAAACAGGTATGAAGATGCGGATGACCTTATTGCTGCCAGCCTGAAGATCTTTTACCACATTCTGGATTCTACAGATTATTATTTGGCATTCCTTCATAATATTCGAGGCAGCAACTATCTGAGGAGACTCAATTATTGGCAGGCTCTTGAAGAACTTAAAAAAGCGGAAAGAATTGCCATAACGGATCATCAGGGGATATCCTGTGTGAAAGCGGAGATACTTCATAACCTGGGTGTCATTTTCCACGAGGGATTTGCAGATTACCAGCGTGCTATCGACTATTATAAACGTGCCCATGAAATTTTCAGGAAGCATCCCTCCCCGGCATCTCTTCCCGGTTATCCTTCTTCCTTGTACAGTGCAGCCAAGGTGTGTCATGAAATGGGTGATTTTCAGCAGGCAGAGCAATACATTGATACATTGATCGACAGGATGTTTGACCCTCTTTTGTATGCGAAAGCATTGTTGATCCGGGCAAGGATAAATACCATCAGGCGGGATTATACACGGGCTGGTGAGGATTACAGGCAGTCGGTCAGACTTTTCCGAAGCCTGGGTGAACCTGCGGTGCCCTCACTTCTCATAGCACTGAACAGTTATGGATATGCATTGTCGGAGCAGAAGGATCATGAAGGTGCAATCAGCCAGTTTCTTGCAGCATTGAAGATCAGTCGGAATGCGCCTGGTAACCTGCGGATAGAACAAAGTGTGATCCATGGTTACCTGGCAAGGATTTATTTGAACCAGTTTAAGTATGATGATGCACTGCAACACATTCGCAGGGCCATCAGGTTGAATACACCTGATTCCATGTTCTTCGGAACAGGAATCCAATCGGGGGCAATACTTTCCAACCCTTTCAATCTGTTCAATCAGATGGTGTTTTTGCATGATGAAGCGAAGATATTACTGCACATAGCCCAGGGAACCCAATCTGAAAAACTTCTTCAAGAGGCGTTGGTTTCCGTACAGGGGGCTGTGGATATTCAAGCCGCATTGATGCATGAATATGCCGTCCATAATGATGAGCAGCGGATGCAACTTGAAGAGGAAGTTGATCTTTTTTCGCTGGCAATGGAGATTGTTGCCCTGAAGGAAGAGCTTTCAGGCAGTATGGACATGGCGGATAAGCTATTTGGTTTTATGGAGGGTTCCCGCAACAACGCCCTGTTGACTATGGTAAAGGAAGGTGCAGCCCTGAAGTCTGAAAAGATACCTGTGCAACTGAAGGAGCTGGAACAATCGCTGATGGCGGGGATGTATTATGCCGGGCGGCAATTGAACGGGGAGCGGATGAAGAAGGATCCGGATCAGCGGAAGATGGCCTGTTGGGAATCGCTTATCGGGGATTATCGCCGCCGGCATGACAGCCTGTCTGACATATTGCGGAAGAGGTATCCCAGGTACCGGAAAACCAGCGATGTTGACGAAGCGCCCGCGCTGTCATTTGTCCAGCGACACCTGTCCCCGGATGTAATGCTGGTCGAGTATGCCCTGGTGGGTGACTCGGCATTGTTCATTGTTGCAGCAACAAAAGCGAAAAAAGTGGCCGTCAGGCTGAGAATTGACAAGAGCTTCCTTCGCGATGTCCAGCAATACCGTAGGCAGCTTGCCGAACCTGATCTCAGGGCACAGTCGGTGGATGACCTTCTTGCCTTTCAACAGCTGTCCAACAGTCTCTACCTGCAGTTGTTGCATCCTGTCATGCACCTAGCTGCCAGAAGGAGGTTACTGATCATCCCTGACGGATTGCTTTCCTATATCCCTTTTGAAACCCTGGTTACCAAGGTTGATACCGGGAGCAGGTCGTACCGGGATCTTCATTATCTGATCAGGCAACGTAGCGTTGCCTATGCCTATTCCTATAAACTGAATCTGTCGCTTGAAGCGCATTTTCACAGACAAGGGCAAGGGATACTGGCCATGGCACCGGGTTACAGAGAAGGAAACCTTTCCTATGGGGGACGATTGCCGCAGCATATGTTAAAACAGCTGACCCCTCTTGATGGCTCCGTAGAGGAGGTAAGTGGGATCAGAAAGGAGGTGGGGCGGTTGAATCTGCTTGCAGGAAAGGATGCAACCGAAGCTGCTTTCAGGAAGTATGCCGGTCGGAAAGCTATTATTCATCTGGCCATGCATTCACTTATTAATGATGAGGATCCTTTGTATAGCCAGCTTATCTTCTCCGATCAACCGGATACAGTTCATGACAACCTCCTTCATGCCTATGAGATATTTCAGTTGGACCTGAATGCCGGCATGGTGGTACTAAGTGCTTGCAATACAGGGTATGGTGACATCAGGGGCAGGGAGGGTGTGATCAGTCTGACCCGTGGGTTCTTCCAGGCAGGGGTGCCAACCGTGGTGATGTCGCACTGGTCTATGGAAGATCTGTCTGGCGGCCAATTGCTTCCTGCATTTTACAAAGAGCTGGCTTGTGGAGAAGAAGCGGATGAGGCATTAAGAAAGGCAAAGCTCAGCTTCATCAAAAACTCGAACAGCCTGCGTGCCCATCCTTTCTTTTGGTCACCGCTGGTGGTGTACGGAAGTACGGATGTGATTGCATTCAGGCATGTGTGGAATAAAACAATACCCTGGGTCGTGTTGCTGTTGATTTTTACGATATCCACAGGATCCCTTCTGTTGTGGAGGGATAAAAGGCTTCGGAAAAAACCTTCATCAAAAAAAAGATAAATGTCGGTGAAATAATCATTTCTATCAACTTTACGCAACAATTAATGGCAGGTTCGTTATAATTTTGCAATGGGGCTGCTATTGTTATACACTCACCAAATCAATCATCATTAATCAAATCTGATCGTAATCGGCATTATGCTGATGATTTCTTATGAATCCAGGACAACCGCCCAGGCGAACCAGACAGGATGAACACTGAACTCAACCATCTATTTGGAAAAGATCATAGAGGACTGGATACATATGAATGGTGTTGATTACAATCCGGTCCTGGATCAGGTTAGTACTTCCGGGGGGTGAGGTGAATTAACTATCGACTCACTACCACCCTCCTGATCACTGTCCCCTGTCCCCTGTCTAACTTCAGTAAGTACACACCCTCCGGCAACTTGCCGGGGTCAACGGTAATCCTTTCTGTAGGATGTTTCAGAACGATAGATGATTCATATACAAGTCTGCTTTCATGGCTGTACAGCTGGAGGTTCATTGTACCCGGGCTGAAACCTGTGATGTGCAGTTCAAACCTTCCACCGGTAGGGTTCGGGATGACCTGCACGGTTGCATCGGTGCATCCTTCTGCTATCCCGGGATTATGCACGAAATTGATCTTGATGGTGTCTCTTCCTGTGCAATAGTTATTATCCTGCACGGCCACCCAGATCGTCTGTAACCCTAACCCGTGGCCGGCGGTATCTACATAAAGGGTCTGTGATGTTGCACCGGTACTCCATTGATAGCTATTGAATCCAGGGCCTGCATCCAGTGTGATGTGTGCAACAGGTGCCAGGTTGGTATCGTTTCCCAGGAAAACTGCCGGGAGGGGATGGACAATGATCGTTGTTGGTGCAGACAGGGTTGAACAACCTTCGGGGCTGGTGATCTTTACGGTAAAATTACCGGCTTGTTTGACAGTCAGGACATACGTGGTGTCACCTGGCAGGTTCACACCGTCTTTGAGCCACTGATAGTGGAAATTAAGCCCTATACTGGCCATCAGGGTGACGGAATCTCCCATGCAGCAAGCGGTGGTGGTGAGTGGTGTTATGACAGCCGGGGGAGCCTGTAGAAGCGTTACAAGCACAGTGGGGGATAAAGTATTTTCGCATCCGGTCGCATCGGTCACGGAAGTGATGGTAAAAGTTGTTGTGGTTGCCGGCGTAAAATAAAAACCGAATGTTCCGACGGGGATATTGCTGATGGGGAAGTTTATGGTGCCATCGTTGATTATCAGGTTCCAGGGAGGTGTCCCTGTGAGTGTTCCGCTGATTAGTACGCTGTCACCCGGACAGACGGTGTAGGTGGTATTTGTCAGTGTAATACCCGGAGCAGGTTTAACATAGATGGACGCCTTGGCTATGGTGTCATTGACGTGAACCGTATCGTTACCTCCATTGGGATCACTGCTATAAGCCAGGACATCGTAAGGTGTGCCGGTGGCAAAGGTATAATTGCCGATGGTAACCTGGGCCGACTGGTTCACCGCAAGGTTCCCTGACCAGTTATATACAGGTTGAACTACGTTATTGATTTCCCAGTTTATTTTTGCTGATGATAATGAATTAGGACCGTGGTTTTTCAGGGTTACGGTGATAGGATGATCACCGCTGCAAAGGGAGTCGGGCAGGTTCACAAATCCTTCAAGGCCTGCATCGTTGTTCCCAGGCACGAGGTCAAATCCTATGTTCAGCAGACTTGTATTGATAGTCCCGGTGGTCGCAGAATAAAGTCCGTATCTCCGCTGGTTTGTAGATCCGGTTTGCTGGCGGACAGCATTCCCGGTGCCGGCACTTACGCAAATCTCAAATGCCAGGGATAAGGAAGGATTATATAGAATCGGATTTGGAAGGATGAATTGCTGCCATTGGTCTGTTACCGGGTTGACCAGCGAATAGGTGGTTGCATAGAAGGCGGTATCCATGCCGGTTACAAATGCAGGATCGGCCCATGCCGTAATGGTACCTACATTCTGTGATATTTTTATGGTGAAGTTGGAATAAACAGCAGTGGAGGATGTTGTAGTCCCTATCATGAAATAGACCTTGGATATCAATCCTGCCGGTGCAGGATTACCCGTTGTTCCTGATGTATGGAAGACCCCGGGGCCGTAAATCCATTGCGCTTTGTTGTTGGTGGTTGAGTTCAATGGATACGAATTACTGGATGAGCCCCCCACGTTGTTGTAATATTGGGGTATGGTCTGGGCTTCTGAGAAGGCAAACAAAATGAACAAAACAAAAAATAATAAGCTAAACTTTCTTCTAAAATCTGAATGTTGTTTCATGGTAGTAAAAAAGTTTTGATGATTTACTGATGGTAGTAACCTTGGATGATTGAAATGAATAAACATTTTTGCAATGATTTTAATGGAGATGTTGTTTGCATCCAGGTTATTGATCGGGATGTATTATAAGCAGACGTTTGTGACATCTGCTTATATTATTGGTCACAAGCATCTCATAGATTCCCTGTGCCAGTCCGGACAGGTCAAGCTGGTAAATATCTTCCTTTCCCGAGGGTGTAATTTCTTTTTCCCATACCCGGATACCCTGGGTGTTTATGAGTGTGATTACAATAAGGGATGCTGTTTGCGGATCCAGTTGCAGGTTAACCCATCCGTTTGCCGGATTGGGGTATAGGATCAACCTGTCGGGAAAGGTATTTTCCCCAATGCCCGAATCATCAATGATGGTAATCCATACCGTGTCCAAAGCCGGGCATCCGTATGTGTTGGTGACGGTGACGCTGAATGGGTGGGTGCCTACACCGTACTGACTACCAGCCACAACATAGTAATAGGTGGTTGCACCGGTGCTCCAGATGAAGGTGCCGGTTGTGGTTCCGCTGAAAAGGGTAATGCTGTCGCTGAGGCGGATGGTTTGGTCAGGCCCGAGATTGACTGTCGGCCTGGGATTCACCACCACAACGGAGTTAGGCGAGCCGGAGGCATCACATCCGGAAGCATCCGTCACATTCACTATCGTATACGTAGTGTTCGCTGAAGGTGAGAAATACATGCCGTAGGCCGGGGTTGTAAGGTTTGAAAGGGTATAGGTGTTCGGTCCGTCAGAGATATGTACAGTCCAGGGTGGAGTTCCGGTAAGGGTCCCGCTAATGAGGATGCTGTCGCCTGTACACATGAAATATGAGGTGGAGGCGGGTGTGGCTGCGGGCCGTTGCATCGAATACAGCGTATTTTTTGCCAGTGTGTCGTTTGATGTGTAGGTGTCGGGTTGGTTATTTGGATTTTCTGACCAGGCAACCAGACTATAGGTCGTGGCTGGCAGAAAGTTATAATTACCAAGGGTGACATTGGTTGTGGCATTAACAGCCAGACTGCCCGTCCAGCTTACGGGTATCTGTACAAGGTTGTTGATTTTCCATTGGATGGTGGTGCTGGTAAGGGTAGAAGGGCCGTTGTTTTTCAACACAACGGATAAAGGTTGGAAACCGCTGCATATCGTATCTTCAACGCCGGGAAATCCCTCGAGGCTCGCGTCGGTACTCCCTATGCCGATGTCAAATCCGAAATCAACAAGGTAATTCTGGGAATTGGCCATGATGGAGCTGATGTTGCCATAGAGGCTCCTCGCTGTCAGGTTCCCCTGCATGATATCAAATCCCACGGAGTAACTTGTCTGGGAGGCCTCCAGGATGAAGTTCTGGGTGTTGTTGTATGGGAAAGGTGTCTGTAGAGTAACAGGCATCCAATCACCTTGCAAAGGCCAGACCTGAAAGCTGTTGGCAGCGAAAACGGTGTTCATGTTTGCTGTGATCCAAGGGCCTGGCGGGAGCGTGGAAAGATTGGTGGCACCCATCTTAATGGTGAATCCTGTAAAACTGCAAATTACAGGAAGCATTGAAGGAGCCGCCCTGAAATAGATCTTTGTGATGTTACCCGAAGGGGCACTGGCAAAATCAGACGGATAATAGACCCATTGCGCCTTGTTGTTGTTGGAAGAATTGAAAGGGATGGAAGACTGAACTACCGAGGTAAAGAAGTTGGTGAAATACTGCGGCTGCGCTTGCACGGTACCCCTTCCGTTCAAAATCGTGAGCATCAGCATTACTCCCATGACCAACCCCGGTGATGCGTTTGCATTGAGAAGTGGTTTCATGGCGGTGGAGTTTAGGTTATTGGTTATTTGTTACTGGTTTCTGGTTGTCTTCCCTTAGGTATCAAGGTCCCTGAGGTTTCCGAAGGGATGAAGAGCTGGTTTTCCCCCCTCTTCTCTCAGGAGAGGGGGGCAGGGGTGAGGTTTACCGACTATCGACTCACTACCACCCTCCTGATCACTGTCCCCTGTCCCCTGTCTAACTTCAGTAAGTACACACCCTCCGGCAACCTGCCGGGGTCAACGGTAATCCTTTCTATCGGATGTTTCAGAACGAAAGATGATTCATATACAAGTCTGCTGTCATGGGTAAATAGCTGAAGGTTCATTGTACCCGGGCCAAAACCTGCAAGATGCAGTTCAAACTTCCCGTCGGTCGGGTTGGGGATGATCCGGACAGTTGCATCCGTGTATCCTTCTGCTATCCCCGGATTGTGCACAAAGTTGACCTTGATGGTATCTCTTCCTGTGCAATAGTTATTATCCTGTACGGCCACCCAGATTGTCTGTATCCCTAACCCGTGGCCGGCGGTATCTACATAAAGGGTCTGTGATGTGGCGCCGGTGCTCCAGTTGTAGCTGTTAAATCCCGGACCTGCATCAAGGGTGATGTGGGCGCCAGGTGCCAGGTTGGTGTCGTTGCCCAGGAAAACCACGGGAAGAGGGTGGATCACAATATTTAAGGGAGCTGATGTACTGGAACAGCCGATCGGGCTGGTGACCTTTACCGTATAAGCACCTCCTGACAGTGCGTTTAACACATAATTTGTTGCTCCGGGCAGGATCACCCCATCCTTGTACCATTGATAGGTGAAATTCAGTCCGATGGTCGCCATCAGGGTCACAGAATCACCAGAGCAGGCAGCGGTACTTCCCATAGGGGTGATCGTGGCACCGGGAGCTGCCTGTACCGTCACGGTCACATGAGGACCGGAGGTGTTCTCACATCCGGTGGCATCCATGATCGACACGATCGTATAGGTCTTGGTAGTGGTTGGTGTAAAAGATATGCTGAAAGTGCTGCTGGTGATGTTGCTCACAGGGAGGTTGACGGTCCCGTCGCTGATCACCAGGTTCCAGGGCGGTGAGCCGGTAAGTATGCCACCGATGGTGACACTGTCTCCCTGGCAGATCACCTTGGCCGTATCGGTGAGGGTGATGAAGGGCGACGGCATGACGGTGATGCCTGTCTTGTAAATGGTGTCGTTGCTGTTGATCGTGTCTACCGCTCCATTGGGTCCGCTTACATAGGCTTCGATGTTGTAGCTGGTGCCCTGCATGAAGGTATAACTCCCAAGGGTCACATTCGTGCTGGCATTGGTTGCCAGGCTGCCGGACCAGTTATAAACCGGTTGCAATATATTGTTAACCTTCCAGTTGATGGTTGCGCTTGCCAGGGCATTTGGGCCATGGTTTTTTAATACAACCACAACCGGTTTGTTCCCTTCACAGAGGGTATCCGGAAAGGAGGCAAACCCTTCCAGCCCCACGTCGGTAGTGCCGGGTACCATTTCAAAGCCGAATTCCACTAGTCTGTCCTGGACTGAAGCAGTTGCCGCACCGGAAGGCCCGTAAAGGCACGTCCCGGTTACGGTCTGTTGGTATATGGTAATGCCGCTTGTGTACCCCCCCTGCGACACATCCAACAGAAAATTACTGCTATTGTTAAAAAAGAAGGGTGTTTGCAGGGTGATCTTCAACCAGGGGCCGCTGCTGATAATGTTGACGGTATGTGAAGAAGCAAAAAATACCGTATCGGTGCCTGCTGTGATAAAAGGTCCTGCTACAAAGGTGTTGAGGGTTGTAGTCCCCATCCTGACCATAAGATTAGTATAGGTACTGCTGGCAGGACTTGAACCAACCCTGAAATAGATGTCTGTGATATACCCGGCAGGCGGTGCAGGCAGGAAATTGGATGGTTTAAAAATCCATTGTTTTCGCGTATTTCCCGTTGTGCCAAAGGGGGAAACATTGCCGATCGTAGATCCGGGTCCTGAAAAAATGTATTGAGGCGTTTGCCCCTGTACAGCGATCGTCAGACTCAATAGACCAAGGACGAACAGCCCTTTTATTAACTGCATTGAAGGTGATGGATTCATATAATTGATTGTTGTTGGTTGCTGGTTACTGGTTGTGGTCCCTGAGCCTGCCGAAGGTCTTGTTACTTGTTACTCCCCCTCTCCTCTCAGGAGAGGGGGTCGGGGGGTGAGGTGAATTGACTATCGACTCACTACCACCCTCCTGCTCACCGTTCCCTGCTGCCCTGTTATCTTCAGAATGTAAATGCCATCCGACAACTTGCCGGGGTCAACGGTAATCCTTTCTGTAGGATGTTTCAGAACGATAGATGATTCATATACAAGTCTGCTGTCATGGCTATACAACTGGAGGTTCATTGTACCCGGACTAAAGCCTGCAAGGTGCAGTTTAAACTTCCCGTCGGTCGGATTGGGGATGATCCGGACAGTTGCATCAGTGTATCCTTCTGCTATCCCCGGATTGTGCACGAAGTTGATCCTGATCGTGTCGCGGCCAGTGCAGTAATTGTTGTCCAGTACCGCCACCCAGATCGTCTGTATCCCTAAACCGTGGCCGGCGGTATCAACATAAAGGGTCTGTGATGTGGCACCGGTGCTCCAGTTGTAGCTGTTAAATCCCGGACCTGCATCCAGTGTGATGTGTGCACCAGGTGCCAGGTTGGTGTCGTTGCCCAGGAAAACCACCGGTAAGGCATGAAAGATCACATTTACGGGAGGTGAGATGGTGGAACAACCGTTAGGGCTGATAACCCGGACGGTATAACTACCTGCTTCTTTTGCCACCAGAACGTAACTGGTTCCCCCTGGAATGTTGCTGCCGTCTTTCATCCACTGGTAAGTAAAGTTTAATCCTATATTGGCCATGAGCATCACTGAATCGCCCATGCATCCTGCCGTGGAACCCATTGGGGTGATGACTGAAGGTGGCTGGGGGACCACAGCAACCACGAAAGATACGGAATCTGAACCGATGCATCCGGTAGCGTCGGCAATCTGTGTTACCGTATAGGTCTTCGTTGATGCAGGGGATAACCAGAAACTGAAACCCGGTATGGGCAGATTGTTGAACTGTATGCTGCCGGTGCCGTCATACAGGGTGATGTCCCACGGGGGGGAACCCGTCAGTGTACCGCTGATTTCAATGCTATCACCCTGGCACATTGTGTGGGCTGTGTCGTTCAGTGTGATACCGGGAGATGGCTTGACCCAGATACCTGTTTTTTGAATGGTGTCGTTTCCCGGCACAGTATCAATACCATTATTGACGTCCGAGACGTAAGCGACTATATCATAAGTAATCCCGGTCTGAAAAAGATAGGAACCAATGGTGACGTTTGCGCTGGAATTCACACTGAGACTGCCATTCCAACTGAAAGTTGCCTGCACCACATTGTTTACCTTCCAGTTGATCTTGGCTTCATCCAGGGTGTTCGGCCCGAAGTTTTTCAGGGAAACGGTTACCGGATTTATTCCGCTGCAGATAGTGTCGGGAATGTTGATGAAGGATTCAAGTCCCGCATCCGTAGGTTGAGACAATACGTATTGTATCTCTGCCCTGCCAACAGTTCCGGTAGATACCTGATAGAGGTCAACGGCAGCTGAACTAATAATGTTTCCCTGCCACCCCATCCTTTTAATGATGACCGGATAGGAGCCAATATAGGAAGTGTACGGACCAGTCGGTGTTGCGTATGATGTCATACTGCCTCCGGTACCGTTATCGCGTACGGCAAGCACCCCGATCAGAGCACCTGAATCAATCGGGATGTTCATGGGTACAAAATTGGTCCCTGCGATATTGGATCCGTAATATAGTGTTATGAATGCTGTAGTGGTAGATG
The DNA here is from genome assembly GCA_964652685.1 of uncultured Lentimicrobiaceae bacterium. Classification (GTDB taxonomy): domain Bacteria; phylum Bacteroidota; class Bacteroidia; order Bacteroidales; family SKPS01; genus SKPS01. The sequence goes on from CAZZBS010000045.1 coordinate 11,481, forward strand.
AATATTCAGGAGGTGGACCTGCTGTAAATTTAACCAAATGAATAGACTGGGCATTTGTGTTGATCTCCAGAGGGGCACGAATACCTGTGATCACGAAATCAACAGGTGCTGTGAACCAAAATCCCCTTGAGTTGCCGGAATAGATGGATCCATGCGCCGGCAGGGGCATTACCGTCTGGGCCTCAGTCACCTTGAAAAACCCTGATGTCAAAATCAGAATCGTGAGCATTGATAAGCGACCGTATGCAAATAGATATTTCATGGTTATATGGGTTTATATATGACGTTTGATGTTATTGATCAAACTTACCTTTGCCTTTCAGAGTCTGTCATGCCAAAGGATGGAAGCGGAAGCAGGAGATAAAGGTATTAGTCGGCTTGCGTTCGTTTCATCTGACCTAAGTCTTTTTCCTCTGCCCTTTACCTGATGATCAATTTCCTGCTCAGGCTTCCCTCTTTTCCTGTCACCGTCAGCAGATACACCCCTTCAGACATATATCCTGGATCTATGGTAATCCATTCGGTATCAAGTTTCAGCATATAGTTTTTCTCATACACCAGTTTTCCATCATGGCCATAGAGCCGGACCATCAAATACCCCTTCCTGAAACCTGCAAGGTGCAGTTCAAACTTCCCGTCGGTCGGGTTGGGGATGATCTGGACAGTTACATCCGTGTATCCTTCTGCTATCCCGGGATTATGCACGAAGTTGACCTTGATGGTATCTCTTCCTGTGCAATAGTTATTATCCTGTACGGCCACCCAGATTGTCTGTATCCCTAACCCGTGGCCGGCGGTATCTACATAAAGGGTCTGTGATGTGGCGCCGGTGCTCCAGTTGTAGCTGTTAAATCCCGGACCTGCATCAAGGGTGATGTGGGCGCCAGGTGCCAGGTTGGTGTCGTTGCCCAGGAAAACCACGGGAAGAGGGTGGATCACAATATTTAAGGGAGCTGATGTACTGGAACAGCCGATCGGGCTGGTGACCTTTACCGTATAAGCACCTCCTGACAGTGCGTTTAACACATAATTTGTTGCTCCGGGCAGGATCACCCCATCCTTGTACCATTGATAGGTGAAATTCAGTCCGATGGTCGCCATCAGGGTCACAGAATCACCAGAGCAGGCAGCGGTACTTCCCATAGGGGTGATCGTGGCACCGGGAGCTGCCTGTACCGTCACGGTCACATGAGGACCGGAGGTGTTCTCACATCCGGTGGCATCCATGATCGACACGATCGTATAGGTCTTGGTAGTGGTTGGTGTAAAAGATATGCTGAAAGTGCTGCTGGTGATGTTGCTCACAGGGAGGTTGACGGTCCCGTCGCTGATCACCAGGTTCCAGGGCGGTGAGCCGGTAAGTATGCCACCGATGGTGACACTGTCTCCCTGGCAGATCACCTTGGCCGTATCGGTGAGGGTGATGGAGGGCGCCGGCATGACGGTGATGCCTGTCTTGTAAATGGTGTCGTTGCTGTTGATCGTGTCCACCGCACCATTGGGGCTGCTGACAAAGGCTTCCAGGTTGTAGCTGGTACCCTGCATAAAGGTGTAATTCCCAAGGGTCACATTTGTGCTGGCATTGGTTGCCAGGCTACCGGACCAGGTATAAACCGGTTGCAACACACTATTTACCTTCCAGTTGATCGTAGCGGTTGCCAGGGGATTCGGGCCATGATTTTTTAATACGACCACCACCGGTTTACTTCCCTCACAAAGGGTATCCGGAAAGGAGGCAAACCCTTCCAGCCCTACGTCGGTAGTGCCGGGCACCATGTTAAAACCGAAATCGGCAAGCCTGTCCTGACTACTTCCTGTGGCACTGCCACTGTTTCCGTAAAGGCTTCGTCCGGTGAAGGTTGATTGTAATACAGAAAAACCCGGGCTGTACCCCTGGTGCGATGCCTCCACGATGAAATTGCTGCTTGCATCGTAAAACCAGGGTGTTGTCAAAGTCATGGCAATCCAGTTGTTGGTCGTAGTAGTAAGGTTGATGGTGCTGGCATATAACACTGTATCCAGGTTGGTGACAAAAGGACCTGCAACCAACGTGGAAAGCGTTGTAGTCCCCATACGGATCAGGAATCCTGTGAAGTTTGGACTCACCGTAGTGCTTGCCCTGACATAAACAGTGGTTATATATCCTGCAGGGGCACCAGTGAAATTAGATGGATAAAAAACCCATTGTCGCTTGTTGTTGCCTGAAGCAGCCGATGCAAAGGGGATCGTGTTGGAGATGTTACCCCCTCCAAGAAATGAATACTGCGGCGTCTGTGACTCCATGGATTTGCCCAGAAGCAGGATCAATGTGAATAACAAAACTTGCCTCATGACTAATTGAAACCGTACATGCATTTTCATAGTGGTAATATTTGGTTACTGGTTACTGGTTGTGGTCCCTGAGTCTGCCGAAGGGCTTGTTACTTGTTACTCCCCCTCTCCTCTCAGGAGAGAGGACCAGGGGGTGAGGTTTATCGACTATCGACTCACTACCACCCTCCTGATCACTGTCCCCTGTCCCCTGTCTAATTTCACTAAGTACACACCCTCCGGCAGCCTGCCGGGGTCAACGGTAATCCTTTCTATCGGATGTTTCAGAACGAAAGATGAT
>CAZZBS010000046.1:0-13515 GCA_964652685.1 uncultured Lentimicrobiaceae bacterium
CCTCACCGATTCACCGATTAACCGCTTCACCCGTAAGGCTCCCTCACCGATTCACCGATTCACCGATTCACCCGTAAGGCTACCTCACCGATTCACCGATTAACCGCTTCACCCGTAAGGCTCCCTCACCGATTCACCGTTTCACCGATTCACCGACTTTACGACTGCACGATTAGACAGCCAACAGCAAAACCCTATTTTACAATCTGTTGAAGAAGAACAGGGAGTTTTCCTGCCATGAAAAGTGGAAGATTGATCAATTTAAACCGTTTGTTGTCAGGTACTTTTATTTCTTCTATGGAATACTGTCCGGAATAAAACCTCACTGCCCACTCATGAGGGGCTTCCTTCATGAATTGCTGCAAAGACCTTAATTTCCCTGATGGCCCTGCCTTTACTTCAATAGGAATGATCATTCCTCTGTATGGATAAAGATAATCAATTTCAGCACTTGATTCTTTCTTTTCTCTAACCCAGAAATATGTTGCAGCATCAGGAAAACAAGACAATCCTGACAATTCCTGTCCGATTATGTGCTCAGCAATCAAACCACGGTACACATCATCAAGAAACTTGCTGGCGATGAGTTCCTCCTCAATACCCAGAGAATGATTCACCATGCCAGTGTCCAGAAGTTGAAGTCTGGGCTTCTTTTTCAGGTTTGGAATCAAAGGTAATCTTGCAGAAGTAACCGGATAAACCAGCTTAAGAAGCATTGTTCTTTCCAGAATTGTGAAAGCTTCCTTCATTTCCCTGGATCTGTACAGTGAGCTGCCAAATCTTTCAAAGGTTATCCTCTTACCCGCTTCTTTAAAAACCACCGAGATGATATGCCTGATGTATTTCTCCATTGAATCGGATCTGGAATATTTCTCAACATCCTCAATATAAGAGGTCAGGAGGCTCCTGAAAACATATCCAAGGGCAGTGAGATCCCTGTCCTCTGCGTAGTTTTTCAATATTGCAGGCATACCCCCAATCATTGCATATTTCCTGAACAAATCAAGCATCTTATCATGAGCATATTCAGGAATCCGGAGCTGATCGTAAATATCAAGACCAGTCTCTTCACCGGTTATCGATAAGAACTCCCTGAATGTGCAGGGATGCATAATCATAAATTCAACCCTTCCAACCGGAAACGAAATATTCTCATCGAGGATATTTTCAAGAAGTGAGCCTGCTGCTATCACAAAAAGATCAGAAGCTTCTTCGTAAAAATATCGTAACAATGCTACCGCCTTGGGTGAATTCTGGATTTCATCGATAAAAACAAGCGTTTTTCCAAAATATCTTGTTTTCCCGGTATGAAAAAAAATCCTGTTTACAAGCTCCTCAAAAGGGTATTCCGTTTCAAAGATTACTTTATGCTCTGCTTTTTCAAGATTCAGATTGATAAAGGTATCAAATTTTCTTGCAAAGAGTTTAACTGCAGTGGTTTTCCCAACCTGTCTTGCTCCCCTCAGAACCAACGGTTTACGATCTTTTCTTTCTGACCATCTTTTAAGTTCTATCAGTATTGTTCTGTCAAACATGATTTTTATGTAATAAAGTGAGGGGTAAAATTAAACAATTTTGTAATAAAGTGAGGGGTTGAATCAGAAAAAGCTGTAATAAAGTGAGGGCAATTTAAGGCAAAATGTCAATTAAGAATTGCGGTGTTCATGCCAGAAAAGGACACTCGCTTCGCTCGTGCGTTCAGAGCTTAACGACGATACGACTTTATGACGATACGACTTGATGATTACCCGGGCCCTGGGCGGAGTCGAAGTGCAACAGCAACTCCCGTAAGGCTCCCTCACCGCTTCACCGCTTCACCGATTCACCGATTCACCGATTCACCGCTTCACCGATTCACCGATTCACCGCTTCACCGATTCACCGCTTCACCGATTCACCGTTTCACCGATTCACCGCTTCACCGCTTCACCGTTTCACCGATTCACCAAAAAATTCTCCTCTCTGCTTCACCCGTAAGACTCTCTCACCGATTCACCGTTTCACCGATTCACCAACAACACCCGGCCACCCGGTCACTAAGCCAGTCGAACCTCACCTTTTCATCAGCGTCTCAATGATCTCTTCGGTCCGGATCCCTTCGGCTTCGGCTTTGTAATTTCTGACGAGGCGGTGGCGCATGACGGGGACGGCCACGTTTTTTACATCTTCGATGTCGGGGGCATATTTGCCGTTCATGGCGGCGTTACATTTGGCGCCGATGATAAGGAACTGTGAGGATCTCGGGCCGGCACCCCAGGCCAGGTATTCGGTGGCTGTCTTGTCTGCTTCCGGGTAACCGGGCCGTGATCTGGCGGAGAGGGAGACAGCATATTCATACACGTTGTCGGGAACGGGTATTTTGCGGATGAGTTTCTGGAATGCAATGATGTCGTTGGCATTCAGCAGTTTGTTGAGGCTGATCTCATTGATGACGGTTGTGGCTTTCACGATATCTATTTCCTGTTGACCGGAAGGGTAATCGAGCCAGATGTTGAACATGAACCTGTCGAGCTGGGCTTCGGGCAGGGGGTACGTTCCCTCCTGTTCGATGGGGTTTTGGGTTGCCAGGACGAAGAAGGGATTGGGTAGCTTATGGGATTCACCGGCCACGGTGACCGACTTCTCCTGCATGGCTTCCAGCAGGGCCGACTGCGTCTTGGGCGGGGTCCGGTTGATCTCGTCTGCCAGGATGATGTTGGCGAAAACGGGCCCTTTGTGGAACCGGAACTGTCGGGAGGGATCAAGGATCTCGGTGCCGATGATGTCGGAGGGCATCAGGTCCGGGGTGAACTGGATGCGGTTGAAGGTCAGGTCGAGCACCCCCGACAGGGTGCTTACCATCAGGGTCTTGGCAAGACCCGGCACCCCGACCAGCAGACAGTGCCCTTGAGAGAATATACCGTTGAGCAGGGCATCAATCACATCCTCCTGCCCGATGATCACCCTGGCTATTTCATTCTTGATTTCTTCAATGACCTTTCCGAACTGATCAACTGCCTTTACATCTGATTCAAACTGCATAAAAAATAATCTTTATAACTTTAATCTCAACATACTCAACATACTCAACATACTCAACTATTTCCCGGTCCAGGGATAACTCAGAACACACCCGATCATTTTCTGGTCGATGATTTTCACATAGGTTTCCTTGATTTTTTTATGGATCCAGTTATCCATCACCTTCATCTTTTCCTGTTGCAGGACATAGGTACGAACTTTTTCATAGTCCTGTTCCAGGTCGAGGGTGTGGCTATCGGTTTTTCTGTAGAGATGCAGGATACGGGAAGCTTGTTTTCCTTCGGTGGTAAGCATGATCACGGGGGTGGAGACCTCACCGGGTTTAAGTTTATCCACGACGAAGGCCACGGCGGGATCCAGTTCCTGACGGGAGAAGAGGGAGGAGCCTGTTTCAGGGTTGACGAGTCTGCCTCCGTTTTTGCCGGAGGGATCATCAGAGAAGCGGAGGGCGGCAGCTTCGAAGCTGATGCTGTCCATTTCGATAAGGGCTTTGATGTTGTTCAGTTCTTTATCGGCGGCCAGCAGGTCGCGCGGGTTGACTTCGGGGATCAGCAGGATATGGCGGACGGTGACAAACTCACCGCTTCTGCGCACAAGCCGGATGAGGTGGTATCCGAAGGCTGATTCCACGGCCGGTGACATGTCGCCCGGATTTTTCAGGGCGAAAGCGGCGGCTTCGAAGGCCGGATCCATCAAGCCACGGCCGAAGGTGAGTTCACCCCCTTTGGATGCTGTCCCGGGATCCTGGGAGGAGAGTTTCGCCAGGGTGGCGAAATCTTCACCATCGAGCACCCGCTCACGAAGGGTGTTCAGGGCCCCGATCGTTTTTTCCCGGGCTTCCGGCGTGACAGGAGGTATCTTCACAATCTGGCCAATCTCGTATTCCGATGGCACCACCGGCAGACTGTCTTTCGGGATATCCCGGTAGAAACGACGTACCTGGGTGGGGGTCACCTTTACATTCTCGGTGATGGTCCGCTGAACCTGTTCAATCATCATCTGCTCCCTGGTGATATCGAAGAATTCAGCCTTGAACTCATCCACCGATTTACCGTAGTATTCCTCGAATTTCTCCCTGGAACCCATCTGCATGATGTAGTAGTTCATCTTGCTCTCGATACGGGAGGTGACCTGCCGGTCGGAGACGGTGACAGAATCGAGGAGGGCCTGGTTCAGCAGGAGTTTCTGGATCAGCAACTCCTCGAAAAGGCCGCATTTGATATCGGGATCATCGAAATAGGTGCCCTGTTGCAGCAAGTATTGAATATACTGGGCTTCCAGGTCGGAATAGAGTACAGGTTCGCTTCCCACCACGGCAATCACCTTGTCGATGACATTCTTCTGGCCCATGGCAGAAAAAGCGGTGAGGAGGAGTATCAGTACCAGTGCTTTCTTGTTCATTGTTCAGTGCTCAGGGTGAATAAACGGTTTTTTTTGTTTTTGTTGCAACGCTCCTGGTTGTTTTATCTTTTGATCAGTAAAATGTTTCAAAACGTCTTTTCCGGCCGGCACGATCATAAAGCTCTTTCGAGAGGTTGCCAAGAAGTTCCACTTTGCGTATGTTGATGATGGTATAACGGATGCGCTCTTTTTCGAGGCTTACCGGGGAATAATTATCGGTGATCCTGAAATCCTTGATGTCGATCAGATAGTGGTAAACGGAATCATTGATTTCGATAAATCTGTTGTTGGCAAGGAATGCCTCCTGGTTATAGGTGTTGATGGGGATCTCTTTCAGCAGGTCGTTGAAGAAAAGCCACATTTCGTCGTCGAGGAAATAGTTGACTGCATGCTGGCGGCACAGTTCAGCCAGCCGGAGGCGGTCGGCTTTCTGGTCGCTTCTGATCAGCTTTCTGAAAGCCGACAGGGTTGATTCGTTTCGGAAAAGTTTCACATAGACCACCTTTACGATATTCTCTTTCAGGAGGAAATCCTCTATGTTGGTATCGTAATACGCTTTGATCTCCTGGTCTGTTACAACCGTATCGAGTTTTTGTCTGACCAGTTCCTCTTCATAGGTATAGATAAGCAGCGCATTCCTGTAATCCCTGAGTTGTCGTTCAAAGTCCGGTTTCATCTCTTTCAGGTTATCCTCAGCATGTTGAAGGAGGAGTTGTTGCCGGATCCAGTTGTCCACGAAGGATCGTACTGCAAAGAGGCTGTCGTTTTCCTTTGCTCCTTCGGGGATGGAGGGTATCACCTGATCGGCATACAGCCATGTGTTGTCGACGCGGGCAAGGGGGGTGCGGTCCTTTTCTGGCCGGTTACAGGACTGGGTCACGAACAGGAGCAGGAAAAGCAGGGGAAGGAGGTATATATGGCTGCGGAACAGGGTCATCAGGCTATGGGTATAGTTTCTCCAGTTCAGGCCGAATGGTCTCAATCCTGTATTTGGTACGGAGTTCATTAAGCCAGTCTTTTTCCAGTTGTTCCTGGTATTGCGATATCATCAGCCCGCGGATTTCTGACAGTTGCTTCACATCGGGGGGTAGTATATCTTTATAATGAATGAAATAGAAACTAGGGGCTCCGGGATAATCGTCCGGTAGAGGTTTTACCTGGGTAACGCCGCTGTCCCAGGGGTGAGCATCAACAAGGGCGTTGTCGGCTGCCTGGAATTTCCCCGTTTTCAACACCAGGTTGATGGAAGATTCCTTGTTGAGGGAGTCCAGGATATCCTGTTCTTCGCGATCATTCAGCAGCAGTTGTCGTGCCTGTTGAAGGAGCTCTTCTTTTTTACCGGTATAGACAGAAGCTTCCACCCGAAGGTCCCAGCGGTGTTCATGCTTGTGTTTTTCATAGAAAGCCTCCAGCCCTGTTGTGTCCTGGATGGCATACGTCCAGACTTTTTTGTCCATCAGATCAAAGAGCAGGATCCCGTCGCGGTATTCCTTCATCAGGGCTTTGAACTCCGGGTAAAGGGATTCAAGTTTCTTTTCCTTGTATTCCAGCACTTTTTCATTGGAAAAATCTTTCATTCTTTCGGTAATGAAGTATGTGATGTCACCTGAACCGGACCTGACCTGCCTTTTCTCAACCCAGCTACCGAAGTCAGCCATGGTATAGGTTTTATTACCTATCCTGATAACCGGTTTCCTGTTGTTTTCGAGGGCTGTGCCTTTCATGACCCAGGTTCCCAGGAAGATGGTTGAATCGATGGTTTTCTGTAATTTATTGATATTCGCCGGATAGGCTTTATAGCCAAACTGTTTTTTGATGCCGGTGATGGCCTCATCCCGGCTCAGGAGGGAGCGGGTGTCTTTGGCAAGCCGTTGTTTGATGTTGGGGAGCTCTTTTTCATACACCTCCGGTTTTTCCTGTCCCAGCAGCTTGATGATATGCCAGCCGTACATCGTCATGATGGGTGCGGAGACATCATTGATCTTCATGTTGTTGATGGTGGCGACAAATTCCGGCACCAGGCCATGCACGTTAAACCAGCGGAGTACGCCGCCGTTCCTGGCATTGTTCACATCTTCCGAAAATGTTTTTGCGAGGTCTTCAAAGGTGATATCCCCTTTCTGATATTCAGCATAGATTTCATGGATCTTTTTTTCTGCAGCAGCCGAATCTTCTGTCAGGCCGCTCCTGGGGTGGGGGACATACACATGGGCGATGAAAGCCTTTCCCATGGAAGGTTTTTTATCGGTTACTTTCAGGAGATGGTATCCGAAGTTGGAGCGCACAATGTTGCTCGCTGTTCCGACCGGGGTATTGTAAGCGGCATTTTCGAAGGGGTAGACCATATCGAAGACGGTGAAGTAACCGAGGTCACCCCTGTTACCTTTGCGGCCCGGACTTGATTCGGTGCCAGGGATATCCTTGGCATAAGGGTCGTCCGAGTAGGTGGCAGCCACCCTGGCGAAATCATCCCCCTTCAGCAGCTTCTCCCTTGCTTCGGCGATTTTCTTCCAGGCGGCCAGGGTATCCTTTGGTGAGGCATCTTTATTTACGGCAACCAGGATATGACTGGCGCGGACATCATACAGCATTCTTTCCCATGCTTCCTGTATCAGGCGGTCGGTCACTGCCTGGTCATTCAGATAAGGTTTGGCAAGCTGATCCCGATAGCCATGCAATTCGGTTTTGAAAGATGACAGGGTATCCATTCCCAGTGCCTCTGCCTCTTTCACTTTAAGTTTATAATTGATGAAAAGTTCGAGGTATTCTTCAACACCATCTTTGGTGAGGGGTTCATTGTTGAGGTTGTTTTTTGTGAATACGGCCAGGAAGTCCTGCGGAGAGACCGATTCAAGCAGTGTGTTATCTTTGTAGATCTTCAGGACTGCTGTTTCCTGTGGTGCTTTACATCCGTTGAATATCAGGATTGCACTGATGACGATGGTAAGGGCCAGAAATGCTGATTTCAGATGAATGACGGGTACTTTCATGACAGATTTATTTGGATTACACATATTTACATTCTGGAATAGTTGGGTGCTTCCCGGGTGATGGTGATGTCGTGAGGGTGGCTTTCCACGATCCCGGCGTGGGTGATCTTGATGAATTTCGCATTTTGCAGTTCCGTGATGTTGCGGGCGCCGCAGTATCCCATCCCGGCCCTGAGACCGCCTACCATCTGGAGCACTACTTCAGACAGGGTCCCTTTGTAGGCCACCCTGCCCACGATCCCTTCGGGCACCAGTTTTTTGATGTCATCTTCGGCATCCTGGAAATAGCGGTCTTTGGATCCCTGTTGCATGGCTTCGAGTGAGCCCATTCCTCTGTAGGTTTTGTATTTTCTGCCTTCGAAGATGATGGTTTCGCCGGGGGCCTCTTCCACGCCTGCGAATAGTGATCCGACCATGATGGATCCGGCGCCGCCGGCTACGGCCTTCACGATATCGCCTGTATAACGGATGCCGCCGTCGGCGATCACAGGGATGCCTTTCCCTTTGAGGGCATGGGCCACCTGGAAGACGGCAGTAAGTTGAGGCACCCCAACGCCGGCAATGACGCGGGTGGTGCAGATGGAGCCCGGCCCAATGCCTACCTTAATGGCGTCGGCCCCGGCATCGGCAAGATCCAGCGCAGCTTCCGGCGTGGCAACATTGCCCATCACCAGCTCCAGGTCAGGGAAGCGCTTCTTGACCGCTTTTCCCATCTCAATGACCCCTTTCGAATGTCCGTGGGCTGTGTCGATCACCACGGCATCAACTCCGGAACGGATCATCGCCTCGATACGGTCGAACGTGTCATGGGTAACACCCACCGCAGCCGCCACCTGCAACCGGCCCATGGTATCCTTGCTCGCGTTGGGGCGCTCCTTGATCTTGATGATGTCCTTGTAAGTGATCAGGCCTACCAGCTTGTAGTTCTTGTCCACAACAGGCAGTTTCTCGATCTTGTATTCCTGCAGGATGTCGGCTGCCTTCTCGAAGTCGGTGAACTCACTCGTGGTGATCAGGTTTTCACTGGTCATCACCTGGGCTACCGGCTTCTCTGGATTACGCTCGAAACGGAGGTCCCTGTTGGTGACGATACCTACCAGGGTCTTGTCCTTTTCCACGACCGGGATGCCCCCGATCCCGTATTCATGCATGATGGCCAGGGCATCGGCCACTTTGGCGTCGGCATGCAGGGTGATGGGATCGATGATCATCCCGTTCTCGGCACGTTTCACCTTCCTGATCTCATTCGCCTGGTGCTCTATCGTCATATTCTTATGGATCACCCCGATACCCCCCTCCTGGGCGATGGCAATGGCCATCCGTGCGTCGGTCACCGTATCCATGGCAGCCGAAACAATCGGTATGTTCAGTTTAATGTTTCTTGTGAAACGGGTGCTGAGGCTTGCTTCCCGCGGAAGCACTTCCGAATATGCCGGAACCAGCAGTACATCGTCGTAAGTGAGGCCTTCGTTGAAGAACTTCTCTCTGTCGGTCGTCATGGCAGTATGTTGAAAAATTTCGCACAAAGATAGAAAAAATCTTTAGTCAAGAGGCAAGAGGCGAGAGGCGGGAGGCGAGAGAAAATAATCAGCAACACATCACCTTATCATCAACAGCTTGGTCTGGTGCATACCTTTGAAGGACAAGGTGCAGAAGTAGGTGCCGGGGGAGAGGTTTGACAGGTTTTGTTCGATTCGGTTGGTGCCGGTTTCAGCGAGGTGTGATTCGTTGATGAGGGTTTTCCCGGTTATGTCAGAGATGACCAGTTTAACTTTACCGGCATCAGGGAGTGTAAAGGGGATGGTAACAAACCCCGGGGAGGGATTGGGTATGCTGTTTCCGAGGGTGAAGGTAAATTGCCTGTCAGTCTTTTCAGGTACACTGACCGTGGTGCCGCACACTGTATCGGACCTTGTCTCATGCGTTCCGAAACATCCACTTTTCATGGTGATGTAATAGCAGACGGGATGCATGTCGGCTCCTGCGCCAATATGGGTGTAGCTGGTATCGGCAATGTTCATCACCGAGTCGATCAGGGTGAAGGGCCCGGCGGGGGTGTTGGCTGACCAGACAAAATATCCATTGAAGCTGTTCGTGGTGTCTTTGGCCTGATGCCAGATAAGTTCCACATCGCCTGCCGGGAGCATGACGGGTTGGAGCAGGTCGGGGGCCGCTATCTCCGGCAGGTCGAGCACCACCAGCGTGATGGTGGCATACCTGATTCCGGGGACGGGACAGAAATTATCTTTTGCCTTGAACAGGAAATCGTATTGGTTGGTCGTGGCACCGCAACCCGCACCGGAAAAAACATGCTGGCAGCCTGTCTGCCAGGTGAAGGTGGTCTGCACGCCGAACTGGCCGGTCAGTGGCGCCGTGTCGGTGGGGGCAGGGGAAAGCATAGCACAGGGTGGGTTAAGGCAACCTGAAGGATTCATGGGTGTCCCGAACTGGCTGCCGAAGGCTGTCAGGGTCATCTCCTGCGGGACAGGTGGAATATTATTGGGACAATACTGAAAGTCAGTGGCTACGACAGGGAAAGAGGCGATCTGCCCGGCGTATACAGTGTCGGAATACAGGGTGTATTGACCTACGCTGTTGGGGAAGGGCGGTGGGATGCCGGGCAGGATATTGGCGGTGTCGCAATGCTGGATGGCAAGATCCACATCACGGAAAATCTCTGCCAGTTTAATCCCGCATCTGTATGCTGTAACTTTAACCGCCGAGATAAAATTGCCAGGCAAAAAGCTGGTGCCACTGACCAATCCTGTTTTGGGATTCAAAACCGCCTGAATGCTGCCCGGGGAATGTGTCGGTCCTGGCAGTGGTGCATCAAAGGAGTATCCTGGGTTGTAGGTGACGATAGGGGATGTAATGTTTTGGAGAGGAGGCGACCATGCATACACCAATGAATCCGGTTCGGCATCGGTAGCTGAGAAATTATAGAAATAGGGGTATTTGGTACAGACAATCGTCTGGGGTGGTTCCATGAACCTGGGTGAGTTGTCGAAACATGAATCCACCGGCATATTGTTGTAGGGATACATGATTGCCCGCAGGAAAAAGTTGGCACTAGCGGAATTGGCAATATTTGAGCACCAGCTCCGGCAACAGGTCACATACGCGAAATGCCAGCCGGTAGCTGGTGGCACGCCGGTCAACGGAACGCCGTTGGGATAGGCATTATCAGAGGTGTACACATTCAACTGAATGGTTCCGATGTTATAGTTTGATGTTGTGGCGCACGAAACCGGAACACCCCCCGGGCAATTGCATTGCGGGGAAAGGTCGTTCATCGAAACTTTCGTCATGGAAATACTCGAAAAACCCGGAGCATTGGATTCAAGCGACAGGGTGGTCGGCAGGGTGATGGCTTCACACTCCCGGTAAATCTTCATGACAAACCGGAAATTTCCCTGAGGCGTACATTCCCAGGTGATCTCACCCCCGTCCCAGGGTTGTGCTTGCAAGGCGGGAGCTATGGCGATAAACGCCATACCCAGTATTACTGTTTGAATCCATCTAAAAGTTTTCATGACCGTTGATTTTCTTGTGTTTCTTTTAATGGTAACCGATAACCCCACTCCTCATCCACCAAACCCCATCATCTTTTTACTTTTTACTTTAGCCTTTAGCCTTTAGCCTTTCAATCAAAAACACACCTCACTGCCATCCCTGCTTTTTTTTGGGTGAATCCCCAGTTGATCTGGGCATCGGTATGGTTCATCACGGGGTTCCATGCATGGGCGCTTCCGTAATCGGAGGCGCTCCACCAGTAGCCGTTTGTGCCAAGGGCGCTGAAGGGTGCGTTGCCGGAATACTGGCGGTATCCCCCCGGCAGAGCCGTGAAACCGGTTTCATTGGTTGCACCGGTGTTAGGGCTCATCCAGTGTGCTGTGCCGGTCTCTTTCAGTTTTCCCCCTGCGACAGATGCACCGCCGAGATAATTGAACAAGGCTTCCCATTCAGGGAAGTTGGGCACATGCCATCCGGCAGGGCAGAGTTTACCCGTATTCACAGCGTGCCAGTTATATAAACTCCCATAAATGTCTGCATAAACTGCTGAATCGTTATTGTACCAGCACCTGGCGCCGGTGGTCAGGGTTGTCCATGTAAGTGTATCGCTGATCCCGGGAATAGGAGTCCCGTCGTTGTAGTGCGTTGTCCTCAGGTTTTTCCTGAGCCATATCGTGTTGTTGATGTCGATCGTGTCGTAGAGGTTCCCGTCAACATCAGCCACAGGGTAGTTGATCACCGGCCCAGTTGCCTTGATATGGTTTTGTTTCTCCAGGGTATCACAGCCCCAGGCATTCCCGGTGATCAGGGTGATGGTATAGGTGCCTTTGGCGGTGTAAACATGCGAAGGGTGTTGCAGGCTGCTGCTGTCGCCGTCGCCGAAATACCATTTCCAGGATACCGGGTTGTAAGCGGAGATGTCCGTGAAGAATACCGTATCATGTATCAGGATGACCGTATCGCTTGCCGTGAAAGCTGTTTGCGGCCTGACCTGCCCTGCAGCCGTATCGTTCATGATGCAGCGGACCGAGGCCCCCATGGATTTGTCATAATCCTGATGGTAGAACTCCTCAAGAAAATGATACGTATAGTAATTGGTCCCGCTATTGAACGTACCTTCTGAAGAGGTCCACATAGTCGTATTACCACCGATCTCAACATATGACCCGTAAGGATTTGCGAACCCTCCAGGCAGGGCCGTAAACCCATAGTCGTTTGTACCTGTATTGGTAGAATGCCAGTGCTGCCATCCCTTTTCTTTCAGTTTGAGACCCGCTACCTGTTGGCCTCCCACATAATTGACCAGTGTTGCCCATTCGGAAGCTGCAGGTACATGCCAACCTGTGGGACAAAGGTTCCCCGACGCAATTGCATACCAGTTGTACAAGGGACCATACAGGGGGTGGTAGGTGGCTGAATCGCCGTTATACCAGCCCAAAGCTCCGGAGGTGAGGTTTTGCCATGGCCATCCTGCCGGATTGGCCGGGATAGCGCTGCCGTCATTGTATTTTACCGATTTCAGGTTTTCCCGCATCCAGCATTGGCTGCCGATTCGTACGGTTCTGTAAACATTGCTTTCATGATCGGTCGCAAACGGGTGGCTCATACAGGGCATTCCATGTAACAGATTGAATATGCAGACTTTGGACTGGGCAGGAATATCATTGATGATGTTGTGCCCGGCCAGGTTGGTGCCCAGGCCTGCAAAGCCAAAATAACGGAGTTCATCACCTGGTACCCATGGGAATCCTGATTGGCTTTTCCTTTGACCGGGCGCACTTCCGGGTTGCCATCCGGAATGTTCCATCCGGCACCTGCCCGTCCCTGGTCCGATATGGATCAGCTTCTGAACCCTTCGTTGATCGCGCGTTTCAACCGATAACAGGTATTGGTTCCCTTGACCCGGATAGAAACTGAAGCTGTGTAATCCGGCAGTCAGCGCTTCAACATGGCGTGTAAGCTCTCTTCCGGTCAGATCAAACACTTTTAAGGCAACAAGTTCATCACCTGGCAGATAAAACCTGATGGTGGTACTCTCGTTGAAAGGATTGGGATGGTTTGGCAACAAGGTCAATCCTGCCGGAGCAGCAGGACCGTTTTCCTCCATCCCGATGGTGGAACTGAGGATGAGAGTGGTGTCGCTTCCATACAGTACCGTGTCTCCGCCCTGTGTGAGGTTCTGGACCAGGACACTGTCAAGCGGCTTGTGCAGTCCTTCAAACTTTGCCGTGAAGGTCAGGGCAATGGTCTGTGCATGGACCAGACCACCAACAGTCATGAAATAAAAAACGAGGAGTAAAACTTTTTTCATTCGGTATTGGATTGAGATATGAACATCAACATATTATTTTATTAGACCAGACAATTACGCATAAGTTTAATCAGCATGATTAAATAATAATTCTGTTGATGGGTAACTTTTGTGGATTCTTCGTGCCTAATATCCTGGCATAATAGAAAATATTCACCAGACATAAAAATCAATCCATCTCACCAATGCACTGGTCACTGAGCCTGTCGAAGTGTACCGGATACCTATCTGATCAGGGTCACCGTACCGCGTCGTTCATAGGGTTTTTTGGTGGCGGAG
>CAZZBS010000047.1:0-13202 GCA_964652685.1 uncultured Lentimicrobiaceae bacterium
GGGATATACTTCTATACTATTACCTGGCATTCCTACAGCATAACACGCAAGATGGCGGTTGCAGGGGAGTAAGGGCTCGCTGAAGCGAGCCTGTGCAGAACGCACGAGCGAAGCGAGAGTGTAAAAAATCATCACAAATATCTCGTCACTCATCACCCAAAATCCATTAAGCCCTAACTCCGGAATTAACACGCTTAAGTTCAGAAGTTTTTACAAAAAAGTTAGGATTATCAATGGTTTGTGTGTTTCTATGTAATACGTTTAAACGTATTACATTTATGTCATGAAACATCCAGATTGGGCTTTACAACATAAAAAAGCAGGGCTGCGAGCTACGGTTTATCATGCCATTGAAGCGGGACAATGCCCAGATCGATTACTCTATGATCCGGGACAACACCTTTAAAGAACATGACCAGTATTTTTAACACGAAGGCAGGATTATCTGGTATCAGGAATATACCTGGGATCGCATGAGCCTGAATATATACCTGGATGACTCACTGCGCATGCGGGAAGAGCAAGATTACCTGTGACGGATTACCACCCACCCGGAAGAATACTCACTGGAAGGATATCATAAGAAAAAAGACACTTTTGGCACGATTGCAATGCTTACAAACCTGAACCGCAGCAGTGCCAGAGATATTTTTCATACATACAAGTCCAGGGGAGCTATAGAAATCATGTTTGATGGAATAATTAACGTGTTAGAAGCCGATTCAACCTATATGCAGAACGAGCAAACCTTGCAAGGATGGATGTTCATTAACCATATAGCTTTGTAATGGTACCAGCACTTGTACTCAGATTTAAAGGAGAAAGACCTGATTTCTAAATACTCTGTTAATGACTACATTCAGTTGCTTACCGATGCAAAAATGGTCAGGATTAACAATACGTGGCATCTGTCTGAAATCACAAAAGCCACAGAAAAGTTAATTGAAAAAACTGGCATCAAACTAATATGAATAATATGTGCAGACTAAAAAGTTAGGGGTTAAGTCCTTCTGCCTCGGGATGGAAGTCATGTACACGGCACTCAACCGGGTCCCAGAACACTTGTTCGATATTGACATTAACCGGCAGTCGTACCATTTTTCCTTTAAGATATACCTGAGCGTACAACGGACATGTACCATCCTTACGCTTGTAATCTGTTTTAAGTCTGAAGTTTACCTTACTCATATTGTCTGGATAGTTTTTGGATAAGTGGATAGGTTTACATTTCAGGGTTTTAGCCCCTTTATTTTTGTTTTACCATATTGATTATCTTTGTATTAGCATAATAAAAAAACAGAGGGATGTCCACAAGCATTGGCTTGTGTCTATCCCTCTGTTTAACAGATTTTTACGTCTTACTTTTGGTAAGATGGGTGACTCAGGGAGGATTCGAACCCCCGACCTTCAGAACCGGAATCTGACGTTCTATCCAACTGAACTACTGAGCCTAATCAGGGTGCAAAGATAACAAACCTGTCTGATACTTCATGCCGTTCCCTGAAATAATTACTACCTTATCCCTCCTTTATGAAAAAGGGAACTATTTTTACCCGCATAAACCGTACAGTATGAAAATGGCCTGCGTTATAATTTTGGTCTCCCTGACCATTACCCTCTTCCCGGCTTACAGCCAGTCGGCAGCTGGCTCCAAGGATCACACGGCAGCACAGTGGTATTTTGCCGATCCGCAAAGTGACCGTATCCCCGGGATCAGTCTTGACAAAACTTACAAATTCCTGGAGGGAAGACAGGGTCGGAAAGTGGTGGTGGCCATCCTTGACAGCGGCCTGGATACGGCCCACGCAGATATCAAAGGCAATCTCTGGGTGAATCCTCGTGAAATTCCCGGAAATGATGTTGATGACGACGGAAATGGCTATGTGGACGATGTCCATGGCTGGAACTTCCTTGGCAACCTGTCGGGGGAGAATATCGCCAGCGAAACACTGGAGCAGACCAGACTGTACAGGAAATTTCACCCTGTTTACGGAACCATGAAGGAAAAGGATGTACCTGCCGGAAAGCAGGCAGAATTTGACCTGTATCTCAAGGCAAAGGAATTTTACGAAAAAGATGTGGCGGAAAGCCAGCGCAACCTGTTCAATCACAAGTTAATGCTGAGTGAATTCGATGCATCGGTTTCGGTGCTTGAACAACATATAAAGGGCAGTGATCTGACACCGGAAGTTGTACGGGCCATCAAAGCTGAAACAGGGAATCTGTTTAAAGCAAAGAACTTCTATCTGCTGATATATCAACATGGCGTTTCCCGCTCTGACATTGAGGGGTGGATTGCCTATGAGGAATCGGTCCTGAGCACCAAGCTGAATCTTGACAACGACCCAAGGCACATTGCTGGTGACGATCCGAACAATATACAGGACAGCCTATACGGCAACAACGACCTGCAGGCCGGCACGCCCGGGCATGGCACCTCCGTAGGCGGACTGGTGGGGGCCATCCGGGGCAATGGTATCGGGATTGACGGTATCGCGGACAATGTAGCGATCATGGTAATCCGCATTGTACCGGGCGGAGATGAACGCGACAAGGATGTGGCCCTGGGTATCCGGTACGCGGTGAACCAGGGTGCCCGGATCATCAACTGCAGCTTCGGCAAGGATTTCTCCCCCGAGAAATGGATGGTTGACGAAGCGGTGCGTTACGCTGAATCGCACGGTGTGCTGATCGTGCATGGATCCGGTAATGACGGGAAAGATAATGACGCCACTGAAAACTACCCGACCCCCTTCTTTTCCAATGGAATCCGTGCCACCAACATGATTGAGGTGGGATCAAGTACAAAGTACAGAAGCAAACTGCTACCCTCCCCCTTTTCAAACTATGGACGTACCACGGTTGACCTGTTTGCCCCCGGCTCCGAGATAATGACCCTGAAACCGGGCGGATACGGAAGCTCCTCCGGGACAAGCCTCGCAGCACCGGTGGTCACCGGCGTGGCAACCATCATCCTCTCCTACTATCCTGAACTTACTCCAGCCGAACTACGGAAAATCCTGATGAAATCAGTTTCTTCCTTTAAATGGAAGAAGGTAAATATCCCTGGTGGCAAAGGTAAAACCCGGATGAAAAAACTGTCCGTTTCAGGAGGTGTCGTCAATGCATTCAAGGCGGTTAAACTAGCCGAAAAAATCCGCAGGAAAAAATAATCCCCTGCCTTCGTCAAAGCCACCATGACTCCTGATAAAACAAAGAAGATAGAAGAAGCTCCCTGATTTTAGTCACAGAATAGTGATGACTTAATCATATGACTTTTGGCAAGGCTTTTTGCTTATTCCCCCGGTTCGCTTCGCTCGGCGGGATGGTGACCACATATGATTACGTTTCGCTTCGCTCACAAAATCACTGTGTCTGCTCACTTTTGCTTTTCAACTCCCTGTACCATTCCTCGCCAAACTTCCTGATCAACGCCTCTTTCAGAAAATCCTGCAAAGAGATCCCCTGTTCAAGGCCGTTTTCCAGGGCAGAATTACAAATTGGCCATCGATGGTACACGATGTTTACCATCCCATTGTCAAGCACCGAAAGCCTCAAAGGATACAGGTGACAGGATTCAGGCTTGCGCATCGGCAGGATGCCGGCCTCCCAGGCTTTCTCGATAGCACAATGTGCTATACCATTAATAAAGCATGCAAAAGCACACTCGCGGTCATTGACCAGGGGAGTGACATAATTCCCCTCCATGTCCCAATCGAAAACGCCATGGCGTCTTACCACCTCCTGTCCCGCTTTTTCCATAAAGGGTAGCACACGATCGATGTAATCCTCCAACAGGCTGATTTCCTCCTCCGTCAGCGGGGCGCCGGCATCTCCCTCCACACAGCAGGCCCCCTTGCATCGTGTTACATCACAGGCAAAGCATACCTGCTGCAACTCGTCAGGAACCATTACATTGCCTGTTACTTTCATGGAGCAAAAGTAAACATCCCTCCGATCCCTTTCATTTTTCATGTCAGAAACTCTCCTTATTTTTGCAGCCATGATGACACAGGAGGATTTTTTCAGGAAAGTGGTGGCCCATGCAAAGGAATATGGGTATGTGTTCCCGTCAAGCGATATTTACGACGGGATGAGCGCTGTATATGATTATGGGCAGTACGGTGTGGAACTGAAAAACAACATCAGGGAATCATGGTGGAACGCAATGGTTCGTTTCAATGAAAACATTGTCGGCCTGGATAGCGCCATATTCATGCATCCGACCACCTGGAAAGCCTCCGGCCATGTGGATGCCTTTAACGATCCGCTGATTGACAATAAAGACAGCAAGAAACGTTACCGTGCCGATCTGTTGATCGAAGACCATATAGCAAAGATCGAAGGGAAGATCGAAAAAGAGGTGCAGAAAGCTGAAAAGCGTTTCGGGGACCGGTTCGACCGCAAGATGTTCATGGAAACCCATCCAAAGATCGCAGAATACCGTCAGCAGATAGAGACCATCACCCACCGGATGAACAGCTCTCTGGAACGAAATGACCTGGCTGATGTAAAGGCCCTGATTGAGGAACTGGAGATCGTCTGCCCCGTTTCGGGTTCACGGAACTGGACTGATGTGCGACAATTCAACCTGATGTTCTCCACCAGGGTGGGATCTGTCAACAACGACAACGGTGATGTGATCTACCTGCGGCCGGAAACCGCACAGGGCATCTTCGTGAATTTCCTGAATGTGCTGAAAAGCAGTCGGATGAAGGTTCCTTTCGGCATTGCACAGGTGGGAAAAGCATTCCGCAACGAAATCGTGGCGAGGCAGTTCATCTTCAGGATGAGGGAGTTTGAGCAGATGGAGATGCAGTTTTTCGTGAAGCCCGGCACCGAACTGGAATGGTACAGCTTCTGGAAAGAGGAACGGATGAAATGGCACCTTTCCCTTGGCATCAGCCCTTCCAGGCTGCGTTTCCATGATCACGAGAAGCTTGCCCATTATGCCAATGCGGCAGCCGATATTGAATATGAGTTCCCTTTCGGCTTCAAGGAACTTGAAGGTATCCACTCCCGCACCGATTATGACCTGGCTGCCCATCAGAAATATTCGGGTAAAAAAATGCAGTATTTCGACCCGGAATTGAATGAAAGCTATATCCCTTATGTAATAGAAACCTCAATCGGGCTCGACAGGATGTTCCTTGCCATTCTTTCAGATGCCTATTGCGAAGAGACATTGCCAGACGGGAGTGAACGCACGGTACTCAGGATCCCTCCGAAGCTGGCTCCTGTAAAACTGGCCATCCTTCCACTGGTTAAAAAAGACGGATTGCCTGAAAAAGCCAGAGAGATCATGGACAGGGTCAAATACCATTATCTCTGCCAGTATGATGAGAAGGATGCCATCGGCAGAAGATACCGCCGACAGGATGCCATTGGAACACCATTCTGTGTGACCATAGATCACCAGACATTGGAAGAGGGCACAGTTACCATCCGCGAAAGGGATTCGATGCTGCAGGACAGGGTAGATACGGAAAAGATACTGGAAGTGATTACTTCGAAAATCTAACCCTGCAACAGGTTGTTTGTAATGTATAGTTTTTTTTACTTTTGCAACCTTTTCCCAAAATGGTGATTTACTGATCAAATTAAGATCAGCTTTTTATCACCGTATCGAAGAAAATATTTTTTTTTATTTTTCGATATAATCTGGTAATTTTTTCTATAACTTTACTAGATCGAGGAGATGTAAGAAAAGAGGATTTGCATGGAACTGATGGTTGAACACACATTGCACGAGCTGTTAAAGAAGATTTTCGGCTTTGATCAGTTTAAAGGGAACCAGGAAGCGGTGATTAAAAACCTCCTGGAAGGCAAGGATACATTCGTGATTATGCCAACCGGAGGTGGCAAGTCGATGTGTTACCAGCTTCCTTCATTTCTGTACGACGGGACAGCCATTGTTATCTCTCCACTGATTGCCCTGATGAAGAACCAGGTGGATGCCATCCGGAATTTCGGGGCAGAACAGGGGATTGCCCACGTCCTCAACTCTTCCCTTACCAAAGCGGAAATTGCAAAAGTAAAGGCGGATCTCTCATCCGGCCATACCAAACTCTTATATGTGGCACCCGAATCGCTTACCAAGGATGAAAATGTTGATTTCCTTAAGACCATCGACATCTCCTTTTACGCCATTGATGAAGCCCATTGCATTTCAGAATGGGGCCATGATTTCCGTCCGGAATACAGGCGTATTCGTACCATCATCGAGGCGGTAGGCAAGAGGCCTGTCATTGCCCTTACCGCCACAGCTACCCCCAAGGTACAGCAGGATATTCAGAAGAACCTGAATATGATGGATGCTACGGTCTTTAAAACCTCCTTCAACAGGCCCAATCTTTATTACGAAATACGACCCAAGACAAAGAATGTAGTCAAGGACATCATCAAGTATGTCAAATCACAGACAGGCAAATCGGGTATTATCTATTGTCTCAGCAGGAAAAAAGTGGAAGAGCTGGCTGAGACCCTTCAGGTCAACGGCATTAAAGCCCTGCCTTACCATGCAGGGCTGGATTCATCGGTACGTGTCAGAAACCAGGATATGTTCCTGATGGAAGAGATCGATGTGATCGTGGCTACCATCGCTTTCGGGATGGGCATCGACAAGCCCGATATTCGTTATGTGATTCATCATGACATGCCCAAGAGTCTGGAAGCGTACTACCAGGAAACAGGCCGGGCCGGCCGTGACGGAGGGGAAGGCAACTGCATCGCTTTCTACTCGTATGATGATATGCTGAAGATGGAAAAGATCATGCAGGCAAAAAGTGTATCAGAGCTTGAAATTGCCAACCAGTTGCTGTTTGAAACCATCTCTTATGCCGAATCTGCCCATTGCCGCCGTGTGCAACTCCTGAATTATTTCGGTGAAGAGTATCATGAAGATAACTGCCATTCATGCGACAACTGCAACCACCCCAAACCCAAGTCCGAAGCCCGGGATCATATCCTGCTGGTGTTAGATGCCGTTAAGGAGACCAAACAACTCCTGAAAGCAAAACAGATATCACTTCTGCTTACCGGTAAAGTGGATTCGGTAATCAAGGCGCACCGATACGATACCCTTGACATCCTGGGCGCCGGCGATTTTGAAGACATCTATTTCTGGAATGCGGTGATCCGACAGGCCCTTATTGAACATCTCCTGGTTAAGGACATTGAAAATTACGGCCTGCTCAAGCTGACGGAAAAAGGGAAAGATTTCCTGGTGAATCCCTATTCCGTGATGCTTGCCAAAGATCACGATTATGGTAACCTCGATGCCGATGAAGAGGATTTCTATTCACCAGGGGAGCAGCGTGGAGGAAATTCATCCGACACTACCCTGTTTGCCATGCTTAAAGACCTCCGGAAACAGATCTCCAAAAAAGAGGAACTGCCCCCGTTTGTCATCTTCCAGGATACTTCACTGGAGGACATGGCCATACAATACCCGATCTCCCATGAGGAACTGAAAAATATCACCGGGGTCGGAGAAGGAAAAGCCCTGAAATACGGTAAACCCTTCCTGAACCTGATCAAGAACTACGTGGACGAAAATGAGATCATCAGGCCCATGGATATGGTGGTTAAATCGGTTGTGAACAAATCCGGGCTAAAAGTGGATATCATCAGGAGCATCGACCGGAAGATCTCCCTTGAAGATATGGCCGTTGGCAAAAACATCGAATATGACGAACTGTTGACTGCCATTGAACACATCGTCGCCAGCGGAACCAAGATTGACATTTCCTATTATATTGATGAATGCGTGGATCCCTTTCACCAGGAGGAAATCTTTGCCTTTTTCAAAGAAGAAGCAGAAACCGACAGTTGGAAAGATGCACATAAAGTGCTTGGTGAGGATGAATTCACCGAAGAGGAGGTTAGGCTGGTCAGAATTAAATTCCTGTCAGAACTCGGTAACTGATCATTTGTTCCGTTGATTTTCGGATATTTGCTGCCTGAAATACAATAAAGTCCTTGCGAAAGCTGATCTGCCGGTATCTTAAATAATATTTGCATGATGGAAGAAAAAAACAATCCGCCCTTCCCGGAATCATCCGGTGAAGAACAGCGTCAAGACCAGGGTCAGGACGCTTTACATGATGTTGATCTGCAGGGAACCGGAGAACCGGTTGACGAAAAGATGACGACTGAAGAATATGCAGGACATGATCCCGAAAAGGGAGCTGATCCTCCACACAGCCCGGGACGGTTATCGTGGCTTGCCCTGATTATCAGTCTTGTCGCTGTCGCCGGCCTGATATTCCTGTTCCTCACCAGAGACAGTCAGAAACCTGCAAAATCCATCCGGCCTGTGTCAGTGGCCAGAGGCGCAGGTGAAGCCGCTACCGGAACCAGGATCGCCTTTGTGAGAGCCGACTCCGTGCAAAACAACTACCTGATGACCATTCATTTCCTCGATAGCATCGAAAAACGCTTCCGATCCATGGAGAATGATCTCATCGCCAGGAAAAAGTCCTATGAAAAAAAGGTGCAGGAATATTACAAAAATATTCAAAGTGGCCTCCTGAAAGAATCCCTGGCGCTGCAGGTAAAAGAGACCCTGGAAACTGAAGGAGATGAAATTGCCCGTCTTGAGGATACCTACACCGAACGGATCAACGACCTTCAATTAAAACTTAACATTATCTATTTCGACAGTCTCTGGAATTTTATTGACAGATATAAAGCCGACTTCGGTGTTGACATGGTGGTGGGTTACCAGCAGGGACTGACCAACATATTTTTTGCCGATGCAAGCCTGGATATCACCGACCAGGTCATCGAAGGGATTAACAGAGAATATGCTGAAAGATATCCGGACCGAAAAAATCTGAAGAAAAAGAAATAACAACCTTTCCATTTCCCCAGCAAACCTGCTATTGCCATGATCCATCATCATCCTGCCAAACGGTACGGTTTCATCCTGATCTCCTTCCTGCTCATTGCCTGCAACACTTCCGTTACCCACCAGGTTGTAGAACAATACCCTGATGGAGCGACCAAAACCATCCATTATTTCAGGAAGCGTGGCCAAAACAAAGTGTTGTACAAAATGGAGGAATACTATCAGGACGGTATAAAAAAAATTGAAGGATTTTACCGTGACGACAAAGCGCATGGCCGGTGGGACAGCTGGCATCCTAACGGAAACCTCTGGTCAGTGGCTCGTTATAAAAACGGTCAGCTTCATGGAAAGCAAACTGTCTATTATCCCACAGGGAAAAAATTTTATGAAGGTTCCTTTGAAAACGGGATCCGGAAAGGGACCTGGCTGTTCTGGAATGAAAAGGGGGAGGTGGTAAACAAGCGGGAATACTGAAACATTACAGGTTAAACGCGGCTTTTACATCCTCAATCCTGTCCAGTTTTTCCCATGCAAAGAAATCCACCATCTTGAAATGACGCTCTTTACCATATTCCACCCTGGTAAAAGTGGTTTCATCACAATAGCCTACCTCAATCTCTTTTGTATAAGGGTCACGCCCAAAATGACCGTATGCAGCTGTCTCCAGGAAGATCGGATTCTTCAGTCCGTAATGACGGATAATGGCGTACGGCCTTAGATCAAACACCTTCCGGATAATACCTGCAATGGCACCATCTGAAAAGATATTACCATTTGAATCTTTCGCCCTTGCTGACTTGAAGGTATTGACATAGATTCCTACCGGTTCTGCCATTCCAATGGCATAGGCAACCTGTACCAGGATTTCATCCGCTACGCCAGCTGAAACAAGATTTTTGGCAATATGCCTGGCAGCATAGGCTGCTGAACGGTCGACCTTCGAAGCATCCTTCCCGGAGAAAGCACCGCCACCATGTGCCCCCTTACCCCCATAAGTATCAACAATGATCTTCCTTCCGGTAAGACCTGTATCCCCATGCGGGCCACCAATCACAAACTTGCCGGTGGGATTCACATAGAGATTGTAATGGTCATTAAAGATCCCATTGATATAATCAGGTAAGAAAGACTTCACCCGGGGTATTAAAATATTCCTGATATCAAGCGTGATCTTTTCATGCATCTCATGTTCGTCTGCAAACTCATCATGCTGCGTGGAAAGCACAATCGTTTCAATGCGCATGGGCTTACCGTTGTCATCATACTCAACCGTTACCTGCGACTTTGCGTCTGGCCTGAGATAGGTCATTTGTTTCCCCTCTTTACGAATGGCTGCCAGCTCCTGAACCAACATATGGGCAATCTCCACAGGCATCGGCATCAGGTTGTGCATTTCCCGTGTGGCATATCCAAACATCATCCCCTGATCACCGGCACCCTGCTCTTCAGCCTTTGCCCGTACCACACCCTGGTTTATGTCCTGAGACTGTTCATGGATCGCTGAAATGATTCCGCAGGAATTGTGGTCGAACCGGTAATCCGCCTTACTATAACCTATCCGTTTTATCGTATTCCTGACCACCTCATCCACATTCACATACCCGTTGGTCTTTACCTCTCCCCCACAGACTACCAGACCTGTGGTAACCAGGGTTTCACACGCAACCTTCGACTCCGGATCCTGCTTTAATAACTCATCAAGCAATGCATCGGAAATCTGATCTGCAACCTTGTCCGGATGTCCTTCTGACACCGATTCGGAAGTAAATAAAAATGACATAACAAACTGTATTTATGTTAATAATCTGATAAAGCCCCGAAAAGAATTGAAATTGAAAGTGGAGGGAAAAAATATTGTTTTAGCATTTTTTCCAGTGGTTGCAATCAATCCAAATCTTTCCACCGGCGGTAAAAGTAAGAAAAAAAAGTTTAGGAAGTTGAGAATGTTTAGTTTTTGCGGGGTCAAAAAAGCTTTGATCGTTGTTTGTTTAACAACCGACCATCAGCAGACGTATTATGATGGAACCAGGAACCCCGCACGCAGCGAGCGCTTCCTTGAGCCTTGAACTTCAATCTTTGAACCTCGCGGGCGCCAGCGGGCACCTGGCTACCGCTTCGTAAGCAGTTGAAACACCTCTTCGAGCTTCCGCTCCGTATGTGTAATGGTGAGTACTTTCAGCCGGGAGCTGACCGCCATCTGGAATATGGCGGATCTTACATCCACTTCGGGGTTGGTTTCCAGATGATAGGTGTTGCCTTTGATGTGCTGCACACCTTTTACTCCCTGAAGCGCTTTGAGCAGTTTCTCGTCGGCAGGCCTGTCAAATTCCACCAGCAATATTTCTGTACCGGAGGTAATCGCTGATAGTTCTCCTATCGGCTGGTCAGTTACAATCTTCCCTTTGTCGATGATGATCACCCTATCACAGAGTGCTTCCACCTCCTGCATGATATGGGTTGAGAACAGGACTGTCTTCTGCTTGCCAATGGTCTTGATGAGGTGCCTGATTTCCACGATCTGATTGGGATCAAGACCGGAAGTCGGTTCATCGAGAATAAGGACATCAGGATTGTGAATCATGGCCTGGGCAAGGCCCACCCTCTGCCTGAACCCTTTGGAGAGTGCCCGTATCTTCTTATGCTGTTCGGGTTGCAACCCCGTGATCTCTATCATCTCTGCCACCCTTCTCTTCCGGTTACCGGGCAGTTTATGAAGACCTGCGATGAAAAGAAGGAATTCATGAACGTACATGTCCATGTATAGAGGATTGTTTTCCGGCAAATACCCGACATTGCTGCGTACCTCAAAAGGATTATCCCGTATATCGTACCCGTTAATCAGGGCAGTGCCTTCATCCGGTGGTATGAAACAGGTGATGATCTTCATCAGGGTGGATTTCCCTGCCCCGTTGGGTCCAAGCAGGCCTGCTATCTCGCCCTTTTCCAACGACATGGATACCCGGTCCAGCGCCCTTTGTTCCCCGAATAATTTGCTAATGCCCTTTACCTCTATTGACATGCTCTCTGAAGTGATTTAATCGATGCGAAATTAGCAAAAAATTGATGTTGAGCCCAGGTAGTAATTAACACCGAAAGGTTATTAAAATAAAAACAAAAAAACATTTTATGTTGGTTTATTCCTGAAACGCATTACCTTTGGTAGTTAAATTATAAAAACAATGCTTATGAAAAAAATCATTACGTTACTCTTTACCAGCATGTTCCTTTTCGGGATGATTCAGCAACTGAATGCCCAGTCTGCCATCCAGGATATGCAAAATGAAATGAGCTCCTCTGTCAGTGCGAAAACGGTCATCATTAAGCCCCCGGTAACCTGGACCTACTTCAGCAGTAGTAAATCCGGAATGCTTTATGACAACGGCCCGCTTGTAAACATTCCCGGCGCTGCCGGTAATCCTGACACCAGCAGGCTCCAGTCTGTCACTCTCACCATGAATACCCTGGGATTTGGGATTCAGTTTACCTCCACAATCAACAACAGGATCGCGGATGACTTCACCATTGCGGATTCAGCCTGGGTGATCGACTCGATCGTGTTCTTTACCTATCAGACAGGATCCACCACCTCCTCCACCACCACTGCATCCAACCTCCGTATCTGGGACGGGTCTCCCGAACTGCTTACCAGCAATATCGTGTTAGGTGATGATGTAACCAATATTATGGTAGACAGTTACTGGGATAATATGTATCGCGATTCTGAATCCGCAACCGGCATAGGCCTGACCAACAGGCCCATCATGCGGAACATACTGGGCACAAATGGCTGGATCCTTTCGCCCGGAACCTATTGGGTGGACTACCAGGCTGAAGGGTCCCTGACTTCCGGCCCGTGGGCCCCGCCTATCACCATTAACGGCCTCAATGTCACAGGAAATGCCCTTCAGATGACCTCTACCGGCTGGGCTCCCGCCAACGACAGCGGAACTCTAACGCAACAGGGTTTGCCTTTTATCATCTATGGTTATAAAACCGAGGCTTCCAGCACTGGTGACCTCCTGGCAACACTGCCGGTGAGAATGTTCCCCAACCCGGCTTCAGACCAGGTGACCATCCAAAGCCCTTCTGCCGTCAGCAGAGTGCAAATCACCAATCAACTCGGCCAGGCTGTACACGACAGCAATCCGGGTACAGGCAACTTCTCCATCGACCTGTCCCAGCTTACCCCCGGGATGTATGTGATCACTACCTGGACCAACAACTCAGCCAGCAGCGCAAAATTGATCGTCAGGTAATCCTGAAACACTCATTTTTGAAAAGAGGGCGTCTCAAAACGAGGGCACTGAAAAAGTGCCCTTGCCAACAAAATGTTGATAAAAGAGTGGTAAAT
>CAZZBS010000048.1:0-13090 GCA_964652685.1 uncultured Lentimicrobiaceae bacterium
GGGATGGTATCGTTTTTCCCTGTTTACTGGTATCGAAATGGTTCAGGGTTAAAATTTTGCATCTCAACAGTATAATCCTCCTATTGATTTTCGCAGATACAACGGTTATCCCTTCATGGCAACATGACTTCCCCCGCAGAGGATCGCAAAAAAATATCAGCGGAAATCTGCGATGAAATCCGCGCTGATCTGCGGGAGGAAAACCTGTTTTGTAATTATATCCTGACAGGGTTCCCCGAATCTGATGCAGTGGGGCTGGCGTGTCGCAATCTTCCATAACCGCCTGCTGATTTGAAGGGAGAACAAACAAATGGAGTTGGAAAATGACATACAGATGTGTCAATTATAACCCATTTACTTTTCAAAAGATAGATTCCTCAATGTTTGTAGATTTAAAATTTACCAGGATGCCAAGCTTCTTCCCGGATAATTTCAAATGCGTTATCAATTGCTTATGATGTACCTCATTCACAAATTCAACAGATTTTATTTCAATAATCACTTTATCCTCCACAAGGAGATCAATCCTGTAACCGGCTGCAAGTTGAACATCCTCATAAACAACAGGCAGTGCACACTGAGATCGAACCTTTAATCCATCTTTTCTTAAGATATACGCCAGTATTGCTTCATAGGCAGATTCAAGTAATCCGGGCCCTAAATCATTATAAACCTTGTAGATGGCCCCGCGAATCTTATACGATATCTCATTTTCTGTCATACTATCAAAGTTTTTCCTTTGATATATGATTCAGAAATGAAAAATGGAAGAAAATGTAGCTTTTATTTCAGATTCCCAAAAACAACCCGTTTCTATCTTACTTTTCCCCTCTGATTTACTAGGAAAACCCCGGCCAGGATAACAGCCACCCATCCCAGGTAGCTGGCCCGGAATGGCTCCCTGTCTGCAATACCGGCCAGGGTCGCCACGACCGGTATCAGGTAAGTAACCGAAGTGCTGAAAATCACCGTAGTGATCTTGATAAGATAGTTGAAAAGCATCAGCGCCAAAGCAGAACCAGCAATGGCCAGAATGGCAATGTACAGCAGTCCCCAACCTGCCCCCGGCAAAGAGAAACTGTGAATGACCGGAGTAAAGAACAACAAATGAACAGATGCCACAGGCCCTACCATCAAAAAGGCAAACGACGTGACGTCGACCGAATGGAGATGCCCCAGTTTATTTTTAATGATATTCGCATTGAAAGCATAAAGGATCGTTGCTATAACGATCAGTAGTGAATAGCCGATCTTCAGGTCAATGACGCCACCATTGGTGGATACCATTAAAGCCATGGCACCCAAAAGGCCCATAAACACACCTATAATATTCAGCCATGAAAATTTCATTCGGAATATTGAAAAAGCAATGATAAGGGTAAAAATGGGTGTGAGGGAATTAAGTATCCCTGCTACTGAACTGTTCACAACCTGCTCCGCATGTGCAAACAGCAGTGAAGGAATCAGGTATCCCAGAAAGCCGGAGAGAATGAGCCACAACAGGTCTCTTTTGTAGAGGTTCCGTAATCTGGAAAGGGCAAATGGAATAAGAAAGATGAATGCAATCACGATCCGCATGGAGCCAACCTGAGAAGGAGAAAAATGCATCAATCCGTATTTGATCAGCAGGAAAGAGGTTCCCCATACCCCGGCAAGGATGATCAGGATCCCCCATGCGATGAATCGGGTGTTTGGTTGCATAGGTTATCGGAGCTATCCTATGAGAATGATTGCCGGATCTTTCGGGCAGATATGAAATTCATGCGATAAAAGTATAGCTATTTCACCAATATTTTCGGTTCCAGCATATCATATATAGCATATTTAATTCCTTCACGACCGAGACCGCTGTCCTTGATCCCGCCATAGGGCATATGGTCAAGACGGAAAGTGGGTACCTCGTTGAGGATGACACCTCCTACCTCAAGGTGGTCAAAAGCCATTTCCGCTTCGGTGAGGTTGTCAGTAAATACGCCTGCCTGAAGGCCATACCGGCTATTGTTCACCCTTTCAATCGTCTCTTGAAAAGAGCTGTATTTTTCAAGGGTCACCACAGGACCGAAGATTTCCATGGCGCATACTTTCATGTCAGGTCGTGTGTGGATCAGCACAGTCGGTTCATAGTATGAACCGCTGCGCTTTCCTCCGCACATTACCCGGGCTCCATTGGCCACTGCCTCGTTTACCCATTGTTCAACACGGATGGCATTGGCTTCGTCGATCATGACCGAAATGTCGGTATCAGAATCCAGCGGATCTCCTTCATGAAGCTGAGAAGTGAATGTCTTAAAACACTCTGCAAACAGATCAAATACTTGTTCATGCACATAGATGCGCTGTGTATGAATACATACCTGTCCCGAATAGGAGAAGGCACCAAAGACCGCTTTCCTGGCAGCCTCTTCCACATTGGCGGTTTGTGTGACGATGAGTCCTGCATTCCCACCAAGTTCCAGGACAACCCGTTTCTTCCCGGCCTGTCGTTTCATGTCCCATCCAACTTCGGGGGAGCCGGTGAAAGTGAGCAGTTTAAACCGTTCATCCGTAACCATTATATTGCCAGACTGCCGGTCAAGTGGTAAAACTGAAAATCCCCCTTTCGGTAAAGCTGTCTGGTGAACCAGGCCCGCGAGCAACAAGGCTGTAAGCGGGGTAGCCGAAGCAGGTTTGAGGATGACAGGGCAGCCTGCCGCTATCGCAGGCCCTACCTTATGAGCAGCAAGGTTCAACGGGAAATTAAAAGGCGATATCGCCGCCACCAGCCCAACCGGGAAATACTTTACCAATCCCTCTTTCCTGGTGCCGGATGCCGTCCAGTCAAGTGCCATGTATTCCTTTGGAAGACGCCGTGCCTCTTCAGCCGATATCCTGAATACCTGGATAGCTCTGAGAACTTCACCCCTGGCATGTTTCAGCGGTTTTCCCGATTCCAGGCATAAGATTTCCGCTATCTCAGCCATATTGTCCTCCAGACCGGCTGTAATCTCCTGCAGGATCTCATATCGCTGGTAGGAAGGTAGTTGTTTCATCTCCTCTGCTACCGCAAGAGCTGCTGTAACAGCGTATTCAAGGTCCTCCGGAGTAGCACGCCAGGTCGAGGCAAAGACCTGGCCTGTATAGGGATTTACCACCTCAAGGAGATCGGCTCCCTCCCTGAATTGCCCTCCGGCGTAAAACGGATAGTATTTCATGATCAGATTGTTTTAGGCAAAGATAGTGATTCGTAGTCTGAACTTTTTTAAAACAGGTTTGTATCGGAGTGTGCAATCATCATTATCTTTACAACAACATAATAGAAAAGATGAAATTACGGATTATCAATAATATAAGTTTTATGATCCTGCTCCTATGCGGGATGGTGGCGTTAGCAACAGGACAGGTCGTAACACCCGAAACCCGGAACCAGGCGACCCAACACCCCCCCTCTTCCCTTAAGAAAAAAGAGGAAGCCGCGGGTGTCCATCAGGAAAAGGAGGCCCCTGCTACAGAAACTGATGCTATGATAAAAATGGACGCAGCCGGATATTTCGCTCTGTTTGCCAATATTCGGAAAGAGGCCCTCGAAAGAGACCGCTTCATTATACCCCATGACAAGCAGAAACAACTCGATCAGGTTCTTGAAAAATTAGAAGAACGCTATCCTCAGAGCTTTGAATTTCACCTGGCAGCTTACATGAATGCCCGTAACGATACCTCCATGGGCTATCACCTCCTTGAAGCATACCGGATGGCACCAAGCCGTAACGATATCTATGATGACCTTGCCGGATTTTATGAACTTTCAGCAAATCCTTCGAAAAAGATGTATTTCTGTAAGATGTTGGAAGAAAAAAAGGTATATCATCCTGCACTGTATGAATATGCCAACAACCTCCTGCAGTCGGTCGAGTCAAAGGGTTACCTTTTCACCCAGGGGGAATGGGATACCTATCCTGTCTGGATCAGGCAACAATTGCACAAGATCCGGCCCGACATCACCATCCTGCAACTTGACCTCCTGCATCAGGAACAATATTTCAACCGCATGATGGCTCCGTTCAGACTGAAAAAAGGAGCCTTCCAGCGTTTTAAGTCCGATAAAAAGGCATTCTTTCGTGAGCTTGCAAAGGCTAAACACGGGAAACCGGTGTATCTTTCTCTTACCCTGGATCAGTCCATCATACGGGCTAATGCTGATCTGCTCTATAATACCGGTCTGGCTATGAAGCTGACTGGTGCGCCGGTTGACAATCTGGATGCCCTCGCCGGAAACTGGAAAAAATTCAGTTTCACCTATATGTCGATCCAACAGGATAATCCGGATCTGAACAAGATGAGCGGGAACTATATCCTGCCCATGGGATTACTTTACCGGAATGCCCTGGCCAAAGGGAAAACCGGCGAGGCAGAAAAGCTGAAGAGACAAATGATGGACCTTGCCCGGATGACCGGAAAACTGAAAGAAATGGAGGAGTACCTGAAGCAATAGGGATAGCAAAGGCAGGGGACAGGAGGTGTGATGGAATAAGTTCTTTTTTTATGGGATGTTGGAATGATCCTTGTTGAAAAAAACGCTTCTTTTGCTATTGCAATCATTTCTATTTCAAGCGTTGACATCCATTATCTGAATCTATTGGCTGCCAAAATTTTTGCATATAAGGATCAATCTGATGAGGAGCTGATGACGCTTTTGCTACAAGGCAATCGCAATGCTTTTGGTGAGATATACGACCGGTATTCCGGTAAGCTCCTGCAGTATTTCTACCGGATGTTGTGGCAGGACAAAGAGAAGGCAGAAGATTTCATGCAGGATATTTTTCTGAAGGTCATCCGTAAGCAGGAAATGTATGATCCTGAAAAGCCTTTTAAAACATGGCTTTATTGCATTGCTGCCAATATGTGTAAGAATGAATACAAACGAACGGAGATCCGCAGGCTGGCAGTGCATGAAATTCGTTACGGCAGCCGGACCTCCACTGATCCGGATGCCATGACAGCACAGATCGAATTGTCAGATTTTGACAAAGCATTGGAAAAAGCGGTGCAGGAACTGGAACCGTATCACCGTGATGTCTTCATTCTGCGATACCGGCAGGATCTTTCCCTGAAGGAGATAGGAGAAGCATTGGACTGCAACGAAGGAACTGTTAAATCCAGGCTTTTTTATGCAATAAAGAAACTGGCTGGTAAGCTTGAGCAATTCAGGCCGGAAGGAGTAAAAACCTAACCCCCGGCCTCTCTCCTCAATGAGAGGAAAAAACACAAGCAACCAGCCCTTCGGCAGACTCAGGGACCCTAACCAGCAACAAGTAACCAGCAACCAGCGACAAGTAACCAGCGACAAGTAACCAGTAACCAGCGACAAGTAACCCGTAACATGCAACCAGACAGACCAATACAACCGGATAACACAGAATTCGAGGCATTGATGTTATCGAAGTCATGGGCTGAGCTTTCTCCGGAAGAGCGGGCTGATATACTGGTTTATGTTGCCGGAGAAGAGGAATATAATCTCATGCGGGCAACCCTTGCAGAAATCAGGGATAGTCATGACAGTGCCGAAGGATTGAAGATAGATCCCGGTGTGAGGGGGAAGCTTTCAGAGGAGTTTGACCGGCATTGGATTGAAACGGGGGGCTTTCCGAAGGGTAAGGGGAAAGTCGTGTCGCTCAGAAGAAGATTATGGCTTACCGGCACAGCTGCTGCAGGCTTTATACTGCTGGTGGCTTCCGTATGGTGGTTGGCCCTGCAGAATCTGGAAGAAAGGTTACAATCTTCGCATAAGTTTGCCGCGGATAAAGTAATAAAACATCCTGATAAGTCCGCATACCTTCCGGAAGATCAGGGTAATCAGGAAATCACGGTGATGCATGATCATGCTGAAACACATTCAGGGGAAGCAGGAATGGAAGGAGAAGCATTGGTTTTAAGTGATGCAAAGGAGGATCTTCGAACTGCTGATACAAATACAGGGGACTGGACATTGGCATTCGGTGAGGCCCAAATCAGCGAGGTGGATAAAAAAGCGGGCATTATGGCTGACAGTGAAATTAAAACATTAAAGTCGGTATCAGGGGATCGTACTACAACGACGACCCAAATGGCCGGGGAGGATCATGATCTTTTACAAGGCAAGAAGACCATCGTGAGCGAACGTACCGTTTATGCTGTAAAACAGATGCCATCAAAAGATAAAATGATTATGCTGACCTCCAGGGCGGTAAGCGAGGATCCGGACCTTTTGATGTTTTTGTATACCTGTTTTTAATCCTGATAAAATCAACCCCACTTCATGTCATGCCGGGATGCCGGAGAGGGAAAACGACAACCTTTTCATTACGGTTAAAACGATTACTTTTGCGGGAAAATCATAATTGCGATCATCCGAAATATTTTTCCCGCAATGAAGAAAATCACTTCACATCCGATTCTTGATGTTCCACACCCTGAACAGGTAACCTTTACATATAATGGTCAGATCATTACAGGAGACAAGGGTTTCACCATAGCTGCTGCCCTGCATCAGGCCGGATTTCCGGTTCACAGTCACAGCCTCGATAACCGGGAGCGGAGCCTTGAGTGCGGTATCGGGAAATGCGGTGCCTGTGAGATGCTGGTGGACGGGCAGGTAAAAAGGATCTGCATAACCCGCGTTGACGGTGTTAAGGAGGTGGCGGAAATTCCCAAAACCCATACACCCAAGGCATCACCGGTACGGAATGATATCCCTACCCGTATCTTCCGTACGCGGGTGGCAATCATTGGTGCAGGGCCAGCCGGGTTGGCTGCCAGGGAGGTATTGAACCAACACGGTATCGATAATATCGTGATTGACAATAATGACCGGATTGGCGGACAGTTTCTGATGCAGACACACCAATTTTTCTTTTTTGAGAAGGAGAAGAAATTTGGAGGGATGCGGGGTTTTGACATTGCCACTACCCTTGCCGGCGATGACCATACAGGGATTTTTCTCAATGCCACTGTCTGGGATATCCTGGAAGGGAAACGGATCGCTATTAAAGACATTGTTACGGAAGAGATTTACTATGTGGATGCCGATTACCTGGTGGTGGCGACTGGGGCGGTACCTTTTATGCCTGCATTCGAGAATGACGACCTGCCTGGTGTTTATACAGCTGCCGTGGTGCAGAAAATGATGAACACCGAGTTTACCCTGCTGGGACGCAATATCCTGACAGTAGGCGCCGGCAATATTGGTTATCTGACCTCTTACCAGCTCATGCAGGCAGGGGCCAGGGTGAAAGCCATTATTGAAGTACAACCGCATGAAGGAGGTTTCCCGGTCCAGGCCAACCGCGTTAGAAGACTCGGCATCCCGATCATGTTGTCGCATATCCTTGTCAAGGCCATTCCAAACCATGACCATACAGGTATCACAGGAGCAGTGATCGCTGAATGCGAAAATTTCAAACCCATTCAGGGTACCGAAAAGATGATTGACGGGATTGACGCCATAAATATATGTACAGGTCTTGTTTCCGATGATCAGTTACTGATCAAGGGAAACGAAATTTTCGGTCGCAACTGTTACGGTGCAGGTGATGCCATTCGCATCGGCGAAGGGACCAGTGCTGTGCTCCGTGGCAAACAGGTAGCCTATGAGATCATCCAGGAAATGGGCGGTTATTTTGAATACGATCAATACCTGGAGGTATCAAAGGAATACATTGATTCTCAGCAGCATCCCATCAAGATTGTTGAAGAACCGGAAATACCGGACGAAACACGGATGCAGGAAAAACCATTTGTGCTGATCGACTGCCTGTATGGATTTGCTTGTAATCCTTGCGCTTTTGCATGTCCCCATGGTGCCATCACCAAAAGTTCCACCAGTACCGTTCCCCGCATCGACTTTGAAAAATGTGTCGGATGCATGGATTGTGTTTATCAGTGCCCGGGCCTTGCCATCTTCGGATATGCTCCCAGGAAGGATTGGTTCTATCTGCCGGTAGAGTACCATGTAGAGGAAAAATCCGAAGTGTATCTTGTTGACAATGAGGGGAAGAAGTTAGGTGAAGGGGTCGTTGAACGTATCCTGAAAAAACCCAATAAGACCCACATTGCCAGGGTCAGGAAGGTGGATTTGCCTCAATCGCTTTTCACCAGTGTCAGAGGATTCATTATGAAGAAGGATTATCCTGATCCTGTATTAATGCAACCTGCACCGGAGGTGGAATCAAAAAGCTACATCTGTCACTGCGATGATGTTCGTCTTGATGAAATCCTTGAGGTGGTAGGGGAGCGGCAATTCATCAGTGTGGATGAGGTGAAACACACCACCCGTCTGGGTATGGGTGCATGCAGGGGGAAGCGGTGTATCAAGCGACTCAACCAGGTGATCAGGCCTTACGGCGTTACCATGGTGGGAGATGCAACCCCTCGCGGCCCGTTGTCAAACCAGCTCGCCATGGGTGAGCTCTATCCCAAAACAGTTCCCGATCTGTACATTACCAACACCCGTAATCAACCGGTGAAAAGAGTGGAAGTGAAGGCTCTTGTAGCAGGCGGAGGTATCGGGGGTAGCGCCCTGTTCCGTTACCTGGCCGAAGAAAAGTTTGAACCAGTGCTTATCAATTATGGCAGGGGTGCATCCTGGAGAAATATTGCAGGTGGCAGGCCTACGTTTAGTGTACCTGAACTTTCGGAAATAGCCAGGAAGAATCAGGAAATCTTCATCCATCTTCAGCAGTTGAAGAATATCGATTACCGGCCCATAAATTATGTAAACTTTGCCCATGATGAGGATATGTACAGGGCACTGGAAGCTTCCATGGAATGGTCGGATGCATATCTTGTTGAGCCGAAAGATTTTCGCAGGGAAATCTCACCCTTCATCAATCCAAATATGACCACCTACCAGGCAGCTTTGGTAACCCACAACTGCTGGCAGGCCACACCAGGAAGGGTTATCGACCTGATCAGGCAGATCGGGAAAAAATATGGTGGAAGGATCGAGGAAGACTGTAAATTGATCCATGTTGTGAAGGAGGGCGAAAAATACCGGGCATTGGTACAAAATCATGCGAAAGAATATATTGAGTATATCACACCTCACTTCATTAATGCACTTGGACCTGAGAGTGGCATTTATGCGAAGCAACTTGGTATCGAAACAGGCCTCTTTCCTGTAAGGCACCAGGCTTTTATCACCCGCCGGCTTCCATGGATGGGAATAAATGGTTCACCGCTCCCGATGATTATCGACCGGCGCAGATACAGGGGATTTACAGCAGTGTATGGCCAGCAACTTGCCGAAACGGGACAGGTGATCGGCTGTGCTTCCCCGGCCATTGAACCCATGGAAGCCCACAAGAATTTGAAAATCAACAGCAAGGATTTTATGGAGATCGTTTCTGAAGTCTTTGTCAACTGGCTTCCCGAACTCTCTACCGTTGGCTTTCAGGCTGTGTGGTCGGGCTATTATGTCGAACCCCGCATGATCATTGATCCCAGGTTGGGCCTTTTTGCCGGTCTCCGCGGCCAGGGTTTCATGCTCGGACAGTACCTTGCCCGGCAATACGTGGATGCCCTGTGTGGTAAGCAAATCCCTGAATACTTCAAACGGTTGAGCCTTTCCGGTGACGGGATGCCCGAAAAAGCGTTTAAATAAAACAGGAGAGCGGTTAATTAGCAATTAGTAATGAGATAGTTAGAGATATCAGGGATGAAGGGTCAACGTGCCAGCAATCTGTAACCAGCAACTCACCCGATATCAAAAAAGGCTGCCTTTGCGAGACAGCCTTTTTCTGTTTTCAGATGATCACTATTTGATGATGATCTGTTTGGTGACCACGTTGTTTTTGGTAAACAGGCGGAGGTAATAGATACCGGGGGCCAGGTTGCCGAGGTTGAACTCTTTCACCAGCTCTCCGTCGATGGTGAGGTATTCATGGGCAATGACCTGTCCTGTGGCATTGGAGATCCGCAGGCTGGCATCGCCGGTCATACCTTTGATCCTCACGAAGAAATTACCGCTGTTGGGGTTAGGCCAGAAGGTGAGCATATTTTCCCCTTCCGGATCGTCTATGCCGGAGCAGTCGATGGCTGTGACACTTACCTCATCGGTGGCGGAACAACCCACGGTATTGGATACGGTAACACTGTAAACGACGGTGTTACCCGTACCGATGGTGGCTCCGCTGACGGTAATGGTTTGTGTCGTGGCGCCGGTTGACCATTGATATGATGCGTATCCTGCACCGGCATCCAGGGTGGCCGTGCCATCATCGCATACATCGAAGTCAGCACCAAGGTTTACTGGGGCAGGTGCAGGGTTGACCATAACGACGATCTGTGCCATGGTTCCCATCAGTGTAACGGAGTTGGTCACGGTTACCGTATAGGTTGTCGTAACGGTGGGTGCTACCACAATGGAGGCGGTTGTATCGCCTGTGCTCCAGTAATACGATACCGGATCAGGTACAATGGGGTTAAAGGTATGGCTACCAAGGTTTGCGAAGTAATTCTGGGGATGGATGATGTATTCTGAGCTTACTGTATCAATACCTGCGGCAGCCAGCCAGTCGGTATTACCTGCGGTTATCTGCGGTTTCCGGATCAGGGTTTTATCGGCGGTAGCATTGGCAACTCCTGCGACCGGCCAGCCGGTACCCGGGTCGTTGTCCGGATCCCCGATAAGATCGATGATGGTCCAGGTGGCACCACCGTCCGTTGTCATCTCGATGGCCCGTGCATCGTCACCGTTGTGGTTGACAACACTGGAACCCGGAATGACCTGATTGGCCAGGGTGGTATCATAATAGGTAGCGCTTACCTGGGCATGGACCATAACCCATGTGTCGTGGGGTGCCAGTTTGGCACCGGTGGGGAAGTTATGCCAGTAAGCCCACCCGCCACCATTGACCGACTGTGCGATACGGAAATCAGCGAGGTCAACGGTATCCTGGGTTGGATTGAAGAGTTCGATGGCTTTGTTGTAGCTGCTTCCTTCAATGTATTCGGAGAAGATCAGCGGGGTTGTGCCACCACCTGGTATCCAGGTTTCGAGGATGATGGAATCTCCTTCACAGATGGTGTCATCCATGGAGGTAGAAAAGACAGGTCCGAAAACTTCAATGACGACCGTATCGGTCAGCGTACCGCATGGTGTCACATAAGTGGCAACATATTCGTAAATGCCACTCAGGTTCCAGGGTCCTACCACCGTGTCAATCACGTTGGTGGAGGTGACCACACCATTGAGGCTCCAGTCGAAGCCGGTGAGGGTGCCTGGAATAGGAACGGTGGTGCCGGGATTCACAACACCCGGATCCTGAATGATAGTGGCATCGACCAATGACCAGGATGATCCTGTGTTGTTGTCAGGTGCTGTCAGGCGGAAGCCACTGGTACCTGAACCGCTGGCTGATGTTGGCGCTGACCAGTCTGCTGGCGGTACACTGGCGGCTACCGGGAAGTTATAGTTTCCATATCCCACAGCATCCACAATGTTGTTTGAAGGATCGAGAAGGATTCGCCCCACTGTTGCAGCAGACTGATAATCGGTCGTGTTGGAGCCATTGCCATGATAATAGAAGTTTGCCGGGCTTGGAACACTGCTTCCCATTTGCCCGACAGCTATAATGGCTGTTCCGGTAGGACTTATGAATGTTCCGGCGGGGAATGTGTAAGTGCCATCCAGCACAGTACTCCATTGCTCAAGAGTGTAGCCCCCCAGGTCTGAATTAGGTACACCGGTGATTTCAATATAGTCGCCGGCCGTAAGGTAGGTGATGCTTGCCCAGCCACCGACAGGTGCACCCGTGGATACCTTGTTATGACACATCTCAGAAATATAGAAATCACCTCCGGGGAAGAAGGTGGACTTGGCAGAAATCTCAACCGTATCCCATGGATTGGTGATCACAACATGTTTGGGCGTTACTTCAAACGGAACATAGATCTGCAGGGTTGCCATGTTGTTCAGGGTATCGTTGCCTGCGAACAGGTTCACCGTGTTGGCGCCAAGATATGCATTCAGGGTATAGATGCCCGGGATGGACATATCCACTCCGTTGCCTCCAACCGTCATGGTGGTTGAGGGTGCCAGTGTCCCCGCATTCACCACGATGGTATCGGTGGAACTGGCTGGCCCTGTGACATGCCAGTAGATGGAGAGGGGATTTACCGAGAAGTCAATGGTGGAGCCAATGGTATTGGTGATATCGATGTACACGCTGTCGTTGGTACTCAGGCACTGCCCAGCCGCAAGGGAGCCATCCGACAGGCCGATGTCGGAACTGATCCCGGTGAATTCTATGGCGCCGGCATCAGGGGTGGTGAGGGAACGGGTAACCCCTTTGATATCGGTCAGGACACCCACCGGGGTGCCCATGTTATCGATGTTGTTGGAAAGGGGTGTCAGGTCGCCCAGGGTAACACTGGCAAATACAGGATTATACTCTTTTGAGTAGGTATCCATCATGTTGGCTGTCTGTAGTGCCGGAAGATCGGCCATGGCAGCCCCCCAGTATGCCAGCGGAGTGGCTGTCGAATAGAAATTGTTGTAATTACTGTTAATGACACCGGAGGTAGTGGCAACATAATAGGCATATCCACCCCCGTTGTGAACCAGGATGTTGTTAACGATGTTCTGGTTGGTCCCGGATGACTGGTACAGTG
Source organism: uncultured Lentimicrobiaceae bacterium (assembly GCA_964652685.1). Classification (GTDB taxonomy): domain Bacteria; phylum Bacteroidota; class Bacteroidia; order Bacteroidales; family SKPS01; genus SKPS01. Next base: position 12,625 of record CAZZBS010000048.1, read on the forward strand.
CATAGTAGGAGGCGCCTCCGGCAGACAACTGAATGGTATTGTGGTAGAAGTTGGAATAGTTCTGATTGTAGAAATAGACACCATACCAGGAACCGGTACCGGTGCCGGTCAGGTTGATCACATTGTTGGCGATGAGGTTGGGGGCGGCAGCGCTGCCAGTATTGTAATATAGATACATGCCATAGTGGGTGGAGGTACCGGCAATCTGAATATCATTTTCTGCCACAATGATGGTATCGCAGTAATAGATACGGGCACCATAAATACTACCTGAACTGGGGCCATTCTTAATGTAATTACCCCTGAAACAAACATTATTCATGTAAGAGATATTCACACCATAGTAGTAAAAATTGGTGAAGGTATTGTTTTCCACCAGCAGGCCTGTACCACGTGCAGAGGATGAGGATCCGTACCAGTAAATGCCGTAATAGCCTCCTTCAAACTCATTGTTCAGGATCTGGTT
>CAZZBS010000049.1:0-12951 GCA_964652685.1 uncultured Lentimicrobiaceae bacterium
GTTATTGATATAGAATATAAATAGAAAAAAGTCAACCTATTTTAGGCAAGGTCAGGAGTATAGGGATAATGATCGAATTCATAACAAATCATTAACAAAATTTCTTGGGTACAAACCAAAATCATTTCGTTATTTTGCGAAATAAAGAAATGTTGTTTGTCATCTACAAAACAGATCATGAAAGTCAACATTGAAATTTTAGGGCCGGGATGTGCCAAATGTAAAACCCTCGACCGACTGGTGAGGGAGGTCATCGACGAAAACGGCTGGGATGCGGAGGTGACCAAGGTGGAGGATATCATGCAGATCATGCAATATAACATTCTGATCACCCCTGCACTGGTGATCAACGGGAAGGTGGTTTCCAAGGGAAGTGTGCCTTCAAAGAAAGAGTTAACAAACCTGATCGCCAACAACATTCATGGTTAAACGCATTGAACTTGAACCGGAAGCTGTTGAGGTGGCCCGCATTGCCAAGGCATTGAGCCATCCTGTCAGGGTTTATATCCTGAAGAAGCTGTCTCAGCGTAATTCCTGCTGTTACAGCGGTGACCTGGTGGATGAACTCCCCATCGGCCGGTCAACGCTGTCACAACACCTGAAAGAGCTGAAACATGCCGGACTGATCCAGGGAGAGATAGAACCACCTTACATCAAATATTGCATCAACCGTGAGAACTGGAAGATAGCAAAAGGGATGTTTTCATCCTACTTTACAGAGGAATCAAACCCTAAAAACACATAGATCATGCGAAATCCCGTTTTTCTGATTCTATGTCTGATGCTTATGGCCGCCTGTGCCCCGAAGCAATCCGGCCATGATGATAACGCTTCCCAGACAACCCTGTTAAGTGATGCTAAAGTACATGTGGTCTATTTCCACGGCAAGCAACGCTGTAAATCTTGCCTTGCCATCCAGCAAGTTGCCTCGGAAACAGTAGCTGAAGTCTATTCGGGCAATCCCGATGTGGAATTTGTTGAAATTGACTTCTCCGACAAGGCCAACGAGGCCATTGCTGAAAAATACGAAGTGGCATGGAGCAGTCTCTTCATTATCTCAGGAGGCCAGCATAACAACCTCACCAACGAGGCCTTTGCCATTGCGTTGAAAGACCAGGAAGCATTGAAAGAACTGATTACAACAGAGGTAGATATTTTTCTTCATCAATAAAAAAACAGACATTATGAAAAAATTGATGGTATTAACGGTTGTTGCTTTGCTTCTCGGATTTAACACCATGGCCCAGAAAGTCCAGGTGCTATATTTTAAGGCCAACCTGTCCTGTTGTGCTGCCAAAGCATGCGCTACCCTGGAGAAGGATGTGAAAACGGTTGTGGAGAAGAATTTTTCTACCGACAAGGTGACATTCTCTGTAGTTAAGCTGGAGGACGAGGTGAACAAGAAGCTGGTAGAAAAATATAATGCCAAAAGCCAGACGGTGGTGCTTGTGGTAAAAAAGAAGAAAAAAGAAAAGATCGTTGACCTGTCAGATGTTGTGCGGAAATATTCGCGGGGCGGAAACAAGGATGAATTTGAAAAGGAATTTGTAACTGCGGTCAATGGTGCATTAAAATAGCATGGAGTTTTTACAGGACCTTGCCGGTAATACCCAGTATCCTGTTCTGGCAGCCTTTTTTCTGGGTTTGATGACAGCCATCAGTCCATGTCCGCTGGCCACCAACATTTCGGCCATTGGGTATATCAGCAAAGATCTGCAGAACCGGAGAAGGATTTTTCTGAACGGTACCTTGTACACCCTGGGACGGGCCATTAGTTATACAGGGCTGGGGATTGTGCTGATCATCATGCTAAAAGAGGGTGCCAACATCTACAGGATACAGAAGGTCATCGGCACTTACGGGGAAATGGTGATCGGCCCGCTGCTGATCCTAATCGGTGTTTTCATGCTGGATCTGATCAGGGTGAATTTTTCACTCACAGGAAGAGTTTCTGCCAAAGCGGAAAGGAAAACAGGTAGCGGCAGCCTTTGGGGGTCCCTCTTCCTGGGTGTTACGTTGGCCCTGGCTTTCTGCCCTTACAGCGGTATCCTGTATTTCGGCGGGCTGATACCCCTGTCGGTAAACGCAGCATCCGGATACCTCCTGGTTGTGGTTTTTGCTATCGCCACCGGGTTGCCGGTGATCATCTTCGCATGGCTACTGGCATACAGTGTAGCGGGCATCGGAAAGGCCTACAACAGGATCAGGATGTTCGAACTGTGGTTCCGCAGGGTGGTGGCGGTTCTGTTCATCATTGTCGGAGGATACTACTGTTATATTGTTTTTATCTAGCGTGAACCAATGCATTGGCTGTACAGCAGAATCATTGACTATCATTAACCAGAAAATCAGGCATGAACAAAACGGAAGGAATCTCATTTTTTGAACGTTACCTGACACTGTGGGTGGCGTTTTGCATCCTGGCCGGCCTTGCCATCGGGAAATGGATCCCGGACATTCCGGTGACACTCGACCGGTTCACCTATTACAATGTTTCATTACCCATTGCAGTGCTGATCTGGGTCATGATCTACCCGATGATGCTGAAGATCGATTTTGCCAGTGTGGTGAACGCTATAAAAATGCCCAAAGGTTTAACTATAACCTGCACAGTGAACTGGCTCATCAAACCGTTCACGATGTTCGGCATTGCATGGCTCTTTTTCTATGTGATCTTCTCAGCTTTCATCACAGGTGAACTGGCGGATCAGTATATTGCAGGAGCAGTGTTGCTAGGGGCCGCTCCCTGTACGGCCATGGTCTTCGTATGGAGCCATCTCACCCGCGGGAATCCCGCCTATACGCTTGTACAGGTTGCTGTAAACGACCTGATTCTTATTGTGGCTTTCATCCCTATCGTCTCGCTGCTGTTGGGCATTACCGGAATTAAAATCCCCTGGAATACTCTTGCCCTGTCGGTTGTTCTCTTCGTGGTGATCCCCCTGGTACTGGGTTCGATGACGCGGAGATGGATGATTCGAAGAAAAGACCTCGCCTTTTTTGAGGATTCGTTCATACCGAAATTTAAAAGCACTACCATTACCGGACTGCTTCTCACGCTGGTGATCATCTTCAGCTTCCAGGGGGAAAGAATCCTGCATCACCCTTTCGATATCGCACTAATTGCTGTTCCCCTCACCCTGCAAACCTTCCTGATCTTCTTCATAGCCTATTTCTGGGCCCGGAAATGGAAACTGACCCACGACATAGCGGCCCCGGCTGCCCTGATCGGCTCCAGCAACTTCTTTGAACTGGCAGTAGCCGTGGCCATTGTGCTTTTCGGCCTTAACTCCGGAGCCACACTGGTGACCGTGGTGGGGGTGCTGGTTGAGGTGCCGCTGATGTTAACCCTGGTCAGGATTGCCAACAGGACCAGGCACAGGTTTGTGACAGCTTGAGGAGGTTGGGAGGTTTAGGTTGTTTAGTCTGCTCCGCCGCGGCGGGGGCGGAGTTTAGAACGTTAAATAATTTATAATGGAAATCAGGAAAGAGATCAGGATACTGATTTGGCTTGTGGTGCTGTTTGCAGCTGCGTTCTTCCTTCCTTTGGAAAATGCAAGGTTTAGCACTGCTATTGCAGCCACATTTGATTTAGTGAGGTGGTATGCCCGGGAGCATGTGGTATTGTGCCTGTTGCCCGCCTTTTTTATTGCAGGTGTCATTGCTGTCTTTGTAAGCCAGGGTTCGGTATTGCGATATTTCGGGGCCAATGCAAAAAAATGGCTGGCCTATTCGGTTGCTGCTGTATCGGGAACCATTCTGGCGGTTTGTTCCTGCACGATCCTTCCATTGTTTTCCAGTATTCACAAGAGGGGAGCCGGCCTGGGGCCTGCCATTGCCTTTCTCTATTCAGGCCCGGCCATCAACATCCTGGCAATTATCCTTACGGCCAGAGTCCTGGGTTTTGAGATGGGGCTCGCCCGGGTAATCGGCGCTGTTCTTTTCAGCGTGGTGATCGGCATCAGCATGTCGCTGATTTACCGAAAAGAGGAACGGCGGAAGAGGGAGGAGCAGATGAATATCCCACTGGCTCCGGAGAAACGTCCGCTCTGGCAGACATCGTTCCATTTCTTCACACTGGTGCTGATCCTGGTGTTCGCCAACTGGGGCAGCCCCGCTGAGGGTGATACCGGCAGTGTGTGGTATTACCTCTGGTCGTTAAAATGGTATATTACCGGTTTCTTTTCAGTCCTGCTGGCCTATTCCCTGATCTTTATACTGAAAATCAGATGGCAATGGGTTCTGGCTGCGGTGCTCGTTACTGCAGCATCCGTTCCGGTTGCCTGCCGGCTTGTTCATAACCCGAAACTCATCCCGCTGATCCCGATGCTTGTGGGTATCACTGCCTTAAGCCTGATCACCCTGTTGGATAAAAGGGATGAAGAAAACCGCGAATGGACACTCTCATCATGGGGATTTACCAAACAGATCATACCCCTGCTGGCGCTGGGTGTGGTAGCCGCCGGATTCCTGCTGGGATCCACCCATAACGGAATTTCTATCCCCGGTATCATTCCCGATATGTGGATCCACCGGCTGGTAGGGGGCAATTCCCTGTTTGCCAATTTTTTCTCCTCCGTCCTCGGGGCCTTTATGTATTTTGCCACCCTCACAGAGGTGCCGATCCTCCAGGGACTCATCGCCTCCGGCATGGGAAAAGGACCTGCCCTGGCCCTGTTGCTCGCAGGCCCGTCACTTTCCCTACCCAATATGCTGGTAATCCGTGGCGTAATTGGCACCCGCAAAACAATTATCTATGTTACCCTTGTGGTGATCATGGCAACCTTCAGCGGGTTGTTATTTGGCATGATCCCCTGAAAACTTTTAAGAAGATAAAACCGTAACCCGCCATGACTAACCCTTTTTTTCCTGAAACCGGCTTCATCATCCGTGGTGTGCTGAACCTTACCCCAAAAGAAGCTTACCGTATGTGTAACAGCGGTGCAATACTCATCGACGTCCGGGAAAACTACCATTCCTTCCTCCATACCTTTGATGTCACATTCCTTTTCTATTGCCCAAGAAGTGAACTCCTCCTCCATCTTGATAAAATTCCTCATGATGTACCCGTAATCATAGCCGATGCTGCCGGCCTTAAAAGTCTGGAAGCGTTACAGCTTCTACGTGAAAAAGGCTTTACCAATATTGCCAACCTGGCAGGTGGAATGCTCGAATGGAATCGGGAACAGATGCCGGTAAGAAGTGATAAAACACAACGGCTTTCAGGTTCCTGTATATGTATGCTCAAATACCGGGAAATCAAAAGACCCGTTTTCCCTGATTTTGATCCTGAAAAATCTGCTCACAGACAAGCCCCTGATCAAACCTATCCGATGAAAATCCTGATCCTGTGTACCGGCAACTCCTGCCGGAGCCAGATGGCACAGGGTTTCCTGCAATCTTTCAGTGACAAGCTTGAGGTATGTTCGGCAGGCACTTCACCTGCTGAAAAGGTTCATCCCCTGGCAGTCAGGGTAATGGGGGAAAAAGGGATTGACCTTTCAGGCTATTATCCTAAAAGTGTCGATCTTTTCCTTGATCAGGCATTCGATTATGTCATTACTGTATGCGAAGGTGCCCGGGAGAGCTGTCCGGTATTTACAGGCAAGGTAAAATACCGACTTCATATTGGTTTTGAAGACCCTGTATCTGCCACCGGAACGGAAGAAGAGGTCTTGATGGTTTTCCGGAAGATAAGGGATGAGATTGAAGATGGATTCAGGGAGTTTTATAAGAAATCAGGAATCGGTATTTAGTAATCAGGAAATTATGGACATCAAAGAAATTGTAAGAACTAAATATAATCAGATAGCCCTGCAGAACAAGGAGCACAATGAGACCTCCTGCTGCGGTGCAACGGGTTGTTGTGATACTGCTGACTATACCATTTTTAGTGATGACTACTCCGGCATGACAGGTTATCTGGAGGAGGCAGATCTCGGACTGGGATGTGGCATTCCTACTCAATTTGCCCAAATTGCCCGGGGTGATGTTGTGGTTGACCTGGGCTCGGGCGCCGGCAACGATGCATTTGTTGCGAGGGCCCTCACAGGGGAAGAGGGGGAGGTGATCGGGATTGACTTTGCCGGGGCCATGATCACCAAAGCCAGAGCGAATGCAACGAAACTGGGATTTGCGAATGTACGGTTTGTCAAAGGGGACATCGAGCAGATGCCACTGGAGGATCAGGTTGCCGATGTGGTGATCAGCAATTGTGTTTTAAACCTCGTACCGGACAAGAAGAGGGCCTTTGGTGAGATCTACCGCATCCTGAAGCCGAGGGGACATTTCTGCATCTCAGATATTGTGATAACCGGAACACTCCCGGAAAACCTTAGAGAAAGCGCTGAGATGTATGCAGGGTGTGTGGCAGGCGCCATCAACAGGGATTTATATCTGGGGATCATTGAGGATGCAGGTTTTCAGCAGGTTGCCGTAGCCAAAGAAAAACCGGTTGAAATCCCTGATGAGATCCTGTTCCAATACATCACCCCAACAGAACTGGATAGGTTCAGACGCTCGGGCACCGGCATTTTCAGCGTGACGGTTACCGCCAGGAAACCCTAAGATCAGGTTTTCTTTCAATTCGACTCCCCTGTCACAGGTTGCCCGCAATACTTTCATTTTCAAATTCCTGAAAGCCAGGGCTTAACTCATTCGTGTATTCGTGGCAAAAAAAATAGCCACTAATGCACGAATGGCTCTTCCTATTTTCCGGATTGGACACCCATTTTCAGAAACGGCAATCAATGATTTGCATCATCTGTTTCTGGTCTGGATTATTCTTTAAGTATGACCTTTTGGTTGTTGCCGTTTGCGTATATTTTTTTCACAACCCTTCATAATGCGTTGATAATATAAACTATATAGCCGCCCGAAACCTGGCTACACCAAACCTCATCGAAAAGTTAACCTCAGTAGTCATGATGTATCCCATGCATTTTTTACCTCATTACCTCATTTTTTTGAGAAAAGCTTTCCGTTTTCCGATTCCCAATCTAATATACATAAAAACCCTCTCCCATGAAGGTAGCTAACAATAACCTGTACATTCATTTACATTGAAAATCAACCCATCCACCATAAGCAAGTAAGTCATGCAGAGGAATTGAAAACTTTTCAAAGCTTCTATCAAATGACGATCCGACCCAGTCTGCCGAAATAATGAGGTAATGAGGTTTGATGTACGAGGGAATCCACCGGGCTACTGAGGTTGATGATAGCATGAGGTTTTTCTTTTTATTAGTACCACGGGACACCCACTTTTCAAAGAAAAAAAACATATATACCTGGTTAATAACAAGATCTGTGTTTTGCTATTAAACCAATCCGGAAAACAGGAGATCAGGTTTTCTTTCAATTCGACTCCCCTGTCACAGGTTGCCCGCAATACTTTCATTTTCAAATTCCTGAAAGCCAGGGCTTAACTCATTCGTGTATTCGTGGCAAAAAAAATAGCCACTAATGCACGAATGGCTCTTTGCCAAAAAACTGTTATTTTTTTTTGTTTTCGATGAGGGCGACAACGGGTTTCAGCCCCAGGATGCTCCCCTCCTCGATGGCTTTGAGGACAGCACCACCACCCGTAAATATGTAATATCTGGGATTATCCAATGCCATGATATACAGGCCGGGCAACAGACGTTTCAACTCCTGCATCGTGTCACCCCCTCCGTACAGTTTCACTGAATCCCTGTTCCGGTCAATCAGCTCATCCAGGGCAATGGTACCTTCATTAAAATAAGGTGTAAAACCCATCACGGCATTTACGAAAATACTGTGGGCTGTCAGGAATACATCCTGTACTTCATTCAATGTGAATGATTTCGCTGAAACATCCAGTACATAGTTCAACTTTGTACCGGCCGGCAGGGTACGGATATCATGCACCCGGTATTTCCCTTCCTCTTTTTCACCCAGTTGGTCTGACTCAATGATGAACGGCAATTCTACCAATTTCCCCGGATGTGTTTTCAGGTATTCGACAAACTTTACTGCAAGTTCCACATCAAAATCCTCAACACCAGCGATGCTGAAACCGTACCTGGCACACAGGTAGGCATTGTAGATCACTCCACCCAGCACCAGCTTGTCTGCCTTGTCCACCAGGGCATATAACGAATCCACCTTGGTGTCGAATTTTGATCCTGCCACCACAGCAACAAAAGGGCTTTGCGGATTCCAGATGCGGTCGAGATTTTCAATCTCCTTCTGCAAAAGAAAACCTGCATAAGATGGCAGGTACTGGGTGATATGATAAGTAGATGCATGGGGTTGCCATGAACCGAAAGCATCGTTCACAAATACATCGGCCAGTCCTGCAAGCTGGTAAGCGAACCGGTCGGCTTCTTCCCCTTTGCTCTCTTCACCGGCAAACCAGCGGGTGTTGGGCAGGTAGATAGCATCGTAAACATTGTTCTTCAGGTCCCGGATATAATGGTTTACCGATGTTTCGATCCCGGGATACCCTTCACCGTTCAACGGCCGGAATTCTGGAACGGCAATACGGATGTGCAGTTTGTTCTGCAGATACTCAACAATAGGCATTACAGAGGTATCGTCATCAATTTCAATCCGTCCGGTTTTCTTATCCTTTGGCCTTCCGACATGGGTCATCAGGATCAGTTTACCACCCCTTGCCACGATATGGTAGAGAGTACCAATGGTAGCATCGATCCGGTAAGGATCATGTATCTCTCCCTTTTTCACTACGTTGTGGTCCACACGGACCAGGACTACTTTATCTTTCAGATCTGCCTGCTGGATGAGCGGAAGCATGATGTTGGTTGCTGGTTGCATGTTGCTGGTTACTGGTTGGACGTTGGATGTTATGTGTTATCACCACCCTGGCTCATTGATTACTAATTTCTATGTCACTTTCCGTCTTAAGTCAGATCCCGGGTTTCCCCAATAATCTGAACATATTGTTTTTATAGGCTTCAACACCCGGCTGATCAAAAGGATTCACACCGAGCATGTAGGCACTAAGACCACAGGCGAACTCGAACATGTACACCAATTGCCCCATGTAATAGGGAGAAAGTTCAGGGATGGATATCCTGATATTCGGAACACCGCCGTCGATATGTGCCTGGCGGGTAGCCTCTTCAGCAATCTGGTTTACTTCGATCAGATTCCTGCCCGCAAGGTAGTTCAGTCCATCAAGGTTATCGGTATCATAAGGGATATACACCTCTTTACGGTCCGTTTCAACCGATAGTACTGTTTCGAATATGGTACGGAGTCCATCCTGTATATATTGTCCCATGGAATGCAGGTCCGTTGTGTTGGACACAGCTGCAGGGAAAATCCCTTTACCGTTTTTTCCTTCACTTTCGCCGAAAAGTTGTTTCCACCATTCAGAGAAATAGTGCAATCCCGGTTCATAGTTTACCAGGATCTCGATGGGCTTGCCGGACAGATACATGGCCGACCGTGCATAGGCATACTGTGAAGCGGGATTGTTTACCGGATCCCCGAAGATACGGTTGCGCATCCCGGCTGCTCCTTGCAGGACCTCCCGGATATCAATGCCTGCAGCAGCCAGTGGCAGCAATCCCACAGGGGTGAGCACCGAAAAACGCCCCCCTATATCATCAGGGATGGAGAAAGAAACATACCCCTCCTTACCGGTCATCCTGCGTAAAGCTCCTTTCACTTCATCGGTAATGGCAACAACATGACGATGAACAGCATCCGCTCCGTATTTCTCAGTAAGATGCTGTTTCAGCAGACGGAAAGCCACCGCAGGTTCCGTTGTCGTGCCCGATTTGCTGATGACGATTACACTGTAATCATGATGGTTGAGCAATTGAAGGAGATCGGCGTGATAGGATGAGCTAAGGTGATGCCCGGCAAAGAGAAGATGGGCAAAGCCATCGTTACCACCGGGATGGTGAAAATGGTTACCAAGGGCCTCCAGCACCGCTTTTGCTCCCAGGTATGAGCCTCCGATGCCAGTCACAACGACGATCTCCGATTGTTGGCGAAGCATCTCCCCTACCTGGATGATTTCATGCAATAACTGATCTGACAGGTTTACCGGCAAATCAAGCCAGCCTGTAAATTCGGCCCCGGTGCCTTTCCTTTCTGATAAGGTATGAAAAGCAGACTGCACCTCCTGCTCAAGACCTTGTAATGATCCGGGGTGTGCTGCTTTCAACAGGGATTCAGTATCAACGGAAATTTGTTCCATAATTTTTTACAATGATCTGCACCGCAAAAATAAACAGCTTTTATGGCACTTTGTTAAATATGCTTTTATTTCTCATGGTATACTGATTAATATGTTCGGAAATCCAAAAAACAACTTTCCTTAGAAAAGAACATCCGCATAATTGTACTGGATTATTTTTTCAAAAAGAAATACTACATGATCAGAAATAAAGGATATACCTGAGGTTTTTTTTTCAGAATCTTCTTGCAATATAAAGATTTATTTTTGTAGATTTGATGATTCATAAAAAATCATCTTCATTTGTATCAGTAAACATTAGATGATGTATCGAATCAAGAATCATGTAAACCAACCATTTATTAACCAAAACCAGCAGTTATGAAACGATTATTTACTTTTTTGTTGATCCTCTTCAGTAGTGTTGGGCTATTTGCCCAGATCAACGTAACCATTGGCACCGGAACCACCCAAAACACCAATACTACGTATCCCGCACCATACGGGAACTGGTACTGGGGTGCCCGCCATCAGTTCATCATTCCGGCATCGGAGATCATCAGTGCCGGTGGATTTGCCGGTAATATTCAGGCGCTTGCTTTCGATGTTGCCACGATCAATGGCGTTGCCCTTACCAATTTTGAGATATTATTGGGGATGACCACAGCAACCTCCCTGAGTGCATGGTATACCGGCACGATGTCTTCAGTTCATCTGTCTGCGTCCTATACCGAAACCCTGGGCTGGAACACCCATACCTTTACAACACCCTTTTTCTGGGATGGGACCAGTAGTCTGATCATTGAAACCTGTTTCAATAATGCATCCTATACCAATAATGCTGTAGTAAACCAGACTACCACCTCTTACACCTCTACACTGGAATATCATACGGATGATGCCTATGTGTGTACAACTCCAGGAACCACAACTTACAGCCAGCGGCCTAACATGAAGCTGACCTTTGCCCCGAACCTTGCACTGGATGCCGGCATCCAGGTCATCAACAGCCCGGTAGCACCTGTCGGCCCCGGCACCCATGCTGTTACAGCCACTTTAAGGAACTTCGGGACCGACACCCTTACTTCAGCCACGGTGAACTGGTCGGTGGATGGTGTGCTACAGACCGCTTATCCATGGACCGGAAGCCTTTTAACAGCTACGGGAACAGCGCCATTGCCATTGGGTTCGTATAATTTTCTCAACGGAATCCATACCATTAAAGTCTGGTCGTCGGCACCCAATAACGGGGTTGACAGTTTCCCTGGCAACGATACAGCAACGGCCATAATCAACTTTATTTCTGCGCTGAGTGGAACCTACACCATCGGAGGCACAGGTGCCGATTACACCTCTTTCAATGCTGCCCTAAATGACATGATATCAGCAGGTATTGCCGGCCCCGTTGTGTTTAATGTGAATGCAGGCACCTACACAGAACAGCTCACCATACCGGAAATTCTTGGCGCCAGTGCCACCAATACCATCACTTTCCAGTCGACCTCCCTTAATCCTGTCGGAACAACCCTTGAATTCACAGGCACCTCCGCAGCCAATTTCACCATGAAACTGAACGGTGCAGATTATCTCCGGTTTAAATTCCTTACCATCAAGAACAATGATCCCACCTATGGCAGGGTCGTGGAGTTAACAGGGGGCGCCATGTACAACCTCTTTGAAGGGAACAAGCTGTATTCAGGTGGCGCAAGCTCATCCACCACCTCCTGTATCTATGACTACAACACCCTGAACCATTACAACACCTATCTGAACAATTATATGTCGGGCGGCTACTACACCATGTATATTTATGGTGTAAGTACATCCTCCTGGGAGAAGGGAACCGTTATTCAGGGTAATGAAATCGTAGGATCCTATTATTACGCGATGTATTTGTATTATACCGATTCCACCCAGGTCATCGGCAACAAGATCCATAGTGGCGTGGCTACTTATCAATATGGAATTTATGCCTATTATATTAATAATGCCTACAGAATTATTGGCAATACCATCAATATCACAGGTACATCATCCTCTGCCTGTTATGGTATTCGTGATAATTACGGCAACTATGCCAGTTACAATCCGACGCCAACCGGCTATGGTCTGGTGGCCAACAACATGGTCAGTATCCAGGGTGGAACCGGCACCAATTATGGTATCTATTCGTACTATGGCAACGGAACGGAAACCGTTTACAACACCATTCTCATTACTAATGGATCCACCAGTGCCCGTGCACTATATCAGACAAGCACATCTTCCAACACCCTTGGGCAAAGTTACCGGAACAACATTCTGGTTAACCTCGGGGGCGGTTATGCAGCCTATTTTAATACAACAGCCCAGGTATCAACCTGTGATTACAACGATTACTACACATCAGGAGCCACCCTCGCTTACTGGGGTGCTGCAAGGACAGATCTCCTGGCACTGCAGACCGCCAGCAGCAAGGATATAAACTCCGTCAGTGTACTCCCCTCTTTTGTTTCCAATACCGACCTTCATAACTCATCCCTTGCCACCTACCAGACAGGTACTCCGATCACCCTGGTTACAGATGACATAGATGGAGATCCGCGTAATGCCACCACACCCTGTATGGGCGCCGACGAGTATATCCTCTATAACAATGACGCCGGTGTGCTGACTATGACCGAACCCATGGCGATCTGTCCGGGTGTTGCCAGTGTAAAGGTGAAGATCAAGAACTACGGTGTTCAGTCGTTTACCGGTGTAACCGTCAACTGGTCCGTGAACGGCGTGGCCCAAAC
>CAZZBS010000050.1:0-6175 GCA_964652685.1 uncultured Lentimicrobiaceae bacterium
CAATAATCTCGTATTTTTGCCTAACTTACAAATTGCAAACGTACGAGTCGATGGTCGATGGTCAATAGTTGTGTGCTACTGCAGACATCCAACATCCAACTTCCTCCGCCGCGGCGGACTCTAACCAGCAACCCGTAACCAGCATCGATCTTACCCCCTGGCCACTTTCAGTCCTTCGGTGAGGTCGCGGCCGCTGGGCTCCTGGAATATCCTGAGGTCAAATTCAGGCACAATGGATATGAGATGGTCGAAGATGTCGGATTGGAGATGCTCGTAAGACACCCAATCCTTGATTTTCGAAAATGCATAGACCTCGATGGGAATGCCCTTTTCAGTGGGTGGCAGCTGCCTGACCATCAACATCATGTCATCATGGATCATGGGATGGTTCCGCAGATATGCCTCAACATAAGCCCTGAAAATCCCCAGGTTGGTCTGACGCCTCCCATAATACTGCGAAGGGATTTCATCCTCCGAAGCAGCTTCAGCGTTGAAACGGTCTATCTCGGCTTGCTTTCCCTCGATATAATCTTTAATGAGACGGAATTTTTTCAGCTTTTTCAGCAGTGCTTCATCAACAAAACGGGCTGAGTTCATATCGAGAAAGACCGAGCGTTTGATCCGCCTCCCCTCCGACTCCTGCATCCCCCGCCAGTTCTGGAATGAATCGGTGATCATGGCATAGGTGGGGATGCTGACAATGGTGTTATCGAAATTCTTCACCTTGACCGTTGCCAGGGTGATTTCGAGCACGTCGCCGTCGGCTCCGTATTTTGGCATGGTGATCCAGTCACCGATCCGTACCATGTCGTTGGCCGACAACTGGATGCTGGCCACGAAGCCCTGGATGGGATCCTTGAATACCAGCACCAGGATGGCCATGAAAGCGCCAAGGCCGGTGAGCAGGTAAAGGGGATTGCGGTCGATCAGGATGGAGATGATCAGGACAATGGCAAAGACATACACCAGGATCTGAAAGATCTGGATATACCCCCTGATCGGCTTGTTCCTGGCAATATCGAAACCCTGGTATATCTCATTGATGGAATTCAGCACACTGTTGACTACCAGCACCACCATAATCACCATGTACATGCTGGTAAGGCTCCGCACAAAGGATACCCATCCCGGATACTCGGCAAAAAACAACGGGAAAAGGATATAGACAATGATGGCCGGAAGAAGGTTACCCAGCCGCCGGAAGACCTTGCGACGTAACATGATGTTGTCCCACTCCGTTTTTGTCCGGTCGGTGATCCTGTGAATGATAACATGGACAACTCTCTTTCCGATGATATCGGTTATCCATGCTACAAGGAAAATGAAGATCAGACAAATGATGTTTAGAATAAGATTAACGGATACGCCCGAGACACCAAGGGATTTGATCAGATCTTCAAGAAAAAGATAAATATCTTTAAGCATCATACCTCCTGTTTCACATAAAGGTTATCAGGCCAGGGATAGGGTTAACCGTCAGGCAATCACTCCCTTTCAGTACATATAACATCTTTACAAAGGTGTCTGGAACTCACGCTGATTTCCATAGACGGTGCCTTTGCTGTTGGTGGCATAAGCCCTTACATAATATTTAATGTTCGGGCCCAGCCCGGTAATCTGGCTCACAAAGGCCCCTTCTCCTGTTCCATCCACCGTATGGTTATCGTCAGTGGTGGGCATCTCAGAAGTGCCCCAGCACACCCCCCTGGCGACATTGGCATCATTACCGTCATCGGTCACATTACCGCCACAGGTTGCCTGTACCTGGATGATGTCTTTGACAGCAGCCGTGGTAACGGTGGGGAGGGTGACCTCTTTGTTTTTCTCTGATTCACAGGCAGCAAAGAAAAACAGTCCGCACAGGGCCAGTATGGCGATTCTTAAAAGGTTTCCTGTTCGCATGAATTTTCTGTTTTTGGTTATGGTGAAAGTACAAAAGTAATAAAAAGTTGATGTAATGATGTGGTGATACAGTCACGCGATGGTTGAGGCAGATTGCCTTATATGCTTTATTTCATCTTACACTTCCTTTTTGTTAAAAATATAATCAGATCCAGGGGTGTTCTTTCATCAGACTGCTGTAACTTTACACTATGAAAACACTTCGATTAACCTGGTTTATCTTGTTCCTTATAATGGGTGCAGCAGCTGCTTCCGGGCAGAAAGAGGCGAATACCTGGTACTTCGGTGAATATGCCGGACTCGATTTCAACACCGGGAGCCCGGTTGCCCTGCTGAACAGCGCCATGAACAAGGATGAGGGTTGTTCTTCCATCAGTGACAGCAACGGGAACCTGCTGTTTTACACCAGCGGCATCAAGGTGTGGAACCGCAACCATTCTCAGATGCCCAACGGTTCCGGCTTAACAGGGCACGAGTCCTCCTCCCAGGCCGCCCTGATCGTCCCCAAACCGGGAAGCAGCAACCTCTATTACATCTTCACCACCGATGCCTTCTTCTATGCCAACGGACTGCGCTATTCTGTCGTGGATATGAGCCTTCAGGGGGGGATGGGTGATGTGACAATGAAGAACGTTCTCCTTCACTCCCCTTCGACCGAAAAGCTGACCGCTGTTAAACACAGCAATAACACCGATATCTGGGTGATCGCCCATGCCGGGAACTCAGATGTGTTTCAGGCTTACCTGGTTACCTCCGGCGGCATTTCCCCGCCTGTTTCCACCCCCATCGGCACCCCACATACCGGAGGAGGGATAAACGGCACCCTGAATGCCATTGGCTGTATGAAAGCTTCGCCCGACGGGACCAGATTGGCACTTACCCTGTACAATATGAACCTGGTGGAACTGTTCGATTTTAACACCACCACCGGCGCCCTTTCCAACCCGGTAAGTTTCCCCGCCATCTACACCAACGCTTACGGAGTAGAATTCTCTCCTGACAACAGCAAGCTTTATTTTACAAGCGACACTACTGTTTTCCAGGCTGACCTGAATGCCGGCAGCCCATCCCTGATCATCACCTCCACAGTACCTGTCGGCCTCATCAACTGGGGGCCATTCGGCTACGGCACCAACTACCTCGGAGCACTTCAACTGGGCCCTGATGACAAAATTTACGGCACCTCCTTTTTCAGCGAATACCTGTTTGTCATCAACATCCCCAATGCACCGGGTGTGGAGTGCAACTTCGTGGAACAGGGTGTATGGCTTGGCGGGCAGCACTGCTATGGTGGACTGCCCGGTTTTGTGCAAAGCTGGTTTTATTCCCCGCCGCAAAGCATCACCGGAAATTCGGCGCAACAACCGGAGGTTCTCCTTTATCCCAACCCGGCGCAGGATGCCGTCACCATCAAGGTTGAAAACACAACCATCTCCTCCATCGAGATACTGACCATCCAGGGTGCCCAGGTGCTTCATGCGAAACATACAGACCATCCCTCCACTATCATGATCCCGGTGGATCATCTCCCCGAAGGTGCTTACATAATCAGGATATTTACCCTGCAGGAAATCGTAAGCAGGAAAATGATGAAAGGTGCAGGATGTTTGTAACCACCGGAGACATCAGAAACAGACCCCTCTTCGGCGTTCCTGAGATACCTTCGGTTCCTTCGGAGTTAATAATAATTGCTGAATATTGTATTCAATCTCAATCAAATTGCTTAAATACTCACTCGAAATGACATAGAGCCCCTTTTAATTTCATCTGTTTATTAATATTTTAATACTAAAGAATCATGAATAAAACTATCCTGAATACAGGCATATGGTCAGCTGCTATTTGCCTGGCCTCATTTACTATCTGGATCATTTCATTTACCGGAATTGCGATTCAATCGCCTCTTTTTTTCTGGACAAATCTTGAAGATTACATTGATTACGTAAACAGCAATAATCAATTCTTTCAATACCTGGCAAAATCCTTTATGATCATTTTCAGTCTTGCATACATGATATTAGCAACCGTATTTTATGAATTCACCATTGCTGAGAGAAAAATACTGGCAAAGATTGGCATTGTATTTTCGATCATGTTTGCTTTGGTGTCATCGGTTCATTATTTCGTACAAATCAGTTCTGTTCGATTTGCAATGGATAAAAGTGAATACGTTGGTTTGCAGCATTTCCTTCAATCAAATCCCACCTCATTTCTATCTTCTGTAAACATGCTTGGCTGGACCCTGTTTTTAGGTCTATCCGGTCTTTTTTTATATTTAGGATTCAATTCCAGATCTGTCACAAAAGGAATAAGACTAGGATTATTGATCAGTGCCGTTTCGGGCATATTTGGCGGAATTGGCTATTTGTTTCAAATAGACCTGATAACATTTGTTTGTATGAATTTTGGTGTTGGACTTGCTTTTTTCATCATAACCATTTCGTCAATCAGTTTTTTTAAGAGATTAAAACGGGAACGCACATAAAGCACGACACATACGACCCCTCTGGAGTCGTGCAGGGATGGGGTGACGCTGATCATCTATAATTATACAACCCCTCCGGGATCATATCAGCGGTATTCAACCTTATTGATAAAAGGCTGCTTTTTCAGTCGTTTTTTTACCAACACGAAATGACAAAGCGCCATTATTCTTGCTGATCTGCAATTACTTTTTAAAAAGGAAATAAACAGCCAGGATCAGGAATCCAAATCCAATCAGGTGATTAAAGCGAAACGTTTCTGTCCTGAACAGGGTTAGTGTAAAAATGGTAAACACGCTCAGGGTGATTACTTCCTGGATTACTTTTAGCTGCCACAAGTTAAAAGGCCCTCCATTTTCCAGATACCCCATCCTGTTTGCCGGCACCTGAAAAATGTATTCGAAAAAAGCGATCCCCCAGCTGAAAAGAATGATAGCAAACACACCCAGGCTGTTGAACCAGCTGAATTCCCTGAACTTCAAATGTCCGTACCACGCAAAAGTCATAAAGGTGTTTGACAGGACCAATAGTATGATGGTCAAGATACTCCTGCTCATGGATGCAAATTGTGATTGTTTTGTGAATGAGAATTGCTGGTATAGATCTGCTTCACCCCTCTCGTACATCCCTCCCTATCAATAGAAGATTCTTACAATGCGCTGTTTGTTTTATGACCTGGTGATTTCATAAAAAACCATGCAAAAGTAATGGATTTTTCACATCCATTAACAGAACATGTTCCTCTCTTTCCGGACATTGACCTCAATGACGAAGAACATGAAAATGAACAGGATAACGAGGACTGGATTCATGACAACAAACTTCTGAAGGAGATTGTCAGAACGCCCGGGTTACAGGTGAAGGAGATCATGTTGTGGCTGCTTCATTTTTTATACAGTGTCCCATGCTGAAGAAGTTTTCCCCGTTCATTGGGTGCGGATCATCTGGTTATAGACATTCCTTCTGAGGGTGATCAAATTCAAAAACCTTCTTACCTTTGAGACAATAAAACCGGAAGGCCCATGAAACAACCCACGGCACAGAAGAAATTCAGAACAGACATTGTATTCGAAAAGGGGATGATTGCTCCCTGTGGCATGAACTGCGGAGTATGCCTGGGATTTATGAGGTATAAAGACCATTGTCCCGGATGCATGACGATAGACGATGCCAAACCCGGATACTGCAAACAATGCATCATCATAAACTGTGACCTTCTGAAAGAAACAGAATCGAAGTTCTGTTATGAATGTCCGAAATATCCCTGCACCCGGTTGAAACGACTTAACAAAAGGTACCTGACCCGGCATAATACCAGTTTCTTTGACAATCTGACCATGATCAAAGAGCAAGGAATTGAACGTTTCCTGGATTACGAGACCGAAAGAAGAAGGTGCCCGCAGTGTGGATCAACCCTTTGCATCCACAGGTCATTTTGTTTTGCCTGCGGATTTGTTCATGACCTTATTGGGCTAAAGCCCCGGGGTTGAAGTGTTAGGTCCGAGCCCCCGGCCTGAAGGCCAGGGTAATGGATAGAGTGCTTGCCGTGTAGATCCGGCACTTGCTTTCTGCCGATGATTTTCAATGATCTTTATCCACGCGAAATGATAAAGAGCCACTTTACGACGATACGACTTTACGACGATACGACTGTACGACTTTACGACGATACGACTTTACGATTACCCAGTCGCTGAGCCTGTTGAAGTGCAACAGCAACTCCCGTAAGGCTCCCTCACCGATTCACCGATTCACCGATTCACCGATTCACCGATTCACCGATTCACCGA
>CAZZBS010000051.1:0-5873 GCA_964652685.1 uncultured Lentimicrobiaceae bacterium
TAAAGGCTAAAGGATAAAGGCTAAAGGCTAAAGGATAAAGGCTAAAGGATAAAGGATAAAGGCTAAAGGATAAAGGATAAAGGCTAAAGGCTAAAGGCTAAAGGCTAAAGGCTAAAGACTAAAGGTAAGAGTATTTCAATGCCCTGATAATATTGAGCTACTTACATTTTCTTTAAACTTTTTACTTTAGCCTTTAGCCTTTAGCCTTGTTCCCCGAGGAAGCGTTCTGCCTCGATGGCGGCCATGCATCCGGTGCCGGCGGCGGTGACCGCCTGGCGGTAGGTCTTGTCCTGTACGTCGCCGGCGGCAAACACACCGAGGATGTTGGTAGCGGTGGAATCGGGTTTGGTAATGAGGTAGCCCAGTTCGTCCATGTCAAGTACCCCGGTGAAAAGTTCTGAGTTGGGTTTATGACCTATAGCCACGAAGAAGCCTTCGATGTCAATGCGGCGTTCCTCCCCTGTTTTCACATCCTGCACATTCACCCCTTCCACGGTCTGTCCGCCAACAATCTCTTTTGGGACAGCGTTCCAAACCATCTCGATGTTGGGTGTCCTAAGCACCCTGTTCTGCATCGCTTTGGAAGCCCGAAGCTCGTCACGGCGGTGGATCAGGTAGACCTTTTTACAGAGATTGGACAGGTAGGTGGCCTCTTCGGCTGCTGTATCGCCCCCTCCTACCACGGCAACCTCTTTACCGCGATAGAAAAATCCGTCGCAGGTTGCACAGGCGGAAACACCATAACCGTTGTATTTCTTCTCGCTCTCCAGCCCCAGCCATTTGGCCGTAGCGCCCGTGGCAATGATCAGGGTATCGGCCAGGATCTCTTTGCCATCGTCGGCCAGGACCCTGAAAGGTCGGGCTGAAAGGTCAACGCTGGTCACGATGCCCCAGCGAACATCGGTACCGAACCGCTCACACTGTTTCTTCAGGTCCTCCATCATTTCTGGCCCGGTTATCCCTTCGGGGTAACCCGGAAAATTCTCTACTTCTGTGGTGATCGTAAGCTGTCCACCTGGCTGCAATCCCTGGTATAAAACGGGCTTAAGATCCGCTCTGGCTGTATAAATACCTGCTGTGTATCCTGCAGGGCCCGATCCGATGATCAGGCATTTAGTCCTATCTTGTGTGTCGCTCATGGTGTTGGTATTCGGAAAGCTGCAAAGATACAAAAAAGGGGAAACCGTTTTTTTTCTATCTTTCGCCTGCAAAAATCAGAATATCCATGAAGTATCCCTTGCTTTTCATCCTTTGTCTGTTTCCCCTTTTACAGCTTTTCGGCCAGCCCCTTCAGAAACACCAGGGAAAGCTGCAAAATGGCTTCACCGATCCGGGGGATGTGACTTTTACTTACCGTGTGGATGAAAAAACAGACCAGCAGGTGAAACAGGGTAATTTCCGGTATTCAGTAAAAGCAAAAGATGACCAGTACCGGTTCAACCATAATGTCACCGGCAGCTATGCCAACAACCTGAAAGAGGGTGCCTGGAGCTATAAGATCAACCAGAAGGACTTCAGGTTGCAGCACCAGGGGCTTTACACCACTGGCACTGTCTCACTCGATGCATCCTACCGTCAAGGCTTTCCTGACGGTACATGGAATTATCAGTCAGTATTAAAGAACAGGCCGGGTGAAAAGAAACAGGCAAATGGGTCTGGGGAAAACATGATTCGGCTCAAACCGTATTGGTGACGGTGGGTTTTTCCAGCGGATTGATCACGGGTCCTTTTTATGCGAAGGTTGACAGACAATATGAAGTGGGAGGCAGTTTCGATGAACATGGTTTTTTTGATGGTGAATGGGTTTGGCGTTATCCCGACAGCACCATCACCATCACCTGGAAGAACGGACTGGCTTTAAAGACGGAGATTACCGATCCTGACGGGAACATCCTCCATCTGGAGGACTATCACCATTCGGCCGGGATGGCAGAGAAGTACCAGCAACTGACGGCCCGGCAAAACGAAAAGGTGAAAGACTCCCCCTTCAGCCTCGATACGGTATCCCTGATATTCAATGCCGGGCACCAGCTTGCCGGGCTGCTCCATGCAACTGTTTTTGAGCCCAGGTATGGCTTGTATAAGCAGATAGAAGGGGATAAGGGCTTTTTCTACAATAAACAGACCTATAAGATGCAGCTCAACACCAGGGGTATGTATGTGATCAGGATGAAGAACAAGATCTCCGGAACGCAGGTTCAGCTCTATGCGAGAATGGAAACCCTTATCGGGAGGATGGAGGTGCAGCTCAGTTACATTTACCAGATGAGGAGAGACGGGAAGCTGAATAAGCAGGCGGGAGAGGCAATACGCCTGATGGAGCACAATATGACCCTTGCCAGGAGGTATGCCTGCATGGCAGAAACCATGAAACTTTACTTCTCGCATGAAGAGGGTCTTGAGGCAGCCAACACTTCATGTGTCTGGCTGTCTGCTGTCCCTGACAAAATGCCGGCATTCAGTTCAAAAGAACAAGCGCTGGGCCATCTATCCGATAAGATCGCCGGATTGGAAAAAGAAAACCAGGGCCATTATACCAACATACGGAAAAACATGGTGCAGTAGTCGGTACCCCATTGTCACGCCCCGCTTGCCACGACCATCCGCATCCCCTCTTCGATCTCATTCCGCAGTTCCCTGATGCGTTTCCATTGCCCGGGGTAGGTATAGCACAGGAAACGATAACGCAACCTTGCCAGGTACCTTCTGAATAACAACCGGTACCGTACAGCGACCAGGCCGGTCAGCGGGAGGCTCCCCAGGTAGATCAGGGTATAGTAGCCCGGGAGCGGCGCCAGCCAGTGGAACAGCAATGTCTGGATTAAATAGCACAACGGAAAGGTAAGGATGGAAACACCGTACTTGAAGGTAGAACGGAACTGCACATCTTTGATCTTCTTCACAATGACCTTGGGGATGAGAACAGGGAGGAGGTTGTTGACAAATCCGGCCAGGAAAAGTGGCAGGGCAGCCAAAAACAGTAAACCCTGGCCGATGATCTTCCACCATGGCCAACGCTCCTCTTCCGGATTCCTGAAATGCAGCTTGTTATAAGCAAGTGTTACCCGGTAGGCTTTGGATGCCTTGTCAAGATGCTGCATGATTTCCAGGTCAGGATTCCCGTTCAGGTAGGCCTCAATCATCCGGACAGTTTCCACCTCCGCTGCATGCCTGTTCCAGGGTGTAACCTTAAAACCTCTGTCTTTCAATATAGTATAAGAATAACAACGACGAAGAATATCGATCATTTCATAATATTCTTCGTTTTGGATGTCGATCATCAGTTCGCTGATCCGCTTTTTCAGTTCATCGATGAGCGCATTCAGCCCTTTTGCGGGGTTTTCACGGTAAAGGGCAGCGTAATCACTCACCTTGATGGGTAAACCATACTGAACCAGCAGTTCACTGCCTGACTTTTCATACCGTGAGTAGTCGAGTCCGACAGGGATGATGTTGATACCCAGTTTGAAATCGCATGATTCTTCGGTCTGGAAAGCGATCCGGGCAATTCCTTTCTTGAGCGGCCTGAGCCGGTGGATCCCCTCATGGCTCCCTTCTGGCAGGACCACCAGGGGTGTGTTTGACCTCAGCACCTCCACCGTCTTGTCGAAAACCTCGGTATTACTCTGCTGGAGTGTTGCATAGCCGTCTCGGATCCTATAGATGGGTAGTATTTTCAGGAAGGTGAGAAGGGAGGAGAATAACCCTTTGCGGAAGATATCGGCCCTGGCCATGAAGACCATCTGGCGCGGAATGGTGTACAGCACCGCCAGGGCGTCCATCAGTGCATTCTGGTGGTTGGGGGCGAAGATCAGCGGTTCCCCGAACGGGATGGTTTCCCTGCCCCGGATCCTGATACGGCCGTAATAGAAATAATGCATCATGCGGCCATAAATTTTCAGGAAGTAATACCCCCATGAAAACTTTTCAATATTCTTTCTGCTCATACCGCCCATGCTGATTATTAAACCTGATCATCAGGTGGTGCCACAACAACCGGTTGCTCTTTTTGCCGGTAAGGGATGCGGGCAAGGATGGAAGCAAGCCCCAGTCCCGAAATGATATGCCAGATGCCCCACCATGCTGCGATGAATGCCATGCCACCGATTTCGAGGTCCTGTGGAAAGATTTTCGGGTTGAACAACAGGACAAGTCCCAGCCCTGAGTTCTGGATCCCGGTTTCGATGGTGGTGGTCCTCCGGTCTGGCCGTGGAAGCCTGAAAACGGTTCCCGCCAGGTATCCTGTGCCAAGAGCTAAAGCATTATGGAACAGTACCAGGAGGAAAATAAGTCCGATGTAGGCAATGAAATATTCATAGTTGTTGGCAAATGCCATCACGACCATTCCGATGAATATCAGCATAGAGATGTTCTTGAGTGGTTTGACGATCTTAGCCGTGATCTTTGGAAAATAGTGTGCAAACAGCATCCCGAGTGTCAGCGGGATGCCCAGCAGGATGAAGACCGTTTTGAACATTTCGAACGGGTCGATGGTGATGGGGCGCAGCAGTTCGTTGGTGGTGCTGTAGAGCCCGCCCCACATGGCAAAGTTGAGCGGGGTGAGGATGATGGCGCCCAGTGTGGCGATGGCGGTAAGGCTGACCGACAGGGCGACGCTTGCTTTGGCCACGGATGACATGAAGTTTGAGATGTTCCCTCCGGGGCAGGCAGCCACCAGGATCATTCCCATGGCAATGGCTGGGGTGATATTTTTCCCGAGCAGCATGACAACCAGGAAGGTCACCGCGGGAAGGAGGAGAAACTGGGAGGCGAAGCCCACCAGCACCGATTTGGGCCTCCTGATCACCTGCCTGAAATGGTCGATCCTGATCTCAAGGGCAACGCCAAACATGATGAAAGCAAGGGTGATGTTGATGATAAGCAATCCTTGTGGATTGAAATTCAAGCGTATAGTATCCAGCGCATGTAGTTGTTCATACATGGATTAAGGTTTTGGTTTTACAATGCCGGTGGTAAAGATAGAGGAATTTTGATACAGATTGATATGATGATGCCGGAGTGAAACGGAGGCCCCGCCACCTCGCCGCAGCGAGGGGGTGGTGATGTGCAAATCTTTGTTGGCACAGAAATCTTTCAATAACCCACTGAAAAAGAGTATTTTTTCTCTTGACATCGGGTTGGTTTTGTTTTATATTTACAGCTTCAATATTTTATGTAGATATGGCAACAGGTTATTCTGACGGGTTATTCCCGTTTATCCTACCCATTGAGCTTGAAATAGGGATGGTCAACCTCATTGCCATGCTGCTTCTTGTGCCTTGGCTGCCTAAAATGCATGGCCGGATTCCTGAAACCCGCGCTGCCGTAGAGAGAGAGAGAGAGAGAGAGAAAGAGAGAGAGAGCAATCAGCGGTTAAGCCCTGCAGAGCCAGATGCCACCACACAACATCCATTTTCTGGTTGGGGAAGAATGACTTTGAGTCTGATGGGAAGTGTTAAAAATGCGAACATTCTAAACAAAAGGAAATCCACTATTAGTAAACTTATAAAACAAACGAAGCCAATGAAAACCAATAAATTCTTTGCAACATGCGTCTGCTTTGTTATATGTCCTCTTTTTTGTTGCTCCCAAATTCAAGATGCGCCAATCTATCATTCTAATGGTGATCCTTTATGGAAACTATCATGGAGTGATGATTTTGATACATTGAACAGAAATAAATGGCGAGTTAAAAATGAATTTGATGAATTTGGATTGCATGCGGTTGCTATTGATAGCAATGTTTATATAAGAGATGGTTTGTTAATTTTAAGAATGCGTGAGCAGCTCTATTCCTGTCATAGAACTAATTGGAATGAATATAACTGCAATCGACAAGGGTCGGACACAACCTATATCTATAAATTTACTTC
>CAZZBS010000052.1:0-5686 GCA_964652685.1 uncultured Lentimicrobiaceae bacterium
GGGATATACTTCTATACTATTACCTGGCATTCCTACAGCATAACACGCAAGATGGTGATTGCAGGGGAGTAAGGGTTCGCTGAAGCGAGCCTGTGCAGAACGCACGAGCGAAGCGAGTGCAAAAACTCATCACTCAAAATCCATTAAGAATAATTCTCCATCTTTCTTTGTTCGACCTTTTTCAAATCATTGTAAGATGACAATCGACAGAGAAAAATTCTTCAGTGAGGGGTTAACCTACGACGACGTTCTTCTGCTGCCCCAGAACGACTTGATCTTCAAGTGCTGCTTGATCCATTTGAAGAACAGTTCCACCTGCCATCGATTCTTATAAAGTAATGCTACTTCCAATGCCTTAATCTTCATATTGTTGGTCAGGTAAACGAAAACCCTTTGCGTCTCTTCATCGTAATATTTTACTCTGCAGATCTTTATAAGGGATAGTACGAATGTTAAGTGCGCTTAAGCGGATTATAATTTTATGATTTTCACCGCTTTGTAAAAATCACCCTCTGTACTGCGGATGATAAGATAGTGAACACCTTCTGATGGGGGGAAATCCGGAATGCGAAGAAGGTTATCCACCGGGAGGATTTCTTTTTGATAGATGTTCTGACCCATGGCATTGATGATCCGCACATTCAGCGGATGCAGGAAAGAGGGTATTCCGGTTAATCTCACAAACAGCTCTGTTCCTTTTAATGGATTGGGAAACACCCGTATTTCACCGGCTGTTGCTTCGGCAATACCCGAGGTGTTATACAACAAGAAGGCTTTCACGGTGACACAGCCATGGTCGTCGGTGACGTACACCCTTTGTATTCCGGGGCAGAGGCCGATGGCGGTTTGGGTAGCCTGGGTATCAGGGTCATCCCATCTATAACTGAAGGGAGGGGTTCCACCTGTGGGCAATGCTGTTGCCGATCCGGTGCAGTTGTTTGTCTGGTCGTGGATGATATCAACTCCCACCTGCAGTGGTTGAGGCTGTATCACCGGGAAGCTCCCGGTTACCTGGCAACCTGCTGCATCCGTAACGGAAACGAAATAGGTGTTGGCTGCCAGGCCCGACACCGAAGAGGTATGGTGTCCATTAGACCATGTGTACTGATAAGGTGATACGCCTCCGGATACCTGGAGGGATATTGAGCCGTTGGCGCCGTAATAGCAAAGTACATTCGTCACCGTTCCGTTTACCTGAAGGAGGAGCTGTGGCTCGGTGATCACCACCGAGTCGGACCAGGTATAGTTAGTGCCGTCGGTCACGGTAAAGTGGTAGGTGCCGGCGGTTAGCTGGGAAAGAGAGGTGGAGGTTGGACCATGCAACCAGGATACGGTGAACGGGGGAATACCGCATTGAATATCCAGGTGGATCTCTCCTTCGGCGCTACCCATGCATTGTACATCCTGTTTGATATAGGTTACGGACAGGGTGTCAGGGATCACCCAGATGGTATCGATATAGGGAATATGTTCAGGTCCGCTGATGGTAAGCTGTAACCATTGTGAAGAAAAGGGTTCAACAGGAATGTTGCCGGAGCCATTCACCAGGGTTGTCGATCCGATGATCCTGCCAGGGATGGTCAGGGTGGCGGTTGCATTGGGACAGGAGACTCCTGAAACGGCGAAGAGGGTGGAGTTGCATGCCATGCTGTCGGCATGGAGGGCTGTGATCGGTGCAGGGAATGTTGTTCTGATCCGCATGGAGGGGTCACCGAAATAGTGGTACAGCCGGTAGGTGTATCGTGCTTCGGGCAGGGATGAACTCCAGGTCTGGGTCATCCTGAGGAGCCCCTGGTTTATGACCCTTCCCATATTCCTGATCTCCCCGTGAGGGGTGAGCATAGGGGCAAAGATACCTCCGGAGCCGAAAGCGGGTACAAGACCTGGCAACGACCAGATGGCATCGAACATGCCGGCGGTGAATCCATCATTCCAGCCACTGTAACTGTAATAGGAGGCTGCAACAACACCCACAGCTCCACCATTGGTATGACGGTGAAATTTCTCGGCGAAACATTCGGGAAGGGTAAACTCTCCTGTATGGCAGTTGATACTGAACACGACCGGCGTTTTATTACCGTTGTTGAGCGAATTGATACTGGAGGTTACATAATACGGGGCGTGCCATCCTGTCCCTCCGGCATAGCCATGATCACGGTGTAGGACATAGAAAACTCCGCTGTTGATATAGGAGGTGATATTCCCGGAATTACCATTCCAGTTGAACGACGGTGACAACAACGCCGGTGGCAGGCTCTGCCCGTTGGAATAGTAACTTGCATTGTAGTATAACGGCGTTGAATTGGTAAGGTCAGCATAGTAAACCCGCTTAATATCATATCCTTTTAACGTGAGGTAATTCAGGATCTCTTCACTTGAATGGACAAAGCGTCGATCAGCGTAATTGTTGAAATCCTCATCCTGAAACTGTGCACAGTTTAATCCTTTCAGATAGAAAGCGGAATCAAGCGGTGGATTTTTCTCGTACTGTATGATCTTATCAACAACTGTCAAGGCCTGTGAGGCTGAATTGACAGAGATCCTCCCTTTAGCCATTTCGGGGACGTAGTCGGAAGGTCCGCTCATGGTCACCAAATGCAGGTCGGTACCGAACAGTTCGTTGGCGGGATTTAATACCATTTCTGCCGGCATCCGGTCATCGTCACCGATGATCAGGAGCCAGTCGGGTTTGGGTGTCCACTGTTGATAGCGTGAATGAACAGCATTCTTCATCGCAGTGAAAGTCCAGTTGTAACCGGCAACCACCTCTACAGTATAACCAAGCTGGCGTTTCCAGTCGGCTATCTTCACAGCTGCATCCATGAAAAGGGAATCGGTCAGGATGATGTAACTGGCAGGGAGCTGTGGCAGGTTGTCTTGGAGTGATACACCGGCAAGCCATGCATTAATCTCTTCGCTGATAGATCCGGCATTGACTGAAAGCAGCGGAAAATTTCGCAGAAAATCAACAGAATGCTCAGGGTAATCAAGAAACCGTGTGGCTCCTTGAAACTTTATGCTGAGCGAAATCCCTTCATACACCAGCAGTTCACCGGTTACCGGATTAAATGCGATGGGAACGATGTCGAACCATACTACCTGCATGCCGCGGAACTCCTGTATGCCAGCCACAGACACCGGTTCAGCCGGGTAGAAAGCATTGGTGCCGTAAGTCACAGCATCAATGGTAAAAGAGGGCTCGGGGTCTCCATAACGGTCGGTAGCAGGTGCCAGTGCCGGATAGACCCGGTAATCCTGATGGGTGCAGGTACCACTGTAACGATATTCCCATGTGAAGGTGGCTCCTTCCGGCACCATCAACATTTCATGGAAGACCGGAAGCTGCGGTTTGCCCGTCTGACGGGTCACTCCATAGCCCGGCAGGGAGACATGCTGCCAGGTATGCCCTTCGGCAACCTCTTCCTTTATCGAGAAGGTGCCGGTATGGTAAGAAATATCGATACCGGACAGACCCTGATCATGAACCGCCAGCCGAACCTCTTCGGATGGTTGTGCCTGTGGGGTAACCTGAAAAGGAGTCAGGGATTGTCCCTGCAGCAGGCCTGCCAGTGCCAGGGATAAGGTTATGAAGAACAATCGCATAGTAATATTGATCGCTAAATAATGTTTTTAAGAAAAAGGAGGGCTTAATCTCCCGGCATCCATGCAAAAAATTTGCGTGCAAAGATAATAATTTGTTATTAGCGTTTTCACCTACTGGTGCAATCCGTTAAGCCTGATCTGGTCCAGTTCAGAAGCACTCAGGGTTCCTGCCCGGAAAAGATGCAGGTATTCATCTGAGACGTTCTGATCAAAGATCATGATATCGTCAGAGTTTATGGTCACTGAGATCCCAGCATCATAAAGTCTGCGTATAGGGTGGGTTGCATAGGATGGAGATCTGGAAAGGCGGATATTGCTTGTAGGACAGATGTTAAAGGTGACACTGTTGTCTGAGAGCCATTGCATGGCATCGGGCGATGAAGCGGCTGCAATGCCGTGTTGTATGGCATCCAGCTCAAGTACCTGTGCTGTGTGGAGCATGGTGGCGGCATCTCCGAACTCCCCGGCGTGTGCCTTGCATTTCAGGCCCTTTTTTTTTGCTTTATAGTAAAGGTCATGGTACACCTCCGGCTTGCGGGCAGTTTCGGTACCATAAAGATCAATACCTGTGAACAGGTTGGTCTCTATGCATTGCATTGCCAGCGGCAACGACCGGGCCGGATCCATGTCGCGGGCAATGCCCACCTCGGGACGGAAGGTGATCCCGGGAGCCACCAACTGGTGTGCCTCATGGATCATTCGGCCAAAGCGCTCTGCATCATTACCGTACAGATCCATGAAATAAATATCGACGCTCATCTCCAGCACCGTGATGGTGTCATTCCTGGCTTCGGCCATGTCGGCCTTCAGGGTAAACTCAATGAACTCCCGGTTCTGGTTAAATGGTTTTAACTCATTCCTGATCCAGTTGTCCAGCTCCTTAATGGAAGACATCAGAAATGGCGGTGGTGTAACGAGACGACCTGCCCACCGTTCCAGGATCTCCCTTCTGAAACCCAGCCCCCCATGGATATGCAGATCACTCTTCGGCACACTCCGAACCATGTCACGGTCATTCCGTTCCAGGCCTGTCATGAATCGCTGTGAATTGTCATCATTCATACCGGCCAAAGATACAGAATCCCGTCATCACCGTTTGTCGTTAAAGGAAAATGTATCATCTTTGAAAAAAAAATCAAATGATCATGAACCTGCTGTCAGAAGCTAACCTTACCCAGGCCAGGTGTGAACATGTCCAGGGCCTGATAAGGCAGATCGAACAACAGCTCCCTTTCCTGGTGAGCCTTTCTGCTGATGAAAAAAAACGTATTTACAGGAAAGGGGACAAACAGATCGAATATATAAGGAAAACACTCATATATGCGAAACGGTTGCCCCATCTCGTCCCTTCCTATGTAGATGTTGGAAGGATGGACCATGACCTGTATATCGCCGACCAGTTGCAGCAGTTGCTGGAGAAAGTTGAAGATCTGACAGGCAGGATCAGGGACACCAGGGCGGCTTATTACGAACAGGCATTCGATGCGGCAAGAGCAGCTTACAAAGGATTTGGTCATGCATCTGATACAGGCATACATCAGGCTGACAAAGTCTTTGAGGAGCTGAAACAGTATTTTCCAAGGACAGGCAAACGTTTAACACACAAAAAATAAAGTTTATGGCAACCATCACACTGGAGGGTATGGATTTTTATAGCTTCCATGGCCATTTTGCAGAGGAACAGCGCATTGGAACCCACTTTGAGGTTGATCTCAGTGTGGAAACCGATACCACCAAGGCTGAAATTTCCGATCATCTTTCCGACACACTCGATTACCAGGCGCTCTACCGTATTGTGAAAGCGGAGATGGCAAAAGATTCCAGGTTATTGGAGCATGTAGCCCGTCGCATCCTGGATGCAGTAAAGGAACATTTTCCGCAGATATCCATGGGCACCATCACCGTGGCCAAACTTAATCCCCCGCTTGGCGGAAAGCTGGATGCAGTGAGTGTCACCCTTGATGGAATTTGGAATTGATTTTTTTCTGTATATTTGTGCCGCTGTACTCAGGGTCTCGTGGCCGAGTGGCTAGGCAGCGGTCTGCAAAACCGCGTACAGCGGTTCGAATCCGCTCGAGACCTC
>CAZZBS010000053.1:0-5443 GCA_964652685.1 uncultured Lentimicrobiaceae bacterium
AACATCCGATAGAAAGGATTACCGTTGACCCCGGCAGGTTGCCGGAGGGTGTGTATTTACTGAAGTTAGACAGGGGACAGGGGACAGTGATAAAGAGGGTGGTAGTGAGTCGATAGTCAATTCACCTCACCCCCCGCCCCCCTCTCCTGAGAGGAGAGGGGGAGTAACAAGTAACAAGCCCTTCAACAGACTCAGGGACCACAACCTGTAATTCCGAATAACAGAAATCTACGATTTCGTATTTTTTCGGGATGAGAAACAAGTAACGTGTAATAAGTAACCAGCAACCAGTAATCAATCAATAACCTAAGTTATGAAAAAGAAATCCGTTTTCAAACAGTTTATGATTTTCTCGTTAGTCATCCTCTTGACAACCAATTCTATGATGGCTGATGCACAGTCGGTGATGCCCTTGCCGAGCCATGGAAACGTCTATAGTGGAAACTCAAGGGGATTCTGGTTCACGGCTCCCATAGGATTCGTCATTACAGGTGTTCGTGCTCCTCTGGAAATCAATTCCAATGCACAGTCTATTCATTTGGTAAAATTCACAGCGGGTCCGCCACCTGCCTATTCATCTGTTACAACCTCTTTTACAACGCTTTTTTACGGATCCAACATTGCAGGGACCACGTTTGTAAGCATGAACATTCAGGTAGATTCAGGTGATGTGATCGGGGTGATCGCGGTGCGCAACAATGGCAGCGGCGGCAGTCAGACATCCTATGCCACTCCTGTAGGCCCTTACTTATCCTATATAGGCACCTATCCTGTAACCATTACGAGGATGGGATGGCAGGGAAACATCATCAGTTCACCTGCGGCGAATTTCTGGCAGGAAGCTGCAGGTGCCGTTGGCAGGGCTGAGATCCAGTATGTGCTTTCACAGCCCACAGATGCCGGACTGGAATCGTTCATCAATGTACCGGATTCCATCTGCAGCGGTATCAATCCGGTGACGGTCTCCCTGAAAAATTTCGGCCCGAATTCTTTAAGTGAAGTAAAAATCAACTGGAAGATCAACAATGTAGTCCAGCCTGTCTACACCTGGAGTGGTAGTCTTGCTGTCAATGCCAGCAGCAATGTCACCATTGGTACGTATTCATTCCAGAATGGTATTACGTATGACATCCTTGCATGGGTTTCCGATGTAAACAATGATGTCGATTCAGTACCCACAAACGATACGATCCAGAAAACCGGTATTGTGGTGAAACCCTCACCCGGTGTCACTCTGAACGATACAGCCTTTACGATCTGCCAGGGTGACAGCGCTCAGATTATCGGTCAGTTTTCCGGATCTCCCCCCTGGAACATGACCCTTCATGACGGCACATCAGCTATCCAATTCAACAATATCACGACACCGGGATTCGGATTGTGGGTGTCGCCTTCCAACACAATTACCTACACCATAATCCAGATCTCGGATGCGACAGGATGTGCCAGCAACGATTCCCTTCCGGTCATAGTATCGGTAGTTCCACAACCTCCTTCGGTCATTACACCCATGGGCGCCACAGCTGCCTGCACAGGTGATTCGGTTACCCTGATGGCAAGCATCGGATTGAACTTCACCTATCAGTGGATGAAAGATGGGATCCCGATCCCCGGAGCAGCCAATTATGTGCTGGCAGCCAAACAACCGGGAGCTTATACCGTTGAAGTCACCAGCCCCAACGGATGCTCCACCGTTTCTCCACCGGTGAATGTGATCATTCATCCTCTTCCATCCATATTCCTGGGAAATGACACCAACATTGCCCCGGGTTTGGATATCACCCTGGATGCAGGGCCCGGGTTTACCAGTTATCTTTGGAGTACCAACGCAACATCCCAGACCATCACTGTTGATACGGCTGGCCATGGATTAGGAATACAAACGATCTGGGTTGAAGTGCGTGACAACAACTACTGCCCCGGCAGAGATACCATCAAGGTCAACTTCGTGCATAATCCGGGGATAGCAGAATCCGTAAGAAACTCCAATGTGTACATCGTTCCCAACCCTAACACCGGGAAGTTTCAACTCCAACTTTCATCATTCCCCGAGAGTGAAATCCTCCTTGAATTATTTGGGCATGACGGCAGGAAGGTGTTCGAACAGAACCTGAGGGTACAACATGCCACCGAAAAAATACTGATCGACGCCGGCAACGTGCCTGACGGGCTGTATATATTGCGGATCACCGGAAATGCGGGAAGTTTTGTGAAAAAACTGGTTGTGAACGGGAATTAGTTCAGGTTTAAGGAAACAGGGTGACAGCAAACCGGAACAACAGGGAAACTTGGCCATCGGGAATAAAAAACCATAACACATCCTACATCACCGATCATCATCAATCAAAAATTTATGCACCATGAAAAACTTATCCGTTCTGTGCCGTATATTGATTCTAGCTGTTGTTATCCTGTTTGCCGGAATCATCACAATTGCTGAAGCGCAAAATGTCATTCCCATCCCGCCTCACAACTTGATTTATTCCAACTATTCCAGGGGTTTCTGGTTTACGGCCCCATGCGATCTGCTGATCACCGGCATCAGGGCGCCTGCGGATTTCAGCACC
This sequence comes from uncultured Lentimicrobiaceae bacterium, assembly GCA_964652685.1. GTDB lineage: Bacteria > Bacteroidota > Bacteroidia > Bacteroidales > SKPS01 > SKPS01. The sequence goes on from CAZZBS010000053.1 coordinate 2,568, forward strand.
AACGCTCAAACAATACACCTGGTCAGGTTCAGCGCTCCTCCACCTGCTTATCCCAGTGTCACAACTGCATTCAACACCATTTTTTACAGCGTCAATATAGCGGACACAGGTTTTGTCAACCTGAACTTCGGGGTCAGCGCAGGGGAGCATGTCGGGATACTTGCAGTACGCAACAATGGGTCCGGGGGCGGTCAAACCTCTTACAGCACCCAGAATTCTCCTGTTTCTTCATCCATCGGGCCCTATCCGGTCACCCTTTATCGCCTGGGATGGCAGGGGAACATCATCAATTCCGCTGCTACGGACTTCTGGACAGAAGCCGGTTTACCCATCGGCCGGGCAGAGATCAGGTATGTAATCCAGCAACCGTTGGCGATCCCAGTTCCCCCGCACAGCTCCACTTATAGTAATCAGGCGAGGGGGTACTGGTTCACGGCCCCCTGCAATATGTGGATCACCGGTGTCAGGGCACCGGACGATTTCAGCACGAATCCCCAGACGATACACCTGGTTAAGTTTCCATCTGCACCGGCCGCCTATCCTGCTTTAACCACCACCTTCACAACGCTTTTTTACGGTTCCAATATTTCCGGCTCCGGCTTCGTCGGGTTGAGCGCTTATGTGAATGCAGGGGAACACATTGGTGTCCTGGCAGTCAGGGATAATGGCAGCGGGAACTGCATCACCTCATACACACAGGCCATTTCACCGGTCTCTTCTTCCATAGGAGGCCATGCCATCTCCCTGGAACGACTGGGCCACCAGGGCAACATCATCACAGCCCCTGCTCCCAACTTCTGGACAGAATCGGGTTCGTTCATCGGCCGGGCCGAAATACGGTATGAATTTCCGAATGAATTTACGTATCTTCCTCCTGGCTTGATTGCCAATAGTTTTCCTTTCTACGAAACTCCCACAGGGAACAATAAACGGCAATGGATTCACCAGCCTTCCCTCTTCCCATGCGTGCCTCCGGGATACATAACCAGGATCTATCTGAAAGCAGCTGGTCCGGTAAACTCTAATCTTACAGGGTTCCTTGTCAGGATGGGACTCAGCAACCTGACGGCCTTTACATCAGGCACCTTCATGGCGCCTCTTGATACCGTGCTTTATGCCTCCAGCCTTAGCTTAAGCAGCATCAGCGGCGACTGGATACCCATTACGCTTCAAAAACCCTATTATTACGATGGCACTTCCAGCCTTGTTACGGAGGTCTCACACCAGGGGTGCTCCCCCGGTTTCTATATAATGCAGACGACTCTTACCAATGGCACCATCTTCGGCAACAGCAGCAATGCATCAGGAACCCTGCATGACCGGCTTGCGGCCCTGCAGCTGGAAATAGCTACATACCAGGATGCATCCCTGGAGGATATGCCATCGATTACCGATAGTTTATGTGAAGGTGGTTACCCCATTACAGTCGTTCTGAAGAACAACTCCCCCGTGACAATCATGAGCGCTGATATAGGATGGGCGGTGAATGGCATTACACAACCGGTGTTCAACTGGACCGGAAACCTGCTGCCAGGGGCTATAACCCAGGTTACGATCGGAAATTATCTGTTCCCTCCGGGAACAGGCTATCAGATCCATGCTTTTGTTAAAAACCCCAACAACATGGATGACAGGGTTGTATGGAACGATACCATAAAGAAAACAGTTGATGCCGTTATTCCATATCCCTCTGTATTTCTCGGAAATGACACAAGTTTGCGTGCAGGCAGCAGCATCCAGCTGGATGCCGGGCCAGGGTTTAGCAGTTACGACTGGAGTACCGGTGCTACAACCCAGACCATCATGGTTGATACAACAGGACATGGCTTTGGAGGCCAAATCATCTGGGTGCATGTATTGCAAACATACCAGTGCTGGGGAGGTGACACCATCATCATTTTCTTCGTGGACGATTCGGGTCTTGAAGAAGCATTCGCCAACGGCAGGATTCAGGTCGTCCCCAATCCCAACAATGGCAGGTTTGATCTCCTGTTGTCGGGGTTGGACCAGGGAGATTACCGGATTGAACTAGTAAGTCCCGATGGAAAAAAGATCTGGAAAAAAGAATTAACCCTCAGCAGGATGGATGAAAGAATCATGATTGACCCTGTTATAAATGCAAATGGCATCTACCTGCTGAACATATCAGGAGGAAAATCTAACTTTGTCAGGAAAGTAATGGTGTTGAGGTAATTTGATATTTTGATTTTCAATATTTTTTTTAACACATGCCACAAAAATGCTATGAAAATGAACACTTTGACATTAAGGATGAAGACCATGCTGATCATTTTGGTATTTGCCGGGGTTTTCTGTCAGGATGCTTCCGGGCAGCTGCTCTATCTTACGACCATTCCGCCCTACACCGGAGGTAATGGTTCATCTATGATCGCCTTTAATGTGAAGGCCCATAAAGCCATCAGGATCCGGGAGTTCTACAACAGTTTCAATTCCACTTCCTCGCAAACGACCTACATCTGGTACAAGACCGACTCCATCAATGGAACACCCACCGTTTCAACAGCAGCCGGCTGGGTACAGGCACATGTCAATGTCCATACGCCCACTGCATCCGGCTATGGTACTATGTCATTATGCACAGATACTTCATTGAGCATCCTTATGCCGGCAGGTGCCGTCTGGGGATTTGCCATTTCGAGCAGCAGTGTGGCTTATTCAGGCACCGGTTCCACACCCGTGATACCTTGGCTTATCGGAGACTCCAACCTTTATATCAACATGGGGGCAAACGTGGGATACGGCGGTACTCTCACCTCTCCGATTGCCTACCGGCATTTCAACGGGAAGATCGGCTATGTCATTGTGAACCAGCAGACCGATGCGGGCATACAGGCTTTACAGTCACCCGGTGATAC